>DASWRG010000082.1:0-20444 GCA_036403295.1 Pyrinomonadaceae bacterium
GTCGCGGAACATTTGCAGCGCGGTCACTTCGGCTGCGGTCGCGGCCTGATCGCTCCAAGCCATGCGTTCGAGTATGAAAAGCTGCTCCGCGTCAGTCTCATTTTCCAGCTTGAGCGATGGCAGATGAGAAAGTTTTAGTTCTTCGTTCGCCCAACCCGCGCTGCTCGCGCGCAAAGTTATTTCAGTTGCTCCATCCTGCGCGACGCTCAGGAATTGTCCGCCCGGAAGTTCCGAGGCGCGCAGGCGGTAGCGTCCCGTTTCAAGCGGAAGCTTCAGCGAGCGCGACTCGCCGGATTTCAATATCTGTTGAGCCACAATATGCGGCGTGATCTGCGGCCCGCCGACGCAGAACTGTTGCGCCTCTATGTAACGAATCGCGGGATTCGGACGAAAGGTCAGCTCGACCGATTGATCGAAGTTGACTGTGAAATCAACGTGGCAGCTTTCGCAGTAAGCGTCAGAGCGCAGGCCGCTCAACGAACGGCTAGTCTGCGCCGCGCCCCTGCAATGCGGGCAGATCATGTCCCATTGCAAGTCCAGCAAGCCGACGCGCGTTGCCCACAAACAGATTTCCAAAACGTCACGACGCGGCACGCCCCAGTAGTCCGCGAGCGTGTGCGGACGGATACGCGCCAAAGTCAAATCGTCCGCCTGCGCGATCAGCTCTTCGAGGCGCGAGACGATCTCAACGGCTGCGCCTTGCTCACGCAGCTTCTCGCAGAGCGTGGCGAGCCGCGACCGCCCGCCCGGAGAAAAGTTTGGATTCGCGCGTTGATAAAGCGGCGGCTTCTCTTTGTTGGCGAACTTGTCGTAACGACGGATGGCGGCTGAGAAGCTGCGCGCCGAGAGGATGCCTATCTGGAGCGGAATCGCCGTCAGGCCGAGCGCGTTTCGCGGTCGCGCCCAGACTTCGTAAGTGAGCTTTGTGCCGCCATCGGGACGCGGCTGCAAATCCGCGAGGACGCGCATCTCTGCGACAGGCCCTTTCAGATAACGACGCTCGACGCCGAAGCGATAGGGACGCACCCACTCGAACGGCTGCTCCTCCCATTCGACCGGCATGCCGAATTTAAAAAGCCTCAAACGCTTGCGCGCAATACGCAGCTTCTCCGCGCCGTCGCTCTCGTCCGGCCTGACTTCCACGGCGGGCACGCCCGTGTCGCGGTTAAAGCGATTCGTGTCCGCGATGAGCGGCCACAAATCTTCGGGACTCGACTCAAGCTCGTACTCCCAACGGTAATGAAATTCCTTTTTAGCCATTCACCACACATGGTAAAGGTAAAAGTAAAAAGGTAAAAGGTAAAAGGAAGGCGGCAACCAACTTTTTATCAGAAGTGGTTCGCCGCCTCACTTTTGCCTTTTTACTTTTACCTTTTTACTTGGGTTAGACTTCTTTGTATTCGGAGTCCACATCTTCATCCGAAGAGGCGACGCGGTAGTTCATGGACTGTTTCTGCTTGGTGATGAGCAGGTCGTCTTTGGTCTTCAAGAGGTCTGCGCGATTGTAGACCGACAGCTCAAAATTGTAGCCGTGCGTGATGGCGTCCTTCGGGCAGGCTTCGACACAGAAGCCGCAGAAGATACAGCGTCCGTAATCTATGTTGTAGACCTCCGCGAAACGCTCGTCGACGCCCGTGCGTTCGAGCGCGGGGCGCGGGTCGTCCGCCGCGACGATATAGATGCAATCCGAAGGACAGGCGGCGGCGCAGAGAAAACAGGCGACGCATTTTTCGCGCCCGTTCTCATCCACATGAAGCAAGTGCTGGCCGCGATAACGCGGCTGCATCGTGACCGGCTCGTCCGGGTATTGAACCGTCCACTTCTCTTTCGGAATGTAAGAGAAGGTCACGCCCATGCCTTTGATAATCGCTTTGGTTGATTCGATCACGTCGCTGATGATTGACATAAAAAAACTTCTCCGCTTGTCACAAATTATAATCGAATGTCGGGCGGTTGGCGAAGCCCGCTTCTCTTTTAAAAACTTCTCAGAGCGACGCCGAGAATCAGAAAGATCATCATAATCGCGAGCGCGGCTGCGCCCGTGACGATTCCGGCGATAGCCATGCCTTTCGAGCTGCCGGACTGCATCGGGTTGTTCTTGAGTTGCGACAACGCGACGGCTCCGAGACCGATGGCGACCGGCCCCGCGACGAAGCCCATGTAACAGCAGAGGCCAATCGTCATGCTAAAAATTCCGACCGCGAGCGAAGCGATGGCGAGCGGGTTCTGTTGCGACTTGCTCATGCCAAGCCCTGCGCTCGGTGGCGGCGGCGGCATCCACGATTGCTGTGCGGGCGGCTGTGATGGCGTCTGCCACGAAGGCGCTGGCGGCTGTGGTGGCGGCGACGCAGAAGGCTGCGACCAACTGCCCGGAGTCTGCCAGCCCGGCATCTCGTCGGCGCGATAAGCCTGCGTCGGCGGCGGCACGTTCGACTTGTTGGTCGTCGGCGGAGGCGTAGAGAGCAGCGTCGCCTGCGGATCGAAACTGGACGAGGTTGATTGCTCGACGAGCGGCGTGCCGTCGTCCGTGCAATAGCTCAAATGCTCATCAAGAAAGGTGCGATTACAGGTCGGGCAGCGTTTCATGCGCTTCTCCCTTTGCTGGTGATATTAAAACCATAGCTTAGCCACAGAGGGCACAGAGGACACAGAGAAAGCTAAGTAGATGAAAGAGAAGCTAAATGAAATGTCCATCGCTTGTCTCTGTGTCCTCTGTGGCAAAGTTTTATTACGTGAACTCAAACCAACTCAAGCTGGCTGAAAAAGTAGGCGATCTCAATGGCCGCGTTCTCTTCGGAATCAGAGCCATGCACGGCATTCTCGCCCATCGAGCCGCCGAACTCTTTGCGCAAAGTTCCCTCGTCGGCTTTGGCCGGATCGGTCGCGCCCATCAAATCGCGCCAGGCTTTGACCGCGCCCTCTTTCTCCAAAGCCATCACGACGCACGCCCCGCCCGACATGAACTCCGTCAACTCGCCGAAGAAAGGACGCTCACGATGCACCGCGTAAAAGCCCTCGGCCTCGCCCAATGTCATGTGCATCAGTTTCATCGCGCGAATCTTAAAACCGCCGTCGAGAATGCGCTGAATAATGTTTCCCATCTTCCCGCCGCGCACTGCGTCGGGCTTGATAATGCCGAAAGTCAAATTACCTGTCTGTTCCGCCATTGTTCCCTCTAAAATTTGAATTTAAGTTACAACTGATTTTCACCGCTTGCCGCGCAGCATTACGAGCAATGCTGCCAGAGCGATGCCAAAACACATCCCCGTCGCCAGCAGTTGCAGCACGTCAACCGTGTGAAACAATTCAAAGCGCGGCCTTCGCGTGAGATTGAAGAATCCGATCATCCCGATCACTACCGGAATGAAAATCGCCGGAACGATGCGCCTGTCTCTCACAGGTTTGACCTCCGTCTCTCAAATCAGATTTGCTGCCAAAAGCAGTTTAGCCGAGTGAAGCTTTAAGGCTCTGGCTTTTTCAGCCCCCCGACAATATCAATCAGCGCATCTAACCGCTGAGCTGTATGTGCCTGAGACTCGGCAAGTTCGATCATCTTTTCGCCTAAACGTGCCAATACAGCCTCCGTCTTAATTTGCGCGTCGGCAAGGGCAGCTATCTTGGCGTCGGTGTTTGCTTGAGATGCTGCCAATGCATCCATTCGCTCATCACTGCTCAGAGCAATTTCGACCAGCTTATTAATAATGCGCTCTGCGCGCGCGAGTCTATCTTCGGCGCTCATCTATCATTCTCCATCCGCGAGGCATGGATAAACTAATGGAAGTTCCGAGGAAACGAATTTTATTATGCAACTGCGCGTGAGCCGAGGGCGTCTTTGACCGCCGCGCCGATGTCCGCCGGAGATTTGACGACGCGAATGCCAGCCTCTTCGAGAGCTTTCATCTTTTCGGCGGCAGTGCCTTTGCCGCCCGCGATGATCGCGCCAGCGTGTCCCATGCGTCTGCCCGGAGGCGCGGTCTGTCCCGCGATGAAAGCCACGATGGGTTTCGTCACATGCTCATGAGCAAACTGAGCCGCTTCCTCTTCGGCAGTCCCGCCGATTTCGCCGATCATCACAATCGCGTCCGTCTCGTCATCAGCTTGAAAGAGCGCGAGCGCGTCCGTGTGCGTCGTGCCGATGATGGGGTCGCCGCCGATGCCGATGGCGGTTGACTGTCCGAGGCCGAGCGCGGTCAGTTGCCCGACCGCTTCATACGTCAGAGTGCCAGAGCGCGAGACGACGCCGACGCGGCCTTCCATGTGTATGTGGCCGGGCATGATGCCGATCTTGCACTTGCCGGGCGAGATGATGCCGGGACAGTTCGGGCCGATGAGCCGCGTCGCTTTGTCCGCTAAATATTCTTTGACCTTCACCATGTCGAGCGAAGGAATGCCCTCCGTGATGCACACGACGAGCGGCACGCCGGCGTCCGCCGCTTCCATAATCGCGTCGGCGGCAAACGGCGGCGGCACGTAAATCACGGAAGCATTCGCGCCCGCTTCCTTCACAGCATCCGCGACGGTGTTGAAGACCGGCACGTCCTCATGCGTCGTCCCGCCTTTGCCGGGCGTGACGCCTCCGACCACATGTGTGCCGTAATCAATCATCTGCCGCGTGTGAAACGTCCCCTCTTTGCCCGTGATGCCCTGCACGACGAGGCGCGTGCTTTTGTCAACCAGTACGCTCAACGATTTTGCTCCTCAAAAAAAGTGATGAGTGACGAGTGATGAGTGATGAGAGCGAAGCTACTTTTACTCATCACTCATCACACTTCACTTGTCACTGCGGTTAAAAGAAGGCGCAGTATAGCACAGGGTTTGCGCCGCGATGCAAAGTCGAGCTTTCATGAAAGCTCGACTGTTTGGCCGTACTGCGGGGCTTCGACCTTCCAGCCGAAACGCTCTCTGATATGTTCGGCCATCGCGGCTGCCGCTTCCGGCTCGCCATGCGTCGTGAACGAGCGGCGCGGCGGTAAAAGCATTCCTTCGAGCCAGCGCAAGACCTCTTTCCAATCCGCGTGCGCCGAGAAGCCGCCGATCCGTTCAATCTTGCAACGCACGGGCACAAACTGCCCCATCACTTTGACCTCGCGTGCGCCGTCAATAATTCTGCGCCCGACAGTTCCCGCCGCCTGATAGCCGACGAAAAGAATCGTCGCGTTGTCATCCGGCAAAATCCTCAACGCGTGATGCAGGACGCGCCCGCCCGTCATCATGCCCGACGCGCTGATGATAATGCGCGCGCCCTCTTCGCTGTTGAGCTTCTTCGACTCTTCGCGCGACGAGGCGGTAATCATTGAACGCGTCTTGAGCGGGAGGCGTTTCTGCGCCAGCACGCTCGCGTATGCTTCGTCCTGCTCCTCCACGCGAAGACTGTAAGCGCGCGTCGCGGCGGCGGCCATCGGCGAATCAACGCGGACGGGCAAGACGGGGATACGATCTGTGTCTTCAAGCTCTCGAATGAGGTAGATAAGCTCCTGCGTGCGACCGATGGCAAAGGCCGGGATGAGCAAGGGACCGCGCCGCCCGGCTGCATCCTTGATGATTCTTTCGAGCGCGTCTTCGGGTTTTTCCGGGTCGTGCAAGCGGTCGCCGTAAGTTGATTCGACAAGCATGTAATCGCAGGCGGGCGGCGGCTCAGGGTCTTTGATAATCGGCTGATCGTAATGCCCCAGGTCGCCGGAAAAAAGTACGCGCCGCCCCGCGCCGTCATCGCCCGCGCCGTCAAGCTCGACGAGGACGAGGCTTGAGCCGAGGATGTGTCCGGCGACGCGAAAGCCCGCGCGAATCCCCTTCGTGACTTCGTGCGGCTCGCCCGTGTTCGGAACTGTTTCGATGAGCTTGAGCGTCTCGCGCGCGTCGTCTTCCGTGTAGAGCGGGAGCGCGGGCTGATGCTTCGTCAGGCCATGACGATTGCGATAATCGGCTTCCTCTTCCTGCAAGCGCGCGGCGTCGGGCAAAAGTATCTTGAGCAAATCGCCCGTCCCGCGCGAACAGTAGATAGGCTTCCTGTAACCCTGCGAGACGAGTCGCGGCAGGTAGCCGGTGTGGTCTATGTGCGCGTGCGTGATGAGCACGGCGTCGAGCGAGCGCGGGTCAAACGGCGGGTCTTCCCAGTTGCGCTCGCGCAGCTCACGCAAGCCCTGAAACATGCCGCAATCAACCAGGACTCGCCGCCCGTTCGACTCGATCAAATACTTGGAGCCGGTGACAGTCCCCACGCCGCCCCAGAATGTCAGCGTTGCCATGCGCTCTCCTCTTCCCGCTTTGATTTATTAAGTGAAAGCGATTCTACACGTTCCGCGTGAGATAAGTAAGCCAGACTATTGAACCGCAGAGACGCGGAGACGCAGAGATAAGAAACAGGCGTTTGGCAGTAAATAGCTTGATTCTTAACTTTCATGGTTTTCTCTGCGTCTTTGCGGTGAATCTCCGCCTTGCAAAAGCGCACACGGCCAGCGTCTTTTTCATGCGGCGCGATGATTATTCCAAACGCACATCTTTTTCAGTATGATATGCCGGATGAAGCGAATCGCCCGCGCGCCTTTTGAATTTTCATTAATTTTGAGGAGTCCGAAAAAAGATGAATCGCATGTCCCCCAAACGCTTTCAACTCGCCATCATAACTCTCGCGCTCGTCGCCTTCTTTTTTTCCAACGCACAAGCGCAACGTAAGCAGCCCGCGAAAAGTGAGACGACGGATTCCGGCTCTCCCGTCAACGCGATTCTCGAACTCGGCTCATCCGTGCTCAATTCCGCGACGAGCTACATGGATGTTGATCCGTATTCGCAGTTTCGTGACGCGAGTTATTCAAACAAAGGACTGCTCAGCGAGCGCGACGAGATCAAGCTCGGCAACACGATTCACACAGAGGTCGCCAAAAAATACAAGATCGTCAGCGACGGGCAGCCGCGCGTCAATCGTATCGGCCAGCGCGTCGCGCGAGCCAGCCTGCGCCCGAACCTGACATATCAATTTCATATCATCAAGGATAAAGAGCTGAACGCCTTCGCCACGCCGGGCGGGCACATTTACATCACGACCGCCCTCATGGATTTAGCCAACGATGATGAGCTGTCGTCCGTGCTCGCGCACGAGGTCGGACACGTCGTCGCGCGTCATAGCTTGAAGACGCTCGAACAGACGCAGATGCTCGGCGGAATCGCAGACCTCATCGGTTCTGTGACTGGAGTGGCTGGCGAGACGGCAGGGCAACTCGGCACGCTCGCCGCGCAGATGGTCGCGAGCGGTCTGCTCTCAGTCCACAATCGTGAGGAAGAGCGCGAGGCCGATTTTCTCGGCGTGCATGCGATGGCGAAGGCCGGTTTCAATCCTGACGGAATGGTGACGATGTTCCAGAAAATCCTGAACATCGGCGACACCAATTCGAGCCTCTTGAATGAAATCTTTTCCGATCACCCGGCGGTGCAAGAGCGGATAGACAACACGCGCTTTGAAATCAATCGCATGCGCGCGCCGCGTCGCCGCAGATAGACAAGTCAAAGATTCACCGCAGAGACGCAGAGAGAAAAACAGTAGGCAGTGTGCAGTTGGCAGTAAAGAGTTTGCGTCTCATCTTCTATCTGTCTTCTCTGCGTCTCTGCGGTGAAATTAAGTTGGAATGGCTGCCTGCTCAGTTTCAAGAGCAGATTTCGCTGTTCGTCGCAGGCGCGGCCAGCCGAAGATGACGAGGGCGGCTGGAATCAAAAGCGCGAGATTGCGAAGTGCGGTCGAGACTCCCAACTGGCTGCCGATGATGCCGCCGAAGCACCCGCACTCAAGCCCTTCCGTGTTATGCAAACCGTAACGATAATAGAGCGCATAGCTCGCAAAGGCGAATAACAATCCGGCTGCCCACACTCCGCCGAGCCGCACCGTGCGCGGCCACAACAGCAGCACGACGGCGATCACCTCCGCCGCGATGACCGCAATCGCCACCGGCACAGCCCAACGCTCTCCGACCAGCCCCGTCATGTTGACGAAGAAGCTCTGTTGGGGATGATTGATGAAATAGAGCTTCGCCCCGACCGCGAAGAGAAACATTCCCGCGAGACCGAAGCGACTGATTTGGACGAGCCATTTGAGAAGCATAGTAAATCGAGATGTGAGAGGCGAGATGTTAGCTCTCAGTTAAAACAAAACCCATATCTGAAATTTGAAATCTGAAATCTCGCTTTTATCCTGCCGCCGCGACGACCTTTTCGGCTGCGTCCTTCATCCCGTTGGCGACGGTGAAGTTTAAGCCCGATTCGCGTATTACGCGCTGGCCTTCTTCGACGTTCGTGCCTTCGAGGCGGACGACGACGGGGACGCTGATGCCGAGGTTCTGCGCCGCGCCGACCACGCCGCGCGCCACCATGTCGCAACGCACAATGCCGCCGAAGATATTTATCAGGACGGCTCGCACATTCTCGTCGGCCAACAAAATTCGGAAGGCGGCTTCGACTCTTTCCTGCGAAGCTCCGCCGCCGACATCCAGAAAGTTCGCAGGCTCGCCTCCGGCCAGCTTGATAATGTCCATCGTCGCCATCGCTAAGCCCGCGCCGTTGACCATGCACGCGATGTTGCCGTCGAGCTTGATGTAGTTCAAATCGAACTTCGACGCTTCAATCTCAAGCGGCTCTTCTTCATTAAGATCGCGGAGGTCTAAAAATTCTTTGTGACGAAACATCGCGTTGTCGTCAAAGTTCACCTTCGCGTCGAGCGCGATGAGGCGATTATCTTTTGTGAGCAGGAACGGATTGATTTCCATGAGCGAGGCATCCAGTTGCTCATAAGCGGTGTAGAGCGATTGCATGAACTTGGCGGCCTGGCCGATCAGCTCTGCGGGCAAACCCAGATGAAAGGCAAGCTTGCGTGCCTGGAACGGGCGAAAGCCGACCGCCGGGTCAATCTGCTCTTTGAAAATCTGTTCGGGAATCTTGGCCGCGACCTCTTCAATGTCCATCCCGCCCGCCGCCGAAGCCATGAAGACCGGACGCCCGCTCGCTCGATCAAGCACGATGCCGAGGTAAAATTCCTTGTCAATCGGCAAGCCTTCTTCGATTAAAAGGACGCGAACTTCCCTGCCTTCGGGGCCGGTCTGATGCGTGACGAGCTTCATGCCGAGCATCTGCCTTGCGATGTCTCGCGCCTCGTCGGCGGACTTCGCCAGTTTGACGCCGCCGCCTTTGCCGCGACCGCCCGCGTGAATCTGCGCCTTGACGACCACCACCTCCGTGCTCAACTCCTTCGCCGCCTGATAAGCCTCTTCGGGCGAGCGCGCGACGATGCCGCGCGGCACCGGCACGCCGAATCGTTTTAAAAGCTCTTTGCCCTGATACTCGTGAATCTTCATGAAACTCCTCGCTTGATGATTTTGATCTCAAAAACGGGTCAACGTAATGTGCTTGCTGTGTGCGCAGGAGTGTAGCCGCTTGTGGCGCGTCGCTGCAAGCCGTCAATGATTACAGAGCGAGAAGAAGACTCCTTTGCGTCCCTTTGCGCGTTCCCTCTTTGCGTCCTTTGCGGTTAAGTGATTCTTTAACGCAAAGCTCGCAAAGTTTGAAGACGCAAAGCACGCAAAGGAGCTTTGCTTTCATCTCTCACTTCCTTGCTTTCGAGACGAGAAAAGCATTAACGTAACTCATGCTTTAACGCTTGCCTGTTAGCTCTACGGATTCTTTTCGCCGGAGGTCAAAAGAGATGAGCATTGTCACCGTCACCTCGCTCAAAAATTTACAGAATGAAGTTCGTTACGGCGAAGGCCAGACGCTCCTTATTGACGAGCCTAAGAGCGTGGGAGGCGATGGCGAAGGGATTGACCCTTACACGCTCCTGCTGGCCGCGCTCGGCGGCTGCATCTCGATGACCGTGACGCTTTACGCGCGGCGCAAAGCGTGGCCGCTTGAGCGCGTCACGGTGCGCCTCAGACAAGAGAGGATTCATGCGAAGGACTGCGCCGAATGCACAGAGAATAAGGAAGGCTTCGTGCATCGCATCGAGCGCGCCGTCACCCTCGAAGGCGATTTGACAGACGAGCAACGCGCGCGTCTCCAGGAGATCACACACAAATGCCCCGTGCATAAAACCCTCACGTCGGAAATCGTCGTCGCTGATTTGAAAGACTGACTAACGCAAGTAAGCAATTATCTTTTCACCGCAGAGACGCGGAGCCGCAGAGAGAAAATAAGTTCAAGAAACATCCGAACTGCTTTGGTTTTTCTGAATCTTTCATGCATCTCTCTGCGCCTCTGCGGTTCAATTTAGTTTGATAACCAGCAACTTGCGTTAATCAGATAAGTTACAGAACACGCAGGAAGGCGACGAGGTCTGTCTTCTCCTGCGGCGATAGATTTAATTCTTCCACGAGATTGAAAAACTCAATCGTGTCTTCGAGCGTGAGCAGTCGCCCGTCATGCAAGTAAGGCGGCGATTCCTTGATGCCTCGCAAGGGGAAGGTTTTAATCGCTCCTTGCGTGGTCATCATCATGCCGCCTTCCATGCGCGCCTTGTAGAAGCGTTCGACCTTGAGGTCGTGCATCAAGTTGTCCGTGTAGAACGGCGGCGTGTGGCACACATTGCAACTGGCTTTGCCGAAGAACAAATCTTCGCCGCGCATCTCGCTCTCCGTAGCCTTCTTCCGGTCGAGCCTTCCGAAAATGTTGAGCTTCGGCGCGGGCGGGAAATCAAGTATCTCTTGAAACTCGGACATGTCGTGAACCTGCGAGCCGCGATCCAGAATGTTCAAGCCCTTCTTGGTCGCGAGCACGGGGTCTCCGTCAAAGTAGGCCGCACGCTGCTCGAACTCCGTGAAATCTTCGACCGTCTTGAGCGCGCGTTGCGAGCCGAAGAGCCGCTGGATATTGACGCCGCGTAAAGAAGGCGTTTCAATGCGGCGGCGATTCTCCTGCGGGCGGATGTCGCCGACCAGATGCGCCGCGCCCGAAGTGTGCCCGTTGACGTGACAGTCGAAACAGGAGACGCCGCGCATCCCGTCGGGCTTCTCGGTCTTGCGGTCGCCGGTGGCGTTGAACTGCTGCTGCGGAAACTGCGTCACGAGCAGGCGCAAGCCCTCAAGCTGCTTCGGGTTGAGAATGCCATTGAACAACTCGTAAAAGTTCTCCACCGTCACCAGTTGTCCCTTCGAGACATCGCCGAGGTCTGGACGCGTGGTGAGAAAGATGGCGGGCGGAAACTCCGGCAGAAAATGATCCGGCAGATCGAAATCCATGTCGAAGCGTTCGAGACGCGGCAAGAGCTTGATCTCCGCCTGCGGAAAGACCATGCCGCCCACCGGATGATTGACGTGCGGCAAAGGCAGATACGGGAACAGGTCGCGCTCCCTGATCTCGTCCGGCGTCAGACGGCCAAGCTGTTCCCACGTCATTCCTTTCTTGAGGCGCGCCGTCGGGCCGACCGGAATCGGCTTGCCGCGCGTCATGCGCACGTTCGAGTCTACGCGGCGCGTCAAATCGTAACGCTCTTCAAGCAGTTTCTGAT
Organism: Pyrinomonadaceae bacterium; assembly: GCA_036403295.1. Lineage (GTDB taxonomy): Bacteria > Acidobacteriota > Blastocatellia > Pyrinomonadales > Pyrinomonadaceae > JACMLC01. The sequence continues at coordinate 11,480 of DASWRG010000082.1, forward strand.
GCGCCGCCATGACGCGCGCTTTCGCAGCCTTGTCGCGCGCCCTGACCACTTCAAAAGGCTCTTCGACCACAGGCATGAAAGAAGAGTCGGGCTTATCGTCCCGTTTCGGTTTACCTTCCTGCGCTTTCGCCCGCAGATTGAAAAGCAATGGAACAGTGACTGCTATCGCAATCAACAATACTGCCAGCCCCTTGATGCGAGTCGTAGTGTTCATAGTCTCCTCCCCTCTGAACAGATAAAGCTCCGTCGGTTGAAAAGCTGAACGCGGTGGAAAAGTGTGTGCGGAATTATACCGGGGAAGGCGTGCTTTAGAAAGAGGAAGTTGTCAAAAAAGATGAAGCTCAACGGCTGAACGAATCCAGCCGTTGAGCTTCTTCGGACATCGAGCGGCGCAAGGGGTTTACTTCGGAGCGTCGGCGATGCACTGCTTGCGGGAGGCTTTGGCGGCTGCCATGGCTGCCGCGCGTTCCTTGCCCGTCTTCATCTTGGCTTCCTTGGCGGCAGCCTTGTAATCATCGTTGCACTTCTTCACGGCTGCTTTGTGCGCCGCGCTTTCCTTAGTCTTGGCGATGGCTGCCGGTGCGGCTGCGCCCAAAAGTAGCGCGACAGACAACACGGCGGTGGTCAGGATACGTTTCATCATTTACTCCTTCAGTAAGAATGTTAAGTTAATTGGCGCTCAAAAGCTTGCAGAACGAGAACTGCATGCCCGATGCATTGCAAGCTTGAGGCCAGAAGATTTGACTAACAAGAATGCGGGAATTGTTAGAAGTTGGAGCGCAGGCTCAAGCGTGCGTATGAAAGAGAGGCTGTGGCGGTCTTGCCCGCTCAGGCAATTTAGCCACGTCACGATGCAGAGCGATGAAAGAAAAATGCGCCGCGAGAGTTAAGGCTTTTCTCGCGGCGCGTGGGGTGAGGGAAATTTTCAGCTCTTGCCTAGTTCGGCAAATAGGCTGACGGAATCGGCAGGTCGCCGCTCTGTCCTAACTGCAATCCGACGAGTCCGGCGGTCGATCTCATGATGTACCAGGTTCCGCTTGAGGCGCGGAAGACAGCCGTGTCCGTCCGACCGTCGCCGTCGAAATCTCCCGGCGCGGGACGGTCGCCGTTTGCTCCGAACTGCGTCGCGGTCAGCCCGTTGGTCGACGAGTTCATGATGTACCAGTAGCCGTTCGACGGACGAAAGACCGCGACATCGGTCTTGCCGTCGCCGTCGTAATCGCCCTGTGCGGCGTAATCCGTGCTGATGCCAAAGGCCATGCCAGTGAATCCGTCGGTTGACCTCTGCATGTACCAGAATCCGTTCGACGGACGAAACACAGCCACGTCAGCTTTGCCGTCGCCGTCATAATCCCCGACGGCGGGCTTGTCTCCGTTAGTTCCGAACTGCATGGCCGTAAAGCCTGCGGTCGAACGCTGTATGTAGAAAGCTCCCGTCGACGGGCGAAACACTGCCGTGTCGGTCTTGCCGTCGCCGTCATAGTCTCCGGCAGCCGGAATATCTCCGCTCTGCCCGAAGAGCCGCGCGCTAAAGCCTGCCGTTGATTGCATCAAGTACCAGTAACCATTCGAGGGACGAAAGACTGCGATGTCAGCTTTGCCGTCTCCGTCAAAGTCGCCGGGAGTGGCGATGTCTTCGGGCGTGCCGAAAGCCTGACTCGTGATTGCGCCGTTCGTGCTGCGCTGCACGTACCAGCCGCTATTCGATGAGCGATAGACTGCGACATCGGTTTTACCGTCGCCGTCAAAATCGCTGACCGCCTTGTCGTTGGTCAAAGGAGTCAACGCGCTCAATTTGAGACGCGGTTTGGTGATGCCGTTCCGCGCGTCCGTGATGGGCACAGAGGTGCTGATGATGCTGTTGAGAACTTCGTCAACAGAGGCCGTGGGCTTGCGTTGTTTGAGAATCGCCCACGCTCCGGCGACGTGCGGCGCGGCCATCGAAGTGCCCGCAAAGGTCTGATAGCCTCCGCCCGGAACTGACGAAGTGATCCACTGTCCCGGCGCAAGCAGCGTCACGTTGGACGAGCTGTTCGAGTAGCTGGAAACCTGATCGAGAGCGATGCCGAGGCTGCCGTCGCCGGTCGAGCCGACGCTGATCGCATTTGAGAGGCAAGCTGGAAAACCCATCGCGCTCGTGTAACCGCTATTGCCCGAAGCGATGACCGTCGCAATGCCGAGCGAGCGCAGGTTATTAATCGCCGCCGCATAGGACGGATTTGAAGTGTCGCAGGACGAAGCATACTGCCCGCCGCCGAGGCTCATGTTGATCGAAGCGATGTTGTAAGTCGTGCTCAAAGCCTGCACGCGCTGAAGGCCGAGCAGTTGATCCGAAGTGTAAGAGAGGACGCAGGGCGCGGGACCTGAGCCGCAATCGGTCGCGGAAGTGAACTTGGAAAAGACCTGAATCGCGATGATGTTGGCGTCCTTGGCGACGCCTGAGAAAGATGCTCCGCGTCCGGCGGTGATGCCCGCGACGTGCGTGCCGTGCGTGCAGCCGGAGACGGTCGTGTCGCAATTGACGCCGGAGCCTGAGACGACGGACTGCGTGAGGCCGCCCGGACAGACGCTCGTCGAGCTTGAGGTGGTTGATGAATAACAGGCTTCGGAAACTACTTTGCCCGCGAGAAACGGGTGCGTTTTGTCCACGCCCGTGTCGAGAATGGCGACGGCTTCGCCCGCTCCCGTGAAGCCGCTCGTCCACGCGCTCGGCGCGCCGACCAGAGGCACGCTCTCAGCTAAAAGCGGCGGCAGAGCTTTGTCCTCTTCGATGGTTGCGACATCGGGAGAGTCAACCAGAGTCTTCAAGGCCGCCGCGTCAACCTCCAAAGCGACGAACGGAATTGATTCAAACTTTTTGACTTGATTCGTGCGCGCGGTCGAGAGGTTGCCGAGCAATCTATTTTGCTTCTGCACGATGTCTGCGCGCTGCTCCGCGACTTCGACTGAGCCGAGCTTGCCTTCCGGCTGAAAACTGCCGCGCAGGCCGACGATGACGCGCACTGTGCCTTCGCGCTGAACTTTAGCCGTCAAATTCTGAACGGCGACCTCGCTGGCGATGTCTCTGACCGGCGTCGGCTCTTGCGTCTGGGCTGTGCTCGTGGGTGAAAAGAGGAAAAAACCTGCGGTCAGTAATGAGAGGGCGACAAGAGGCAACAATATCTTTCTCAAACTCTATTCTCCTGTATTTGTGGCGGGCGCGAGCACGGTCTCAGCCTGCTTGCTTATCTCTCAAGCGCCAGCAGGTTTATCCGGCGGACGTGGGGGATTAAAGCTTTTCAATCAGAACCCTTGACGCACGAAAATCCGCTCAAGGTCAAAACTTCAAACCAACGAGTCACAATTGCGACTGAAAAATTCTTAACTATGCGATTGATTCAGCGGGCTTAGGGGATAGCCGAAGATTCTCACAATTTATTGAGGCCGCCCGCCGTTCTGCAAATAACCGAAAGGTCAACATGTACGTCGGATATGATGAGAGGTGAGGGTGAAAAGTTGTATCTCTTTTTACAAAAATTTGAAGAGAAAAGCAGTTTCACGCAAAGGCGCAAAGGAAGCACGCGAAGCTGTTGAGTGCTGCTTGATGCTTGAATGCTTTTCTTTGCGCCTTTGCGCCTTTGCGTGAGCCTCTTTTTCTTCGTTTTTTGACACAAAAAAGGGCTTCCAACTTTGTCAGTTAGAAGCCCTTTTCGTATTTCGGGACGGCGAGATTCGAACTCACGGCCTCTTCCACCCCAAGGAAGCGCGCTACCAGGCTGCGCCACGTCCCGTCACTAGCCCTTTAGTATCTCTGGAAAATGGTTTTTGTCAAATGGCGTGCGCGGCGCGCGGGCATTTGATGAGAGGCGTGCTATTTGCCGCGCCGTGGCAGGCCGGCTTCGCCTGCGTCGAGGAGCGAAAGCAGCTCGCGCAACTGTCCTGCCAGTTGACGCACGGCGTCGTGCTCTTCATCCGTCATCGGCCTGGTGGCCTCGAATGTTTGAGCCTCATTGACGATGGCCTGAGCCTCTGCGAAGTGCTGCGCGGGCGTCGGCGCGGGTGCGGGCACAGGCGCGGGAGGCGGGGTTTGCGGCGCGCTCATTTCCGGCGTCACGACCTTGAGCTTGCTTGCGCCGCGCAGCTCCGTGGCGAGCCGCTTTTTCGCTCCCGCGATGGTGTACTGATCGTCGTAGAGCAGTTCCTTGATACGCAGTGCGATCTCCACGTCGCGCTTGCGATAGGTGCGCTGTCCGGCGCGATTCTTCTGCGGCGAGAGCATCGGAAATTCCGACTCCCAGTAGCGCAAGACGTGCGCCTGCACGCCCGTCAGATCGCAGACTTCGCCGATTTTGAAGAAGAGCTTTTCGGGGATGGCGACTGCGGCATGGCTCATGATTCGGAAGACCTCACCGTCAAAAGCGAGAGAGAAAAAGAGTACAACTTTGTTTCGCCTGACTGTTTTGAACTCTCAACTGAAATCGCGCACAAGCCCGGACGGGCGCGCACACAGGCCACAACTGCCGTCATGTTACTCGCGGCCTCTAATCATGTCAATGCTTATATTTCCGAGCCGTGAGGTACGAATTAACATGAAGTGGACTCGCCGCCGTCGCTGGCTAAATTTGTTGACACACGACCCGCGCGGGTATAAAGAATTTGACAAACAAGCTATCGTGAATCTGATTGGGGCTTTTCACACGGATATGTTTGTGAGTCAACATATTCTTTCGGGGAGACGATGCGTGCTTAAATTGTCACTGCTTGTTTGCTGCTTAGCCTTCTTAATCCCTTCGAGCGCGGCGGCGCAAACGGGCGTCACGCGAACTCTTTCGGGAGTCGTCGTGACGCAGCAGAACGAAGTTGTGCCGGGCGTCACGGTGACGGTTCGCATCTCTTCCGGCGAGCAAGAGACGGTCAGCGACGGCGAGGGGAATTTTCGTCTCACAGTTCCGAATGAGCCTTTGTCAGTAAAAGTTTCGGGCAAGAACATCGAGCCGATGGTCAGGATGATCGGAGCGAATGAGGCGTCCGAAAATCTTCAAATCAAAATCACCTACGTGATTCCGCCGATTCATGAAGACGTGGTCATCAACGCGACCGCGCTCGACCCGACGATTGACCTGCGCAATGACACGGTTTACAAGAACACGCTCTTTCTGCGCGACGACCAGCTTTTCCAAACTCTCAATGCGGGCATCAACGCAGGCCAGCATGAGGGCGGCGGCAAATCGCTTGAGATTCGCCGTTTCGGTTTCAACGTAGATCACGGCGGCGTCAACGGCGGCTTGAAAGTTCTGGTTGACGACGTGCAGCAGAATCAGGGAACGCAAGGTCACGGGCAGGGCTATCTCGGCCAACTCAAAAGCCTGACGCCGGAGTTGGTTGATGATGTCTCGATTCTCAACGGGCCGTTCAGCGCGCAGTACGGCGACTTCTCCGGTCTCGGCGTCGTCCACATTCGTTTGAAAGAGAGCCTGCCCGACCAGCTCACCTTGAGAATTCAGGGCGGCTCGTTCAACGGCTTCCGCACCTTCCTGGCTTACAGCCCGCAGCTCAAACGCGCAGACTCCTTCATCGCTTACGAAAGCTCGCGGACTGACGGCCCGTTTCTGAACAAGCTGCGTTACAAGCGTGACAACATCACGGGCAATTACACTTTTCATCTGAGCGAAAATGAAGCCATCGGTTTTAAGCTTAACTTGGGGCGCAATGATTTCTTCTCTTCGGGTCAGATTCCGCTCGATGAAGTCGCCGCCGGACGACTCGACCGCTTCGGCTTCATTGATCCTTTTGACGGAGGCCGTGTTCGGACAGCAGTTTTTGGAGCTTACTATCGCAGAGAATCGAAATCGGGCGGCACATTCAAAGCCGACGCTTTTCTCAGCCGCTCGCTCTTCGACCTTTATTCAAACTTCACTTTCTTTCTCAAAGATCAAACGAACGGCGACGAGATTCAGCAGCACGACTCGCGCCTGCAAGAAGGAGCGAACGTGCAATACCTGCGCCCGTACAAATTTTTCGGGCGACAGGCTTTAGTCATCATCGGCGGCAATTATCACGACAATCAGATTAACGTCGGCCTGAACCGAACTGTCGAGCGCAATCCTTTCGAGGTCGTCACAAAGGCGCAGGCGCGCGTCACGAACGGCGGCGGCTACATTCAAAACGGCGTGGATTTCATACACGGCCATCTGCACATCGAAACCGGCTTGCGTTTTGATTACTTTCGTTTTGATGTCGAGGATAAAGTCAACCCGCTTGAATCCGGCGTGCAGGGCGCGGGACTTTTTCAGCCGAAACTGAGCATCGCTTACAATCCGGCGGATAACATTCCGGCGACCTTTTATTTCAACTACGGTCGCGGCATCTCAAGTCAGGACGCGCGCGGAGTCGTCAAGAATCCTGCAAGCCCGAAAGTCTCGACGACGGACTTTTATCAACTCGGCACGGCTCATAATCTGAAAAGGTTTTCGCTCGTCACGGACTTCTTCTTTATTGACCGCTCGAACGAGCAGGTTTACATTCCAGACGACGGCAGCTTTGAGTTCAAAGGCGCGAGCCGCTCTTACGGTTTTGAAGTTAAAACTTCGGCGAAGCTGACGCGGTATCTCACCTTCAACGGCGGGCTGACGCAGGTGAGCAATGCTTTTTATCGCGGCACGTTTCCGCGCATCTACATTGACAGCGCGCCGCACACGGTCGGCAACGCGGGCTTCACTTTCACTGGCCGGCGCGGCTTTAACGGCTCGCTTGAATATCGCCACATCGGCAACTATCGTCTTGACGGAGAGGACGCGACGATTCGCGCGTCGGGCCTGGACGTAGTGGATTTTAGTATGAGCAAGCGGCTCAAGCGTTGGGTTGATTTCAACCTCTCGATAGACAATCTGACGAACAAGCATTACTTCGAGACGCAAAACTTCTTCGAGTCGCGCCTGCGTCCGGGCGACCCCGTGATTTCGCGCATCCACGGTACGCCGGGCTACCCCATAGGGATAACGGTAGGGCTGACCTTTCATCTCTTTGGCAAAGAATAAATTTTCGAGCGCGATGCAACTCTGTGCTAAGGCACACGGCTGAAGTTATCACCTGGCGACGTTAGCATGCTTTCCCGGCTATGCGTGTGATTGAACGAAACAGTTTTACGCTTTCAGGCTCGCGTTGGTTATGGCTGTTCCCGGCGGCTTACTTCTTGCACATCATCGAAGAGTTGTGGGGCGTGGAGGCGATGTCGGGCAATCATCTCTCGCGCACAAAATTTATCGGCTTAAGCAGCGCGGCGTGGCTGTTGATGGTCATCGGCCTCGTGCTGGCGCAGAGGTTCGGATTCCCACAGATGTTGGCCGTCTGTCTCAGCACAATCTTTGTCGTCAACGGGCTTTCGCATCTCGTTCACAGTCTGATGATGGCGGGCTATGCGACGGGAGTGTTTACCGGGACGGCGATTCTCATTCCGTTGGGGCTGGCGACGCTAATCGGCTTGAGGCATAGCATGCGCCGGAGAAGATACCTTGCAGGGATAGCTCTGGGAATCATCATTCACGGGGTCGTCACCGCCCTGACGATAGTATGAAAAAGACAGTTTCGCGCAAAGGCGCAAAGGAAGAAAGCCAAGCATAAGTAGCATTCAAAGCTTTGCGTTCCTGCTTTGCGCCTTTGCGCCTTTGCGCGAGATTCTTTCCTGATGGAGATTCTCCCAATCTCAAATCATCCCACTACCCACGCCTTGCTCTGTTTTGCTTCAAGCCGAAGGGCAAGCTATAATCCTGCTTCTTTATCCACGCCCTTTTTCCGGTTTGGAGGTTGACCTAATCATCGTGTCTTCTACGTCTCAGACTGCGTTTCGCCTCGCCTCGCGGCTCGACGAGGTTGGCTTTTCCGACATCGTCAACATTCGCAACAAGATTATGGAACTGCGCGCGGGGGGCGCATCCGTCTTTCAGTTTGAAGGAGGCGAGCCTTTCGGCAACACGCCCGCACACATCAAGGAAGCGATGACGCGCGCCCTCACGGAAAACAAGACGCGCTATGCTCCTTCGTCCGGCATCCCCGAATTGCGCGCGGCCATCGCGGACAAGCTGCGCGAGCGCAATCTCATCACCGCCCGCGCCGAAGATGTGATCGTTTTGAACGGCGGCATGCAGGGACTCTTCGGAGCTTTTCAATCGGTCGTCAATCCCGCAGATGAGGTTTTAGTTTTCTCTCCATACTGGACGCCGATCAAAGATTTGGTCGCGCATTGTCGCGGGCGCATCGTGCTGGTCTCGACCAAGGAGGCGAGGCGCGACGGCTTCGCGGAGACGCTCGACAAGCACACGACCGACAAGACGCGAGCCATCTATTACAACACGCCGCAGAATCCGACGGGCGTCGTCTTCACACGCGACGAAGCCGAAGCGGTCGCGCGCTTTGCCGAAGAGCGCGATCTAATCGTCATCGCAGACGAAGCTTACGAGGATTTGGTTTATGAAGGCGAGCACGTCTCAATCGCTTCGCTCGACGGGATGCTTGAGCGGACGATCACTTGCTTCACGCTCTCGAAGTCTTACGCGATGACGGGCTGGCGTCTCGGCTATGTGGTCGCCAGCGAGCCGTGGATGACGGGCATGCGGAAGTCGCTGCTGTATTCGACCAACGGCGTCTCGACTCCGTCGCAGTGGGCTGCACTCGCGGCCTTCACAGAGGAGTCGGATTTTTTGGAAAAATCACGCGCGGCATATTTGGAGCGACGCGACCTGCTCCTGGCCGGACTCAACGAGTTGGGGCTGCCGTGCGAGAGTCCGGCGGGAGCTTTCTATGCTTTCCCGGACGTGACGCGCATCAGCCGCGACAGCCGCGAGGCCGCAGACATCCTGCTCGAACGCGCGCAGGTCGCCACCGTCCCCGGCATCGTCTTCGGCGAACACGGCGAAGGCCACCTCCGCTTCTCCTTCTCGACCTCGCTTGAGACCATCGCGGGCGGTCTCGATTCGATGAGAAGAAAGCT
>DASWRG010000083.1:0-8620 GCA_036403295.1 Pyrinomonadaceae bacterium
AGCACAGGTCGCAGCCGAGCGGTCAGGCTGCAACCTGTGGGTGCAAAGAAAGAAGCGGATGAGGAGAGACAAGTGTAAAGGATGTCCTGACAACGAGGTGTAAAGATTGTCTTGGCACTTTACAGCTTGTCCCTGCCCGCCGCGCGCAGGCGCGAAACGATTCGTTGACATTTAATACTTAAGGAATACGAATGTTGATGAGCGGCTTCAGCCGCTTCGGGCAGGGACAAGCCCTGCCCCTACACAATCAACCTTATTTGAGTGATAATTCGTCGAACGGAGATTAAAGCAGATGAGCGCACAAACTATCACGCTGGCGGCGACGGAAACGGACGAGATTATCTCTTTTGATCCGGCGACGGGCGAAGAGGTCGGGCGCGTGCCGCGTACGTCTGCGGCTGAAGTTGAGGCGGCGGTCGCGCTCGCTCGCGCGGCGCAGGGCGCGTGGGCTGCGCTCTCGTTCAAAGAGCGCGGGCGCATTGTGCTTCGCGCGCGTGCGATTGTGCTTGATGAGATGGAAGCTATCGCGCGTCTCATCTCAAGAGAATCGGGCAAGCCTGTGACGGAAGCTATTTCGATGGAGCTTGTGCCGACGCTCGACCTGATGCAGTTCTTCGCGCGACGGACTAAAAAATTGTTGCGCGCGGAAAAGATAAACATCGGACAGTACGGCCTGATGGGTCGCTCTTCAAAAATCATTTACAGGCCGCTCGGCGTGGTCGGAATTATCTCGCCGTGGAATTTCCCGTGGGCGATTCCGCTCGGCGAAGTCGTGATGGCCTTGATGGCCGGAAACGCGGTCGTGCTCAAACCGAGCGAGCTGACGCCGCTCGTCGGCGCGAAGATCGGCGACGTGTTCGTGCGCGCGGGCTTGCCGGACGGCTTGCTCCAAGTGGTGACGGGCGATGGCGGGACGGGCGCGGCTCTGGTGGAAGCGGGCGTGCATAAAATCATGTTCACGGGCAGCGTGGCGACGGGCAGGCGCGTGGCCGAAGCTGCGGCGAAGAGCCTCATTCCGTGCGTCCTCGAACTAGGCGGCAAAGACCCGATGATCGTGCTTGATGATGCGAACATCGAGACAGCTGCGAGCGCGGCTGTGTGGGGCGGCTTCGCCAACTCCGGTCAGGCTTGCGCCTCTGTCGAACGTCTTTACGTGCATGAAAAAATCGCGGCGCAGTTTATCGAAACGGTCGTCGGGCAAGTGCGCGCGCTCAACCAAAACACAGGCACGCAAGAGGGCACGGACATCGGCGCGATGTCGAGCGAGCGGCAGCTACAGCTCGTCGAAGAGCACGTCGAGGATGCAATCAAGCACGGGGCGCGCGTGCTCACGGGCGGGCATCGCAAGAGCGAGCTGGCGGGAGCGTTTTATGAGCCGACCGTGTTGGCGGACGTGACGCATCAGATGCTTGTGATGCGCGAAGAGACTTTCGGGCCGGTCTTGCCGGTGATGACTTTCAAAGACGAAGCGGAGGCCGTGAGGCTCGCCAACGATAGCCGCTTCGGCTTGACGGCGAGCGTGTGGACTAAAAACATCGCGCGCGGTCGTCGTCTCGCCGAACAGATTGAAGCGGGCACGGTGACGGTCAACGAAGTGCTCTACACGCACGGCATCGCGCAGACGCCGTGGGGCGGCATGAAGCAGAGCGGCCTCGGCAGAACGCACGGAAGATTGGGCTTGCTTGAGCTGGTCGCGCCGCAACACGTACACGTCAATCGCGTCACACATTTCCGCGACCTCTGGTGGTTCGGCTACACGCCGCGCGCCTCACAGCTCTTTCGCGGCCTCGCTCGAAGATTTGCGACAGGCAAGGTCACGCAAACCTCTCTGCTCCTGCCGCAAATGATTCGCAGACTGTTCGAGCGGCGTTCATGAAAGAGTAGTTAATAAGACCACTAAATAAACAGTTCGGCGGAGACGTGAAAAAATTCAGCCAGGGCCTTGGCCTGTGCCTTGCTAATCGCGCGCTTACCATTTATCACTTCTGAAACTCTACCCTTTGAGCCGAGAATCTCACGCAGATCACTTTGCTTGAGCCGGCGAGCATTCATTAACTCTTGTAAGATTTCATGCGGGGTTGCATCCTCCGGCTGATAGAACTCTTCCTCGAAGTCAGCGATGAGCTTGCCCAATAACTCTAACAACTCGCCTTCCTCCGGCGTCAAGCTCTCACCCTTCGCCATCAACCGCTCGACCAGAGCGAGCAAACGGTTATTTTCCTCTTCGGATTTAATGACCGCCGGGCGTACTCTAGCCAGCAGCCTGCCATATTTCTGCGGATTAATGTTGGATATAACTGAACTCATTGTTTCCATTTACCTTGATCGTATTCTTCGTGCGTCAAAATCTTTCTAATCAAAATTTGTTGATACTGATAATTGATTTCAACAACTAACCTGTAATGATTACCCCTGATATTAAAAATCGTGTAAATACCGACCGGGTCAGCATGCGGATAAATCTGCCTGACCTCCGCAAGATTTCTCCATCGCGCCTTTTTAGCTATTTTGTACCACGCGGTCAGAGATGCTTTGGAGTCCGGATACGACGACACAAATTCCCTGATAGCTTTGAAGCTGATCGTATTCATGCCGCTTGCTTTCTATGAATTGAATTTTCACCCGGTCGAGGTTGTTCATCGTTCACTCCATTTTCCGCTCCGAATTAACTTCTCTCGCGCACATAATTGTCTTAACGAATCACAAGCTCCCATAATGGGAACTGCAAGTCAAGAGAAGAGTTCGCCTCTTTCTCCTTCTTGCCTTTTGCCTTCTGCCGCCCGCCTTGTTTATGATGAAGCGTTTTACAGTGAAGCAGTGAAGAGGAAATAAGAAACTTTGTTCGGAAGATGGATGCATGCGCGCGAGCGTTGGTACGCTGAGCGTGACACGAATAGGATTGTCCGCCCGTTCGAGTGGGGCGCGTCTTTTATCAGAGAGCACGTCAACGGCGACGACCCGCGCCGTATCTTCCGAGAGCACACGCGCGAAGTGATGGAGCGGAGCGAGGAGTTTTACGCGCTCCCGCAGATTTCCGATTACCAGTTCGACGGCGGGCTGTTGACATGGACGAGCGCGGTCGAGACGCCTTCGCCTGAGAACAACCTTGCGCGTGCGCGATTCTTCCCCGCGCCGGAAAAGCCAGAAAGCAGAGTGCGTCGCGCGGTCGTGATTCTGCCGCAGTGGAACGCGGACAGCGAGAGCCATGTCGTCTTGTGCCGCGTCCTCAATCGTCTGGGCATCTCGGCCTTGCGCCTGACGCTTCCCTTTCATGAAGCGCGCCGCCCGCCCGAGCTTGAGCGCGCGGATTATCTCGTCAGCCCGAATGTCGGTCGGACGATTCAATCTATGAGGCAAGCTGTCTTGGATGCGCGCGCCGCCGTCAGTTGGCTCATCGAGCGCGGCTACAATCGAATCGGCATACAGGGCACAAGCATCGGCTCATGCACGGCGTTTTTGACTTACGCGCATGACGAGCGGATTGAGATGGGCGTCTTCAATCACGTCTCAGGATATTTCGCGGACGTGGCGTGGCACGGCATCTCGACGCGTCACGTGCGCAAGGGCTTCGGCGACGCCGTCAGTCTCGAAGAGCTGCGCGAATACTGGCTGCCCATCAGCCCGACTCCTTTTATCCCACGACTCCTAAAAATCAGGCCGCGACCGATGCGTTTTATCGCCGCGCGTTACGATCTGACTTTTCCCGTCCACCTTTCGCGTAATGTCATCGCGGAAACAAGGCGACACAATCTCCCGCTCGATGTCGCGTGGCTGCCTTGCGGACACTACACGAGCGGCGAGAAGCCATGGATTTATCTGGACGGCTGGAAGATGGCAGCGTTCTTTAAGAAACATCTCTAAAACTTTAGCCACAGAGGACACAGAGAGCACAGAGATAAAAGTAGGCAGTTGGCTGTTTGCAGTTGGCAGAAAAAGTTCTTATCTCTTTCCTTTTATCTTCTCTCTGCGTCTCCGCGTCTCTGCGGTGTAACTAGCTATTAACTCTCGCCAATCACTCTTTCGAGCGGCGTGCGGCGCAGCTCTTCAAATCGCGCGACCTGCTTGTCGTTGAGTTGTGCGGGCGCAGGCTTATGTCGTCTGCGAGGGCGATGACGTTTGCTTGAGACGGAGGCTTCCTCATCTTGCTCTAATCCGAGCGTCGTGAAGCCATGTTTATGGTGTCGGTTCTGTTTATTCAAAAGATGCGGGAGCAAGTGAAACCATTGCAGATAGCCCGTGACGAAAAAGCCGAACCACAAGAGCACATAGAATGTGACGGGGAACTCGTTGAGTGAGAACATGTAGACGAAGCAGGCGACCGCGAGCAGATAAACCAGTCCCAACGGGAGCGACAAGACAAGCATCCCGAACCCCATGTCTCCAAGAATCAGCCTCGTCCAACTATGTAAACCGTCGAAGGGAAGCAGAAGCAGTGGAAAGATAAAGCAGGACACGCTCGCCAGCACCCACGCCAGCTTAAGAAAGGTTTTGCTGTCAACGCTCATCAGAAGCCTCCGCACATTATCGAAGAGTCTGATGAATTAGACGACGGTCTCCCGGATTTGTTCCTAAACTTTTTTCCGGCGACTCAAAGCGAGTCGAGCAGCAGCGTCTCTATCCGCGAGGCTATCTCGCGCGCGCGTTCGAGCAGGTCGTCGGCGCGCGAGCGATGCTCTTGAGTGAACTCTTCATCTTCGATCTCAGCCGTGTTGACGAGCACGTTGTAACGAGCGGAAGCGACCGCCGCGAGCGAGAGTTGCGCGCCCGTCGCCGCATCCGAAAGAGCGTTCGTGTTGCCGATTTCGGCCAGCGTTTCCAAAAGTTCGAGCACCTGCACGGCGACGCCCGCGACTTCCAGAGGCACAGTCGCCGCGCTCTTCAAAGCCTCTTCGAGATGGCCGTCGCGCTCGCGCCGTTCCTCTTCCGACGCACGCGGCAGCCTGCGCGCTTTCATCACGCGCTCGAAACTCGCGGCGTCCTCCGTCACCGATTGATTGAGCCTCTCGCGCAAAGGCGTCAAGAGAGCCAGAGCATCACGCACTTCCGCTTCCACGTCTCTGTACTTTTCGCGTCCCGCAGTCAGATGCGCGATCATCTCGCCCAGAGCCGCGCCGAGCGAGGCCGCGTGCGCCGCCGACGCGCCGCCGCCCGGAGCCGGACTCGCGCTCGCCACTTCCCCAACAAAATCTCTGACCGTCCCGGCCTCGCCTTTGCCCGTGAAAGCCGCCGCGATGCGATTCTCCAAAATCGAACCGGGCGCGAAATTTTCGACTCGCAGAAAATATTCCGCGCTTCTATCGAGCGCGGCCTGCGGCACGAGGCCGACGATCTCGCTGCCCGCGATTGCGACGCCGAAACGCGCGGCCTCCCTTTCGACCAGCTCGAAGACTTGATGAAGCTGCGTCTTTTCGTAGTCAACCAGATTCATAGAGACCTGCACGAGGCCGCGCGACTTGAGTTCAAAACCCAGAGCCTTCAAATATCGCAGGCCGCCGTCGCGCCCGCGCACACTGCGCGCCACGCGCCGCGCGATTGAGAGATCATCCGTGCGCAGGTTGATGTTATAAGCGATGAGAAAGGGTCGCGCGCCGACGATGCACGCGCCCGCCGTCTCATGTATGCGCGGCTCGCCGACATCGGGCATGCGTTCTTCGACCATCTCAATCTCTTCGCGCAAAAGCTCAAAGCCGCCTCGCCGCACGTCTTCGAGATTGACGCGATAAGCACGACGCGCCGCCCGCTCGTAAAAGTAGACGGGGATGTGCAGCTCGTTAGCAATCCTCTCGCCCGCTTCATGCGCGAGCGCGACGCAATTATCCATCGTCATGCCGCGCACGGGGACGAATGGTAGAACGTCCGTCGCGCCGACGCGCGGATGCTCGCCCCTGTGCTGGCGCAAGTCAATCAGCTCCGACGCCAGACGGACGGCGCGCACGGCTGCTTCGACCACGACTTCCGCCTCTGCGACGAAAGTAATCACAGAGCGATTGTGATCCGCGTCCATGTGCGTATCGAGGACGACCGCGCCCGCGACCGATTCGATCACGCGCGCCAGCCGCTCGACCATTTCGGCCTTGCGGCCTTCGCTAAAGTTTGGTACACACTCAACCAGACGGTTCATAAACGGAGAGCTCAGAACTCAGGACTCAGAAGTCAGAATTTATCTTATCACTAGATTCGGCCTTTTACTTCTGAGTTCTGAGTCCTGAGTTCTGAATTCTGAATTCTATGTCCACTAATCGTTTCATACGGGACGGCAAGAACGCGTGGCAACGTCTGGAAGATTTGCTCGCGCTGCTGGATCGCTCTTCCTTGCGGCGGCTGCATCGTGAAGAGGTGCGCGAGTTGGGGCGCATCTACCGGCGCACGGCTTCCGATCTGGCGATTGCGCGGGCGGAGTCGCGCGACCCGCGTTTGATTAACTATCTCAACAGCCTCGTCATCCGCGCGCACGGTCGCATCTATCGCGCCGACGCGCAGGGCGGCCAGCGTATCCGCAAGTTTTTCACAAAGGATTTTCCGCAGACCTTTCGCCGGACGTGGCGTTACACCGCGCTGGCGTTCGCGGTCTTCTGGATTTTCGCGGCGGCGGCTTTCGTCGGGACCTGGCGCGATCCTGATTTTTCGGAATTCGCCGGAATCCCTCCGGCCTTTCGTCACGCGATCAATGCGAAAGAGCACTGGTACGAAAGCTTGAATGAGGCCAACCAGATCGGAGCGAGCGGGATTCTGACGAACAACATACAGGTCACTTTTAACGCTTTCGCGCTCGGAGCTATCTTCGGCATCGGGACGCTCTACTACATGGCTTTTAACGGAGCGATGCTCGGCGCGGTCTTAGCGCTCGCCTATCGCACGGACGCGGGTTTCGGATTCGACGTTCTCTCGTTCGTCGTCGGGCACGGAATGATAGAGCTTTCATGCATTTACATCGCGGGCGGCGCAGGCATGTTGATCGGCTACGCGCTGCTCGCGCCGGGCGATCTGACGCGCGCCGATGCTTTGAAGAAGCGCGGCATGGAGGCTGTGATTTTGATCGCGGGCTGCGTCCCGCTCCTCGTCATCGCGGGCATCATCGAAGGCTTCATCTCGCCCGCGCCGATCAATCCGGTCATCAAATTCAGCATCTCAATCATCACAGGCATCGCGCTCTATTCTTATCTGCTGCTTGCGGGACACGAGCCGAAGGGCGAAAAAATTAAGAGTTAAAAAATTCTCACGCAAAGACGCTGGTGGCGCAAAGGAAGAACGCTAAGCTGTTGAATGCCATTTGTCCTTTGCGTCCTCGTCTTTGCGCCACCAGCGCCTTTGCGCGAAACTTCTTATTTTACAGAAGCCCGCGCTCTTTCACTTGCAAATATTTTTCTAACAATGAGGGCGCGAGCGAGGCCGCCGTCACATCGAGAGCAAGCCCACCGTGTGCTTCGACGAGGCGGAGCGCGGCTTCGCGTTGATGCATGATCTCTTCGGCGACGGATTGCGTGAAGAGTTCGGGGACGGTCGTCGGCACATCGCGCACGGCGGCTTTGAGGTCGCGGTCGCTGATGGTGACGACGAGCGGCAGATGGCGCGGGCGCAGGATTTTGAGCGAAGTCAGCAGGTCTTTCGAGCCTTCCTCGTCCACGAGGTCTGTCAGGAGCACGACCAGCGCGCGCCGCTTACAGTTGGCCGCGATGAACTCGAAGGCGCGCGCGTATGACGGCTCGATCATCTCAGGCTCGACCGCGTGCAAGGCTTCGAGCGCGGCGTCCATGTGCTCGCTGCCGCGCTTGGGCGGCAAAAAT
Organism: Pyrinomonadaceae bacterium; assembly: GCA_036403295.1. GTDB lineage: Bacteria > Acidobacteriota > Blastocatellia > Pyrinomonadales > Pyrinomonadaceae > JACMLC01. The sequence continues at coordinate 7,785 of DASWRG010000083.1, forward strand.
GTTTTGATGCGCCGACCGAAAACGACGATCCCCGCGTTGTCGCCTCCGCGCGCCGCCGCCGACATCAGCGCGAGTGTCGCATGCACGGCTGAGTCGAGCTTCGTCTCCTGCTCAATCCGCGCGGTCATCAAACGTCCCGCGTCAATCGCAATCAGAATCATCTGGTCGCGCTCTATCTGATATTGCCGCGTCACCAGCTTGCCGCGCCGCGCGGTCGCAGACCATGAGACGTGGCGCAACTCGTCTCCGCGCACGTAATCACGCAGGGATTCAAACTCGCGCCCTTCGCCGCGCCATGAAGTCTTGCGATGAGCCGTGACGAGCGAACGCGCGCCCAGGGCTTTCAGCTCCGCCTCACGCGCACGCCGCATGTTCGGATAAACTTTGACGGCGACGGCTTCGCCCAGACGCGCCTCGCGCCAGACGAGACCGAACCGCGAGAGATAACGCGCGGCGATCTGTCCGAACTCGAAACGCCCGCGCTTGGGCGGCGTCAGGCCGTAGACGAGCACTGCCGACATCTGCGCTCCGACCTGCATGCGCCCTTCGCGCTCGCCGGAAATTTTCATCTGCGGCGGATACTCGTCCTTGACCAACAGGGTCACAGCGCGCGGCGTGTTGTTCAGCACGCGCACACGCACCTCCGTCTCCGCGCCGACGGCGAAGCGTCCGCCGAACTCGCGCAACACCTTCACGCCCGCAGGCCAACGGCTCACACGCGCATCAATCAACGCCGCGAGCAAGAGCGCCGCGTCAAACGCCAGCGTCGCCCAACGCAAAGCAGGCCGCCCCCAGGATAGAGACAAAGGGATAAAGCCGATGGCGAGCAGGACGTA
>DASWRG010000084.1:0-74458 GCA_036403295.1 Pyrinomonadaceae bacterium
CGAATTCGTCGAGTTGGTCAACGCGCAGGATGATGCGGTGGACATCTCAGGCTGGACTGTGCGAACGCATTCCTTGACGAGCATGAACGAAACCACGCGGCACACCTTCGCTTCCGGCACGGTTATCCCCGCGCATGACGCACTGGTCATCTTCGGCGGCGGCAGTTTCAATCCGTCTCATCCGGCGTTCGGCGGCGCGCAGGTTATGCAAGCCTCAACAGCCGGTCTGTCGCTCACAAACACAGGACTGACAATTCTCGTGCGCGACGGCGCGGGACATCTCATCACTGAATTCTCTTACGGCGGCTCGACCGGATTGGACGGCAACGCGGATCAATCGCTCACGCGCTCGCCGGATATTTTCGGCGGCTACGTGTTGCACACACAGGCTGCGGGCGCGGGCGGGCGCGCCTTCTCGCCGGGCACACTCTCGGATGGGGAATTTTTTCTGCCGCGCGCAGGACAACTGACGAGCGTGAACATCTCGCCTCTTTCAAATAATGGCGTTGCAGACGGGCACGCACAGTTTACAGCGCGAGCTTTTGACCAGTTCAATCGCCCTCTGAGAAACGTCCGTCTCACTTTCACTTTGAGCAATCAGAATATTGCGAGCATAGAATCCACGCGCGTGGATCGTCGCACGGGAATCGTGACCGCGACCTTGCTCTGTCTCACGGCGGGCACGACTGAGATTCGCGCGAACGCTTCCGATGGCATCACTTCCTTGACCAGCGCGCCCGCGCTGCTGACCGTCACGCCCGCGCCGCCCGTCATCGCTCGCATAGAAGTTTCGCCCGCCTCTTCCGTTATCAATCGCGGCCAGACGCAGCAATTCACGGCGACGGCCTTTGATGCAGATAACCAAGTCGTGTCCGGCGTCGCTTTTACATGGAGTTCGAGCAATGCTTTGATTGCCTCGGTTGACCAAAACGGTCGCGCGCGCGGCGCGGGTGTTGGAGGAGCGACGATCAATGCGACGGCTGCCAACGGGACGGGCGGCAGCGTCTCGGGCGCGGCGGCTCTGACAGTGCAGATTCCTCTCGTCATCAACGAAGTCCTCGCTGATGTTCCGCCCGACAATCCGGCGACGCCAGCGATTGAAGGCGACGCGAACGGCGACGGCGTGCGCAATTCCTCGGACGACGAATTCATAGAGCTTTTGAATAACTCTCAACAGGCAGTGGATATTTCGGGCGTCGTCATCGCGGACGCGACGAGCAATCGTTTCACTTTTCCGTCAAACACGATTCTTCAAACAGGCCGCGTCGCAATCGTCTTCGGCGGCGGCTCTCCGCCTGTCAATGATCCTGCCTTCGGCGGCTCTACGATTTTCACCGCGAGCGCTCTCGGCTTGAATGACACGGGCGACACTGTGCAAGTGAAGCTGCCGCTCGCGGGCACGGATGTCATCATCGCCTCTTTGACCTATGGCGGGACGAGTCCGATTCCCGCTCCGAGCAATCAAGCTCTGACACGCTCGCCTGACGCGGAGGTTAATCAGACGGGCGGCGATTTTATCGCGCATCTCAATGCGCTTGACGCGAGCGGTCGCGTCTTCTCGCCGGGCACGCGCGCGGGCGGAACTCCGTTCGGCGCTGCTCCGCTCACACGTCTTGAAATCGCGCCTTCGTCGGCCACAATCAATATCGGAGAGTCGCAGGATTTCATCGCTCACGCTTTTATTAATAATGGAAGCGGCGAAGTCGAGTTGCCGAACGTCTCTTTCATCTGGGATTCGAGCGATGAGAGCAAAGCTGTTCTCGCTCCTCTGACGGGCAGGGGCGCGACTGCCACCGCGCTTGCCGCCGGAACTGTGATGGTGCGTGCGCGGGCTGGCAATCAACAAGCGATGGCGATGCTCGTTATCAATCCGCCGCCGCAGGTCTTGACGCGAATCGAAGTCACGCCGACGGCTGCGGCCATCATCGTCGGCGGCACAAAACAATTTATGGCGCGTGCGCTCGATCAAAACAACATGGAGATAACGGGCGTCGTTTTCTCCTGGAGTTCGAGCAATCAAAATGTGGCGACGATTAATCAAAGCGGTCTTGCGATGGGCGTCGGCACGGGCGCGACAGGGATTAGAGCCTCTGCCAATCAAGTCACGAGTGACGCCGCGACTTTGAGCGTCACTGTGCCGCAGATTCCGACAGCAGGTCAGGTGATTATTAACGAAGCCCTCGTCTCATTCACCGCCGCGATGCCCGTGCGAACCGATTTCGTAGAGCTTTACAACACGACGACGCAGACGCTCGACATCAGCGGCCTCGTCATCTCATTTCGCGCTTCCGGCAATGTCAGCACAGTCAGCGCCGTCACACTGCCTGGAAGCGTGGGAAGCGGGACGATGCTGATTTCGCCCAACAGCTATTTTCTCATCGCCAACGGCGCAAACACTTTCGGCGTCACGGCAGACTTCGACGCGAGCATGGTTGGCTTTGACGTGAATAACTCTTCGGGGGCGGTCAAGATTGAGATAAATGGATTAAAGCTCGATGGCCTCAGATACCAGCAGAACGGGAGCGCAGTCCCGCCTGCGGCCTTCGATAATTTCGGAGAAGGGATGTTATTTACTTTCGCTGGCGGCACGCCGAATGATTTGATACGCAGCCCGAACGCCGTTGACACAGACAACAACGCCAACGACTTTCGCCGCAACAACTCGCACGCGGCTGTCTCGCCGAAAGCGACGAACCCAACGCTTCCATGAACAGGATTCACCGCAGAGACGCGGAGACGCTGAGAGAAGATAAAAGGAAAGGGAGCGATAATAGCTTTTCTGCTAACTGCAAACAGCCAACTTCCTACTTGCTTTATCTCTGCGTCTTCGCGTCTCTGCGGTTCAATTAAATTTATTTAATCATGCCGGTCAAAGGGCTTGAGGCGTTGGCGTAGAGCCTTTTGGGCATCCGGCCTGCTCTGTAGGCGAGGCGTCCGGCTTCGATGGCGAGGCGCATGGCTCGTGCCATCTGTGCGGAATCCGTCGCCCCGGCGATGGCCGTGTTCATCAGAATCGCGTCCGCGCCAAGCTCCATCGCAATCGCGGCATCCGAGGCCGTGCCGACTCCGGCGTCAACGATGATGGTGGCGTCGGGCAACTGCTCGCGCATGATGCGCAGGTTCGCGGGATTCTGCACGCCGAGACCTGAGCCGATGGGCGCGGCCAGGGGCATCACCGCCGGACATCCGGCGTCGAGCAGTTTCTTCGCCATAATCAGATCGTCTGTGAAATACGGCAGCACGATGAAGCCTTCTTTGACTAAAACGCGCGCGGCTTCAAGAGTCTGCTCGTTATCCGGGAAGAGCGTCGTCTGATCTCCGATGACTTCCAACTTGATGAGGTCGGTCTGCAAAGCTTCGCGCGCGAGGCGAGCCGTGCGAATGGCCGTCTCGGCGTCATAACAGCCAGCCGTGTTCGGCAAAATGGCGAGCGCGGGGTCTAGGTAATCCAGGAAAGATTCTTCGCTTCTATCGAGCGGCACGCGGCGCACGGCGACCGTCACCATCTGTGCGCCCGAAGCTTTGTGCGCGGCCTTCATCTCTTCAAAGCTGCGATACTTTCCGGTTCCGACGATGAGCCGCGAAGTGAACGCGCGTCCGGCGATCTCGAATTTATCCGCTAATGATTCATCAATTGATTCGGTTAAAGTAGACATAATTAAACTTCCCTTTCCTTGCATAAGATTTCAGAGCCGCCGCCGACGAAATGAATAATCTCAAGCTGATCGTTCTCCGCAAGCGAGACGCGCGGCCATTCTGTGCGACGCACGACTTCACGATTGCGCTCGACCGCGAGCCGCTCGGGCGCGAGCGAGAGATGTCGGACTAAACCTTCGATGGTCAGCTCGTCGGGAACGTCGCGGCGCTCGCCGTTAATCGTAATCTGCAAAACCGCACTCGCCTGCTTTCACTAATTTAGAGAACTTAATAAAACCATAAATTAGCCACAGAGGACACAGAGAGCACAGAGATAAGATTAGGAGATTCAATTAGCAACTTCTTCATCTGCTTTTATTGCTCTGTGTCCTCTGTGTCCTCTGTGGCTAAATCTTATCCGGCGACCTTATTTTCTTCAGCCCTGTTGAATAATGCGTCGCAGCTCCGCCTCGTAGCTGCCCAAGGTGGCGCGTATCAGAATCGCCGCGCGCCCGCTTCTGAAATGCGGCAATTGGATGCTGAAGGTGGCGATGCCGTCCGCGCCCGCGCGCGATTGCAAAATCAGAGGGCGAAAGGTCGAGCCGAGAATCTTGACGATGACCTCCGCGCCGCCCGCAGGCTCTCTCGACTCAAAGCCGTGCGCGATGTGCGCGCGCAAAATGATGTGGTCGCCGCCGCGATAGTTCTTCTCGTCAATCAGCGTCAGGCGCAAAGCATCTGTGGCATGAACTTCGGCGCGCGCGAAATCCGCGACAGGCTCTTGCCCGGAGACGCGTCTGGATTGTTGGGCGGGTTTCGGCGACGACAAACGCTTTGAAGTCGACGCGGCGGGCGCGCGACGGCTGCCGCCCTTTTTGAGCAAGGCCGGAATCGAGACGGCGGGTGGCTGTTCAATCATCGGAGCAGCAGGAGGAGCGACCGGCGTTAAAGGCTCGGATGACGAAGGAGCGACTTCTAAAATGCTCTCCTCAACAGGAGCGAGTTCAGAAGCAAAGATTTCAGGAGCAGCGAGTTCAAGCGGAGCGGACTGCGGTTTCTCTTTCGCGGACTCTTTCTTCGCGGCGGCGCGCGTGGCCGCGTCGCGCTCGCTCATCCTGCGTAAATCATCTAGGCGTCCGGCGCGAATCGCGGCGCAGATCAGCTTGTGCTGTCTTTGCAAACGGTCGGCGAGAATCTTTTCGTCAAAGCCTGAGGCGACGAGGTCGTCATACCTGACGCGCTTGCTCGCCAGAATCTCGCCGCCCGTGTAGACCAGTGACAGGATGAGCGGCGTCTCCAAGCCTTTGTCCTCGGTCTGCACGTGATAGGTCACGCCGTCGTGCTCGACATCCGTATTGAATCCGGTTATCACTCTCTTTTTTCGCTTCATGCGCCCGCGCGCAAAGTCGGGTTTAAAGACTCGAAATGCATCGCTGCCGAGGTCTGCTTTTGCACAGTAGCACAAGCATTTTCGGGCGGTCAATCTTCCCTCAGACAAGCCCCTAGTCGTTGAAAGAAGGTCGCTTGACACGCACTGTGGCTTGGTCTACGATGACATTGTGCCATGATTCTCAAGCTCTAAAAGGAAGCCAAGCGGCGCGTCATCAGCCACGTTTTCCGGGTTGATGAAAGCTGCTGCTCGACGGGGGGGCGTATGCGAGATTTTCAACTGAGCCAGTACTTGCCGATCCTGTTGATGTTCATCGTCGCCGTCGGATTTGCGGGCGGCAATATCCTGCTCTCGCAGATGGTCGGGCAGCGCAAACAGACGCGCACGAAGCTGATGCCCTACGAGTGCGGCAAAGACCCCGTCGGCTCTGCGCGCGAACGCTTCTCTGTCAAGTTCTACTTGATCGCGATGATCTTTATCCTGTTCGACATCGAAGTCATTTTTTTAGTGCCGTGGGCTGTCGTCTTCAAACAGCTTGCAGCCAAAGCTGACATCGGCAGTCTGTTCGTCTTCTCGGAGATGATGATCTTCGTCGCGCTCCTGCTGGCGGGTTACATTTATGTGGTGAAGAAAGGCGCGTTTGATTGGGGCGCAAGCGCGCGGCGCGAAGCCGAAGCGGAGGCGCGCGCGCTGAATCAGTTGAGCGGACGTAAAACGGGCGGCGCGAGACGCGCGGCCTGACACGGGTCGGAAGAGGTTTTTATGGGACTCGAAAATATTATTGGTCAAGCTTTGCCGGAGGTGCTGACCGCGCGGCTCGATTCGCTCATCAACTGGGCGCGCAAGTCTAGTTTGTGGCCTGCGACTTTCGGCCTCGCCTGTTGCGCCATCGAGATGATGAATGCGACCAGCTCGCGCAATGATCTGGCGCGATTCGGCTCTGAAGTGTTTCGCGCCAGCCCGCGACAGGCAGACGTGATGATCGTCTCGGGGCGCGTCTCGCGCAAGATGGCTCCCGTGTTGAGGCGCATTTACGATCAGATGCCGGAGCCGAAGTGGGTCATCTCGATGGGCGCGTGCGCGACCTCGGGCGGCGTGTTTGACAACTATGCCATCGTGCAGGGCGTGGACAAGGTCGTGCCCGTGGACGTGTACATTCCGGGCTGCCCGCCGCGACCCGAGATGTTGATTCACGCTGTGATGATGCTGCAAGACAAAGTGATGAAAGAATCCGTGCGTGACCGCAAAGACGTTCTTGAAGCAGAGGCGCGCGAAGCAGTGCCGCCGGGGACGCTGCCCGCGTCGGGCGTCTCCGCGCTCAATGAAGCAGCAGCGCAGGAGTCGCGTCCTTACACTATCGCTTCAAGGCACGAGCGGAGGCGTTCATCTTAAGGATTTCAAATTTGAGATTTCAGATTTGCGATTGAAAAAGCATTGAATTGGCAAATCTGAAATCTAATATCGCGAATTCGAGATGGCTGAAAATAATCCAGCACAGGGAGCAGAGACGCCAGAGGGCGCGACCACGCCGGGCAATCCCATTACGCCGTCGCCGTTGGTGACGGCGTTGCAGCAACAGAACCCTGCATGGGTCGGCGAGGTCATCGAAGCCTTCGGCGAGGTGACAGTCATTGTGCCGCGTGAGCAGATTGTAGCGATCTGCTCGTATCTGAAAACCGCGCCGGGACTGGAGTTCAATTTTCTGGCAGACCTCTGCGGCGCGGATCGCGGCCCCGAAGAAGAGCCGCGATTTGAAGTCAACTATCACCTTTTCTCGACGACGAAGCATCATCGTTTGCGGCTCAAAGTTTTATTGAATGAAGACGACGCGCATGTCGAAACGGTGACGGGCGTTTGGCGCACCGCCAACTGGCACGAGCGCGAAACTTTCGATCTGCTTGGAGTCATCTTTGACGGCCATCCGGACTTGCGCCGCATTCTCTTGCCGGACGATTGGCGGGGTCATGCCCTGCGCAAAGATTTTCCATTGCGCGGCTACGAGCCGTACAGTTTGACGTGATGATCCATTAGCTGACGCTCGCTGAAAAGTCAGCCCTCTTGTAAGGACGAGATGAAGATGTCTACAACGGTGTTACCGCTTTTGACAGTCAGCGATCTCGGCGCGCTGCCCGAAGACGGCCAGAAGTATGAGCTGATCGGAGGAGAACTCTACGTGTCACGCGCGCCACATATCCAGCACCAGCTTGCTGTGTCAAACATAACTATCGCCATTGGGTCTTATTTGGGTGCTAATCCAATCGGGAAAATCGTCCCCGGCCCCGGCGTCATTTTCACAGAATATGACGCGGTGATTCCAGACCTCGTGTTCATCACGAATGCCACCTTGAAGCAGATCGTCTCGCCACAAGGCAAGCTGACGGCGGCCCCTGAGCTGGCGATTGAGATTCTGTCTGCGGGGGCTGACAACGTGCGGCGCGACTATGTGGTCAAACGCAAGCTTTACGGCGAGCACGGCGTCAAAGAATATTGGATAGTTGACGTGCTCACTTTGTCGGTCGAGGTTTATCGCTTGCAGGAGAGCGGTCTGGAGTTGATCGAGACGCGTAAAGTCGGCGACCAGATTACGTCGCCCTTGCTTCCTGATTTCGCGCTCAAGGTCGCGGATATTTTTCAGTTCTGATTTGATTTCAAGATGAGTTCAACGCTTCAAAAACTTCCGCCGCAATTTGAGGTCGTAGACCAGCCGCTCGATACGCAGATGACGCTCTCGATGGGGCCGCAGCACCCGAGCACGCACGGCGTCTTGCGGCTTGAGCTGGTGCTGGACGGCGAGATGGTCGTCAAGGCGACGCCGGACATCGGCTACCTGCACACGGGGATGGAGAAGCTCTTTGAGTATAAAAAATATCAGCAGGGCATAGTCATCACAGACCGCATGGATTACTTGAATCCGTTGGGTAACAATCTGGCTTACGTGATGGCTGCGGAAAAGCTGTTGGGGCTTGAGATTCCCGAACGCGCGCAGGTGATTCGCGTTCTGATGTGCGAGCTGCAACGCATCGCCTCGCACATGGTCTGGCTCGGCACGCACGCGCTCGACATCGGCGCGATGACTGTCTTCTTCTACTGCTTCCGCGAGCGCGAGAAGATTTTGAATCTCATCGAAGCCGCGTCGGGCGGTCGTCTGACTCCCTCTTATTTTCGCATTGGCGGCTTGATGATGGACATTCCCGCCGGATTCGAGCGGAGAGTCAAACAGTTCACGGACGATTTTCCGCACGCCGTCGAAGAGTTTCACACGCTCCTGTCGGGCAACAAGATTTTCCAGAAGCGTACGCAAGGCGTCGGCTACATCTCAGCCGAGGACGCGATTGACTGGGGGCTTTCGGGGCCGTGCCTGCGCGGGAGCGGCGTTGATTTAGACCTTCGCCGCGCGAATCCTTACACGGGTTACGAGAAATACGATTTCGAGATTCCGGTCGAGCAGGATTGCGACGTGTGGGCGCGTTATATGGTTCGGATGCGCGAGCTGAAAGAGTCGCATAAGATCGTCGTGCAGGCTCTTTCGCGCCTTCAGCCCGGCTCGGTCAAAGCGGACGCGCCGAAGGTCGTGTTGCCGGAACGCGAAGCGATGAAGACGCACATGGATGCTCTCATTCATCACTTCCTGATTGTGGCCGAAGGATTCAACGTGCCTGCGGGCGAGGTCTATCACGCGATTGAAGCCTCGAAGGGCGAGCTTGGCGTCTACATGAAATCGAACGGCGGCCCGAAGCCCGACCGCGTACACTTTCGCGGCCCCAGCTTCGTCAACCTCTCCGCCCTGCCGCACATGGTCGAAGGCGAAATGATAGCGGATGTCGTCGCCATCATCGGCTCGCTGGATATTGTTTTAGGTGAAATTGACAGATAGTTTTCAGTTTTCAGTTTTTAGTTTTCAGAAAGACACAAACTAAAAACTGAAAACTAAAAACTGAAAACTGAAATCGAATGAGTCAACAGTTCACGCCGAACAATCCTTTGCCGCAGGAGGCGAAAGTCCCCGATGAGATGGCCGTCTTTTCGGCGGAAGTCGAGGCCGAGATTGACGCGCATCTGGCGAAATATCCGGTTAAGCGTTCGGCCATTCTGCCTTTGATGTTCATCATGCAGAGAGAACGCGGCTGGCTCGACCCTCCGGCGGTCGCCTATCTGGCGGACAGGCTCGGCGTGCGTATCACAGACATCTGGGAGGTTGCGACCTTCTATTCGATGATTAACACAAAGCCCGTCGGCAAATATCACATCCAGATTTGCAAGACGCTTTCGTGCAAAATTTTGGGCGCGGACAAGATTACGGAGCACTGCTCCAAACGACTCGGCATCAAGCCGGGAGAGACGACTGAGGACGGGCGCTTTACCATCTCGCTCGTCGAATGCTTAGGCTCATGCGGGACTGCGCCGATGTTTCAGCTTGGCTTCGACTTTCATGAGAATCTGACGGCGGAAAAAGTTGACGAGATTCTGGATCGCTGTGAGAAGGACGAGTACGTGTTTAAGCACGGAATCGGAAAATCGGTTTAACGGTTTAGGATAGAGACGAAACAAGCTTTTCGGTTAATTACTGTAGACATCATGTTCATCGGAGCAATCGGTTGCGAACCACTTCAGCTCAAGCGCGTCGCGCTTGAGAACTCGCACACACTCGAAGTCTATCGCAAGAACGGCGGCTATGAAGCCTTGAAAAAAGTGCTTGATGGCATGTCGCCGGATGAGGTGATTGGCGAGGTCAAAAAGTCCGCCCTGCGCGGTCGCGGCGGCGCGGGATTCCCGACCGGAATGAAATGGAGTTTCGTCCCGAAGGATTCCCCCAAGCCGAAATACGTCGTTTGCAATGCCGACGAATCCGAGCCGGGAACTTTCAAAGACCGATACTTGATGGAGCGCGACCCGCACATGCTCATCGAAGGCATGCTCATCGCGGCTTACGCTCTCGGCTCGAAAGTGACTTACATTTACACGCGCGGCGAGTATCGTTACCTGATTGAGATTATGGATCGCGCGATTGCGGAAGCGCGCGAGGCGGGGCTGGTCGGCGAAAAAATCATGGGCAAGGACTTCGCGTGCGAAGTCTACACGCACACGGGCGCGGGCGCGTACATTTGCGGCGAAGAGACCGCGCTTTTGAACTCGCTCGAAGGCTTGCGCGGACACCCGCGCATGAAGCCGCCCTTCCCCGCCGTCGCCGGGCTTTATCAGTCTCCGACCGTCGTCAACAACGTCGAGACGCTGACCGCCGTCCCCGACATTATCAAGATGGGCGGCGAGGCTTATCAAAAACTCGGCACTGAAAAGAGCGGCGGCACGAAGGTCTGGTCAGTCTCAGGCCACGTCAACCGTCCGGGCGTTTATGAGCTTCCGATGGGCTATGACGATATGGAAAAGTTCATCATGGAAGATTGTCAGGGCATCTCGAACGGGCGGCAATTGAAGGCCGTCATTCCCGGCGGCTCAAGCGTGTACATCATGCCCGCGCAGGACATCGTGGGCAAAAGCGTGAAGCTGGATTACGAGGGCTTGGTCGCGGCAGGCTCGATGGTTGGCTCGGGCGGTTTTATCGTGATGGATGACACGGTTGATATTTTCGAGTCAACCAAAAATCTGACCGAGTTTTACAAGCACGAATCTTGCGGCTGGTGCACGCCTTGCCGCGAGGGGACGGACTGGCTGGTCAAGATTTTCAAACGCATCGCGCGCGGCGAAGGCCGCCCCGAAGATGCGCAACTGATTTTAGATTTGTGCGACAACATCGAAGGCAAATCATTTTGCCCCCTCGGAGACGCCGCCGCGTGGCCGATTCAGTCCGCGATTAAAAAGTTTCCCGAAGATTTTAAGAAACATCTGATGCCGCTCGCGCAAGCCGAAGCGGTGACAGTTTAGGAATTTGAGATTTCAGATTTCAAGTCGGAAATAATTGAGATGTCTCAAGAGCTAATCAAAGTCACTATCAACAATCAGGATTTTCAGGTGGCGAAGGGCGCGCGCCTCATTGACGTGTGCCGCGAGAAGGGCTTCAACATTCCTTCGTTCTGTTATTACTCAGACCTCGCGTTGCAAGCTTCGTGTCGCATGTGTCTCGTGCGGATTGAGAAGATGCCGAAGCTGCAAACGTCCTGCACGATTACCTGCACGGACGGGATGATCGTCACGACCGAGAGCGAAGAGATTGAGAAAGCTCAGCGCGCGATGGTCGAATTTCTGCTCGCCAATCACCCGCTCGACTGTCCCGTGTGTGATCGCGGCGGCGAGTGCGAGCTGCAAGAGATGGCCTTTGATTGGGGCGGCCTCGAAGAGCGTTTTCAAGAGCAGAAGAATGCGTTTCCCGAAAAATATCTCTCGCCGATTGTCGCCAATGACCAGCAGCGCTGCATCCTGTGCAAGCGTTGCACGCGCGTCTGTGATGAGTGGATGGGCGAGGACGCGATTGAGGCTGGCAATCGCGGCGCGAACACTGTCATCGGCACTTACGGCGGCTGGCTGAATTGCTCGCAGTGCGGCAACTGCATCGAAGTCTGCCCGACCGGAACTCTGCTCGACGCAACCTACAGGCATCAGGCTCGCCCGTGGGAACTGGCACAGACGGTTTCGACCTGCACTTATTGCTCGGACGGCTGCGAGATGTCGCTCGGCTCGCGTTCCGGCACGTTGATGCGCATCGTCGCGCGCGACCGTTATGTCAACGGCCATAACGGAGAGTTTCTGTGCATCAAAGGCCGCTTCGGGCATCAATTCGTCAATCATGAAGAGAGACTGCGGACGCCTCTCATTCGTTACAAGAAGGGCGGAAAATTAATTCCCGCGACGTGGGATGAGGCGATTCGTTTCGCGGCAGAGGGATTGCTGCGTGTTGATGAAGCGAACGACGGCAAAGATGCCATCGCCGTCGTCGGCAGCCCGCGCCTGACGAACGAATCGAATTACGCGCTGCTGAGATTTGCGCGCGAAGTCGTCGGGACTGAAAAGTTCACGGCGACCGATGCTTTCTCCCTAAAAACCTTCTTCAAAAATTTGGGCGGGGGGCTGGCGACGCATCATGATATTCGACATGCGAAAACCATCGTGCTCATCGGCGGCGAGCCGGAAGAGTTGCAGCCCCTGACGGGCAGGCAGATTCGGCAGGCCGTGCGAAACGGCGGCGCAAAGCTCGTCATCATCAACAGCATTCCGATTCGTCTCAAACAAACTGCCGCGCAGTTCATACACATCCGTCCGGGCGCGGAAGACGCAGCCGTGCTCGCGCTCGCTGGCGAAAATAATAATGAGCTGGCCGCGCGCAAGATGGGAGTTGAAGCGAAAGAGCTTGACGCTCTTCGTCAAACGATCACGGACGCGCAGGGCGATGTGGTCGTCATGTTCGGCGGCGAGTTGAGCGAGGCTGCGCAAACGGTTGTAGCTCAGCTTCCATACACGCTCGCGGCTGAAGGCAGGCGCGTGCTCCTGCATCCTCTGCCGCTCTTCAACAACAGCATCGGCGCGCATGACCTCGGCCTGATGAACGGAGCTTTGAGCGCGACGGAGATGCTACAGGCCGCAGGTCAAACAGTGCGCGCGATGTACGTCGCGGGCAGTTTTCTGCCGGAACATTTTGAGGGACAGACGGACGCGCTCTCGAAGCTCGACTTTCTGGTCGTGCAGGAGATGTTCGAGACGGCGACGACTGCTCACGCAGACGTAGTTCTGCCCGCCGCTTCGTTCGCAGAAGTTGACGGGACGTTTACGAATAGCGGCGGGCTGGTGCAGCGTGTGCGGCAGAGCATTCCGCCCGTGCATCAGGCGAAGCCGGATTGGATGATTACGTCGCTGCTGGCAAAAGCTCTCGGCCTGGATTTCAATTTCCAGATGTCCGCGAGCGCGGTCTTCAAAGAGCTGGCCGAAAGCGTTCCGGCTTATCAAGGGCTGCGTTATCCGCTCTTGAAGGATGAAACCAAACCCGTGCAAGCCGTTTATCCAATCGCGGAGCGGCGCGATCTCAAGCATGAGTTGGAAGAGTTGCGGCGCGGGGTCGAAGGCATGGGCGAGACGGCTGAGAAGATAACCGGGACGCCGGAGGTCGGCCACGAGCTTTTCAAGACGGGCACGCTGACGGGCAAAACGCCGCAGTTCCATCTGCTCGAAGCAGGCAACCCGCAGCCGCCGTCAGTCGCCATCTCGCCGCTTTATCAGATTACGATTGACTCCGGCTTGCGTCGCGCAGAAGCAGTCGCGGGAGACTGAAGCGATTTGAAATTTGAGATTTAGGGTTTGAAATCGCAAATCTAAAATCAAACTCATGGATTGGAATTTTATTCTCAGCATTGTCTTGCAGTTCGTGGCGATCACGATTGCGTTCACGGTGGTCTTGATGATCGTCGCGTACACGGTGCTGGCCGAAAGGCGCGTGCTGGCGTTCATACAGGGACGTTTGGGGCCGAACCGCGTCGGCTACGGCGGCATGCTGCAACCGTTCGCAGACCTGCTGAAATTCATTCTCAAAGAAGAGATCGTTCCCGATAAATCAACCAAGTTCGTCTACTTTCTCGCGCCGATTATCGCCATCACGGCGGCGTTGATGCCGCTCATCGTGTATCCCTTCGGGCCGACGGTGACGCTTCCCTTCATCGGCGAAATCTCGCTCGTCATCGCCAGATTCGATGTCGGATTGCTCTACGTCCTCGGCGTGACTTCGGTCGGCGTGTACGGCATCGCGCTCGCGGGCTGGTCATCGAATAACAAGTACAGCCTGATGGGCGGCCTGCGTTCTTCGGCTCAGCTTATCTCGTATGAATTGTCGCTCGGACTCGCGCTCATCGGCGTCATCCTGATAAGCGGGACGCTCAACCTTTACGACATCGTCGAGCAGCAGAGCACTTATTGGTGGCTCTTCGGCAAAATTCCGATTCCGCACTGGAACGTCTTTCCGCAAATCATAGGCTTTATCATTTACTTGATTTCAGCGATTGCCGAGACGAACCGCGTGCCTTTCGATTTGCCGGAGGCCGAGACGGAATTGGTCGCGGGCTTTCATACAGAATACAGCGCGCTCAAGTTCGCGCTCTTCTTTATGGCCGAGTACGTCAACATGTTCACGGTTTCGATGCTGGCGGCGACGCTCTTTTTCGGAGGCTGGCACGTCCCGTATCTGGAATACCTGTTTGCCAGAGGCGGTTTGCTTTACGCGCTGATTAGCGCAATCGGTTTTCTGGTCAAGGTTTGCATCTTTCTGTTTCTGTATATCTGGATTCGCGGGACGCTGCCGCGATTTCGCTTTGACCAGTTGATGGATTTCGGCTGGAAGTTTTTACTGCCCGTCGCCATCCTGAATATCATCCTGACGGCGACGCTGGCACTGCTGGGCTGGATATGAGAAGGCAGTGACAAGTGATGAGTGACAAGTGACAAGTTAAATCGGCTTGTCTTGCTCGTCACTCGTCACACGTCACTTGTCACTGAGTTAATGAGCGCGATTCTCTTCATACTTTTCGGCGGACTGGCGATTGGGTGCGCGGTCTCGATGGTCGTGCAGCGCAATCCTTTGTACAGCGCGATCTCTTTGATCGGCGTCTTTATCTCGCTGGCCTGCATTTACGTGACGCTGGCCGCGCCCTTCATCGCGGCGGTGCAGGTCATCGTCTACGCCGGGGCGATTATGGTCTTGGTCGTCTTCGTCATCATGCTCTTGAATGTAGAAGAGGAAGAGCGGCGCAATGTAAAGCTGCGTTATCTAGTGCCGACGGCTGTTTTTCTAGCGGCACTGCTCATCGCGGAAGCCACGTTCATGATCTCAAGCGTTGAGAATTCGACTTATCAACCGGAGCATCCGTCGGCGACGGCCAGCGCGTCGGATGTCGGCTTGACGGCATCAATCGGCAACGGCTTGTTCACGCAATATTTGCTGCCGTTCGAGATTACGTCGCTGCTCTTGCTGATGGCGATTGTGGGCGCGATGACGCTCGCGCGGCGCGCGACTTTCACTTCCCCGAACGTGAGGGTCGTTCCCGGCACGGCGGTCTTGCCCAAGCATCTGGTTGACCCGGAAGCAATCGGGGATGCGACGCCGGTTGAAGCGAAGACGACGGTCGAAGCAGAAAGACTGCTCGGCCTCGAAGGCGCGCCGCACGTGCGCGAGGAGGAATAGAGTATTTTGGATTTGTGATTTTTGATTGAGCCTTCAATCAAAAGTCTAAAAATCTAAAATCTAAAATCGCTATGGTTCCGCAACTTTCATGGTATCTGGCACTGTCGGCTGTGCTGTTCACGCTTGGCGTGGTGGGCGTCATCATCAAGCGCAACGTGATCGCTATGTTCATGTGCATTGAGCTGATGCTCAACGCCGTGAACCTGACTTTCGTCGCCTTTTCGAGCTATTTCCGCGAAGTCTCCGGTCAGCTCTTCGTCTTTATCGTGATGACCGTCGCCGCCGCCGAAGCCGCCGTCGGGCTTGGCATCATCATCGCCATCTTCCGCAATCGTGAATCGCTCAATGTGGACGAGGCGAATATTTTGAAACTCTAGTTTTTAGTTTTTAGTTTTCAGATTCCAGTGACTAACTGAAAGCTAAAAACTGAAAACTGAAAACTAAAGAATGCTCCGTTACATCATCTTCGCTCCGTTAGCAGGCGCGCTGATTAATTGGCTCGTCGGTCGGCGTGTGCGTGATGAGAGATTTATCGGCGTGGTGGCGTGCGGGGCTGTGCTCGTCTCGACCATCGTCGCGTTTTATCTGGCGTTCAAGCCTGATGGCGCGCTGCATGCTGAGACGCCTGTGATGGATCATCTCTGGACATGGCTTGAGGTCGGCAGGTTTCGCGCGGACTTCGGCCTCGCGATGGATCGTTTGAGCGGCATCTACGCTCTGTTCATCACATTCGTAGGCTTTCTGATTCATCTTTTCGCCACCGGATACATGCATGGCGATAAAGGCTTTTATCGCTTCTTCGCCTACTTGAATCTGTTCATGTTCTCGATGCTGACGCTGATTCTGGCGGACAACTTTCTGTTGATGTTCGTCGGATGGGAAGGCGTCGGCCTCTGCTCTTACCTGTTGATTGGTTATTACGTTGACCGCAAGGAAGCGGGCGACGCCGCGAAGAAAGCTTTCATCGCCAATCGAATCGGAGACTGGGGCGTGGTCTTGGGCATCATGCTCATCTTTTATTTGACGGCGCAGGCGGGGCATGCCTCGATCAGCTTTTTCGATAAGCCCGGAGTGACGAGCGCGCTCACGACTATCGGTAGCATGGGGGTTGATCCTTTCGGTCTCAAATATCTGTTCACGGGCGGCGTGACTTCGATTGCGATTCTGTTGTTCATCGGCGCGACAGGCAAGAGCGCGCAGATACCGCTTTACGTCTGGCTGCCGGACGCGATGGCCGGGCCGACTCCCGTCTCCGCTCTGATTCACGCGGCGACGATGGTCACGGCTGGCGTGTACATGGTCGTGCGTTGCAACGCTATTTTTCAACACGCGCCGACGGCGATGTTCATCGTCGCCATCATCGGAGCGGCGACGGCCATCTTCGCCGCGACCATCGGTATCGCGCAGAACGACATTAAAAAAGTTCTGGCTTATTCGACCGTCTCGCAGCTCGGCTATATGTTTCTGGCGTGCGGCGTCGGCGCGTTCGTCGCGGCGATTTTTCACGTGATGACGCACGCGTTCTTCAAGGCTCTGCTCTTCCTCGGCTCAGGCAGCGTGATACACGGCATGCATCACGAGCAGGACATGCGGCGCATGGGCGGCTTGAAGAAGTACATGCCGATTACGTTTGCGACGATGCTGACGGGCTGGCTCGCCATCTCAGGCATTCCGATCTTCGCGGGATTTTTCTCGAAAGACGAGATTCTGTGGAAGACTTGGAGCACGACTGCCGCGAGCATCCCGCCGGGTTTCGGAAAAGTTTTGTGGATTGTAGGAGCGGTCACGGCTGGCCTGACCGCGATTTACATGACGCGCCTGATGGTCATGACCTTCTGGGGCACAGAGCGTTTCCGCGAAGCGCACGCCGGAGGTCAGGCCGACGAAGCTCACGCGCACGCTTTTGATGTGGACGAGAAGCCGCACGACGCGCAGCTCGCATCAGCCGGAGACAGGCCGCATCATGCCCCGCAAGATAAAGTTCATGATGAGCATGATGAGCATGACGCTCATCATCACGCGCCGGTCGAGCCGCACGAGTCGCCGTGGACGATGACTGTGCCGCTCGTCGTGCTGGCGATTCTCTCGACGTTGGGCGGCCTCGTCGGCATCCCTTATGCTTTGAGCGGCGGCAAGATTCCGAATTATTTCGAGCGCACGCTTGAGCCTGTCATCGCGCAGCTTTCGTCTGAGAAAGCCGCAACATCGGGAGAAGGCGCGGCGGCAGAAACTCCGCGTTATATCTCGCCGCCGCCTCAAGTGACGGACGGCGCGCCGCCCGTGACTACGAATGAGAGGCATGCTAATGAGACTGCCGCTGCCGGAGAGACGCACTCGCCCGAAGAGGTGAACACTGAAAGATATTTTACTTTTATCTCAATCGGCATCGCCGCGCTCGGCATCGCTATCGGCTGGTTCACATTCAAGAAGAGGCCGCTCTTACAGATGCCGCGCCTGCTTGAAGAGAAATATTATGTGGATGAGATTTACGACGCCGCGCTCGTTAATCCGATCAAGGTCGGCTCGCGCGAGGGCTTGTGGAAGCTCTTTGATGTGTCCGTGATTGACGGCATCGTCAACGGGCTTGGGCGAAGCGTGACGCAGATCGGCGCAGTCGTGCGTTACTTGCAAATCGGATTCGTGCGCAGTTACGCGGCCATTATCCTGTTCGGCGCGCTCGTCATCATAGGCTATTTCGCGTACATCGTTTTCAATCGTTAGGATTTTATGCAGCAATATCTGCTCACAGCCTTAATCTTACTGCCGGTCGTCGGCGCGGTGTTGGCGATTGCGCACGGCGTCGTGCGGCGCAGTGCGAAGGAGACGGATTATCGCTGGATCGCGCTCCTGTTTTCGGCTGCGACTTTCGCGCTCTCGCTCTTTTTACTTGGCGGCGACGGTGGGCACGCGGCGGACGGCTTCAACTTTGTGCAGAACTCGGAATGGATTAACGTTATCGGCGCGCGTTATCACGTCGGCGTGGACGGCATCAGCCTGTGGCTCGTGCTGTTGACCACCCTGCTCGTGCCAATCTCTATCATCTCAAGCTGGCACGCGGTTGAGAAAAGACAGCTCTCCTTCTATGTCTTTCTGCTGCTCTTAGAAGGAGCGATGATCGGCGTTTTCGTCTCGCTCGATCTGCTGGTCTTTTATCTTTTCTTCGAGGCGTCGCTCGTGCCGATGTTCTTCCTCATAGGCATCTGGGGCGGCGAGCGCAGGATTTACGCGGCGACGAAGTTTTTTATCTACACCACGCTCGGCAGTCTCTTGATGCTGGTCGGCATCATCGCGCTTTACTACATTTACGGCTCGTTCGATTACGTGACGATATTGAACGCGATGAGCCGTATCAAGGTGGCGGAGCGCACGGAGTTCTGGCTCTTTCTCGCCTTCGCCTTCGCGTTCTGTATCAAAGTTCCGCTTTTCCCTTTTCATACGTGGCTGCCGGACGCGCACACGGAAGCTCCGACGGCTGGCTCTGTCATCCTGGCGGGCGTGCTATTGAAGATGGGGACTTACGGCCTCTTGCGTTTTAACCTGGGGCTGTTTCCTGACGCTGCGCGCAAATTCGCTCCGGCGATTATCGTGCTGGCGATTATCGGCATCATCTACGGCGCGCTGGTGGCGATGGTGCAGCCCGACGTGAAACGCCTCGTCGCTTACTCTTCGGTGAGCCACATGGGATTCGTCGTGCTCGGACTCTTCTCATTCACAGAGCAGGGCTTGCAGGGCGCGCTTTATCAAATGCTCAATCACGGAGTCTCGACGGGCGCGCTCTTCCTCTTAGTCGGGATGATTTATGAGAGACGACACACGCGACAGATTTCAGACTTCGGCGGCCTGGCGACCTCTATGCCGTGGTTCTCAGCCTTCTTCGTCATCACGTCGCTGTCGTCAATCGGCTTGCCTTTCCTGAACGGCTTCGTCGGCGAATTTTTAATCATGCTCGGCACTTGGACATCGAACGCGGTGACGTGGTCTTGGATAGCGACGATGCTGGCGGGCACTGGCGTTATCTGGGCGGCTGTGTATATGCTGTGGATGTTGCAGCGCGTCGTCTTCGGACGCATCACGACGCCGAAGAACGCGACGCTCTCAGATTTGAGCTGGCGCGAGATGGGCTTGCTCTTGCCGCTTCTCGCATTGATGTTGTACATGGGCGTTTACCCGCGCCCGTTTCTCAGTCGCTCGCAGGAGAGCATTCAAGCCGTGCAAAGGCGCGTCAACCCGGCGGGCGGCTCTTACGCGGAGAAGATTGAGAAATAGCGATTGAAAAATTGATTTGCTTATGAAAAAAATCCCCCTCTTGATTCTGCTCGTGCTGGTTTCAAGCATCTACGCTTCCCCTTCAAACGCGCGTTGGACTGCCGGCGATGACGAGCAAGAGATTAGCATTAACCTGAAAGGGATTGACGGCAAGAAGTATGACACCTCGAAGATGCGAGGCAGCTTCCTGCTCATCTCTTTCGGCGCGACGTGGTGCGGGCCATGTCATGAAGAGTTGCGCGATCTGGAAATTCTGCACAAGGAATTTAAGGACAGGCCGATTCAATTTTTGTGGGTCAGCGTGGACGACAAAGAGCAGATGTCGGATAAAGAGCTGCGAAAATTTGCGGAGTCGTTGAGCTTTACGTTCCCGGTGCTGCGCGATCCTGAGAAGCATGCTTACAAGCAATTTTCCGAGCGCACGCGATTGCCGCTCGTCGTGATTCTAGATAAGCAGGGACACATCGTGCCGCCCAATCAGTTCGGCGCGTCGTCGCAGCCCGGCTATTTCAGAATCAATTTGAGAAACCGGCTCAAACAGCTTTTCATGGAGGACGCGGAGGCAAACTCGACGAGCGCTGAATAAGTTATTTTCGATTTGAGTGGATGATGAATTTTTTAGCCTTCCAAAACGCTTTGCCGAACGTCAATCTGATGCTCATCCTGCCGGAACTTATCGTCGGCGGGGTCGCCGTCGTGGTGATGCTGGTTGACGCTTTCTCGCACTCGAAACAGCGTTGGATGACGGGCGCTCTCTCGCTCGTCGGCCTCGTCGCGGCAGGAGTCGCCTGCGTCTGGATGTGGAGGGGCGGCGTCGCTTCAAGCGCAGCCAACTTTAACGGCATGATCGTGCTCGATGAGCTGCGGCTGGCCTTCACTCTGATCTTCCTGCTCGTCTCGGCGTTGACGATTTTGATCTCCATCGTGTGGGTCGAAGGCGAGAATCTTCCGGCGGGCGAGTTTCATTCGCTCCTGCTGTTTGCGACTTCGGGAATGATGCTGATGGCTTCGGGCAACGATCTGGTCATCATCTTTCTAGGCTTGGAGATTCTGTC
The DNA here is from genome assembly GCA_036403295.1 of Pyrinomonadaceae bacterium. GTDB lineage: Bacteria > Acidobacteriota > Blastocatellia > Pyrinomonadales > Pyrinomonadaceae > JACMLC01. The sequence continues at coordinate 20,462 of DASWRG010000084.1, forward strand.
CATCGCTACTTACGTGATGGCCGGATTTCGCCGCTCGGATTTACGCTCGAACGAATCCTCGCTCAAATATTTTATCCTCGGCTCTTTCTCCTCGGCCTTTCTCCTCTACGGCATCGCGCTCGTTTACGGCGCGACCGCGACGGGCGGCGGACTTCCCGGCACGACCAACATCAGTTTGATTGCAGATCGGCTTCATGATTCGCGTTATCCGGCTCTCTTGTTTGCGGGCGCGGCGATGATGCTCGTCGGCTTCGGCTTTAAGATAGCGACCGCGCCGTTTCACGTCTGGACGCCGGATGTGTACGAGGGCGCGCCGACGCCCGTCACGGCCTTCATGGCGGCGGGGCCGAAGGCTGCGGGCTTCGCTTCGTTCCTCCGCGTCTTCGTGTTCGGCTTTCCGTTCGTCGTCGCGGCGCAGGGAGCGACGGACACGATGCTCCACAACACCTGGCTGACGGTGATGAGCGTGCTGGCGATTCTGACGATGTCGGTCGGCAACATCGTGGCTATCGTACAGAACAACGTCAAGCGGATGCTCGCGTATTCTTCGATTGCGCACGCGGGCTATGCGCTCGTGGGCTTCGTCGCGGCGGGCGCGGCCAGCGACGGCGCGCGACGCACGGAAGCTCTCGCCGCCGTAGCCTTCTACATGCTGACCTATGCCGTGATGAACCTGGGGGCGTTCGCGGTCGTGACGATGATCGCGCGCACGGGCGACCGTCGCACGGAAGTTGAAGACTATAACGGCATCGGCTTTCGCGCGCCGGTTCTCTCCTTCGCGCTCTCGCTGTTTCTGCTGAGCATGTTGGGGCTGCCTCTGACCGCCGGATTTATGGGCAAGATTATGGTCTTCCGCTCGGCTCTTGATATGGGCTATTACACGCTGGTCATCATCGGCGTCATCAACACTGCGATTTCTGCTTACTACTACCTGCGGCTGATTATCGTGATGTTCTTCCGCGAGCGGACGACCGAATGGAGCGCGCCCATTGTGCCCGCGAGCATCGCCATCGCGCTCGTCATCACTGTGCTCGGAACTCTTTATCTGGGAATTTTTCCGGGGCGCGTCCTCGACGCTTTTCGCAAACCGCCAGCCGTTCCCACGCGTGTCTCGCGTTAAAAACAATTCGCTTTCTTTGCGCCTTTGCGACTTTGCGTGAGAAATAGTTTCACGCAAAGGCGCAAAGTCGCAAAGAAGAGAGCGATTTTCGTTTTGAAATTTGGTATAACAAGCGTGTGAATAATGTGAGCGCAGTTATCTCGTCACGAGCCGCCGCAAACTTTGCGATGCCGAAAGCGGCGAAGATCGCTCAGCCCTCCGCTCTGCAAAAAAGCGTCGAAGAGGTGCGCGAAGCTCTCGGCGAGACGTGGCTGCCGAGCCTGTACCGCGAGCGAATCATGAAGCTGCGCACGCGCTCGCATAACCTGCCCGTGCAGACGAAGGAGAATCGCGTCGAGATTCAACACACTTTGCTCGGCGTCGAGCTGAAATCGGGAAGACGCAGAATCTTGTGCCCTGATCTGGCGACGGCACGATACTTAGCGGTCTTTGCGCGTGCTGGCTGCACGGATGTCGCCGTACCTTACGACATCACAAAAATCTCTTTGCTCGCGGATGAACTCGAATCCTCCTGGCATCGCATGCTATTATTAGTCGAGCAGGCCGCCGCCGAGCGCAGCACGGCTTTTCGCTCGCGTGTGCGCTCAACGTTGCTCGCGGAGATTCGCAGAGAGGTGGCGGAGGCGGGCGCGGGCACAGCAATCCCCCAATTTAACCAGAACACGAAGCAGCGTCGGGCTTGATGTAAACAGCAACAAGACGCTAAAATTCAACTGATGATGGAAGAGATGCTCCTCGAAGAAAACTTGCCGCCGGACGCGCCGGAACCGCTTCCCTTTCCTTTCAACCAGAGAACCTTCTGCCGCTATGAGCCGATTGAAAAGCGGATTGAGCGGGCGCGCGTGTTGCTCGTCAACAATCTGCTGCTCGAAGAAACAGATGTTTCGGAAGTGGCGATCAAGGAATTGGGACGCAACGTCGCGAAGCAGCTCAGCCGCGAACGCCAAATCTCAAGCTTGGCGATGAGCAACATCGAACACAACGTCGAGCGGCTGGTGAAGCACCCGGACGTGCGCGTCGCACATCTCTCGAAGATTAGAGAGGAGGCCGAAGAGTTTCGCCCGCAGGCCATCGTCTTGAGCGGAACTTTGAGCGACTTTGATTATTACAACCCGCAGCATCTCGAAAATTTCAACCGCTTCATGCATGAGACTCGAACGCCCGTGCTCGGCATCTGCGGCGGGCATCAGTTAATCGGTCTCGCCTTCGGCGCGCGCGTCGTCACGCTCTCCAATCAGGAGCAGCATCAGAACCGCGCCAATCGCTCCTTTGAATACCAGTACAAGCTAGTGCGCATCATCGCGCCGGACGATCCGATCTTTCGCGGCATCAATGACGCGGAATCGGGCGTCTGGCAGGATTACACGCGCGAGGGTCGCATCCTGCGCGTGTGGCAGAATCACGGGCTTCAGCTTGATCGCGTGCCCGATGGATTTCAACTGCTGGCGACCGGCTATCTCACGCGCAATCAGATGATGGTCAAGCGCACGGACGAGCAATTGATTTACACAGTCCAGTTCCATCTCGAAAAATCTTTTGAGGACTGGGACAGAACGCGCGCCACGCGATGGGAGCATCCGAACGAATCGCGCGACGGGCGCATCATCTTCGAGAATTTCCTGCGCGAATCGCTCAAGCGCGGCGAATAGTTGCGGCGCAAGCTTCTGCCGCCCACTCTTTGCGTTCTTTGCGAGATTTCCTTTGCGCTCTCTGTGTTTAAAGTTCAACTTAAACGCAAAGAGCGCGAAGATTGAAGACGCAAAGCGCGCAAAGTTATTTCTTCTCTCAATTCGCATATCTCACTCCAACGGAAGGAGACTTAAAAGGCATGTTACAAGGAATAGATGTTTCCAAATATCAGGGCAATGTTAACTGGCCTGCCGTCGCAGCCGCCGGTAACGCGTTTGCTTTTGCGAGGGTCTCTTATGGTATTTCGAGTAAAGACGCTTTCTTCGCTGGCAACTGGACGGGCATGAAGAGCGCGGGCATCATTCGCGGAGCTTACCAGTTTTTCCGCGCCAGCCAGGACCCGCAGGCGCAGGCCGAACTCATGATCTCGATGTTGCAATCACTGGGCGAAGGCGATCTGCCGCCCGTGATTGATATTGAAAATAATGACGGTGGCCAGAGCGCGAGCAAAGTTATTAGCGGCGTCGCCAAGTGGATTGAGACGGTCGAGAGCGGCCTGCCGGGTCGGCAGGTCATCATCTACACGAACACGCCTTTCTGGCGCGACACGCTCGGCAACCCGACGCAGTTCAACACTCAGCCGCTTTGGGTCGCGCAATATACGAACGCCCCCGGCCCGAACATCCCGCCCGCATGGCCCGTCTGGACTTTCTGGCAATACTCGGAAAGCGGCAAAGTCAACGGGATTACGGGCGCAGTTGACATGAACAGATTTAACGGCGACCTGAGCAGGTTGCAAGCCTTGGCCGGATACTCTGTCGACAGTACACAGCCGGAGGAGAGCGCGCCGCCGACGCAGTAACAGCAGAGATAAATGAAGCGACGCGTATCGTCAGCCCCGTGAGGGGCGACATAGCAGTAGCTCACGACGCCAGTCGTGGGTCACTAAGCCATAAATAGTTTAAGCCCCGGAGGGGCGACATAGATTATGCCGCTCCTCCGGGGCTTGGTTTCTTTGCGATGCTGATACCCAGTACTGGCGCACTGGGCTACTGATATATCGCCCCTCACGGAGCTGTGCCTCATGACTGCTTACGGCTTCTCTCGAACTCAACCTTGCTTTATTTTACACTCTTCATTTCAGGCTCAAAGAATTTTCAAGGAGCCGGAGTCGGGTCCCACAAACTATATTCAGCCGGCACGTTCTCCATCGTTCTCTCAAGCAACAAATCAACCACAGCCTTGAGGTCGCCGGTCTCTTTGTAAACCTGTAGCTGCGCATCTGCGGATGTGCCCCGCTCAAGAATCGTGTGAATATGTTCTACTTCTTCGCGCGAGCCGAGATCGTTGAGTACGGGGTCTACAAACTCAAGCAGCTCATGAATCAGGTCGCGCACAGGCACTTCCTTCTGCTTTCCTAAATCCAGCATCTTGCCGTCAAGCCCCCAACGCACCGCGCGCCACTTGTTCTCTTGAATCAACATCCGGCGATAGAGCCTGAAACCCAGATTCTTGTCAATCAAGCCATTGAGCCGCGCGACGATGGCTTGAAAGAGAGCGGCAATCGCAATCGTGTCGTCCACGCGCGTCGGGATGTCGCAGATGCGAAACTCAAGCGTCGGGAAGAACGGATGCGGGCGCACGTCCCACCAGATTTTCTTGCCGTTGTCTATGCAGTTCAGCTTGACCAGCAGGTCAACGTAACGCTGGAACGAAGCGTGCGAGTCGAAGTGATCCGGAATGTCCGTGCGCGGAAACTTTTTGAAGACTTCCGAGCGATAAGATTTGAGTCCCGTGTTATGTCCGAGCCAGAAGGGCGAAGAGGTCGAGAGCGCGAGCACGTGCGGCAGGAAATATCGCGCCGCGTTCATGATGTGAATCGCGCGTTCGGGATCGGGGATGCCGACATGTACATGGAGGCCGAAGATGAGCAGCGAGCGCGCGACCATCTGAATCTCTTCGACGAGAAATTTATAACGGTCGTCGTCAAAAATCTTCTGATCCTGCCAGTGCGAGAAAGGATGCGTCGAGGCGGCGACGATCTCCAAGTCCTTCTTGCGCGCAAGCGTCGAGATGATACAGCGCAGGCGCGTGATGTCAGCGCGAGCCTCTTGGATATTGGCGCAGATGCCAGTGCCGACTTCGATCATTGACTGAATCATCTCAGGCTTGATCTTCTCGCCGAGAATCATCTTGCCCTCTTCGAGAAACTCCGAGACGTGAGAGCGCAACTCGCGCGTTTTCGGATCAACTATTTGAAATTCCTCTTCGATGCCGAGCGTATATTGGTCAAACATGTTTCCCTCTCCCTTTCAGAGAGCTTTTTTGATAGCCTTCCAGTCGGGCGTCTCGCCGCGAATCTTCTCATGCAACAGATGCCGCCAAGCGTTGAGCGGTGAAGCCCACGGATTATACAGGTCGAAATGAACCGCCCAACTCCGCGCATCACCATAAAGAAAGTGAAGCGAGGCGCACGGCCTCCCGCGTTCGAGAAAGCCTCTCGCGTTATCCTTGTGATTGGCAAAGAGCGTCGTGAAATTATCGTGCCGTTGAAGCGAAGATAAAAGCACAGGCCAAGCCGTAAAGCTCATCCCGACGCCGCCCAACCCGTACACATTTTCAATCCGCCGCACGGCTTCCCACAATCGAAGCTCAGAGAGGCGACGCATGAGAAGCAACAGAGCTTGCTGCTTATCCAACGCCAGAAAATCGAAAGCCGTCTCGTCGCGCTCATGCCCGTACAAGCCTTCGAGCTTGCGCGCCAACGCGAGGCGCGTCTCCTCTCTCAAATCACTCCACAGCATACGGGCAATCGCGCGGCCTCGCTTCTTTCAAACACCAAAAGCTGTTACGCGGACGGAAGCTCGCGCAACATCAACTCTCTGTCCTTCTCCGACAACCCGTGAAAGCGCACGCCGACGCCGCGACCGGGATTGCTGTAAACCACTTCGGCGTTGACGACGACCTGCTGCTCATTGCTCAAGGGAATACGAAGCGTGAGCAGCGCGCCTTCGGGCAGCTCGGCCTGCGTGTTCATGTACAGGCCGCCGAGGCTAATATCCTTCGTGCTGGCGATGCCGGTCGCGTCCGCGCCGTCAAAGAACACGTCCACGAGCAGACGCGAGCGGTCAAACGAGCGTCGCTCATCCTCTTCCCGCCAACGCGGTAGCGAATCATGTTCGTCAGCCACTTTGCTTTACCTCTTTTCAAGAAGTGTACTTTGTACTTTGCTCTTTGCATGTGCCGCTCAAGCTTGAGCGACAGGCTTAACGTTGAATAGCGTGCAAAAATCAAAGTACAAAGCACAAAGTACAATGCTCTTACTTCTTGTCAATGATATACGTCGGCACCATGCCTCCGCCGGACGAGACGTTGGCGAGTTCCGTGTAGGAAAGACGCGTGAAGGCCGAGCCGACTTTGCCGTAAAAGAGCAAGGGGTCCAGGTCTACAAGCTGTTCGGCAAACTCGACCGTTCCGTCTTCCTTCAAAGCCGGAAAGACTTCGCGCGCGGTCGGCACGCGCTCCTGCACTAAGTAGTCGCCGTTTGTGAGCGCGCCGCGCATGGCTTCGCTCCAGGCGATCTCGTCCGTGTTCCAGCCGATATAAATTCCGTGCCCGCCGTAATCGTCGTTCGGCTTCAAGACGAGGCGATCCCGATTGCTCAAAATAAATTCGAGCAGGTCAACCTCCTTGCCGAAATAATCCGTCTTCTCCGCCAACACCTTGCGCGTCCACGGAACGTGAGCGCGAATAGCTTCCCTCTCATCTGCGGAAAAAAGCCGCGCGTGCCGCTCGTCCGTCAACACCGCGAAGATGGCTTTTTTGTGAACCAGCTTTGAGCGAAAACTGTTGACCAGACAGAACGCGCCCGCGCGATAGGCATTCAAGAGCGCGGGGCTGTCTTCGATAATCGGCAGATATTCGTTGACGAGCAAGCGTTTGTAAACGATGTCAATCTCGAAATCGCGGCAGCGCAAACGACCGTCGCTGAATTCCAGAGCGTCCGGCGAGCAGATGAGCGAAGGATAGCCTTGACTCTCAAAATATTCCCTGAACAGCTCGAACTCCTGCGTCGTCGGCACGTCTTTCAAATCAACTATCGCAATCTGCGGCGGGCGTTCGGCTTTGCGTCCCAAGTATTCTTCGTGCGCGCGAAGCAGCACGTCGAGCATCAGCCTGCGCCCGTAAAGAGGCCGCACCTGATACTCTTCGGCGAAGCGTCGCATCACCGGCAGTGCGGAAAAAATATCGTAAGCCGCATCAGCGTAAGCGATTCCGGCGGGGCTTTCGCCGTTCAATTCGACAAAGCTGTAAGCCGTGTCGGTGAGAAACGAATCGAGCCGCGCCGTCGGCGAGACTTCACGATAACCGGGATCAATCGCCACCAGCTCGCGCTCTTTCTCAGTCACGCCCAGCTCGTCGAGCAGCGCGTCATTCTCAACCGCCGCGTCTTTGACTTTCTGAATCGCGCTCCACACGGTTTGGCAGATGCTCGTCACGCGCGCCCAATCGGCTTCGGTGACAAAGTGCGGGCGCAGGTACGGCGAGAGGCGGCGGCCACCGAAAATGAGACGCGCTCTCTCCAAACCTTCGTCGAGCATAGCTCTCGAAGATTCCGCCAGATCGTTTTCCCTCAGCAGTTCGTGATACCGCGAAACAGCCGTGTGCAGCATAAAATCAGACGTAAAATTCTTTCTCTTAAGTAATCGAACGAGCGTCGAGTGATGACTAGATTATCACAGAATGAGGCGTGTCGGCTAAGAAGCTGTTTGGAAAGCTCAAAGTTTAATTGTCCCGTCAGGGACAGCATGAAAATAGCGCAGCGATTTATCGCTGGGAATAACGACCCAACGTAAATGAGTCCCGCAAGGGACGACTGATGATTCAATCGTCCCTTGCGGGACTCTAAATTGCTGTCTCGCCTCTCCCGGCGATAAATCGCTGGGCTATCATCGCTCGTCCCTGACGGGACTTTTTCAATAGCTTCTCAGCAATTATGAGATGTTTATCTTTGCTTCACATCTTCGGCCAGGAGATTGACTTCCATCTGCTGACCATTGCGAACGACGTTGAGCGCGGCTTTCATGGGCAGCGCGGCGGGCAGGTTGTTCTCTGTGAGCAGCTGGCCGTTGACAGATTCGATCACGTCACCGGGCATGAGTCCGGCGCGTGCGGCTGCGCTCTCAGGATGGACGAAGACGACGAGCAGGCCGCCGCGCGCTTTGAGATACGCGGCGAGCTTCGTGGTGATGGCGAGCGTTTCCAGACCGCGCGCGACGAGCGGGTCTGTGCTCGCAAGGCGGGCGGCGCGCTCTTCGGCAGCTTCCATCTCAAGCACCGGATTGAGCGACTCGCTGAGCTTGACCGTCACGACGCGGGGCGTCGGGCGATTCGGCGCGAGAACAGTGAAACGCACGGGCTGCCTGCCAGCCTGTTTGAGCAGCGACGAGAAATCGTCCGCGCTTCTGACTTCGCCCGCGCCGACGCGCGTCACGACATCGCCGGCGCGCAGGTTCGCAAACCAGGCGGGCGTTTGTGGTGGCACAGAGGTCAAGACGACGCCGGTGCGTTGTCCCGTCAACCTGGAAGCCTCTGCGGGTTTCCAGCCGACGTTGATAAGCTGTTCGGGCGAGACGCCGGCGAGGGCCGCGCCGCGTGCGCCGAGCCACGGCTGCGGCTTGCTCTCAAGCCGCGCGCGAATCCGCGTCACCGCGCGACGCACAGCCGCGACCGGAATCAGGCGCGCCTCGCTCGCGCTGCTCGATTCGACAATCCCGATGGTCTCGCCCGCGTCGTTGAGAGCGACGCCGCCCACGATGGCCTGCGAAAGCTCTTCGGCGCGCACGGTCAGGCGCGTGACGTTGCCGGAAGTGGCACGCGCAATCTCCGTCAGCCGTCCCGTCATCTCGCCCATGTTCAAAAAGAACTGATCCGAAGTCAGCGTCTCAGCTTTGGTCGCACGCGCGGGCGAGAGCAAGCGTATGCGCTGACCGACGGTCAAAGTCTCTTCCTTCGCGTCGCGCGCAGGCGGCGGAGTGCGAAGCCCCTCGACGCTCAAGAGCGATAATCCCGTGCCTCCGTCAAGCCCTATGAATCTGGCCGTGAGCTGTTGGCCGTCGCGCTCAATGATAAAGAGATTGGCCGCAGGCTCAGGCGGCTTGGGAGCAGTGGCGGGCGCATAAAATTTCGTCAGCATCGCAGGGATTTCCAATTCGGCCTGCGGCAGCCGCGCGACGATCTGTCCGTCCTCCAAAAAGAGTCCGGCGGTGATGCTCGTGTGCATGTCCTCCGCCATCAGCAACTCGTCATCCAGTGGCGCGACCCGCGCGTTGCTGCGCCTGAGCAGCGTCAGCATTTGGAATCCGCTCAGACGATGAATGACGGAGTTGACCTGCGGCGCGGTCACAGGCGCGGGCGTGTTCGTTTGAGTCGCAGGCAGCGGCGCGGAGGTTGAAGCAACAGGCGGCGGCGCGGTCTGCTGCGCCTGTGCGTGCAGGCACGCGCACGCGAGCAAAGCCAGAGAGAGCGATAACTTGTGAAAGCTGGTAGCCATTAAAATTCTTGAGCCGCGTTTCATCTCCAACAAAATTCTTACCAGATGCCCTGCACGCTCGGGATGAGCGATTTTTGAGCGTCGCCCTGCTCGAACACATCCTGCGCTCCGAAGGTCACGGGACGCAGAGAGATATTCTGCGGCTTCGCGCCCCCGAAATTTAAGGTCAACGTCGCGGATTTTCTTGACGCCTGGACGGGCACGGCGACCATCGTCGTCTTCGGCCCCGTCACGGGATCGGTGATTCCCTCCGGTACAATGGACGGAGCGGGCGGGTTGAAACCAAAATCATTCGAGCGAATGCCTTCACGGTTGCCGGAAGCATTGTTCGTTGACGCCGCGTTTCGATTGCCGTTTCTGTTCGCGTTCTTCTGACTCTGCGCCATCGCCTGCGGCGTGTCATAAATACCAACAGGAGCAGAGGCATTCTTTTGAGTTTCTGCAATGCTTCCACTCGTAGATGGAGTCGAAGCAAGCGGCGCGGCAGTTCCTTTCACAGAATCTTTTTCCGCCAAATCCTGAGTCCGATTGTTTGAAGCGGGAGAGAGCCAGACTTGTCTGACGATGAGGCCGACGGCGATGAGCAGGACGAATGAAGCCGCGAGAGCCATCGCCCGCGCGCCGGGCGCAAATCGAGACCACGCGCTCTGCCTCGCGCCGTCGCTCCTTGCTGCGGCGAGCCGCGCGCGCAGGCGAAAATCAAAATCGGCTGGCGCGGCCACGACCTCCAGACTTCCGATCAAGCGACGGAGCGCGGTCTGCTCTTCCTGAAAAACGCGACATTCGGCGCACGCGTCAAGATGCGCGCCCGCGCTCCGGCTCAAAGGCCGCGCTTCGTCCGACTCTTCGATCTCAATGCGACATGCTTTGCAGTTCATCTCTCTTCTCGGCTCTCACTCATCAAAAATAGATTCTCAGCTTCTCTTTCAATAACCCTCGCGCGCGACTGATGCGCGACTTGATCGTGCCCTCGCTCATCTCAAGAATGCGCGCGATCTCCTCGTAGCTACGGCCTTCGACATCTCTCAGGACGAGCGGCGCGCGATATTTTTCGGGTAGCGTCGAGATGGCACGCGCGACCGCCTTGCGCCGCTCATCGTCAACCATCGCCGTGTCTTGCAGCGGACGCGCATCCGGCGGATCAAACTCGACAGGCTCCGCGCCATCCTTGCCATGAAAAAATCCCGTCAGCGACACCAGCTTGCGCCGCTTTCGCTTGCGCAACTCGCTAATCGCCAGATTCGTCGCAATGCGATAGATGTAGGTCGAAAAAGCATGGCTCGTCTGGTAGCGATCCGCAGCCCTGTAGACACGCACGAAAGTCTCCTGCGCCAGATCAACCGCCCCGTCGTAATCATTCGTCATCCGGTAAATAAAGTTGGTAATCTGATTACGATAACGGCTGACCAGCTCCGCGAACGCAGCCTCATCACCGACGCGTGTGGCTTCGAGCAGAGCATGATCCGAGCGGCTTTCCACAGCTTCGTCAGACTCTGCGCCACCGTCGCGGAAACGCAGCTCTTCGATTGAGGTCAGCGTATTCATCAGGGCAGGCAGGCTCAGCAGGCGCATACGCTTCAGCTCTCTTCAGGGCAAATTCGTTTTGTCCCATTTGCGCCGGGCGGCCTCTCCGATTCGATAATTATACCAGTCCGGACGACCGCCCGCAGTTTCGTACACGCGCGCGTCGCCCTCAAGTTCCAAAAAGCCTTGCAAGAGAAAACGATAAAAGCGTCGCCTCTCAAGCAAAATGAGGCGACGCTTTACGGGCTTCACAGAGAAGCATTGACGCTCAAGGCGTCGCAGCCGTGCTGGTCGCAGGAGTGTCAGGATTCTGAAACTGCGTCTCGTCAACCTTGAGACCGTAAGTGACGGTCAGAATCTGCATCTCTTCGATCTGCTGGTCGTCCTTATAAAGTATGCTGCGATACGGGACGAGCGTGCCCTGCGCGACACGGTAATCGTAGAACTTACGCCTGAACTTGCCGGTCGTTCCCGGCAACTCGTATTCGAGCGCGAGGACGCGCAGGGTTTTCGCGCTGATGTAATAACGGGTCTTGCGCTGCTCCTTATCGGTCACATCGAGGATGTGCATGTCCACACCCTTCTGCTTGTCCTTGCCCAGATAATTGACCGTCGAGCCGTTCTCTTTGTAACGCAGGAGCGCGTCAATGCCGTGCCACTGACGATTGATGAAATCCTGTGACGCTTCCGTGCGCGGCGTGAAGACGGTTTCGTTAAGGATTGCCCAGATTTGCCCGCCCGCATAGACGAGCGCGTATTCGGCGGTCGGCATCTTCTGCTCTAGCCGGATGCGGTCTTTGTCCATGCTCTCGCCCTGTATGAAGCGGCGTTCGTAAGTCAGCTCCTCAATTTTGCCCTCGTTGATGTTGCGTCTGACGAGGCCGCGCTCGATGCCGCTATGGCGCACATGAGTCAAACCTTCGCGAGTGCCGTTGACATAGATAACCGATTCGGCCACCTGCTCGGCGGTGATCTGTTTCCCCTGAACTGATTTGTCGGGCGCGGGTTTGTCAGTCGCCGTTTTTTCCTGAGTCTTCTTCGCCGGCGCGGGTTTTTCCGTGGCCGGTTTGCTCTGCGCGGCTATCTGCGAGGAGCGGTGGACGTAGGCCGCGCCGACCAGCAGCAGCGCAAACCACAGGGCAAGAGATTTGTTCCGTCGAAACACTTGTTGGGCTTCTCCTTCGAGTTTGAAAATCCTCAAGATGAACCGCAGCATGGGGAAAGTCGGGCGATTCGCTTCATCAAATTGTAACACAGAAGATTTAAAACCACTTCCATACGTCGCGGATGGGTCAACTCTTATTGATGCTGTCGGGGCGGCGGGTGGATGCCCGCCTGTGTTTGACAAGGCCGCTATCAGCAGGTAAATTGCAAGGTTTTCCAAGAAGCACTGATACGCGACAAAGTAGAGCGCCGAAGTGTTTTCGGCTCTTCGGCTCAAGACCGGACGCTTATCATCTTCCGAGGCTTTTTGCTTATTTGAAAGGATATTACAGACATGAAGAAAGTAGGGCTGCTGGTTGGCCGCGAACAATCATTTCCGGAGGCTCTCATCCAGAGCATTAACGAGCGCGGGCAGGGCGAAACGATTGCCGAATTTGTGACGGTGGGCGGCGTCCGCGCCGTCGAATCGCGCCGATATGATCTTATTATTGACCGCATCTCGCACGAAGTTCCTTTTTATCGCGGCTTCGTCAAACGCTGCGCGCTCGAAGGCACGCAGATTATCAACAATCCGTTCTGGTGGTCTGCCGACGACAAATTTTTCAACTACTCGCTCGCGGTCAAGCTCGGCGTCGCCGTGCCGAAAACAGTGCTCCTCCCGCAGCAAGACTATATCGAAAGCATCGTCAGCGAGAGCTTGCGCAATCTCGAATTCCCGCTCGACTGGGAAGGCATCGTCGAATATGTCGGGATGCCCGCGATTCTCAAACCGTTTGACGGCGGCGGCTGGAAAAACGTCTCGCGCGTCAACTCGCTCGAAGAACTCTGGCAGGTTTACAACACAACGGGCACGCTCTGCATGACCTTGCAGGAGTTCATCAACTTCGACCAGTTCGTGCGCTGCTACTGCATCGGGCAGGAAGAGGTGATGATTATGCCTTACGACCCGACCAAAGGTTACCTGTCGGGCGAGCAGTACATACACGATCCGAACTATCTCTCGCCCGAACTGGCGGAGCGCGTGACGAAAGACGTGCGGACGCTGTGCACCGCGCTCGGCTATGACATCAACACGGTCGAGTTCGCCATCAAGGACGGCATCCCTTACGCGATTGATTTCATGAATCCCGCGCCGGACGCAGACATGCATTCGGTCGGCGAGTTTTATCACAACTGGGTCGTGAACGCCGTGACGAATCTCGTCTTCAAGCGACTCGGAGAGGCGAGCGCGCGTCCGCGTTATCGTTGGGACGCTCTGCTCAATCCTGAGCCGACGCAGCAGGTCATGTCAGCCGTCGCTTCCGCGACAGAGCAGGCGGCGCGCACCATCGTCCCCGAGCCTGTCCGCGAAGTCGGCGCAGAACTCGTCGCCGGAGTCACGGGAATCGTCTCCGACGCAGCCTCAAGCGTGACAGACTTCGTCGGCTCAGTCATCGAGCCGACGACTTCCGGCAAGGCCAAAGCCACACGCGCGGGCAAAACCGCCGCCAAAAAGACTGCGCCGCGTTCTAAAAAGACGAGCGCTTAAAAAGAGGGTTCAAGGTTCAAAGTTTAAGGTTCAAGGTTAAAAGACAGAAATCATGTCTTCAACCTTGAACCTTGAACTTTGAACCTTGAACCTTTTTAACTTGCCTTGCGTCTGTGCGAGAGCAATCTTCCGGCGGCGGCGACTAAAATCCATGCGGTAATCGAAGTGGAAGCGAGCGACCAGCCGACGGTGGCGATTGAGTCGTCCAGCGAGACGCCGACCAGCAACACGAGCAGGCTGACGAATGTCAAACGAACGCTGATCTTGCGGGCGCGCTGCGTCTGTTGCAGCCAGCCGAAGCGTCTCAGCTCTGCGGCCAGATAATTATCATCGTCGTTCAAGAGCGCGTAATAGTCCGCCTCTCGACGCGCAAAACGCGCGAAAGCTTCGCCGGTCGCAATCCGCGCCGCGCTGTTGTAGTGATGTATGACGTGCGCCAGTTTTCCGTTTCTGAGAGCGACTTCGGCCAATCCCAATTCTGCGCGAAAGAGGCGCGGGTCTGCTTCGAGAGCGCGGCTGAACGTGCGCGCAGACTGCGACAAATCGCCGTACTCGAAAAAGCTCTCGCCAATGCGTGAGAGCAAGTTAGCGTCATCGTCGCCGCGACGCGCGGCCAGGCGAAGCCCCGCGCGCGCGCGCATGAGCAGCCGCCCGTCGCTCATCGCGCTCGCCTGTGAACGAAGAAAACGCGCGAACTCGTAAATGAGCCAGCCGTCCTGCGGCGTCATGAGCAGAGCGCGGCGAAAAGCCTCCGCCGATTGCCTGAGCCGCCCCGCCGCTCTCAATTCATTGGCCGCGCGGCGAAGCAATGCGGCTCGCTCCAAATCAACTTCGCTCAACTCGGACGCGCTCACGCGCTGGTGACGCACTCGTCTCTTCGCGCCCGGATTAAGGTCTGCGGTCGCGCCTTCGAGCACATCCGTCGAGGCGAGTTGTAACAGCTTGACTTTCGTATTGAGCGCGAACGGCTCGATCAAATAATCACGCAGCTCGCGCGAGCGCGCGTCAAGCTTCTCGTCCGCGATGAGCGGGAACAGCGTCTTGACCATGTTCCGGTAGCTTTTGCCGCCCGAAGCGAAGACGAACGTGCGGCCTTTTCCGGTAATCTCACTGCGATAACGATAACGCACGCGCCCGCCCCGCCTTAAAGTTCGCACGGCCATCGTCTCGACACGTTCGATCTCATCCACCGCAAGCTCCGCCGCGCGGCCTCGCACGATTTTGACGAGAAATGGAAAGAGCCCCTTGCGCGCGAGCGTGTGCCCGTCGAAGACGACGCGGTCTGTGAAGGCTAAGGCGGGAATGACGAGCCACGCGACGCACAGGAGAATCAGCGCGGCGAGATCGCTTTCGACGCGCAGGAGCAGCGCGGCGGCAAAGTTTAAGGTGCAGATGACGGCCAGATACTCGCCGGGCGAGACGCGCACGCTGGCGAGACGCGGACGCTTGCGCGGCGGCAGCACGCGCTCTGCGGCTGCGGCTCGCGCGACGGCTTCCGACGCCTGCATGCGTGCTGTCTCGTTCACTTGGTCTCTAAAGCTCCACTCACTTTTGCGAACACTCGACCGGCACTTCCAGAGAGAATGTGCCGCGCTGTCCGCGC
Source organism: Pyrinomonadaceae bacterium (assembly GCA_036403295.1). GTDB lineage: Bacteria > Acidobacteriota > Blastocatellia > Pyrinomonadales > Pyrinomonadaceae > JACMLC01. Next base: position 35,583 of record DASWRG010000084.1, read on the forward strand.
ACAGGTTCAGTGTAACGCAAGTCTGCTAATTCTACGAGCATTTCGCTCAGGCAATCGCCCTCGACGCGCGCGACCGGAAAACGCGCGAAGCCCAGGAAAATTTTCGCGCGCTCGTCCTGCGTCGCGCGTGCGTAAAACTCTGCGTCCGCGCCCTGCGGCTTCTCATAACGCAGAGCTTCGCCAACGGCTTTCGCCTTCAACACGGAAAGATCGAAACGATAGGTCGCCTTCTCCGTCTCAAACACGCATTGCCAGCGCAAAGGGTTTGCGAGCACGGGCATCGCTGCCAGTCGCCCGACAGTCTCGCCGTTCGCGGAAGACAAACTCGCGGCGACAGTTTGCGCCTCTGCGTAGGCGCGAAGATGTATGAAGGACAAGCCGCCCCAGTAAACGAGCACAAGGGCGAGCGCGGCAATCGCAATCCGATGTTGCCAACGCAACGCCAGCCGCGCTCGATGTGCTATGAAGAAAGCCGCGAGGCCGACGAGCCACACCGCGCGGGCGACGGGAGGAATCGTCGAGCCGGTACGAATCGTCGGCACAAAGACGATGGCCGTCGTCAGAACTACGGCTAACAGTGACCAGGCGGCGACGCGCCATTTCGTCTTGGCCGTCAACAGAAACGCAACTCCGCCGAGACTCAGCCAGATAAACGGGTCAATGATGAAAACAAAGTCGCCGTAATACCATCTTCCGCTCCACGGCAGGAACGGGCGCAGGCCGTAGTTGTTCGTCCAGTCGAGCAACGGATGCGTCGCACTGACAATCAATGATGCGATGAGCAGTCCGCGAAATTTTGTTGTTGATGGCCGACCTCTGAAATACGCGATGAGACGGTCGCCGAGGCAGAAGAGCGTCGGAATCAGGACGGCGAGGGCGAGCGTGCCGACGATGGAATGCGTGATGCCCCTGTGATGATGCAGGTAAAACCAGCGACCTCCGAAGGCGGCTAAGATGTCGGAGTCGGGCGCGTTGGCGGCAATCACGCAGAGTGTGGTCGCGGCGGGCGAGACACGCTCAAGCCCCGCCTTGGCCGCAACCAGACCGACGAGCGAGTGCGTGAGATTGTCCATGATGAAGGCAGATGTCAGATACTAGATGTCAGATGTCGGTAGTGGTCTTTCACAAACATCTGACATCCAACATCTAACCTCTGTTTTTTATTAGCCCATCGGGAAATCTGCGGGCGGCGGCTCGGGCGGGAGTTGCGCGTAGCGTGCCGAATCGAGCTTCTCAAGCTCGGTGGTGGCTGCGCGCGCGGCGGCGGACGGCGTCATCGGCTTGCCTTCCGGGTCTTTGGCCTTGCGCGACGCATCTATGATTGAGAAGAGCACGTCGGCGGCCTCTTTCTTCTTGCCCTGCTTTTCATAGACCATCGCGAGACGAAAGTTGGCCGTGTCCGAAGGAATGGCGGCGTTGTTCTTCTTGGCAAGCTCGCTGTAGAGCGCGGCGGCTTCATCATACTGCTTGTCCTCTTCCTTGGCCTGCGCGAGCGCGAACTTAGCCATCGTCGAGACCTCTTCATTGCCGCTCTTGCTGAGCGAGTCAAGCTCGCTGATGCCTTCATTGCGATTGAGGTAGAGCTTGTTGGTGGCGATGAAATATTGAGCCAGCTCGTGGTACGGGCTGCCGTACTTGTTGGCGACCGCCTGAAACTCTTTGATGGCGCGTTCGGCTCTGTCCTTATCCGTGCCGAACGTCAGCTCGGTCGAGCCGGGCGAGGGCGAAGGCGTGACCGTCGCGGAAGAGACTTCGATGGCGCGCCCCAAAGCCTGATAGGCTTCATCCGCCCTCTTGTTGCTGTGCCATCTCCACACGGCGATGATGAACAGGAGGGCGACCAGCGCGACCAACCCGTACAGAATCGTGCGACCTTTTCCCTCCAGCTTATTGGCGAGGCGATCCACGAGTCCCATCGTCTTATCACGAAAGGCATCGTGTTTCAGCTCTTGCGCCCTCTTCTTATATCGAGCCACTCTCTTTTCTCTCTTTTCCCCTTGCAAGAACACACGGTGTGGCGCATTCTTTTAAGTGTATGCTAAGCGAAATCGTCACTCTAACGGTCGCCGCAAGTGGTTGTCAAGCAGAGGCGGACGCGCCTCGTTTGGCGACAGGGCGGCACGCTTTGAGCGGCGAGCGGAGCGGCTTAAAAATTTTTGGTGAGGCGGGAATTTTTCGGGAACAAACGGCAAACGGGGTGTGTCTAAAGGTTCAACTGTGGGTTAATGGCCGACAGTTGCCTGACAAGCTTTGTGCCGTTGGGGGTTGACGAGTGAGCTTCGGAGAGCCAATCGCCCTCCGTGGGCAAGTCGAATTGGATCAGGCTGCTGCGGCAACCTCCGGCGACGTGCGGCCATCAGCCGAAGCTCAGTTCATTGAAAGATTGAAAGCGGGCGAGGCGGCGGCCTTTGACTATCTGGTGAGAGAGCGTTCGGGAGACGTTTACGCGCTGCTCTATCGCCTGACCGAAGACGCAGAGGAGGCGCGCGATCTGACGCAGGAGACTTTCCTGCGAGCCTTTCAGCACATCGGTCGTTTTCGCGGCGAGGCCGATTTGAAAACTTGGATTTATCGCATCGCCGTCAATCAGGCGCGCAATCGCTGGCGTTGGTGGCGCAGGCGCAGGCGCGACGTGACGGTCTCGCTCGACGCGGGCGTGGGCGCGGGCGAAGAGCCGCTCTCCATGCGGCTTCGCGACACGGCGAGCGCGAATCCCGAAGAAGAGACTCTGGCGCGCGAGCGCGAAAGAGTCTTGCTCACAGCCCTGCGCTCTCTGAGCCGGTCTTACCGCGAGACGGTGATCCTGCGCGACATAGAGGGCTTGAGCTACGAAGAGATCGCCCAGACGCTTGAGATCAGCATCGGCACAGTCAAATCGAGACTCGCGCGCGGGCGCGACGAATTGAGAAGAAGACTCGGAAGTTCTTTGTAAAGCAGTTTTCAGTTTTTAGTTTTTAGTTTTCAGAAAATGGAACACCGGTTCTTTACTGAAAACTGAAAACTGAAAACTAAAAAAAGCGAATGGTTGACCCGCCCCGGCTTCACCAAGAACTCGGTGCCAAATGGGTCGAAGTGACGAAGGCGGCTCGCAGAAGAGGCTGATAGGGGCGTCAACCGTGTGTGGCTTTTGATGATGAGCGAATTTGAAAACGCGGCCAGCAACACCCGTTAGAGACTCGCTCGGAAAGTAGAAAGAAAGCCCCGCACGGCGCGCAACCGGCAAGCCTTTTGAGCCGAACAGTTGCTTCCTTTTCAAAACAAAGGGAGCAGCCGGGGTCGGTCAGCCATTCGCTCAAAAACAGATGTCAGAAGCTGGATATTAGTGACTGACATCTAACATCCGACATCTGCACTATGATGACATGTGAGGAAACACAGCAAGCGTTTTCGCTTTATGTTGACGACAGGTTGGCGTTGCCCGCACGCGCCGCCTTCGATCAGCATTTGCAACAGTGTCCGCTCTGTCGCGCGCGTCTGGCGGAGACGCAATCGTTAGTGCGCGACCTCGGCGCAATCGCTCGCCCCGCGCTGCCGCGCGAGCTGGAGTCATCCATCACGGCTGCGCTCAGGATCGAAGCAGCCGCGCGCCAGAAGCAGCCCGCGCTCTCCTTCTCCGAGCAGGTCATGCAATGGCTTCAGCCGCGCCTGATGCCGTACACGGTCGGCGCGTTCGCGTCCCTCATCTTTTTCATGGTGATGTTCGCGGCCTTGCGCTCGTCGCTGATGGCCTTTCGAGATTGGGATGTGGCGGCCAAGCAATCGCAGGACACGGTCGCGTTTAAGCCTTACAGCGGCTACGATATTACGAAGCCGCTCAGCGCGGAGAGCTATGCGGCGGGACGCGCAGCGTTTTCGGCTGACTCGCCGAGCCTCAATCCGCACGGCGCGCTCGCTTCCCTCTCGCGCTCGACGCAGCACAGCAACGAAGCCGATGACGATGACGACATGGTGATCGTCGCGGACGTGTTCAGCAACGGCAACGCGTCGCTGGCGGGAGTCATGCAAGCCCCGCGCGACCGGCGCATGCTGGAAGAATTTCAGGACGCCCTCAGAAAAAATCCGGCCTTCGTCCCGGCCTCTTTTGATCGCCGCCCGCAAACCATGCGCGTCGTCTTCGTGATTCAGAAGGTTGACGTGCGCGAGCGCGAGTTTTAAGACAGTTTCACGCAAAGGCGCAAAGGCGCGAAGAAGAGATTTGAAAGCTTTTCTTTGCGCCTTTGCGCCTTTGCGCGCGACCTTCTGGCTCTAGCGCAAGACTAGCTTGACGCGTCGCGCACGTCGTGTTAGCTTGCTGCTTCCGCAATCTTTATTGTTTTTTTTAGCACGCAGAAGCGCACTTTTTCGAGAGGGGTGTGCGGGAGACAGGTTTTGACGGCGCTTGCTTTAAAACAGACTCCACTCAATGCCGCGCATCGCCGGATGGGCGGGCGGATGGTTGATTTCGGCGGCTGGGACATGCCCGTCCAGTATCCTGCGGGCACAGTCGAAGAGCACTTGCGCACACGCACGCGCGCCGGCCTCTTCGATGTCTCGCACATGGGCGAAATAGACGTGCGCGGCGCGGATGCCATTCCGTTTGTCAATCGTCTCTGCTCAAACGACGCCTCGAAACTCTCGGACGGGCAGGCGCAATACTCCGCCCTCACGACGCCCGAAGGCACAGTCATTGACGACCTGCTCGTCTATCGTTTCGCGGAGGATCACTTGCTGCTCGTCGTCAACGCCGGAACGACCGAGAAGGATTGGGAGTGGCTTTCCGCTCATCACGAGAGCGAGGCTGTGAAGCTTGAGAACGTGAGCGCAAACTATTGCCAGCTTGCTTTGCAAGGCCCGGACGCGCTCTCAATCCTGCAACCTCTGACCGACACACAACTCGCCGAAATCAAATACTATCATTTCAGCGAAGGCGAGGTTGACGGCGTGCCCGCGATTATCTCGCGCACGGGCTACACGGGCGAAGACGGTTTTGAGATTTACGCCGCACCCGACAAGACTGAGCAGTTGTGGAACAAGTTTTTAGACGCCGGAAAGCAGGGCGCGCCCGAAGGCATCCTGCCATGCGGCCTCGCGGCGCGCAATACTTTGAGACTGGAAGCGGGGATGGCTCTTTATGGCCACGAGATTGACGAGACGACGACGCTTTTGGAAGCCAATCTCGGCTGGATTACTAAACTGAACAAGGGCGACTTTATCGGACGCGAGCGTCTGGCGCGGCAGAAAGAGGAGGGCGTCAAACAGAAGCTCGTCGGTTTCGAGATGACCGAGCGCGGCATCGCGCGCGACCTGCAAGACGTGCTCATAGAAGGCGAGCGAGCCGGTCGCGTCACTTCCGGCAGTCCCGCGCCGTTCCTGAAAAAAAATATCGGCATGGCGTATGTTCCGACCGAACAGGCGAACGCCGGACAAGAGATTCACATAGACGTGCGTGGCCGCAACGTCGCCGCGCAAATCGTTCCCGTTCCTTTTTATAAACGCGAGAAGAAGTAATCAGTTTTCAGTTTTTAGTTTTCAGCGTTTTGTTTTACTGAAAACTAAAAACTGAAAACTGAAAACTGGAGAGAAACCAATGGCGAATGTCCCAGAGGATTTACAGTACAGCAAGGATCACGAGTGGATTCGAGTCGAGGGCGAAGTCGGCACGATTGGCATCACGGATCACGCGCAACACTCGCTGGGCGATGTGGTCTATGTCGAGCTGCCGAAGGTCGGCGAGACTTTCGCGGCGCACGAATCGTTCGGCTCGGTCGAATCGGTCAAAGCCGTCTCGGAGATTTTCACGCCCGTCTCAGGCGAAGTCATCGAAGTCAACGAGTCTTTGCACGACGAGCCGGAGAAGGTCAACACAGACCCATACGGCGAGGCGTGGATGATTCGCATGCGCCTCTCGAATCCCGGCGAAGTTGACAGCATGTTGACAGCCGCCGAATACGAAGACTTTACGAAAGCGGAGACAGAATAAGTTTTGCGTTATATTCCCAATTCGCCGGACGAGATCGCAGAGATGTTACGCACTGTCGGCCTCGATTCGGCGGAAGACCTCTTTAGCTCGATTCCCGAAAATTTACGTCTCAGCGCGCATCTCAACATTCCCGCCGCCATTTCCGAGATAGAATTGCTCGCGGGATTTGAAGAGCGCGCCGCGCGTAACACAGCCTCGCGCCGTCCGAGCTTTCTGGGCGCGGGCGCGTACCAGCATTACTCGCCCACCATCGTTGACCATCTCATCCAGCGTTCGGAATTTTTCACAGCCTACACTCCATACCAGCCGGAAATCTCGCAGGGCACGTTACAGGCCATCTTCGAGTTTCAAACTCTGGTCTGCCAATTGACCGGCATGGACGTGGCGAACGCTTCGATGTACGACGGCTCGACCGGCCTTGCCGAAGCAGTCCTGATGGCCGAGCGCATCACGCGGCGCAAGAAGGTCGCGGCGGCTTCGAGCGTGCATCCCGAATATCTTGAGGTCGCCAACACTTACGTGCAGCATTACGGCATCGAGCTTGAACAGCTTGACTTTGATAATGAGACGGGACAACTCGGCGCGACCGCGCTCGATAAGCTTGACGAGCAGACAGCCGCGCTCGTCGTCCAGTCGCCAAACTTTTTCGGCTGCATCGAGGACATTAACGCTCTGGCTGAAAAAGCGCATGCTGTCGGCGCGTTGCTCATCGTCTGCGTGACCGAAGCCATCTCGTTTGGCCTCCTGCGCTCGCCCGGCGCGTGCGGCGCGGACATCGTCGTCGCCGAAGGCCAATCTTTCGGCATCCCGCTCTCGTTCGGCGGGCCGTATCTCGGCCTCTTTGCGACGCGCGAAAAATATGCGCGGCAGATTCCGGGTCGTCTCGTCGGCGAAGCATTTGATAAAGAGGGGCGGCGCGGCTTCGTCCTGACGCTCGCCACACGCGAGCAGCACATCCGCCGCGAGAAAGCCACGTCGAACATCTGCACTAATGAAGGATTGATCGCGCTGGCCGCGACTATCTATCTCGAAACGATGGGACGACGCGGACTGCAAGAGGTCGCGCAGCAATGCGCACAGAAAGCGGCCTTCACGGCTCGCAAGATTTCGGAACTCGAAGGCTTCTCGCTTCCCTTCAACGCGCCGCGCTTTAACGAATTCGTCGTGCGCGCTCCAATCGAAGCCGAAGGATTATTGAAACGACTGGCGACCGGGAAGAACATCACTGGCGGCCTCGCGCTCTCGCGTTTCTATCAAGAAAGGCCGAACGATTTTCTCGTCTGCGTGTCCGAAACCAACCCGCGCAAAGAGATTGATGCATTAATCGAGGGACTGTCATCATTGACGAAATAGATTTAAGCCACAGAGGTCACAGAGGACACAGAGGATGAAAAACAAGCTGTTAATAGTTCTCTTTCTCTGTGTTCTCTGTGACCTCTGTGGCTAACTAAATTATTCAACCATGAGTTCAACTGATATTACGAAAGTCACTTCGCACCCATCGCAGAACGAGCAGCTTATCTTCGAGCGTTCGCAGCATGGCCGCGTCGGTTACAAGCTGCCCGCGCTCGACGTGGACGAGACGCCGCTCGATGAATTAGTCCCGAAGGAATTTCAGCGCGACGACGATCTGGAAGGCGTGCCGGAGGTGAGCGAGGTTGATGTGGTGCGCCACTTCACGCGCATCTCGACGTGGAATTATTCGATTGACTTGGGGCTGTACCCGCTCGGCTCTTGCACGATGAAATATAACTCGCGCCTCAACGAGAAGGTGGCGCGCATCGGCGGCTTCGCTAACCTTCACCCGCTCGCGTCCGAAGAGGATTCGCAGGGCGCGCTCGAATTGATTTATGAGCTACAGCAAAATCTTTCGGAGATAACGGGCTTGGCGGGCGTCTCTTTGCAACCGGCTGCGGGCGCGCACGGCGAGATGACGGGAGTGATGCTGATTCGCGCCTTCATAGACGCGCGCGATGGCGAAGGCGCGTCGGCGAAGCGACGCACAATGTTGATTCCCGATTCGGCTCATGGCACGAATCCGGCCTCGGCCAATCTTTCGGGCTTCAACGTCAAGACGATTCGTTCGACGGGCGAGGGCTTGACGGATTTGGATCACTTGCGCGAGTTGTGCGCGGCGGGCGATGTGGCGGGCTTGATGCTGACCAACCCGAACACGCTCGGCCTCTTTGAAAAAAATATCGAAGAGATTTGCCGGATTGTTCACGAAGCGGGCGGTCTGGTTTACATGGACGGCGCAAACATGAACGCGCTCGTCGGCGTCGCGCGCCCCGGCGACATGGGCGTGGACGTGATTCATTTGAACCTGCACAAAACTTTCTCGACGCCGCATGGCGGAGGCGGCCCCGGCTGCGGCCCTTGCTGTTGCAGCGAAGCGTTAGAGCCTTTCCTGCCGACTCCGCGCGTCGTCAAAGACGGCGAAATCTTTCGTCTCGATTTCAATCGCCCGCAATCCATCGGGCGCGTCAAAGCTTTTCACGGCAACTTCGGGATGATGGTGCGCGCGCTGGCTTACATACAGACGCACGGCTTCGAGGGTTTAAGAGAAGCGACGGAAGCGGCGGTCGTCAACGCGCGTTACATCGCGCACGGTTTGAAAGAAGATTACGACAAGCCCTTCGACGCGCCGCCGATGCACGAGGTCGTCTTCACGGACAAGCGGCAATCGCGCAAGGGCGTCAACACGCTCGACATCGCCAAGCGTTTGATTGATTACGGCTTTCATCCGATGACGATTTACTTCCCGCTCATCGTGCAGGGCGCGATGCTCATCGAGCCGACCGAATCGGTCGGGCGACATGAGCTTGACCAGTTCATCGCCGCCATGCGCTCAATCGCGCGCGAAGCGACGGAAGACCCTGAGACGGTCATCAAAGCTCCGCACACGACGCGCATCGGTCGTCTTGATGAAGCGGCGGCGGCGCGCAAGCCCGTCCTCCGTTGGAAACCGAAAGCGAAGGCCGACGCTGCATGAGCCTGTTTGTCTGAAGGCTTATCTCATCCGCAAACGCAGCTTCCCATCAAAATAGCGGAGTTATCACTCGGATGTCGCTGTGTGTCCGTATACTTGATGGGGCTGTAGATACAGGGTCTAAACTGCCCGCAACCTCCGATGCATCCCGTAGCCAGCGTCCTATCACACCGGTTCATCATCCAGGTCTTCGGGTCTAAAAGCTTCTCGTCGGTGACGCCGTCTTCCTTCAGAGCCTTGACGAGGGCGGCGACTTCCCGCCTGTTCTTGCGATAAGCGATGATGCGTCCGTTCGCAAGCTCTCGCTCGGCGACATACTTTTCATCCGCGCGGAGACGCTTCCCGTCTATGTCAAACGCGGTCTTCTCTTCCCGCTTCGCCTGCTCTGAAGGCTCGGCCTTCCGGTTATCATTCTGGTCGCTCTGACTGTTTGCTCTAATGCCGCCGCTGCTGTTGATGACGGACAGCGCGAGGAGCAAACACCCAAGCATGAGAGTTAAGCTCAATATAGTTCGTTTCATTTTCTTTCCTCCTCAAATAGTGTGTAGGCTTCGGCTTCAAACTGAAGCTCATCCTTATCTGTGAGTGAGTTTCCCGAATGAAACGTAACGCGGCGTGAGACGAGCTTCCGGCTCTCTTCTCTGACTTTCATCTCAAGCCAATTTTCATCGTCGCTATTCTTTGCTTACCGCGCGGCTGATATTGTAATATTGCGTCTGGAAGGCGACTGCTCGTGAGACCGCGCGTGAAATGGGTTTAGGCGGTCACGCGCTGTCGCCTCGTTTGTTGTCGGCATCTTTTCTGAAGAACATGGCGAGCGGATTAGTCATACATATCGTGGCCGGAGAGGACAAGCACACGGAGGTGCTGTCGCACGAGCGCATACGCATCGGCTCGGGCGAGGGCTGCGACCTGCGCTTGCGCGTCTCTTCGCTGCCCGTCTCGGCCAACGGGACGATTCTTGAGCTGGCGCGGGCCAACGGCAACTATCGCGTCTCAAAGTTCGATTCCGCGCTCGGCCTCACGCACAACGGCGAGCCGCTCTCGGTCGGCGCGAAGATTACGGACGGCGACGAGGTGCGGATTGAAGAGACGAATCTCGCGCTCCAATTTTTTCCGGTGCGCTCCTTGCCGATGGTCATCGGTCAGAGGCGCGAGACGCAGGTCGCGCCCTTTATCGAGAATGCGGCGATTGAGTCCACCGCGACCGCACGACGCGACGACGCGAAAGTTTTCCTGCGCGAGTTCACGCGCGAGTTGGTGCGCGAGATTAATACGAGCACGAAGCTGATCGCGCTCGCCATCACGCTCGCGCTCGTCGGCGGCGTGCTCTATTTGGGCTTTGCCGCTTACAAAGAGATTCAGAATGTGCGGCGAGCCAGCGAGCAGCTCGATGCCAAACAGGGACAGCTCGCCCAAGACCTCAACAAGACGAGCGACGAGCTAAGCAAGGCTAATCAAACGAACGAGACGATTCGTAACAGCCTCTCGTTCGTCCCTAAGCTGGTGACTCAATATAGCGGCGGCGTCTGCTTAATCTCAGGCTCTTTCGTCTTCGTCGAGCCGTCGAGCGGGAGACCGCTTCGTTACGCCGAATCGCAGATGAGCGACGACGGCGTCGTGATTCAAAACGGCGACCAGCCCGCCGAGCTGACCCCTGAAGGAAATGGCGCAATCGCCGAGTATGAGTTCGTCGGCACAGGGTTTTACGTCGGCGACGGCTACGTCATCACGAACAAGCACGTCGCGCAGCCGTGGCTCGCGGATGAGCGGGCGCAGAGTCTCAACGTGGCGGGCATCAATGCCAAGCCGCGTCTGAAAAAACTGGTCGCATATTTTCCCGGACACGCTGCCGCCATCACGCTCAAGTTCAAGCAGGCCGCCGCGCATGACGATCTGGCGGTCTGCACGGTGAACGCGAGCGACCTGCCGGAGAAAGTCCCTGTGCTTCCGCTCGACAGAGATTCCGAGGCCGTGGGCATCGGTAAAGAAGTGGCGATGATGGGCTATCCGAACGGGCCTGACCGCATTCTTGCGATGGTTGACGACTCGGAGGCGCGCAGCATCAACGCGCGTTACGGCTCATCGCTCGACACGCTCATCAACTATCTCTCCGAGTCCAAGCGCATCCAACCGATGACGACGAGAGGCTACATCACAGACCTTGACGCGCGGCGCATCGTTCACAGCGCGCAGACGGCAGAAGGCGGCTCGGGCGCGCCGCTCTTCGGCCAATCGGGTCGCGTCATCGGCATCAACTTCGCGGTCTTCACCGAAAACTCGGCCTCGAACTTCGCCGTCCCCGTACGTTATGCCATCACCTTGCTTGAGCGCGCGGGCTGGAAGTCGCCTGAGCCTGTCGAGGCCGGACAGAATGAGAACGGAAATACGAATCAGGCCGCAACCAGAGGCTCTTCCAACGCCAACGCTTCACGTTAGAATTTAAAAGCAAAGGTTTCCCGCAAAGGCGCAAAGGCGCAAAGGAAGCACGCTAAGAGGTTGAATGCTGCTCGCTCTTTGCGTCTTCTTCTTTGCGCCTTTGCGCCTTTGCGCGAAACATTCTTGCGCTCTCTCAGTTTCTTATCTGAACCACTACCCATCTTTTGATTGACACGCGACTTTGTGTGCGCTGATAATATGCGCGCAACCGAGCAACTCGTTTGTCCCAGAATTTTCCTTCAAACCGGAACAGGTTTTTCATCAAATCGGCTTACTTCCCTTTACCTCTTAACATGAGCGAGATGCGCCATGCTTAAAATTTCCGCGTTGATAAAACAGTCGCTCCTGCTAATCTGTGTCGCTTTATTAGCCGCCAACGCGAACATCTCGGCAAGCACGATTCCGACCGGCGCGCATCCGACGGCGATTGCGAGCGGCGACGTGCCTGCTCCGGCTGATTACGACCGCGACGGCAAAGCCGATTTCGCTATCTTCCGTCCGCAAGTCGACGCCTGGTATATCTTGCGAAGCTTTGACGGCGGCGTCATCGGTCAGCAATGGGGCATCCAGAACGACCGTCCCGCGCCGTCATCATCTATCCCTTAGCGAATCGTTGAGCAGTAAGCATGACAGCTAGATTTTCAAAACCGGCGGCTGCATTTTCCCTCGTAATGTTTTCTCGACAAAGGAGCATTTAAAATGCCGCGCACATTCAATCTCAAAAGATCATTGATCGCTTTTCCCTTCATGACACTGATGCTGGCGGGACTGCTGTTCCGCCCGGGCGTCGAAAAAGTGCACGCGGAAGATTCGATCAATACTCCGTCCCTGATTACGATTCCCGTCGATCAGTATCCGAATGGGATTGTGACGGGCGATTTTAATCACGATAACAAGCCCGACTTTGCAGTCTGCACAGCTAGAGTCGCCGTCGTCCTCAATAATGGTAACGGAAGCTTTGCGCCCGCCGTCTACTATGACATCGGCATTCCCGGCAATCTGATCGCTTCAATTAAGACGGCGGATTTTAACGGCGACGGCAATCTTGATCTGGTGACGGGCGTGCTGCCGACAAGCATTGTGGGCAGCAGTTCGCTTCAGATTCGTTACGGGAACGGCGCGGGCGGCTTTTCCGCCCCGACTAATTTCACTGCGTCAAACTTCCCCAACGGGATCGTCGTCGCAGACTTCAACAATGATGGGAAGCCCGATGCTGCGACCGTCAACGTCGGCCCCGGGTTTCAATGTCATGGAGGATACACACAGAGCTTCCTCAATAACGGCTCCGGCGGGTTGACTGCCGGGCCACTCGGCTACGCGCGAGCTTATGCGTATGACATTGTGGCGGGCGATTTTAACGGGGACGGGAAGCAGGATTTAGCGGATATTGGGGGCGGCGATTCGGGCTGCGGCCCGCCGTTCGGCGGCCTCGCAATTCTGCTCGGAGCCGGGAATGGATCATTCACTCTCAGCAATGTAATCGAGGCTGCTAACACTCCGCCCGCCTATCTTGAAACGACCGATCTCAATCATGATGGCAAGCTCGATTTGGTCGGCCCGTACAGCAATCAGATGGTGCCGTTTTTGGGGACGGGCGCGGGCGATTTCGTCGCAGGCACACGCTTTACTCTGCCCGCCGCGACCTCCGATGCGGTCGCAGCCGATTTCAATCTCGACGGCAATCAGGACGTGGCCGGAGTCAATTCATCCGCCAACTCTGCGGTTGTCGCTTTCGGCAACGGCCTGGGCGGATTCACCAGCTCGAACTCATTCAGCACGGGCATCAATCCCGTCAGTCTCGCCGTCGCAGACTTTGACAGCAACGGCAGACCCGATCTCGCCGTCACGAATTATGATTCGGCCAGCGTGACCGTCATCCTCGATGTGACCACGCCCGCTTTTACGCCGACGCGCACGCAGTTCGACTTTGACGGAGACCTGCGAGCCGACATCGCCGTCTATCGTGACGGCAACACACCGGGCGCGCCGAGCTACTGGCACATTCTGCGCAGCTCTGATGGCACCTATCAAGGCATCCAACTCGGAGCTAACGGAGACAAGCCTGTCCCCGCCGATTTCAACGGCGATGGCAAGACCGATGTCGCCGTCTGGCGTCCCTCAAACGGCACTTGGTACACCTCTGCGAACCCTGCCAATAACTACGGAGCATTTCAGTGGGGACAGAATGGAGATGTGCCTTTGCCCGAAGACTTCGATGCCGACCTCAAAGCTGATTTCGCCGTCTATCGTCCGTCGAACGGGACTTGGTATGTCTACAAGAGCGCGAACGGCGGATTTCAGATGCAGCAGTTCGGGACGGCGACGGACAAGCCGGTGATGGGAGATTTCGATGGCGACGGCAAGGCTGACTTCGCCTTTTATCGTCCGGGAGCGACCTCGCTGGCTAATAGTTTCTGGAATGTCATCGCGAGCACGAACGGCGCGTTTCTCTCTGCTCAGTTCGGGCGCGGAGAGGACAAACCAGTGCCAGCGGATTATGACGGAGACAGAGTGACGAATTTCGCGGTGTATCGACCGAGCACATTTACGTGGTACACGTCTTTGAGTCCGGCGACGAATTACGGAGCGATGCAATGGGGAGCGGAGGGAGATGTGCCAGCTCCGGCAGATTATGATCGGGATGGGAAAGCGGATTTAGCGATCTTCAGACCTGGGAGCAGCGTGTGGTACATCTTGCGGAGCAGTAACGGGACGGTGCAGGGACAGCAATGGGGAGTGCCGAGCGACCGGCCTGTTCCATCATCATTTATCCCTTGAGGACGCACGGTCTTGCGCAATGGCGCAAAGGCGCAAAGAAGACGATTGAGTGCTTGCTTTGCGCCTTTGCGCCATTGCGCCATTGCGCGAGATTTCTTGTTTATGAACGCGTCTCCTGACGGCTTCACTTTTGACATGCTGCTCCGAACACGCTAACCTTGCCTCTTTTGTTGCCACCGGCAGCGCGTCTGTGCGCGTGTCGTTGGCAACAAGTTTTGTGGAGACGCAAAACCGATTTCGATTTCAGGAGTATCCGCCAAACTTTGTCTGCGTCCGCAGAAACAATCATTACAGCACGCCTGACGCCTGAGCTTTTTTTTGAGCGCGGCGTGCGTTCGCGTAGCCGCACGATGACGATCATCGCGCTGGCTCTGTTGATTCTCGTCGGCTTCGGTTTTCGCGCGTCACAGCTCGGCGCGGAGGGACTCAGCGAGGACGAGTTGAATAAGCTCCGCGCGGTCGAAGACTATCGCGCGCACGGCCTGACGGCGGCCAACGGCGAGCATCCTTTCTTGATGAAAGCCATGCTTACTGTCAGCATCGTCGCCGCCGAAGAGTGGAATCAAACCTCAATCGTGAGCGCGCATCCGTCGCTCAACATCTCAACTGAAACGGCTCTCAGGCTGCCCGGAGCAATCTTCGGCGCGCTCACTTCGCTCCTCATTTTCCTAGTCGCCTCGGAACTATTCGGAACTGAGATAGGTCTTATCGCCGCCGTCCTGTGGGCGATTGACCCGACCGGCATCAGCTTTAGTCGGATTGCGAAGGAAGACACGTTTCTGCTCTTCTTCTTTCTGCTGGCGAACGTCTTCTGGGTGCGCGGCCAGAGAGTCGCGGAGAGCGGCGCGGGCAAGCCTGAGCCTTATTACTGGGCGACGGCTGCGGCCTTCGGCGCGATGCTGGCCTCGAAATATTTGCCGCATCTGTTAGCCATCAGCGTCAGCTACAACTATATCTTTCAAGGCATTCCGGCGACGCGCTGGCGTATCGGCAAACGCCGCTGGCTCATCTTTTTCTTAATCATGGGCGCGGCTTTTCTGGTTTGCAATCCGACGATTCTGTTGCCAGCGACGTGGCATGAGATGCGCGTCTTTGCGGGCGAGCAACGAATCGGGCATGACAGCTACGAGTTTATGGGGACGCTCTATCGCAATCAGATGACGCTGTGGCTCAAAGGCTTGCCGTGGTATTTCTATTACGTCTTTATGGGAATCAAGCTGTCTCTGCCCGTCCTCGTGAGCTTTCTCGTGGGGCTGCCTTTGCTGTTTCGGAAAAAGCTGGGCGACGGCAGATTTTTGATTCTCTTCTGGCTCTTCTACTGGTTCGTGCCCTTCTCGGTTTTGGGCGGCAAGTTCACGCGCTATTTCACGATGGCTCTGCCGGTAGTCTTAATCACGGCGGCCATCGGGATTCATTTCATCGCGCAAAGCGTCTCAAGCTACGTCGCGCGCAGGTTTGATAATCCGTCCTGGAGCAACTTCGCGCGGTCGGGCGTCGTCATGCTGGCTCTGACTTTTCCGGTCATCGCGTCGGCGAGCGTGATGCCGCATTACAGGCTTTACACGAACCTGCTCGGCGGAGGCGAGGAGCGCGCCGGAAGCTATTTTCCGCACGACGAGTTTTATGACGCGAGCGCGCGTCAGGCTGCGTTTGAGATTGCGACGCGTGCGCGCGAGGGCGCGCGTGTGGCGAGCGAGACGCCGGGACTCATCGAGTATTACGCGCGGCTGGCGGGGCGGAGCGATGTAGTCTCGCTCTCGCTTTCGGATCACGCGGCGATGAAGCAGTTTGAAGCGGGCGATTTCATCATCAACGCGCGTGGCCGCCGTTATTTCAGCAATGAAGAGCTGACACAGAGCTTGGAGCAATCGAGCGAGCCTGTCATCAATCTTTCGCTCGGCACAGTTCCGTCGGTCGCTATTTACCAGCTCGACCAGACTTCGGCGCGAGCCTTCGTTGAAGCGGCGGCGCGATAATTGCTCCTCTTCTCTAAATTTGACAAAAGTTCTGATACAATCCCTTTTCACATGTGAGCTTTAAATCTGTATTATTTGGCATCCCGGCACGGGTCTTGCGCTTCTTAAGCGAAGCGTTCTTGATTGCAGGTTACAGACGAGGTTTTGCTGCGCTTTGCGGGCACAGGGCGCAGCTTTTGGGTTTCACCTGGAGGGGAATATCATTTTCGGGTTTGACAGTATGAAGCTTGCCCGGCATGCAATAATCGCGCGACGAATGCTCTGCGTTTTCTTCTCTCTCCTGCTCGCGCTTTCGTTCGCATCACAAAACCATCTCATTCAGGCGCAGGCGACCGACGATCAGCCTGCACAGGCGGAGCCCGCCTTCAGGCTTGAACGCACGCCGGTCGCGGGCGGCGCGGAGCTGTTGACCATCTTCGGCAGTCTCGACGGGCTGCCGCATGATGACAAACAGGCTGCGGAAGTTCCGCTGGTCAGTCTCCTGCGCGACACTCTGGGCGATGAGAATCCTGAGAACGACCGGCTGCGTTACCTGTGGATGCTGACTTATACGAAGCCCACGCTCTGGCAGAAGTTTGCGGGCGCAGTTCCCTTTCTCTATACGCGCGTCGGCAATAAGCGGAGCGCGGCCAAAGATTCACCACCGCCGCCCGTGATTGATCTGGCGGGAACGGAGAACGAGGTCTGGCAAAAGTTTTTCTGGACCGCGCTGCAAAGCTTTGTGCTGGACAGTTACGGCATCCCCGTGAAGGCCGCGACGCGCACTTATCGTCGCAACCTCGGCGACTATCGCAAGGCTCATGTCGCACGCGCGCTCGCCATCCTCTCGCTTTATGAATCAGCCAACGGCGGCACGCAGATTTTCACCTCCTCCGAGATGCATGACATACAGGCTCGCCTGATGCTGACGGAAAAAACTCTGGGCGGTATCGTTGACGACATTTATCTGCAAAACGTTTATGAGAAGCAGACGACGCTGGCGAAGGATGTGCGCGGGCACAACTGGGAACTCTTGCGCCAGCGAGCCGAAGCCGAACAGCTTTACTTCGAGCCTTTGGAATTACCCGACGGCAGCGCGACGCATGCCATGGTGTGGGTCGCGCGTCCTGATTTAGTGAAGTTCAAAGATCGTCATTTCAAATCGCGTTTTCTGAATATCGCCAATCCGTGGCGCGATGATAGCTTGCGTTACTGGGAAGGTTATTACGAGACGCGCTATTTCGACGAAGACAATCGCCCCGTCCCGAAGGAAACGCCGGGCGCGCGTCCCGTGCAGATGATTCCGCTCGCTTTGTATGGCCTCGATCATCCGAAGATTCCGATTCTGCTCGTGGACTTTCGCAGCAAGTACAATCCGAAAGGGCGCGAGATGTCAAAGCGCGTGCTGGAAGATGTCGCGCGTAATATTCTCTCGCTCTCGAAATTGGATTTGCCGTATTTCTTGGGGCGCACGGTTTACGATTTCGTGACCGGGCGGCGCGCGGTGGATGTCAACCAGCCTTCGCGTCTTCGCACCTATTCGCAACTAAAGCTCCTGCTCTCTTTGAGCGAGTCGCTTAATCCGGAATTGCGCGATGAGATTAGCAGTCGGATGGAGCAAGTCTCGCTCAATCCGTTGGAGAACGGCATGGAGGCCGAGGCCAGGTTGGCGCGCGAGCAATACGGTGCGTTGATGGCTTACGCACAGCGCGCAGACGGCTTGCCCGCACAGCTTGAGCGTGACCGCCGCGCTGAGATGGTTCCGCTCAAGCACGGCAAGACTGGGCAAGTGATGCTTCATCTCGCCAACCTGTTGACGTTCGGGCTTTACAAGCATCGTGAAGCGGCTACGCCGGAGTTGCTTGACAGGATGGAGCTGGCGCGGCGGCTCGAATATCACGACCGCTTCCTGCGCGAAGTGGCGCGTTCGAGTCCGGTCATTGAAATCGTCTGGGACATGGACGAGGTCAAGCATTCTCTGCAATTCATCGCGGAGCATGGACAACAGGCGAGCAGCAAAACCGCCAAGGCCGTCGCGCAAATCTTCCGGCGCACGAATGACGAAGAGGCGCGCAGGCTCTGCTTGTCCAGCCTCTATCGCATCAACAACGAGACGGCTAAGAAAGAGATGCTCGCGCTTTATCGTGATGACAAGCTGACGGACGCGTGGCGCACGCTCATCGCCGAGCACCTGCGCAACGCCGTCCGCGAAGAGCAACGGATTGATCCCAAGGATGCCAAAATTATTTTGAGCGTGGTCGGGCAATGAAGTTTTCAGTCATGAAAAACATTCACCGCAGAGACGCGGAGACGCAGAGGCGGCAAAAGCAGATAAGAGGCAAGCTGTTTTCTGTTAAGAGCTTTTCTCTGCGTCTCCGCGTCTCTGCGGTTCAATCTCACTTAGCAACTCTGCTCGCAGTCATCGCCCTGCTCTTTCTCCTTCCGGCAATCGGAGAAGCGCAGGCGCGGCGGCTCGTGTTGGTCAAAGTTGACGGGCTGCCATATCGCCTGGTTGATAGGTTTGTGCGTGAGCGCAATCCGCGCACGGGCAAGAGCCAGCTTCCCTGGATTGAGCATGTCTTTTATCAACAGGGCGCGCGAATGGAAAATTTTTATACGCGCGGCCTCAGCCTCTCAGGCCCATCGTGGGCGATTCTCGACACGGGACAGCACGCGCAGATTAAGGGCAACGTCGAGTTTGATCGTTACACGCTGCACGCGTATGACTATCTGAATTTCATTCCCTTCTATATGGAGAACATCGCCCAAGCGCGCGTTGACATGCCCGGCACAGAGGTCTTGGATCAAATGGGCACGCCGCTGCTGTTGGACGCGTATCCGTATGACGAAAGGTACATGACCTTTCAGCTTTACCAGCGCGGCACTCGTTGGACGACGCTGGAACGCGCTCTGAAAAACAGGTTTACGACGCGCACGCCGCGCGAGCTGGTTGACGAATGGACGACTGGTTTCGAGGCGCGCAATATGGTGCAAGACCAGTTGGAGCGCGAGCTACTTGAAAAGCTTAACAATCCGAACATACGTTATCTTGATTACTATACGACCGAGTTCGATCATCGCGCGCATCACAATCGGGACGTGCAATCGCAGCTTGTGGCCTTGCAGGAACTCGACGCCGTCGTCGGGCGCATCTGGACTGCGATTCAGAAGACGCAGCAGGCCGACGAGACGGCGATGGTGATGGTTTCCGATCACGGCATCAACACGGACGAGCGCGTTTACAGTCAGGGCTACAATCTGGTCAAGCTGTTGGGCAGTCCGGGGGGCGGCGGTCATCACGTCATCACCAAACGCCGATTGATGCTCGACTATTCGATCAAAGGATTTTATCCGCTCGTCCCGTTGATTACGACGACGACGAATGATTCGTATTATCTGAAAGGACAGAGCACGGATTATCCGACCGCGCTGCTCGACTTCGACGGCAACGAGAGAGCCTCGATTCACCTGCGCGACAGCGATCTCAACGTGCTGCACATACTGTTGCAGCAGCTTCAAAGCAAAGACCTCAAAGAGCCTTTGCGGAGCGCGGTCAAGGAGACTTTCTTTCGCACTATTGATTGGCGTCGCGCCGAATGGGAAGACGATCTCGCGGGCTTGAATGAAGAACTCGGCGCGCTTCATCGCTGGACTGTGGAGCAGCAAGCGGTTATCGCCAAACAACCGAAGAAGTGGACGAAGGAGGACTCCGACGCCGGACGCGATCAGGAAGCCCGCCGCGTCTTCGCGCGGATGGACTCGGCTGTCGGACAAGAGCGCGGCTATACGGAATATGCGCGGACGCTCACGAACCTGCTGGCTTTGCGGCGCGAGAGCTTTGATGCGTCGAAGATAAAGATTGAGGATGTCATCGCTAAGAACGGGATGGGCGACCGGAACAGCATTTACGAGATGCAAAACTACGTGGTCGGAATTGCGCCGGAAGGATTGCAAATCGCTGGCGACGGCGCGCTCGACACGCAGAAGAGCTTCAAGCGCGTAAACTATTTCTCGCTCCTGCACGGAGTGAGCGTGCGTAACAACGTTCAAGCGGGCTTGAGCAATTATCCGATTGATTTCACTGTGGTCAGGATTCCGCGCGCAGAGATAGCCACCTCCTTAACCGACGGGCTGAAATCGGACGGCGATCCCATCTGGATTAGCGCGGGAGATGAAGAGCAGGCTCTTCTTCTCTCGCGGACTGACAACGACGGAAATCTTAGCCTTCGTTATCTTCCGATTTCACATCTGCGGGAGGACGCGGAGGGCAAGATAAGTTTTGAGGTTGGCAACTGGCGCGCGGGGCTGCCGCTCAAGATTTGGGAGGACGCGCAACTGAAGATTCCGGCTTTCGCTTCGCGCGAAGCATGGCTCAGCGATTGGCACACGGAGCTTGAATGGTTGCGCGCTCTGCACAAAACGGAATATTCTAACGGTTTGATTGGACTACACGAACAGCTTGCAAGGCATCCGACCGAGGCTTTGGATGTGGACGTGACGGGCATCACTTCGGACGAGCGATTGCTGCGCCGCTTTCGCCTGCGCCAGCGCGAGCTGGTCGAGGCGGACTTGCTCCTGCTCGCCAACAATCACTGGAACTTTGACGTACGCGGCTTTAACCCGGGCGGCAATCACGGCTCGTTCTTCCGCGTTTCGACCAACTCGACCTTGATGATGGCCGGAGGCTCGCGCACAGGAATTCCGCGCGGCGCGGCCATCGAAGAGCCGTATGATAGCTTGAGTTTCATGCCGACGCTGCTCGCCTTGACGGGGCAGATTGAAGACGAGCGCACGCCCGTGCCGGTCTTGTGGGAGCGCGGCTTTCGCAACTTTCCCGGACGCTTGATTAAAGAGGTCTTGGGCGCGCCCAACGGGCAGACGCCTCCACCTGTAGCCAAAGGAGCGACGAGCGCGCCCTGATGATAACGGAAGAGAATTTGACGGACGAGACCGCACAGACAGATGAAGCGTTTGCTCTCTCTGATGCGGACGAGCCGTCAGACACAAAGAGCGCGAGACGCAAAATCATCTGGCTACAGGCCGTCGCTTTCTTGCTCGGCCTCGCGCTGCTCGTCTACGTCATACACCGCGTCGGCGTCCAGCCGATCTTCGACGCCTTGGGACGCATCGGTCTCGGCTTCTTCGCCATCCTCGCCATCAACGGCCTGCGCCACGTCTTTCGCACGATAGCGATGAGTCTTTCGGTTGCGCCCGAACACAGAGATTTTAACTTTCGTCACGCCTTCGCCGTCCGGCTCGGAGGCGAGGCCATTAGCTTTCTGACCTTCACCGGCCCGCTCCTCGGCGAAGCCACGAAGATCGCGCTCCTGCGCCGCAGAGTTCCGCTCGCGCACGGAGTTCCAGCCCTCGTCGTAGATAATATTCTGTACAACCTGTCGGTCGGCGTGTTCATTCTGAGCGGCGCGCTCGTGATGCTCGGAGCATACGACCTGCCGATGGTCGTGCGGTATGTGCTTTTAATCATCGCGGTGTGCGCCTTTTTAGGAGTGCTCGCGGTGCTCTTGGCCGCGCAGCGACGCGTGATGCTGCTGACGTGGGTGATTGATCGCCTCGCGGCGTTTGGGATTCATCCGAAGATGCTGACCTCGCGGCGCAATCAAATTTACTCGCTCGAATCGAAGGTCTATGATTTTTACACGCACCGGCGCGGCGCATTCTTTGCGATGCTCGGCATCAACTTCGTCGCTCACGCGTCGAGCGTGCTGGAAGTTTACGTCACGCTTCGCATGCTCGGACTCAAAGCTGACGTGCAGGCGGCCTATGTCATCGAGTCGCTGACCAAAGTCATCAACTTCGTCTTCGGCTTTGTGCCGGGCACGATTGGCGTTTATGAGGGCGGCACAGAGATCGTGCTGCAAACGCTCGGTTATTTGGCCGCGACCGGCGTCACGCTCGCGCTCGTGCGTAAAGCCGGAATCGTTTTCTGGACGGCGGTCGGGCTGGTGATTCTGGCCTGGCGGACAGTCCCGCACGGCGCGCGACACTTGACGGACAGAAGCCCGCGCCTGAGAAAAATTATGGATAGCCTCGTTTTCTCGAACATGATGCACAGACCCGCGCGCACGTTTGTGAGCGTGCTGGGAATCGCCGTCGGCGTGCTGCTGATCGTCTTCACGGTCGGCCTCGCGCACGGAGTCTTGCGCGAGCGCGGAAAGCGCGAAGCCAATATCGGCGCGGAGATCATGATTCGCTCTTCGGGCACGTTTAGCTTTTCTGGCGCGCAGCCCTTCACGCTGCCGGTCTCGCGCGCCGACGAGATCGCGCGCGTCGCCGGAGTCAAAGCCGCCGTGCCTATCGGCCAGAGCGTCGTGAAAAGCGATAAAGGCTTCGGCAGTCGCCTCGTCGAAGGCATTCCTTTTGAACAGTATGCCGCGCTCACGGGTTTGACGATTAAGGAGGGGACGAAATTTACGGGAAGCGGCGACGAAGCGATGGTGGACACGGTCTGGCAGAAAGACCGCAACGCCAGAGTCGGCGACACGGTCGTGCTGTACGAGAGACCTTTTCGCATCGTCGGCATTTACGAGCCGCCGGGCGGCGGTCGCATCAAGATTCCGCTCACAACGATGCAGGAACAGCTCGGCGGCGAAGATCATTGCTCGGCGGTGCTCGTCGCCTGCGATAACCCGCAGGAGAAAGAGGCGGTCGCGGCTCGCCTCAGAGAAAAATTCCCGGACGATCAGATTATCTTCACGAGCGAGCTACAGGAGCTTTATGTTTCGAGCGTGCCCGCGCTCAACGTCTTTATCAACGTCGTCGTCGCCATCGCGGCGGCCATCAGCCTGCTCGTCATCCTGCTGGCGATGTACACGACCGTCACCGAGCGCACGCGGCAGATTGGCATTCTGAAATCTTTGGGAATGTCGAAAGCCTCAATCGCATGGGCGATTGAGCAGGAGGCTCTGCTGGTCAGCATCCTGGGCGTGGCGACGGGCGTGCTCTTAACGCTGGCCGCGCGCTTTGCCATCATGCGCGCCACCTCCCTGAGCATAGAGGTCGAGCCGCGCTGGATTCTGGTTGCGCTCGGCGTAGGGCTTTTGGGCGGCACTATCGGCGCGCTCTATCCGGCGCTTCGAGCCGCACGACAGGACGCGGTCGAGGCTTTAAGTTATGAATGATGCGCTCGCATTTTCGACTCCCAATCGAAGAGATGTTGGTGAGGAATCGTGGGGTGAGAAGAATCAAGCGTGGCGTAACTGTGATAAAGAGCAGAAGGGGAATTATTAGCTCTCCCGAACGACTCGATACAAAGAATCCTCATCTGAGTCGTTCTCCTATCTTGATATGACCTTAACAGTCGAAATATTTCATCCGTTCGTCGAAACATTTTACAAAACAATCTCGCGCAAAGGCGCAAAGAGCAAATGGCATTCAACAGCTTAGCGTCATCTTCTTTGCGCCTTTGCGCCTTTGCGCGAGATTTTATTGCGAAACGCGGAAAGTATAGCTGGCGATCTCTTCAGGCTCATTGGCAGACGATTGACCGCTCAGTTTCACCTGATAATCTCCACGCGATAAATTTTTGGCGGGGATGGTGAAGCTGATGACGCGGCTGTTATTTACCGTTTGAGCTTTGAGGTCGGTCTGTGTGAACGCCTCGCGTCCCTCATCCGTCAGAAGAATCGCGCGATAGCTCTGATAATCGCCTTGCGCTATCTCAAGCTGCAAATTCACAGCGTCAGTCTGAGGCGGAAGGGTGAGCCTCTTCATCTCGCCCTCTGCGCGAACCGCGCCCGGCGTCAGCACGACTGTGATCACATGCATCTCTGAAGGGTTTTTGAGCCGCCCGCTCTTGATAATCTGCCACGCGGCGACGCCAATGAGGAGCAGGAGGGCTGCGGCCAGTGAATAACTGACCAGAGGATTGCGAAAATTCAGAATGGCTGGAAAGATTCTTCGTCGGGGAGGAGGAGCCGGCTTGAATTTTGGGACTTCTATATCTGCGGCGACGGCGACATATTTTTTGAAAGCTCTGGCAAACGCGAGCTTCCGGCGGCGTTCAGGAATCGCCAGAAAATAGGCTTCAAACCGCCCGGTTTCAGGCGCGACCAGCTCGCCGCTAAGATATTGATCTATCAGCTCTTCTTCCGTTATCGACAGTTCTTCGAGGAAATCGCCGTCGGTCAGCAGTCGCTCTTCGACTCGCTGACAGCTTTCAGCGGAAAGCTCGCCTAGTAAGTATTGACGTAAAATAACTTGCTCCTTATCGTCGGATTCCATCAGTCGCCTCTTCCCGTCTGAGAGGTCTCTATATATTATTGCCTGACGCGCATATTCATTTCACATAGATTTCTGCATGACGCAATCCTGCACGCACTCCTGTAGGGTCAGGCGAATCCGATATGCCCGTATTCTCAAGGCATTGAGCGCGATTCCGAGTCGTTCGGCAAGCTGTTTGCGGTGATTTATCTTGGCCTGCTTCTCCTCCTGATAATACTCCAAGACCAGTTCGCGGCTGGCGGGCGGCAATTGCTGTATGCAGCTTTCCAAACATTCATATTCAGCCCCCGGCTCGTCGTTTTGCACTGGCGGCGGCAGCGGCGGCGGCGTCTGACGTAGTTTTTTTCTCAAATATTCTAAATGAACATTATGCGCCACGCCGTAAAAGTAGAGCGCGGGGTCTCCGGCGTAAGTGGCGGCGATCTCATCTACTTTCCTGGCGACGCGGTTAAACGTATCGTCAGCCAAATCCTCAGCCTCCGGACAGCCGCGACAGGCAAAGATTTTGATGAGACTGCGCCTGATGCGCTCGTACTTGGCGGCGGCGCGTTCGCGGTCAGCATCAAGCCAGGCCAGCAAGCGGTCGAAGGCTTCCTTACTCAAGAACCATTTCGTCTTCATTGGGGTGAATCAACCAGAGGGTTATCGTTTCTCTCTGACGAAGAGAGAATCATTGCGCCGCCCGGGCGGCTCGCGTTCCCTTTCGCGTTCGCTTGAAAATATAGAATCCCGCCGCAGAGAGAACGAGCAGGAGCGCGCCCGCCATGATGCCCGCGCGATACTTGCCGCGCTCGTCCGAATTGACGCGGACGCTTCGGTTGTACTCGCCTTGCAGGACAAACCCGGCCCAGAAATATGGCGCGCGCCAACGCTTCTGTTTCCACATCGCGGCCTGCGCCTCTCTGAGCGCAGCCGCAGGCGTGCGTCCGTCCTTGAGCAGCTCCTGATAAAAACGTCCCATCAATTCGGAGGTCGCCTCGTCGTCAACCTTCCACAAACTCGCCATCACGCTCGAAGCTCCGGCGTACATAAAGCCGCGCGTCAGGCCGACGAGTCCTTCGCCTCTGACATCTTTGCCCAGGCCCGTGTTGCACGCGCTCAGGACGACCAGCTCGACCGGCAAGCTCAAATTGTAAATGTCGCGCAGACGCAGGAATCCGTCTTGCGGGTGTCCCGTTTCATCCATCAAAGATAGCACGACTCCCGAAAGCTCAGGATGCACGCTGTTCAAGATGCCGTGCGTGGCAAAGTGGATAATCTGATATTGCTTGAGGTCGAGATTCATCGCCTGTGTTCGTGTGGCCTCGAATCCCAGAGCCTTGAATCCCGCGCCGCCCGGCACGAGCGACATAATCTTTTCGGCCTCGGCGCGCGAGTTGAGCAGACGCGGAATGTGCTTTCCCTGCGTCGGGTCAATATCGCGAAGAGCCTGTTGCAGCTCTGCGGCCTGAGACGACTCGTCGCCGGACGCGTCCGCGCCTGCCGCTCTCTGCACACGCGGGTCATCTTTTTCAAAGACGGGATCGGCAAAGACCGCGACGGCCTTTGGCGACGGCTGACGATTTTCGACTTCGCGGCGCACGACGGCCAGCGTGGTCATTGAAGGCAGATTCACGATCTCGTGTTCGAGCATCAATGGCTTCGGGTCTGCCGCGCTGTTTGATTCTCCTGCCCCCGCGTTTTGATTTCCATTTTCCGGAATCGTCAAAGCTCCGAAAGGAACGTACTGCAAAGCTCCGTCTGCGACGACGAGCAGACGCTTGTCCGCCAACTGCCTCGCGGCAGGCTCAAGGATGAGCTTGCTCAAAGCTGCGGCCTGCGACCAGTATTGGCCGTCCGTCTGCTCAACGCGCGCCTCACGTTGAGCTGCGGTTTCGCCCGGCGCGGGTTGATAGGCCAGCAGCAATTGATAGACGCGGCGCGCGGACTCTTCGATCATCGTGCCTGCGGGCAGCTCGTAACTTGAAACCTCAGCTTTGCCGATCACCCAGAGATAGCTTCGCTCATGACCGAGCACATATTCAAGCAGGAGCGTTTTGTCGTCCAAAATTCGTCGCTGGACTTCTTCAATGTCAACGGGCTGCGGCTGCGTCAGCGCGGCGTAACGCGGGCTTTGCTCTCTGATACGCGTTTCGAGCTGTTCATACTCGCCATTCAAATCACGAATCTCTTTATCGAGCGCGGCGACATCTTCGGCGAAATGTTGACCGCCGAGAAGCTTCATCTGCTTCGCGGCCAGCCCGTCGAGTTTACGCTGAAGCGATTGCTCTTGTTCAAGCAGCTCGGGCGAGATTCCCTGACGAATATTCGCGTGCCCTTCGACCAGGAGGTCTAGGAGGCTGCGCGCCCGCGCCTGCTCGCTGACTTTTAAAGCGGCGACATCAAGCTTCTGTTCGGGATGCTCTTTGTGCATCTGCATCAGCACGTCTATGTAAAGCTCATAATGCTCGCGGACTGAGGCCAGGTATGAGCTGCGCAAGTCCGGGCTGACGACTTTGGCGCGCAGGGTCTCAATAATTTTCAAAGAGGCTTCGAGCTGCGCGCGCGCCTCCTGATAATGACCGGCGTCACGCTCAAGCTGCGCGACGTGACCTCTGGTCAAGACTTCGAGGGCGCGGTCGCCCGTCTCTTGCGCGAGAGGTAAAGCCTGCTCGTAATAGCTCAAAGCTTTCGGGCGCGCGTCCTGCGCGTCGAACAGCACGCCCAGATTATCGAGCGTCATGGCTTCGGCGCGTCGGTTACCTTTAGACTGATAAATGGAGAACGCCCGATTGAAATTATCGAGCGCGTCCTTCGTCTTGCCCATCGCCTGCGCGCTCAAGCCGATGCTGTTCAGAGCCAGAGCCTCCAACATCCGGTCTTTGATGCGGCGGCTGATGTCGAGGCATTTCAGGTAGTAATCATGCGCCTGCTCGTTCTGGCCGAGCTGTCTGTAAATATCACCGACGTACTGACTCGACTGCGCCTCTCCGGCGACGTTGCCCGCGCCGCGAAAGTTCTCCAAAGCTTGCAGGTACAGATCGCGCGCACGCTCAAGGTCGCCCAGCGATTCGTATGTGTAGCCGAGTCCGGTGAGGATAATCGCCTGCCCTTCGACATCGCCCATCTCTCTGGCGATCTGCAATGCCTGCTGATGATGCTCACGCGCTTTTTCGCTTTCGCCGAGCGCGACATACGCGCCTCCGATGGCGCTCAAGGTGCGCGCCACTCCGCGCTGATGATGCGCCTCCTGCCACAGAGGCAATGCCTGCTCGTAAAACTTGAGCGCGACTTCGAGTTCTCCGATGTCATTCCGGGCATAGCCGATATTGAGCAGCACTTCCGCGAGCGGAAGATGATCCGGCAAACTCTCGGCTATCGTTTGCGCCTGTGCGAACTGCGCTAAAGCTTGAGTCAAATCCGCCTGCATGTAAGAGACGAAGCCTGTGCTGTTGAGTGCGCGCGCTTCGACGGTTCTGTCTCCCGTCTCACGGCTCAAGGCGAGCGCGTACCGGATATTCTCATTAGCTTTTTCGTAATCGCCCAGATAAGTGTAGACCGCGCCGAGATCGTTCGCAGCCTCAGCCTCTTTCTGTCGCTCGCCGGTGCTCTTTCTGAGCTTCAGCGTCTCATCATAACTCTCACGCGCGTGCGCGTAGTCGCTCAGAATGAAATAGACATCGCCAGCCTCTTTGAGGGCGTCGGCCTCGCGCGCAGGCTCTCCGGCGGCTTGCCAGCACGCGCGCGCCGTCTCATATTTTTTGATGGCCTCGCGCAAAGCGTCAATCTTCCATTCGGCGCGCAGGCTCTCCGCCTCTTCAATAATCTTTTGAGCCTCCGCGCAATTATTGCCCGGATTGGCCGCGGCGCGCGCGACCGCTCCATGCAGGCAGACGAGCGTGAAGAGCGCGGCCAGTGGAAGCGAGAGAAGGCGGAGCTTTCGTGCAGGGTTCAGCATAAAGGGATTTCAACGCTCGCAGCCTGTGCCCAGGTTGCTGTGACTCTGATGCGGAGTTTGCCGTTAGATTAAAGAGCCAGATCAGTGAACAAAGGCATCCACGCGAACCGGCAGACTTGACGCGGCGGCTTACGCCCGGTGGCGTAAACTTTTAATGAAGCAGTTATCTAACACGAATATGATGCCAGTTCAACATCACAGGTTAAGTCGGCTGGTAAAACTTCGGCTCGTCATAAAAAAAACGCGGGCTAATCTTCGCTTGAAGATCAGCCCGCTCTCTTTACCTTGAATCCGCTTTGCGCTGTATCCGGTGAGTTGCCCGGCAAACGCATCAGGCGTTGCCGCCGTCATCAGCTCCATCGTCGCTCTTACCCGCGATAAATGACATGATTTTACCGTAGAAGAGCGTATGTCCATGCTTGCCGCCCAGCGCGGCCTGTCCGCCGGCCTTTCCGCCGCCCAGATCGACTTCGGTCGGCTCAAAGTATGGAAAAACGTAGGCGACGAAAAGCGGCTGTTCCTTATTCGGCCCCTCAGCCTTATCCGCGCCGCCTGCCGGTTCTTCCGGCGGCGCATAGGGAAACACGTAGGCCGAATAAAGCGGCTCTCCGGGGCCGCCCTCGCCAGCCGGGCGCGCACCTTCTTCGATAGCGCCTTTCGACCTCGTCGCGCTATAGATATAGCCCAAAAAAAGCGCGGCCTCACCTTGCACGTCGGGTATATCAAAGATTTTTTTATCGGAAGCGGCCGCTGCGTTGGCGTCAGGGCTGGCGCTGTTTTCTTGGTCCGACATAATTTGATCTCCTTCAGAAGCTGTATTACCAGGGTCATAGCTGGAATCATGGTACGCGACTACATCTTCATTCTCTTCCACCGGATCGTCGTCATCATCAAAAGCAACTCCGGCGATGGGAGAGTGTCCTTCAAAAGCTTTGAGAAATTCCGCCGAGCTGAGCAATTGATTGCCCTTCAGTCCATCCAGCTCCGGCAGAGCATCTATGACGAGCAGATCGCTCTGCCCGATTTTTCGCTTCCAGAGCCAGAGAGCCAGCACATTGAAAGCGGGCACGACCAGCAGCCGCGCCAATGGCTCTGTCTCAGCATATTCAGGATGAGCCGCCTCGTATTTATCAATCCACGCGATGGCGTCATCAATAGCCCCTGAGACATCGGAGACAAACAACTGGCAGGTTTCAAAACTCCCTGCCTTTTCAGAAGCGCACGTGCGCGCGAAAGCTACCGGCTGGCTATCAACTTTTATCTGATGATGCCAGCGCGAAGTGTCTATCGCTAAATCCTTAATGTCTATCTCGGAGCCGATAGCTCCGGCGATTGATTTTGCGCCGAGCCGGTAGAGAGCAAAAGTCTCTTCCAACGCGAATGACGGGGGCGCGGCATTGCGTATCGTCGGACTGGCGAAGGTGTGTGTCTCGGTGACCGGCTTTTTCTTAGAGGAGTCCGCGCCCTCTGCGGCAGAGATGAGCTTGCGGACTGTGGCGGCATCCAGCCACGGCGTTAAGGTGTGAGCTATCTGCTCCAAGTCATTTTTCGCCAGTGTGTCCGGTTGAATTGTGCTTGTCATTTTTTTAATCCTGTCCAAGTGCCAACCCACTTGCCGTAATTGTTCGCCGTCTTCAGCTCGCTAAAGAGTATCTGGCCTTCGCCTCCCCGCGCGCTGAGAAGGCTCTTGTTGAGTAAAGGATCGTTAATCCAGACGGAGGGGCGACCGCCGATCTGCCCGAAGCCTTTGATAATCAGGGCATGGCTGCCGCCTTCAAACCAACGGACGGCGACCTCAATCGGACGTTTTTCCTGAATCTCCGTCTTCACGTCGTCAAAGCCGATTTGGCCTGTGCTGACGGGCGACTTCAAGTGCGGAGTGGCCTGAATGCCGAACAAGCTCCAGGCGGTCTGCATATCTTTCGCCGCGAGGGATTTACCTGCAAAAACATCCTCCTGACCGCAGCAATTTGCGGCATTTAACAGAGGTATTTTAGAAATAATCGAGCATTGTCGCTCAGGCGGTTCGGAATTTCCGTTGCTGTTCAAGACCATCTCCATACACGCCGTCCAGCACCATAACCTCTCTTTTTGCGGGACGGGAGCGATGGGCAAAGGATTATTCTGCGCCGCGTCGGGCTGAACCGCCGCATTTGTCAGAATCAGTCCGTGTACCGGAGGATGGGGCGGCGCAGGTTGCGGGTTGAGGGGAATACCGTCAGTGATTCTTAGGGGCATAGGTCTCACTCCGTAGTCAGGTAAACTTGTTTTCTAATTGTTAATGATACAAAGCGATGAAATATTTCGTCGGGACGAAGGCAGCCGGATGACTTCGAGCAGAAAGCTTCCAACTTTACTACAAGGATAGACCTTGAAAGAGGCTCCGAACTGATATTGCGAAAGCACGCCGGACGATGGCGTGTCAGGCACGTTGAACTGCGCCTTTAAGTCAGAATGAGGTCAGTATAGCATTCAACTTCTCTCTTTGAAACTCCATGTTAGCAAGGAAGGTATCTGCCGCGCCTGACGCTCAAACGGATTGCCACTGAGGCGGCTCACTTTCAACTCACGCGAGGCGCGGGCGATAAAAGCTTCGATGTCGGGGATGGTACGCGGGATGGCGGCGGTCATCCACTTCGGGCCGTCCGGCGTGATGAGCATGTCGTCTTCGATACGCACTCCGATATTCTTGTATTTCTCGAAGGCCGGACGCACGGCGGCGATGAACTGTTCGTTCTCAGGCGTTTTGGGCAGATAGTCGAGCGCGTCTTCGCGCACGTAAATGCCCGGCTCATTCGTAAACGTCATGCCCACTTCGAGCTTCGTCCCGCGCATTCCAACGTCATGCACGTTCATGCCTAAGAAGTGCGAGTTGCCGTGCATGAACCAGATGCGATACTGGTTCGAGCTTTTATCCGTAATCAATCCGAGCTTTAAAAGTCCGTCCTTGATGACTGCCGCCGAAGCGTTGTGCACATCCGTCAACGTCGCGCCGGGGCGCATGGCGCGCGCGGCTGCCTCCTGAGCCGCGAAGACGATGTTATAAATGTCCGCCTGCGCGGGCGTGAATTTTCCGTTGACGGGAAACGTGCGCGTCACATCCGCAGAGTAATGTTCATACTCCGCGCCGACATCCATCAGGAGCAAATCGCCCGTCGTGACGCGACCTTGCGATTCCTCGTAGTGCAGAGTCGTCCCGTTCGGCCCGCAGCCGACGATAGAGGGATAGCCCCAGTTGTCCGCGTTGCGTAGTTTGAAAATATAATCGACCTGAGCTTCGACCTCGTATTCCCACGCGGAGCGTCCGGCGACGGCCATCGCGCGACCGAGAGCTTCGCCCGTGATGTCTATCGCGTGTTGCATGAACTGCAACTCCATCGGCGATTTTTTGAGGCGCATCTCCGTAAAGATAGGCCACGCGTCATGTATGCTGTAGCCGCTCGAAGTCATCGCCCATTGCGAGGCGAAAGTTTGTTCGCGCTTATACTCGCGGCTCTCCGTGTCGCGCGGCAGCAAAAGATAAAGCTCGGCTGCGCCCTGCGAGGCTGCCGTGTAGAGAGTTTCATAGCCGCTCGGAGTCGCGTTCGTCGCAGGAGTCGCGGCGGCGTTGCCGACCGTGCTGGCCTGCGGCGTCTGCGAGTTTGTTTGAGCCGGAGCGGCCTGCGGCGTCGCGGCGTTGGCATTGGCCGTCGCCAGATTGGTTGGAGACTTGCCCGACACAGGATTGGCGGGCGTGGCAGCTTTGGCGGCGTCGGTCGTCTGCGCGGATTGCGGGACGGGCGGAGTGACGGGGCGCGGGCTGGCCGCAGTCGTGCTCGACACAGTAGTAGCCCTTCCCTGCATCAAGAGCGCGGCGGCTTGCGGGCGATATGGCTGGCGCGCTCGCACGGCGCGCATGAAAGGCTCAAACTCGCCCGCCTCCCAGATTTCCGGGACGCCGGAAATTTTCTGCGCTTCTTCGGGGCTGTACATGTGCCCCGTCCACGTTTCGGCTGACGGGTCGCGTTTCGGCAGAAACAGAATCTCAGGCGTCTGCGTGTTGCCCGGCATCATCACGAGCGTCGCGCCCTTCTGCTTGAGCATCGTCAGATAATAAAGATTGTTCTCCTGACGAAACTCGTAATCCACATCATTGGTGTAGACGCGCGGCTCTCCGCTAAAGAGAATGAGGATGCCGGTCGGCCCGATCTTCTCTGCGACGCGTGAGCGACGCGCAGAGAGTTCCGCCAGTCGCGCCTCGTCCGTGATGGCGGGCGCGGGCGGCGCGACGCGGATGGCCGATGAAGATGATTTACTATCCGCGCCCGCTCCGGTCGTCGCAAATGGCAGAGCCAGTGAAACCGCGATGAGAGTTATGCTGACTGTGATGGCGCGCAGTTTTTTCGTGAGCTTCATAAAAATCATCTCCTCCGTGCTTTTAATATAACAAGAAATAGCCACAGAGGACACAGAGCACACAGAGAATTAGAGATTTCAAATTTCAGATTTGAGATTTGAGATTCCTCTGTGCCCTCTGTGTGCTCTGTGGCAAAGCCGTTTTCTCATCTTGCCGAGATTACGCGCACGGGCGTGTCGCGCGTCGTACGGTTGCCGAAAAAATCTTCCGCGAAGATGCGCACGATGTAATCGCCCGCCGCGAGTTTTGATGAAGCCCAGACATCCGCTTTCGCTTCACGGTCGCGCACGATGTCCGTCACGATGTAAGCGAAGATGGTTTCGCCCGTCGCGCCCGCACGGCTGCCAGAGGCGTAAGCTAACTGCGCCATCGCTTCATCGCGCGGCAGGCTCTCGAAAGAGATGGTCACGAGCGGCTCTTGGAAACCGGGCGCGGGCGTCCCGTTTGCGTCGAGCACTTGATAACCCAAACGATAAATTCCCAGGCGACGCCGCGCGGCATTGCCGTCCATTTGATCGTAAGCGCGGACGACGATTCGCACATCGCCTTCAATCGTCAAACGCTCATTAGCTTTACTCGCATGAAGCTCTCGCCAGGCGGAATCGAAAAATCTCACGCCGTCTTTTTCAATCGTCGGCGCGACAGTGTCCTTGATGCCCGGCAGTTCGAGCGCGGCGAGCGCGTTGTATTCCATTCCAACCGTTCCCGCAATCAAGTGTACGTGATATTGATTATTGAGCGTGCCGATGGCTTCGCCCGCCTCAAATCGCGTCCCGCGCCGCACGCGCACGCGCGCGACTTTGCCTTCGCCGTCGCGCACTATGAGAAATTTGGCTCCATCAAGCACGCGGTCGTTCACGTCTCTGCCGACGCGCAGGTGTATGTAGCCGAGCGTGGGAAAGCGTATGCGCTCGCGCGCCGTGCCGACATCTTCGATGGGAAGCGGATTCAAAATTCGCTCAGTGCGAACCGCGCGAACTTTCTCGCCGTAAGCTCCCGGTATGTCGAGGCCGTTATGAAAGTAAGCCTCTTTGTTATCTTCCGTCAGCGCGCCGCGTATCTCTCCGAAGGTCGCGGCGATCTCGCGCGAGCGGTCGGGCGGCTCGTAAGGCCAACGCGGCTGGGCTGCGCGGCGCATCTCTTCGGCTGTCGGAATGAGCGGCGACACTGCGTCGGCGGCGAGAAGCCTGCCGCGCTCTCTGCCTGCGCCCACGACGGCGCGAACGATTCTGTTTCCCGTGTCAGTGAAAAGAATCGTTCCATCAGGCGCGAGCGCGATGCCGGACGGATGATTGAGACGCGCATTTTCAAGCTGTCCATCCTGAAAGCCGAAGCCTCCGGCCAGCGTCGAGACTTGCGCCGTTGGAGTCATTTCACAAATGCGCAAAGCAGAGCCTCCGGTATCCGCCACATAAATCTTTCCGTCTTTATCAACAGCGACGCCCATCGGCCTGTTGAATGAAGCCGCAGTCAAAGCTCCATCCTCGCTCACGCGCTCGCCCGTTCCGGCAATCGTTCGCACGCTGCCGCTCAGCTCGACGCGGCGCAGGCGTTCGTTGCCGGTGTCCGCGACGATCAATGCACCGTCAGGAGCGACGGCGATTCCGCAAGGAGTGTCAAAGCGAGCATCTGCTCCCGCGTCTGCGTCCGCAAAGCCAGCCTCGCCGCCCGCAACCGTCCGCACGTTTCCATCTTTATCAAGAGCGCGGATTCGATCATTGTATGTGTCCGCGACGAAGATACTGCCGTCGCCCGCGACCGCCACGCCGACCGGGGCATTGAACAAAGCTTGCGATGCGTTGCCATCCGTATATCCCGCGCGTCCATTGATGCCCGCGACGATTTCGTTTCGCCCGTCGGACGGATAAACGCGGCGTATGACGTGCGCGCCTGTTTCCGCGAGCACGAGCGAGCCGTCGGGCGCGAGGGCGACGGCTGAAGGCGTCTCAAGATTTTCGGCGATGACGCTTGAGCTTCCATCCGGTTTGATACGCCAGAGTTTTCCGGCGTCTCCATCCGTCACGTAGATTGCCCCATCATTTGCGACGGCGACGCCGAACGGCTCTGTGAAACGCGCCGCGCCGCCGCTCGCGCCCGCCACCGTCAAGACCTCGCTGAGCGGAGCGGGCGGCTTCTGTTTTCTTATCCGGCGTAGGATTAAGACCACGCCTGCGACCGCGATGATGATGACGAGAAGAATGAGAGCTGCGCGAAAAGGTTTGATGCTCATGTCTGTGAATGAATAATAAAGGTTCAAGGTTCAAGGTTCAAAGTTCAAGGTGAAGACACGGCCTCTGTCTTTCAACCTTGAACCTTAAACTTTGAACCTTGAACCTCTTCGGCGTATGCTAAGCGACATGAGCGAAAATCTTCCCCCTATTGATTTGGACGATCAAGTCATACACATCGAGCCTCTGCGTCCGAAGAAGCGGCGCGGCCTGCGCCTGATAATTTTTGTGATTGTCGCAATCGTGATTGCGCTCTTTAGCTCGATCTCGATTTACGTCGAGTCGTTGTGGTTCGGCTCGCTCGGCTTTGCGTCGGTCTACTGGTACACGTTTCGCTTGAAACTCCTGCTGTTTCTCATCTTCGCAGTTCTGACCATCGCTCTCTTGCGCGCGGGCTTCTGGCTGCTCGAACGCGCCTTCGCCTCGACCGCGCTCGAACGCCGCACAGTCATTATCAACAATCAGCAGATGACGATTGATCCGGCGCGTTTCCTGCGACCGCTCGCGTGGATTGTGGGAGCAATCTTCGCGGTCATTTACGGACTCGGGATGAGCGAGGAGTGGCAAGCTTTCGCGCTCTATCTGAATCAAGCGCCAACGCAGGGCAGCGATCCCATCTTTGGCAAGAGCGTCGGCTTTTATCTCTTCTCGCTGCCCGTCTATCAGATGACTGTTTCGTGGTTGACGGCGCTGGCTTTTATCATGCTCTGCGCGACGATTGTCTACGCGCTGCTGACCGTGCCGCAGAAGAAGGAGCAGAGATTCGTTGCCACTCAAACTGCGCGGGCGACAGCGTATGCGGCTGTCTCTTTCGCGCTCGCTGGCGTGCTGCTCGCGCTCGCGGCTCAGGTTTATCTGTCGCGCTACACTTTCCTGTGGGACGATCACGAGATTTTCTCCGGCGTCACTTACACGGAAGCCAACTACCTGTTGCCGGGCTTGGTCGTCGTCGCCATCGCGCTCGCCGCCGCCGCCGTCATCGTCCTCGTCAACGCTCTGAAGCAGAAGCGTTTGCGCTTGATACTGATTGCGCTCGCGCTGCCCGTCGCGGTTTACATCGTCGCGGGACTCTTGATTCCCGGCTACGTGACGAGCTTTATCGTCAAGCCCAATCAGCTTGGGCGCGAAACGCCTTACATCGAACACAACATCGAATGGACGCGCAGAGCCTTTCATCTGGAGGGCGTCGAATCGCGCGGCTTTGAGGCTGAGCCGGAAACGAGCGCGCTCGACATCAATAACAATCGCGCGACCGTCAACAACATACGCTTGTGGGATTGGCGAGCTTTGCAAGCCACGCTCGACCAGATTCAACAGATACGAACCTATTATGATTTCCCGGACGTGGATGTCGACCGTTACAAGGTCGGCGGCGAGACGCAACAGATGATGGTCGCGGCGCGCGAGCTTGACATCAATGCGCTGCCCGCGCAATCGCGCAACTGGATTAACGAACGCTTTATTTTCACGCACGGCTACGGCGCGACGATGAACACCTCGAACGGCTTCACGCCGGAAGGCATGCCGCGCTTTCTCCTCTCGGACATGCCCATTCAAGCGAGCGCGCCCGAGATAAAAATCACGCGCCCGGAAATCTATTACGGGCAGAAGACGGACACGCCCGTTTATGTGAAGACGCGGCAGAAGGAGTTTGACTATCCGCAGGGCGAAGCCAATCAGACGACCGTTTATCAGGGCACGGGCGGCGTCTCAATCGGCTCAAGCTTGCGTCGTCTCCTAATCGCATGGACGCTCGGCGACATGTCGAAGCTTCCCTTTTCGGACGACATCACGCCGGAGAGCCGCGTCCTCATGCGTCGCAACATAAGCGAGAGAGTGCGCGAAGTTGCTCCGTTTCTCATTTATGATAACGACCCTTATCTGGTCGTGACTGATGACGGACGCCTCATCTGGATGATTGACGCTTACACGGAATCTTCGACTTATCCGTACTCGCGGCATCACGATGCCGGAAATGTGAGCGTCAACTACATGCGCAACAGCGTCAAGGCGACGATTGACGCTTACAACGGAACGGTCAATTTTTATATCTTCGACGCGCAAGACCCTCTGGTTAACTCCTGGCGCAGAACCTTTCCCGCGCTCTTTCATGATGCGAGCGAGATGCCTGCGGATGTGCGGGCGCACGTTCGTTATCCTGAAACTTTCATTCGCACGCAGGGCGAAGTTTATAGCCTCTATCACACGCAGAACGCGAAAGTTTTTTTCCAGCGCGAAGACGCCTGGAGCGTCGCGCGCCAGAGCACTGTCGGCAAAGACAAGCAGCAGCAGGCAGAGCCGCTTGAGCCGTACTTCGTCCTCATGCAACTGCCGGGCGAGCAGTCGGCGACCGAGTTCGTCGAGATCGTGCTTTTCACTCCCGTGAGTCGCAATAACATGATCGGCTGGATGGCCGGACGTAGCGACGGCGCGAATTACGGCTCATTGCTCGTCTACAATTTTCCGACCTCCAGAATCGTTGACGGCCCGCTTCAGATCGCCGCGCGCATAGACCAGAACGCGCAGCTCTCATCGCAACTGACGCTCTGGAATCAGCAAGGCTCGAAAGTCCTGCGCGGCAACCTGCTCGTCATTCCAATCGGTCGCGGCTTGCTCTACGTCGAGCCGATTTATCTGCAAGCCGAGAGCAGCCCGATGCCCGAGCTGCGAATCGTCGTGCTGGCGACACAGGAGAAGCTGGCCTACGGCGCGAGCTTCGCGGAGGCGATGACCAATCTGTTCGGCGAAGCGAAACCTGCGGATGAGAAGAAAGCTGAGCCGCCTGTGGCGCAGAACGCCGAAAAGAAAGAGGGCGCGCCTGCCTCCACGGCGAACGGGCTCCCGCAGGGCGCGCAGCCATTGATTGATCGCGCCAATGCGGAGTTCGCTGACTACGAAAGGCTTTCCAGAGAGGGCAAGTTCGGCGAGGCCGGGCAAAAGCTCGAAGCTCTGAAGAAAACGCTCGCGGAGTTGCAGCAGGCCGAAGGTAAAAAGCAGTAATGCCCAAAGGATATGCGGATTCTAATCGTCGAAGATGATGAGGTACGCTGCTTGTGGTTTCGGCGGAAGTTTGCCGACGACGAGTTGGATGTGACGTGTGATGTCGGGCAGGCTTTCCGGTGGCTGTTAGAGCGTGAGTACAAAGTGATTCTGCTCGACCATGATTTGCTGGAAGAGCATTACTTTTTCGACGAGCCGGATGACGAGCGGACGGGTTACGCCGTCGCGGCATGGCTCGCCTCTCATCCTGACATCCAGCGCGAGGCGACGATTATCATTCATTCGCTCAACTATCACGGCGCGAGTCGCATGCTCGAAACTCTGCACGAAGCCGGACGCGAAGCCGAGCACATTCCCTTCCCTTACATGCAGGCCGGACTGCTCTTCTAACGTCAGTTCGATGTAAAGACTTCAAAGAGCCTGCGCAAGCAGGCGAGAGCGTGTAGCCCCGCGCGTCAGCGTGGGGACACAGCCAAATTAGAGATTGAGCCTGCGTGAGCAGGCGATAGATGCTTGCTTTGCCTCTCATCTGTCGCCTGCTCACGCAGGCTCTTTAGAATCTGATGTGACGTGACCCCATGCTCTCGCATGGGGCTACACTCTGGCCGCCTGCTGTCGCAGGCTCTTTGAATTTCTCTTGCTTATCTCGAACTGACGTTATCGTAATTATTCCTGCGAATAAAAAAAGAGGACGCACATTGTATGCGTCCTCTTTTCATCAACACTTCGCGCAATGCTTTTTACAGCCCGCGATATTGAAGCGTCAGCGAGTCCATCCGCGCCGACTGGCCGGAGGTGAATTTGTACATGCAAGAATCGTCCGTGTAGTCCATGAAGTTCTCAATCGGATCGTTGCCTGCGCTGGTGCAGGTGTTGCGTCCCGACGGACAGCCGAACGCAGCCGAACGCTCCGCCGGAGTATCGCTCACCGAATCGCCGGAGCCGGAGCAGCCG
>DASWRG010000085.1:0-26417 GCA_036403295.1 Pyrinomonadaceae bacterium
GTCGCGCCTCTTTCCAGACCTGCCGGAAGCGGTCATCGCTTCTTACAACGGCGGCGAAGACAACGTCGCGCGCTGGCTCAAGCGTTCGGGACACACGGACGGCGGCCTCCTCGCTTCGGAAGTCGGATTCTCGGAGACCAAAGGTTACGTCTTTAAGGTAATGGCGAATTACAGGGCTTACAAGCAACTGTACACGTCAGACCTCCGCCGGAAAAGCTAAAAACGGGTTCACGCAAAGGCGCAAAGACGCAAAGAAGAGCTTGAATGCTTTCCTTGGCGTCTTTGCGCCTGTGCGGGAAATTTTCTTGAAGTTACAGCTTGCTTCTCATGGAACATTAGAGGTTTCAATCGGAACATCTCCAGACTGTCCCCACAACTGCTCGCCATAATTCGTCGCCGGATCAAGCGAGGTGTACCACTTGCCTGTGCTCGGCCTGAACACTGCGATGTTCGTCTTCCCATCCCCATCATAATCCGCTGGCACGGGCTGGTCTGTGCTCACGCCGAATTGCTGCTCCACGAAACTGCCGTTAGAGCTGTTGTAAATCCACCACGTCGCCGTACTGGGACGGAAGATAGCTCGGTCGTTCTTTCCATCACCATCGTAATCGCCCGGCACGGCCACGTCTCCGTTCTGTCCCCAGATGAAGGCATCATAGTTGGTCGCGGGATTGAGCGAGGTGTACCAAGTTCCGTTTGAAGGACGCCAGATGGCAACATCAGCTTTGCCGTCGCCGTTGTAATCACCGGGCACAGGCTTGTCGCCATTGGTTCCCAGCTGAATGGCTTGCAGTTGACCATTCGAGCTGTTCAGGATGTACCACGTGCCGTTTGACGGACGGAAGACCGCGAAGTCCGCTTTAGCGTCGCCGTCATAATCTCCCGCAACCGGAATGTCTCCGGTCGTGCCGAACTGGGTTCCGTGCGTCGTCACGTCGGACGAATAGACTAGATACCAGAGGCCGTTGCGGAAGATAACGAAGTCGCTGCGGCTGTCGCCGTCGAAATCGGCAGGCTCTGGCATGTCGCCCGCTGTTCCCCACTGCACGCCTGAGAGGCTGCCGCTTGAGCTGAGGCGCACGTACCACGAGCCGTTCGCGGGACGAAAGACGCCAAGGTCAGCTTTGCCATCGCCGTCGAAGTCGTAGGGCTTGGCCGCTAGTCTCGCCGTCGTTTGAAAACGCGCGAGCGCAAAATCCGCTTCCGTATTAACGTCGCGCGCACTTCCTCCGACGAGGAATTTACCGTTCGGCAGCAAGAGCAAAGCCTGCCCGAAAGTTACCGAATCCCCCGGACGCAGGCGCATGTAAATTTTCCCGTTGCCGTTAAAGGTGGTGTCGGGGCTGCCATCTGTGTTGTAGCGGGCTAAAGCCAAGTTCTTGTCAGGAGTAAATGTGGAGTTGGTAACGTCCGTGTAACCAACAAGGAGGATCTTGCCGTCCGGCTGAATCGCCACCGCTCTCGCCCCCGAGTTTGAACCGCTCAGGAAGAACGTCACCACTTTGCCGCCCGTGCCGAAGCCGGAATCTATGCTGCCATCGGCATTGAAGCGGGACATGGTCATCCGGAACAAAGCCTCCCCAGTATAAGTAGACCCGACGACTACGATTTTCCCATCCGGCTGGACAGCGATCCCGTAGGCTGTGTCAAATTGCGAAGATGCGACAGTTTCAACAGTCGCCCTGCCGCTCGTGCCGAAACTGGTATCGACACTGCCATTCGCGTTGAAACGCACTACCGCCTGATCGTCCAGGGTTCCGACGCTGCGCGAAAGCCCTCCGACCAATATCTTGCCGTTGGCGAGCAGCACGCCGCAATAGCCTTCATCACCATAACCGAAATTGGCCGATGCCTTGCCGCCGACACCGAAGCTCGTATCAAGGCTGCCGTTGCTGTTATAACGGGCCAGCGAAAAATCGTAATATTGCTCGCTGTTGATGTAGTAGGAGTGACCGATGACGATGATCTTGCCGTCAGGCTGGATGAGCATGTCATAAGCGTGATCGTTATTCCCGTTGAAGTCTGTGCGGACTGTGCCGCTCGTGCCGAAAGAGGAATCAATGCTCCCGTCTGTGTTGTAGCGTACGAGCAAGAAATCAGCGGAGGTCGAGGTGTTCGTGACTACGTAATCGCCTGCCACGACTATCTTCCCGTCCGTTTGGAGGACGACGGCGCGCGGGTAGCCGTAAACAAATGCACCCGGAAAAAAGGTCGTGACTGTGCCTCCCGTGCCGAAAGAGGAATCGAGACTGCCGTCCGGGTTGTAGCGCGCCAGCCCGAAGCGATAACCTCGATAGGCAGGACCGACCGCGACGATCTTCCCGTCCGGCTGCAAGACCATGTCGTTAATCCCATCGCCCTGACCCGCCGACAGGTCTGTCTTCACGGTGCCGCTCGTGCCGAAGGTGAAATCCAGAAGCACATCAGCCGCGCCGACCTTGATGGTTGATCCGGCGAAGATCAACAGCGCGGCGAGCGCCAGCGGCAGGAGACGTAGGCCTCGCCTGAGCGAGATGAGCCATGTCAACTTGAAAGCCGCCCGTTCATCGCCTCTTTCAAAATTAAAGTTACGAGGTAAGTTGCTCACGATTTATTCCTCTTCGTCTAAGATAGTCACTAGAGCTGCCATTTTTATGGAACATTAGAGGTTTCAATCGGAACATCTCCAGACTGTCCCCACAACTGCTCGCCATAATTCGTCGCCGGATCAAGCGACGTGTACCACTTGCCTGTGCTCGGCCTGAACACTGCGATGTTCGTCTTCCCATCCCCATCATAATCCGCTGGCACGGGCTGATCTGTGCTCACTCCGAATTGCTGTTCAAGATAGCTGCCGTTCGAGCTGTAATAAATCCACCATCGCGCGGTCGAGGGGCGAAAGATGGCGCGGTCGTTCTTGCC
Source organism: Pyrinomonadaceae bacterium (assembly GCA_036403295.1). Classification (GTDB taxonomy): domain Bacteria; phylum Acidobacteriota; class Blastocatellia; order Pyrinomonadales; family Pyrinomonadaceae; genus JACMLC01. The sequence continues at coordinate 2,902 of DASWRG010000085.1, forward strand.
GTCGCCATCGTAGTCGCCGGGCACGGCGATGTCTCCGTTCTGTCCCCAGAGAAAAGCGTCATAGTTGCTGGCCGGGTTGGTAGAGGTGTACCAAGTTCCGTTTGAAGGCCGCCAGACCGCGACATCCGTTTTGCCATCGCCGTTATAATCTCCCGGCACTGGCTTGTCCCCACTTGTGCCGAGTTGGATGGCCTGTATCGCATTGTCCGTGCTTCTGTTGATATACCAAGTGCCGTTTGAGGGACGAAAGACTGCGAAATCAGCTTTGCCGTCGCCGTCATAATCTGCGGCAACTGGAATATCTCCGGCCGTCCCGAATTGGAAAGCAGCCACAGATGCGTCGGCGTAATAAAGGAGATACCATGTGCCGTTGCGGTAGAGAACAAAATCGTTACGACTATCGCCATCAAAATCTGCCGGTTCAGGTAAATCTCCGCTGGCTCCCCATTGCGTACCGACCAGATTTCCATCTGAGCTTCGACGCACATACCAGCTACCGTTCGCGGGACGAAAGACGCCGATGTCCGATTTGCCGTCGCCATCGAAGTCGTAGGGTTTGGCAACAGGTCGCGGCGTGGATTGATAACGCACCATCGCCAGAGCGGAATATTGATAGCCCAGATTGAAGCCCGATGAATATCCTGAAACAACGATCTTACCGTCCGGTTGAATCACAAACTCGGCAGTATTATCATTCGTCGGATACCCGCTGAAGTAATGGAGATCAGTATGAAGTTTGCCGTTTCCATTAAAGCTTGGATCAAGCGTCCCATTGCTATTAAAACGCATCACTGCAAAGTCGTTTTGAGTAGTCGTATAGTCTAGGAAAGCTGAGATGCCTGCGAGGACAATCTTCCCGTCAGGCTGGAGCTTCACCGAATAGGCATAGTCGGATAAGCCTTGAGTCGTCTTGCTTTTTCCGCCCACTGCAAAGCTCGTATCAAGATTTCCGTCCGTATTCAAACGCGCCAGACAGAACCCCGGATATCCGGTGACGACGATCTTGCCGTCCGGTTGGAAAGCAAATTGCCGCGCCACGTCCTGCGTCGTGCCAAAGTCAATACTGGTCGCCCCGCCGTTTCCAAAACTCGTATCTACACTTCCATTACCATTGTAACGTGCGATCAAAAAATCGAAGATCGTGTTGAGATTGATGATATAACCGGAGGCGACGATCTTCCCATCGGCCTGCACATCAACGGTATATACACTTTCGCCATAAGTGGTACTTGAAACCACTTTGCCGGAGTTGCCGAAGCTGGAATCCACAGTGCCGTCACTATTGTAACGAATCATAGACAATTCATATTGCGGTTGATTATTCAAATAGTAGGACGAGCCGACGCAAACGATTTTTCCGTCCGCCTGCAAAGCAATATCTTCCAGCCGGTCATCATTGTTTGAAAAACTGGTGAAGACTGCACCGCCGACGCCGAAGGCTGTGTCGAGACTGCCGTTACTGTTATAGCGTGCCAATCCGTAGTCTATTCCGGTGTTGGCGGAGCCTGTGCTGATAAAACCGCCGACCACAATCTTGCCGTCCGGCTGGAGAGCCACAGCAGTTGAATAAATGTATTGCCCTGGATGATCAGGGAAGGACACCTGCACGATGCCGCCCGAACCGAAGGCGCTGTCGAGAATGCCGTTGCTGTTGTAACGAAGCAACTGGTAACCGCCGACGATGACAATCTTCCCGTCAGGTTGCAGTGCCATATCCGAGGCAAAGCTGTTAATCGGATTCAAAACTATGCCGCTCGTCCCGAAAGTGTAATCCAAGATCACATTCGCTGCCGCCGCTTTGTAAGCCAGTCCTGAGAAGATCAGCAGCGTCATCAGCATCACTGTCAGCCAACGCCGCGAGCGCAGAAGCATAGATATTTTCATGATTTTGTCTTTATGCATGGATTGATTGACGGCACGCCGGTTTGAATAAATTAAGCTTGCCGGGAGGCTATGCACGCGTGCAGGGGATGGCGCATTGAACAAGCCCCGTACTCTTTTAAGAGACGCGGCCATTCTAGCTGAAAGCAAAGCTCTTGACAATTAAGAGGGGATGCGGAATCGAGCGGGAAACGAGAGAGGCAGGGATTGTGCTCGCCTGCCTCTCATTGAAAAGTTTAGGCTACGGCTCAGGGCTGTAACGCCTGTCTTCAAACCCGTTCGCGCGCTCGCGTCGTCGCAGGGCGTCAGGGTTCGGATACGGAGAGGGACGTGGGTTGACGCCGAGCCTGACGAGCGCGTTGTAGTACTCATATCTCAGAGTGACTTCGCCAGCCGCTCGCTCTTCCAAATCCAGATTCACCCAGCGCACGTCGTGACGCACGTTGCGTCCGATGCCCGTCGCCGCATAATCATCGTCGGGCGCGGGATACGCGTTCGCGCTCTTCTGCTTGTCCATCGAACCTCTGCGACTGTCTCGCGCCTGTCCCGCAGAAGATGCGGAAGGAGCTTCGCTGTTTTCAGCCCTTTCATCCCTATCTTCTTCGACCGGATATTCTTTGCGCGGCTGCGGGACGACGGCGACCGGACGACGCTCGCGGAAAAAGACAGCCGAGATGACACCCAGATTCGAGGTCTGTCCGAGCTTTGCGCCGTAAGAGTCGCGCTCGTTGGTGAAATAGAAGTGACGCGCACGCGCGCTGCTCATCTGCCAGCCGCTAATGGTAATCGTCCCGTAAGGCTCAATCACCCACTTGCTCGCGTTGGCGGCGGTGGTGTGTTTCGCGTCTATCGTGTTCAACCCGTCAACCGCCAGGGCGACCGCCACCCGCACGCCCAGAGGATTGCTGATACGCAGCTCGTACTCCGCGCCCTCCCGCGCCTCAACATAGTCTCTGCCGCGCGCGTAATACTCCGGCAGCGGAACTCCGTTAATCAACACCTCCACGTCGAAACCGTTAGCGTTCGCCTCGTACGGTTCGGGCGGCGGCGGCAACTCTGCGGGCGCACTGACGTTAGCCAGAACCCTCTGAAACGGCGTCGCATACAGCGACAGCGAGAGTGTGCTCGCGCCGAACAAAAACAACAGAATCAAAGCCTTTTTCATCTCTCTCATCTCTCCTTTCGAGAAACGCCTCAACAGCTCGTTATCTGAACGCAGAGAGCTTCGCTTTCTTGCGCGGGAGAGAATTTAACTGTAGGGACAGAGCCTCTGCCCCTATTTTATTTCTTTAAAATCCTCTCCCGGCTTGAACACCAGATCGGCTTTCTTCCCGTCGTATTTGATGTGAACTAGATTGACCTGATCGTCGAGCGACTCGAAGAAGAGGCGGTCGCGCAACTGCGCGCCCTCCAAGCCCTCGGGCATTTTCGTTTCGACGTAGAGCCACACGGCGTCCGCCTCCGGCTCCATGCCGACCCATGTGAAGCTTTGCAGCTTACCGTCACGGCTCTTCAAATTCACAGCCTCTTTGAGATACGCCAAAGCCAGTTGCGCCGCGTCCGGCGTCTTATCGAGCCGCACTTCTTTGCCGCTCCTGCGGCTCAAAGTGTTTTCCAAATCATGCACGAAGACCTGTATCGAAAACTCGACCGATTGCTCCTTCGCGTTATACTCGACCTGCGTCAGGCTCGTATGAAACGTGTGAAGCGGCAACGGAGCGGCTCGCATCTGCGTTGACGCGAGAAGCAGCAACAGCATGCCTGTTGTAAAATAGTTTCTCTTTCTCATGGCTGTTTCGATGCTGGCGGCAAAGGCTTCTGCTCAAGCTCCTGCATCGGATTGGGCGGCTTCGCGGCCTCCTTGAAAATCTGGAATCTGGATTTCACCGGGCGACGCGGGAAAAAGTTGTTCTCCAGCTCAACGTCCGCCGTCTCAAGATGCGGGTCGAGCGCGATTGATTTGATCTCTTTGCTCGTGATGATGAGCTTCGAGACGTTGTAATTATCGTAACGCCAGATTTCGGCGGGGATGCGCAGCTCTTCGCCCGTCCCGTCCGTGTAATCAATCTGCAAGATGACCGGCATCACGAGGCCGCCGATGTTTTTCAAGTCAATCACATAAAAATTGAGACCCAAATTGAGCAGAGCCTTCTCGTCATCCTTGAGCGTCTCAAGATATTTCTGAAACTCTTCGCGCTCGCTCGCCGTCACACGATACTCGTCATAAGTGTTATAGAAATCGTTGAGCGTCGGAAACTCTTCGACGCGCTTGGTCTGCGTCTTGTTGCGCTGCTCGGAAAGCGTTTCGGGACGCGCGGCCTTTTCCTGTCGCGCTCTTTCGTTCTCAATCTCAGGATTGCGCGTGTCAATCGTGTAGAGCTTGACATGCTCAATCGAGATGTCCGTGTGATCCGTCGAGTAGAACCAGCCGCGCCAGAACCAGTCCAAGTCAACGCCCGACGCGTCCTCCATCGTGCGGAAAAAATCGGCGGGCATCGGACGCTTAAACTTCCAACGCCGCGCGTACTCCTTGAAAGCGTAATCGAAAAGCTGGCGACCCAGCACGGTCTCGCGCAAAATGTTGAGCGCGGTCGCGGGCTTGCCGTATGCGTTGTTGCCGAACTGCAAGACCGAATCCGATTGCGTCATAATCGGCACCTGATTTTCGCTCGCCATGTATTCGGTAATATTCCTCGGCTCGCCGCGCCGAGAAGGATAACCTGTCTCCCATTCCTGCTCGGCCAAATATTGCAGGAAAGTGTTCAAGCCTTCATCCATCCAGGTCCAGTTGCGCTCGTCCGAGTTGACGATCATCGGGAAAAAGTTGTGGCCGACCTCGTGTATCACGACCGTGATGAGACTGAACTTCGTGCTCGACGTGTACGTGCCATCCTTTTCCGGGCGCGGCCCGTTAAAGCAGATCATCGGGTATTCCATCCCGCCGACGGGGCCGTTGACCGAGATGGCGACCGGATACGGAAAGGTAAAGGTGTACCGCGAATAGACACTGAGCGTGTGCATGATGGCTTGGGTAGAATACCTTTGCCAGAGCGGATTGCCCTCTTTCGGATAAAACGACATCGCCATCACGCGATTGCCGTTCACGTCGTGTAGCTGCGCGTCCCACATAAACTTTCTCGAAGAAGCGAAAGCGAAATCGCGCACGTTGTCTGCCGCGAAAATCCAAGTCTTTGTGCCGCGCGGCTTGCTCGCTTCATTGGCTTTGGCCTCGTCGGGCGTGACGATAAAGACTGGCTGCTTGGCGGTCCTGGCCTGCTCCAGCCGCTCGCGTTGTGCGCGCGTCAAAACCTCTTGCGGATTTTGCAAGACTCCGGTCGCGGCGACGATGTGATCGTCCGGCGCGGTGATGCGGACGCGATAGCTGCCGAACTCAAGCGTGAACTCGCCCGCGCCTAAAAACTGTTTGTGCTGCCAGCCGCTCACGTCATTGTAAGCGGCCATGCGCGGAAACCACTGCGCGATCTCGTAAATATAATTTCCGTCGTCCTTGAAAAATTCGTAGCCCGTGCGCCCGCCAATTCTCTTCTGGTCGTTGATGTTGTAATTCCAATCGACGGAGAAGACGAACGTTGCGCCGGGGGCGAGCGGCGCGGGCAAGTCAACGCGCATCATCGTCTTGACGATGGTGTAAGAGAGCGGCGCGCCCCGCGCGTCACGCACGGAAGTGATCTTGTCGCCGCCGTCGAAATCGCGCAAGGCGAGCAGATTATCAATCGTATGAAAAGGAAGCTTATCGAAGCTCGGCGCGGTCTGCGTCTTCCTGGTGTCGGAATCTTTATCCCAGATGTTCTGGTCAACTTGCAGCCACAGATAAGTCAAAGCGTCCGGCGAGAGATTGTGATACGTGATAGTCTCTTTGCCAGTGATGCGCTGATGCGCGTCGTCAAGCTCAACGTCAATCGAGTAATCCGCGCGCTGCTGCCAGTAGCGATTGCCGGGCGCGCCCGAAGCCGCGCGGTAATCATTGGGCGTCGCCAGCTCATCGCCAAGCTGCTTGAACTTGTCGCTCGGATGAGACTTCGATTGTGCGTGTGCGGTTGAGGCGCAGAAGAGAGCTAAGAGCAAGGTGAGATAAAATCTTGTTCGCAAAATTTTCGAGTTCCTTTCCCGGCTTGAAAGAGTTAGCAAACAACACACGCCTTCATTCTGTCCATGCACGATGAACAGGCAAGCGTCTTTCAAGCGAGTCTGCTTGAAAATCTAAGGCGTGAAATCTGTTGTGAAGATATAGTAACGCAACGGAAATTCTCGCGCAAAGTCGCAAAGGCGCAAAGCAGGAACGCCAAGCTGTTGAGTGCTAATTGCTCTTTGCATGCTTTTCTGTGCGCCTGTGCGCCTTTGCGCGAGACTTCTTCGGCTTTACACATTCAAACTTATTGTTGGATTTTGTCTGGACGCTAATCTATTATGTTGAGCGGGATGTGAGAATTTAGAGACAATTTTCTGTCAGCATCCAAAAGGTCTTGCCCCCGGTACTCCTCCGGCTAATGCATCCAAGCACACACGAGAGGCGAACAGCTTTGAAAGAGATAACGACTGAGAACGGCGCGGGATCATTTTATGACCGGATTGCGGGGCTTTATGACGTGACGTTCAAGTTTAACGGTTACGGACGCTCGCTGGAGAAATATTTACGCAAGCATTTGCCGCCGCTCTCCGATGGAGCGCGTGTGCTCGACGCGGGCTGCGGGACGGGGCTGCTCACGCTCTCGCTCTTGAAGGCGGTCAGGCGTCCCGTGCGAATCACTGCGGTTGATCTCTCCGCCTCGTCAATCGTGACTGCGAAAAAGGCCGTCGCGGAAAAGTTCGGAGACGCCGGGCAGATCGAGTTCACGCAGGCCAACGTGCTGGCTCTGCCATTCGCAGACGATTCGTTTGAGATGATTGTGACGAGCGGCGCGCTCGAATATGTTCCTCTCAAAGATGGCCTGAGCGAATTGGCGAGAGTGCTTGCGCCCGGCGGCTACATGCTCCATCTGCCCGTCAGGCCGTCGCCCGTCAGCAAGCTACTGGAAGTGATGTTCCACTTCAAGACTCATCCGCCGCAGGCCGTCGCCGAAAACACCAATCGTTATTTTCGGATCGTCAAACACTATCGCTTCCCTCCGCTCGACCCCATCGGTTGGTCGAAGACCGCAATCCTGGCTCAGAAAGTTTAATCAAGAGTTCAAGGTTCAAAGTTCAAGGTTAAAAGACAGAGCCGATGTCTTCACCTTGAACCTTGAACTTTGAACCTTTCATTTGACCGGCACGAGACGCAGAATGCGGTCATCGTCTTTGGCGGGATTGCCGCGCCCGTCCCTGTTTGATGTTGAGAAGTAGATCGCGCCGTCCGGCCCTTCGGCCACGTCGCGGATGCGCCCGTACTGGTTGAGCAACAATTTTTCCTGACTCACGACGCGCCTGCCGTCGAGGACGACGCGGATAATCGCTTCGCCGCGCAGGCAGCCGAAAAAGAAGTTGCTCTTGAATTGCGGAAAGGCCGTGCCGCGATAAAACATCCCGCTCGCGGGCGCGACCGCAGGCGTGTATTCGAGCAAGGGCGATTCCAATCCTTCGCGCGTCTGTTGATGATGAATCACAGGCCAGCCGTAATTTTTTCCGCGCTCGATAATGTTGACTTCATCGCCGCCGCCCGGCCCGTCGAAACCCGAAGGCCCGTGCTCTGTCTCAAGCATCAGATTCGTCACGGGCTGCCAGTCAATCCCCTGCGGGTTGCGATGCCCGTAAGTGTAGATTTCCGGTCGCGCTCCCTTTTGCCCGACGAACGGGTTGTCAGTCGGCACAGTGCCGTCGTCGTTGAGGCGCAGAATTTTGCCGCCGAGCGAATCAAGCTGCTGGGCGATTGCTCTGTCGGTGGCGTCTCCCGTCGTGATGTAAAGCTTGCCGTCGGGTCCGAAGCGCAGGCGAGTTCCCGCATGAAATTGCGCCGCCGGAATCCCTTCGATGATTAACAAACGATCAGTCAAGCTCGTCCCCGTCTCGCGGAAACGCACGACGCGCACAGAGGTCTTGCCGTCGCTCACATAGGCATAAGCCAGATAGAGCAGATGATTCTCCGCGAATTTCGGATGCAGCGTGAGTCCCATCAGGCCGCTCTCATTCTTCGGCTCGACATCGGAGATGGTGGCGAGCGGTTCGGCGCGCAGCTTTCCGTTCTCGAACACGCGCACGCGCCCCGGCCTCTCCGTAAAAATCATGCGGCCATCCGGCGTGAAGACGATTGACCACGGAACTTGCAGGCCGCCGATGACCGTCTCGACGCGAAAACTCACTTTGTCCGTTTGTGTACTGCTTATCTCGCCCGCGCCTTTGCCCGGCGGAGGCTGGCCGCAAGCGGAAGTGTGTAAGAGACTGATGAAAAATATGCTGTAAAAAATGCGCCTCATGCTTCCCCCTTAATAAGTAAAAAGTAAAAAGTAAAAAGGTAAAAGGAAGGCTGAAACCACATTTAAAATAAAAGTAGCTCTCCGCCTCACTTTTACCTTTTACCTTTTTACTATTACCTTGTTCTAGTGTGAGATGTATTCGTGAAGCAGCTTGATTTCGTCGCCCTGCTCGCTCAATTCAACGCGCATCAGGTCGCGCATGGAGAGCATGCCGACCCAACGGTCGCCGTCCACGACGGGCAGGTGGCGGCGACCGATGCGCTCCATCCGCTCCAGAGCCTCGTGCGGCGTGTCACGCATTTCAATCACGGCCATCAACTCGCTCATCGCCTCTTTGATAGTAAAGTCCGCCGGATCGCGTCTGAGGAGGACGATCCGATTCAGGAGGTCGCGCTCTGTGAGGATGCCGACCAGTCGTCCCTCTTCATCTAGCACACAGACGCCGCCGATCTTGCGGCTCGCCATAAACTCCGCAGCTGCGAGCACAGTCTCGCCCACGCGCACAGAATAGGGCTCGCGGTCGCGTATCACGTCCTTGATCGTCATCATCATCTTCCGGTTATCCCTCCTGTGTGATGTCACGCTTGCGGGTGAATATTATAATACCAAGAAGCAAAATAAAGTAAGGTTGAGAAAGAATGATAAAGTCAGTTCGACATCAGGACTGCAACCAGCCTGCGCGAGCAGGCGAGAGAGTGTAGCCCCACGCGTCAGCGTGGGGACACAGCGAAGTTAGAGATTGAGCCTGCGTGAGCAGGCGACAGATGAGAGGCAGAGCACGCATCTGTCGCCAGCTCACGCAGGCTCTTTAGAATCTGATGTGACGTGACCCCATGCTGACGCATGGGGCTACACTCTGGCCGCCTGCTCGCGCAGGCTCTGTGAGTTTCCTTGCTGATGTTGAACTGTCGTTTGCGCGAGAGATTAAGGCATGGACATCGGCGTCAGCCCTTGCTGTCCGGGCAGAGGTTTGGTGCGAACCGTGTCAACCAGCTCTTTCAAACCCGCGTCCGAGTCGTTGTGGCGATGCTTATAACGCTTGGTCAGCTCGTTCATCCAATCGGTTTTCTGTTGCTGAAACATTGTTTGAGATTGCGCGTCGGCGTTCGCGTAAGCCACCGCGCGCGCGAAGGAGTCAATCACCGGATCAAGCAAGGCATCTATTTTTTCAAGCTCGGCCTTGCTTTCCGGCGTCGCCTGCTTGCCACTATACTTCGCGGTGTAGCTATCACTCTGCTTTTTATACTCATCATTGTATAAAGTTGCCAGATAGAAATAGAGCACGGGATTGCGTTTGGGCGCGCCCTCATACTGCGCGGCCTTCGTCAGATAAGTGACAGCCTCGGTCGGCGCGCTTCTGTAAGCCATCATGCCCAGCGAGTAGTTGAGCCAGCCAAGCGTATCATCCTTGTTGACAAAAGGTTTCCAACTGGCCGGAGCTTTCCCGGCCTCAATCAACTCAATCGCCTTCTTCGCAGAGGTGTTGGCGTCGCCGATGAAATCGGTGTTGCCCGAGGCGGAGGCTTGCATGCCAGCGTAGCCGAGCGCGATCAGGATGCTGAGATTGTCCGGGCTGTTCGTCAGCGCTTGCTTGCCCAACTCGAAGGCCGCCGCATAATTCTTCTCCTTGTAAACTTTGATCTGCACTTCGACCGGAAGCTGCGTCTCGAAACGCGCGATCCATTCCTTAATCTCTTTGGCTTTCGCGTCAGCATCTTTCGGATACTTCTCCAAATACTCTTTTCCGGCGGCGTAGGCGATGCGCTGCATGTTGATGTCGCCCGTAATATTCTTATGAAACTTCTCATACAGAGCGTTCTTGTCATCCTGCACGACTGCCCTATGAGCAGCCGCGCCCTGCGCCTGCGAAGGCAGCAGCAGCACAAAGGCGAACAGAGAAATGGCGAGACAGCTTAAAAGCTTTTTCATGATTCGACTCTCCTTCAAGCGATGTTTCATGAGAGATGCCCGCTTACTTTTCGCGGGTGATTAACAAAAGATTTCTATGCGATGTCCGGGAGAGTATGGACAATAAGATGAATCAAGCGACCAAGTCAACTTGCGATTGTGGCGGGCAGCACGGCCTCTATGCTGTGCAGCAGGACGAAGACCAGATCGGAGCTGTCGTCTTCGGCTCGCTTGATGGTCAGAGCGACATAATCGTTGGTAATCTCTGCGACCGTGCCTTCGTAGAGTCCGCCCGAACGGGTCTTGACCGTGATACGCTGACCGCGATAACGTCGCAAGAGATTTTCGATGTGTTGTAATCCCATCTTTATGCTCCTCAGAGTTAATGGTTTAACTACAACAAGCGGCCAATCATTTCTGCGCCGCAATGAGCTTGAAAGAGTCCAGATATTTGCTCGCGACCGACTCGTAAAACTTGATGTTCGCCTCGGTCTGATCTTTCTCTTCGGGCGTCGTGATGGCAATCTGAAAGAGACGCTGGCCGACGAGCAGTATCTTGGCGCGCAGAATCTTGCCGTCCGGCAAACGCTCCTTGAGATACTTACCCGGATTGCCCTCAAGCGAAATCTCTTTCCTCTCCAGAAGCTGTGAATCGGGGCTGATCGCGTTTCTGACGCCGCTGTTTAAAATGCCGTGAACCATCACCTCGTTGACAATCGGGTCTGGATAATCCGCGTACATCACGGAATATTCGGCGAACGTTTGGAGGCGGACGATATGAGCGTCAACGGCTCCCATGGATTCGGTGCTCTCCGCAGGCCTGTCGGGAAACAGAATCGAGAAGCCTCCCGTCGTCGAATCAAACTCTTTCCAGTTCGCAGCATCCGCCTCACGCTCAGGAGGAGGAGCGGCGGGCTTCGTCGCCGGAGTGGCGACGGTCTTATTTTTTTGAGCGAGCGAGAAAGTGGCGCAGGCCAACAGAACGAGCAGCAAGAGAACGATTCGTCGCAGGTATTTCATAAAACTCCTCAAGCCATCTCCGACACTTTAACCCTCAGCCCATTCGACGAAAAAGAATCTGTACTTGTCAGGGTCTTGCAGGGTGATAAAGCGTCCGCCCCAGCCTTCATCAATCGGCGGCGAGACTTCCGCGCCGCGCGCCTTGAGTTCTTGATAATAAGCGTCCACGTCCGCGACGCCGAGAAAGAAATGCACGCCGCGCCCGCGCCTGAGCATTGTCTCAAGCTGCTCGACGAGCGTGAGCTTCAAACGCCCCGCGCGCAACGTCGCCATCGGCGGCTCTGCTCCGGCATTGCTCGTTAAGATTTCAAACCCCAGTTGCTCTTGATAAAAAGCGATGGATTCTTCGAGCTTGTTGACTTCCAGAAAGAGCAGATCGAGTCCGTTGATTCCCATGCCTCTCATCGCTTCTCAAACCGCAGTCAACAACAGGTAGACGCCGTACACGCCGCCGCACACCACAGACCAGAACACGGCCTCCTGCACGACGACGAAACGGCGTGCCGGATGCGTGGCTCTGAGCCGACTGCGAACCGCGCTCATCACGCCATGCGCCTGCACGACGCCGACGAGCACCATAAAGACGGCCAGCAGCGCGAGCGGCCACAGAAATAGCACATACTGAAAACGCACGACGAACAGAAGCACGAGGCCGAGCATGATGAAGATGATTGACGCCAGAACTTGATGCGTAATCGCGTCAAGCTGCGCCGGTGGCTGTGCGCGCGGCGTCACATCTCTTTCCGCAAATTCCGTTCGCACAAAACGCGCACGTTGTCTTTCATCATCATACGTGCGGCGCATCCCCTCGTCCTTGAGAACGCGGTAAGCTTCGTTGAGATTTTTCATCTCTTCCTCGCAGCCGCCGCGATCCGGATGATGCTCGACGGCCTTGCGCCGGTAGAGACGATCTATCTCACCGCGCGAGGCGTCCTCCTCCGCTCCCAGAATCTCATAATAATTTTTGCTCCGGTCAGGCTCGCTCATCTCTTCGATTCCTTGCGATTGTAGTTTTATCTTATCAAAAGGTTCAAGGCTCAAAGTTCAAGATTCAAGGTTTGAAGACAGAGATTGTGTCTTTACCTTGAACCTTGAACTTTGACCCTTGAACCTTACTTGATAAACTTTGTGCTAAGCTTACAGGCGAATAATTTCGTGGGGAGAGGACTGTGGCTCTGACATTCAAGCCGGGCGATGACCTGATTTTTCAGTTGGAGAGCGGTTACGGGCTGCTGCGCGTCGTGGCCGTGGATGTGGACGAAGCGGGCGCGCAGGTGTGGCATCTGCTCGCCTACGAAGAGCTGTTTCCCGACGTGGAAACGGCTGAAGCCGCGCTGGCTGCGCCCGAAAAACTGCACGCGCGCGTCCGGCACATGGCACTGACAGACCGCGCGTTTGAGCGAACTCCGGCGGCGCGGCTCGGCAATCGTCCCGTCACGGATGATGAGCTGCAAGCTTATCGTGAGTGGCAGCAGAGCGGAGGCGCGGTGTCTGATCGCTCGGCTTTGTTGATGCTCGGACTTCGTTGAAAGAATTGCTCTCTGCGTTCCTTTGCGTCTTCCTCTTTGCGCTCTTTGCGGTTAAAGGCTTGTTTCACGCAAAGACCGCAAAGATTGAAGACGCAAAGAGCGCAAAGGGTTGAAAGCTTATCTTTCACGAATCTTTTTCTGAAGATGAAAAGCATGCATTTCAAACATAAGCTCTCGCTCGCGCTGCTGCTGCTCACAATTTCGACCATCGCGCAGGCCGAACGCCGCGAGCGTTTGATTGACGCGTGGCGTCCGGTCCATTACGAAGTCTCGCTCGCCTTTGATGACAAGCTGTCCGAGTTGACAAAAGCGAGCACAGAAATCACCGTCCTCGTCCTGAAAGATTCGGTCACAGCGATTGATCTGGACTTCGGCGAAATGTCGGTTGATTCAGTCCGTGTCGGCGGCGTGCCTGCTAAATATTCACAGAGCGGCGGCAAGCTCGTCGTCACGTTCTCGCAAATTCCGAAAAGGGATGAGCAGTTGAAAATCTCTGTCGCTTATCACGGGCGACCGAAAGACGGTCTGATCTTGATTAACGACAAAGACGGTAAGCCGTCCGCGACGGGCGACAACTGGCCTGACCGCGTGCACAACTGGATTCCCTGCCTCGATCATCCGTCGGCCAAAGCCACAGTCCGCTTCACCGTCAACGCGCCCGCGCGTGATGTGGTCGTCGCCAACGGTCAGTTAGAATCAACCCGCCCAAATTCAAACAAGATGCAGACATGGATTTGGAATGAGAGCGTGCCCATCTCGCCCTACTGCATGATTATCTGCGCCGGAGAGTTCGCGCGTCTCGAAGCGAAAGACAAAACCGTCACGCCGCTCTCTTACTATGTGCCGCAATCAGACCGCAAGTTCGCCATGCAAGGGTTTGCGCCCGCCGCTCCGTCTCTCAAATTATTTACTGAAACGGTCGCGCCTTATCCTTACGAAAAACTGGGTTTGATCGTCGGCGCGACGCGTTACGGCGGGATGGAAAACTCAAGCGCGATAGTTTTTGCCAGCACGCTCTTCAAAAATTTCGAGACCCCGGGGCAGCGCAGCCGTACTTATAATATTCCCGGAAACGTCGAACGCGTCGTGGCGCACGAGATAGCGCATCAGTGGTTCGGCGACTCCGTGACCGAAGCGACGTGGGCTGACCTCTGGCTGAGCGAAGGCTTTGCGACCTACTTCGCGGGCTTGTTCATCGAGAGAAATGAGGGTGAGGGTGAGTTTCGTGCGTACATGAAAGACGCCGCCACAAAATATTTCGGTTATGAGAAAGAGCGCAAGACTCCGATTCATGATCTTGAGACGGAAAATTTGAACGACCTGCTCAACGCGAACAATTATGAAAAGGGCGCGTGGGTCTTGCACATGCTGCGCGGGATGTTGGGCGACAAGGCTTTCTTTGAAGGGATACGAGATTACTACGCGTCTCATCGCAACTCGACGGCGACGACCGAAGACTTGCGCGCGGCTTTGGAGAAATCTTCTGGCATGAGCCTCAAAGATTTTTTCGCGCGCTGGGTTTACGCGAGCGGCCATCCGATTTATGAAGCGACATGGAGTTACTCAAACGGATTTATCGAAATAGCTCTGCGGCAAACGCAAGAGGATGGCACGCCCTTCCTGATTCCCCTGACGGTCGAGCTCGTCTCGCCCGACGGAACACAGCGCGTGACCATCAAGCCGGACAGCAAAAACTTCAGCACGCGCATTCCCCTCGCGCATCCGCCGACCGATGTCAGGATTGACCCCGATGATTTTGTGCTCAAAGAGATAACCGTCAAACAGCAATAACTTTAACGAAAACAAGCTCACGCAAAGGCGCAAAGGCGCAAAGGAAGAAAGCTAAGCTGTTGAGTGCTGCGCGCTCTTGGCGTGCTTCTGCTTTGCGCCTTTGCGTGAGACGTTTCCCTCGTTTCGCTGGCTTGAGCCTTTCAAGAAATCTTCCATGCTTTCTAAAGATAAGGTAGTATCGGTTAGAGCAGAGGAGCGCGTGAAGCTGTAAAATTCTCTGCGCTCCCTCGCAAATATTCTTTTATTCCCTGAGCCAAGCTTTTCCATCTCGCTGTGCGGACGTGTATTCAGTTCTCGAAAAGGAGCAAGGATGAAAAAAACGAATCCCCTCGTGCTGGATTTGAGCGAAGTGGGCGCGGATGATGTCGCGCTGGTCGGCGGCAAGTGCGCGAGTCTGGGCGAGTTGTTTCGCGCGTTGAGGCCGCGCGGCGTGCGCGCCGTTGACGGCTTCGCCACGACGAGCGAAGCCTATCGACTCTTGCTCGAAACGGACGGACTCGGCACGCGCTTGAGAGAGCTGATGAATGGGCTTGACCACGAAGACCTCAAGGCTCTCAACGCCGCCGGGCGCGAGGCTCGCGCGCTGATGCTCGACACGCCGCTTCCAACGGAAGTCAACGACGCGATTCTCGAAGCTTACAGTCGCCTCTGCGACCGCACGCATCGCTCATGCGAAGTCGCCGTCCGCTCGTCCGCCACAGCCGAAGATTTGCCCGACGCCTCTTTCGCCGGACAGCAGGACACGATTCTCAATGTGCGCGGCGAAGACCGTCTCATCGAATCATGTCATCGCTGCTTCGCCTCGCTCTGGACTGACCGCGCCATCTCTTATCGCGCGGCGCGCGGCTTCGACCATTTCGAGGTCGCGCTTGCCATCGGCGTCCAACCGATGGTGCGCTCAGACCTCGCGTGTTCCGGCGTGATGTTCACGCTCGACACTGAATCGGGCTTTCGTGACGCGGTCGTCATCAACGGCTCTTGGGGATTGGGCGAAGCCATCGTCGCGGGCAAGGCCACGCCGGATGAATGGGTCGTCTTCAAGCCGACGTTGAAGATGGGCGCGCGTCCCATCGTCAGCCGCCGTCTCGGCAGCAAAGAGATCAAGATGATTTACGGTCTCGACGACAAGGGCACGCGCGAAGTGAGCGTCGTCGAAGCGCAACGCCAGCGTTTCTCGCTCGGCGATTACGAAATCTTGCAGCTCGCGCAATGGGCTTGCCTTATCGAAGATCATTATTCTGAGCGCGCCGGACGCACGCAGCCGATGGACATCGAATGGGCGAAGGACGGGCGGACGGGCGAGCTTTACATCTTGCAGGCGAGACCCGAAACCGTTCACGCCATGCGGCGCGAGAATTACATAGAGAGCTACAAACTGACGGGCGAGCACGCAGAGCCGCTCGCCACGGGCATGGCCGTCGGTGAGAAGATAGGGCAGGGACGCGTGCATGTCATGCTCAATCCCGACAATCTGGTTGACTTCAAAGAAGGCGACGTGCTCGTCACTTCGATGACAGACCCCGCCTGGGAGCCGATTATGAAACGCGCCGCCGCCATCGTCACAGACAGAGGCGGGCGCACCTGTCACAGCGCGATTATCAGCCGCGAGCTTGGCTTGCCCTGCATTGTCGGGACTGGAAACGCGACCGAGCGTTTGATGACCGGCATCGAAGCCACCGTTTCATGCGCCGACGGCGCACAGGGGAATGTTTATGAAGGGCATATCGAATACGTCGTCGAGCGGCGGACGATGGAAGCCGAAGAGAGACCGCGCACGCAGGTCATGATGAACGTCGGCGATCCCGACCACGCTTTCGCGCTCGCCTCTCTGCCGAATGACGGAGTCGGACTCGCGCGTCTCGAATTCATCATCAACAATCACATAGGCATTCACCCGATGGCTCTCGTGCGTTATCCGAATCTGAAACGCGCGGAGGATGTTAAAGAGATCGCGCGGCGCATCAACGAGGAAGACCCGCGCGAGTTTTTCGTGCGCTGTTTGTCCGAAGGCGTCGGGCGCATCGCCGCCGCTTTCTATCCGAAGCCGGTCATTGTTCGCATGAGCGATTTCAAGTCGAACGAGTATGCGCGGCTGATTGGCGGTCAGGAGTTCGAGCCGATTGAAGAGAATCCGATGCTCGGCTTTCGCGGCGCGTCGCGCTATTACGACGAAAGGTATCAAGAGGGATTCAGGCTCGAATGCGCCGCCCTCGCGCGCGTGCGTGAAGAGATGGGGCTTATTAATGTTAAAGCGATGATTCCCTTCTGCCGCACGGTCGAAGAGGCCGAGCGCGTCGTCGCTCTGATGGGCGAGTTCGGATGCAAGCAGGGCGAGAACGAGCTTGAGATTTATGCTATGTGCGAATTGCCTGCCAACGTCGTTTTCGCAGATGAATTCCTGCGCGTCTTTGACGGCTACTCAATCGGCTCGAACGACCTGACGCAGCTCGCGCTCGGACTCGATAGAGATTCAGAGATGGTGGCTCATTTGTTTGACGAGCGCAACGGCGCGGTCGAGAAGATGGTCGCGATGGCGATTGAGGCCGCGCGACGCGCCGGAAAAAAGATAGGCATCTGCGGCCAAGCTCCTTCGGATTATCCAGAGTTCGCGCGTTTTCTGGTCGAGCGCGGCATCACTTCGATCTCGCTCAATCCGGACACCGTGCTGCAAACCACGCACATCATCAACGAAGCCGAAGCCGCACAAACCGCAGCTCAAGCCGCCGCGACAAGTTAGCTCAAAAACTTTTCACCACAGAGGACACAGAGAAGCATAGAGGAATTTCAAATCTCAAATCTCAAATCTTCTTAAGCCTCTGTATTCCTCTGTGTCCTCTGTGGTTAACCTGCCTTTTTTGGCTTTCAAAACTTCTTCATAAAAAACTCAGCCAACTCTCAGGATTTCCTAAAGATTCCGGGCGCGCTCCGGCTGTATCTTCGCGTCTGTCAGGCTGATGACAGCCCAGAGGAGTTAAGTCAATCAAGGCGGAACCTCAAAAAAAATTAGAAGGAGCATGACCCAGATGCGAAACCAACTGAACCATAAAACGCGAATCGCCGGCACGGCGCTGGCCTTGTTTAGCTTATTAATCGCCTGCATTCCGCACGCGGCGTCGGCGGATCAGGCTTTCAAGTCAACTCAAACAAACATCGAGACACCAACATCAAACGCTTCGAGCAGGCCGGACAGTTCGCAGGTGGCGGAAGAGTTCGGCAAGCTGCCTTTGAGCTTTGAGCAAAATAAGGGACAGACCGACAAGGCCGTTAAATTTCTGGCGCGCAATCCACGCTACACACTGTTTTTGACCGACACGGAAGCGGTCTTTGCGCTCAGAAAATTTGAGGGCGCAAAGCGTGTCAGGCGGCAGGTCTTGCGTATGCAGCTTGTGGGCGCGAACTCGCAGCCGCGCGTCGAAGGCCGCGCCGAGTTCACCGGCAAGAGCAATTACTTCATTGGCGACAGCACGCAGTGGCATCGGGATGTGAGTACTTACGCGCGCGTCGCATACGACGAAGTTTATCCGGGCGTTGACATGATTTACTACGGCGAGCAGCAGCAGCTCGAATACGATTTTATCGTCGCGCCGCAGGCAGACCCGCAAGCCATCAAGCTCTCTTTCACGGGCGCGAGCCAGGTTATGCTAGACAATCAAGGCGACCTGCACTTGAAGCTCGGAGACAAAGAGCTGGTGCAGCCCGCTCCGTTTATCTATCAAGAGGTTAAAGGCGCGCGCAAGCAAGTTGCCGGACGCTTCGTCATCGAAGGCAATCAAAAATCAAAAACCAACAATCAAAAATCCGTCACGGTCGGCTTCGAGGTCAAAGACTATGACCACAGCTTGCCTCTCGTGATTGATCCGAAGCTGCTCTTCTCGACCTACGTCGGCGGCAATACGGAGTTCATAGACATCAAGGAAGGCACGGGCGATTCGGCCAACGGCGTGGCGTTGGATTCGAGCGGCAACGTGTACATCACTGGCAACACGGACTCGACCGATTTTCCGGCGACGAGCGGAGCTTATCAGACTGAGCTTGAGCTGCGCGGCGACGACGCTTGCTTGATTGACGGGCCGCTCAAGTGCGGCGACGCTTACGTGCTCAAGCTCAACTCGACGGGCACGCAGATTATGTACGCGACCTATCTCGGCGGCCACAACAGCGACGAAGGGCGCGCGATTGCGGTTGACTCGCAAAACCGGGCCTATATCACGGGCGGGACAGACCCGTTCAACGCGGGAAATTTCTGCATCAATCCGTACCTCTGGCCGACGACGAGCAATGCTTATCAGAACAAACCCTGTTACGGAGGGCGCGGTGACGCGGACGCTTTCTTCGCCGTGCTTAACTCTAGCGGCTCCGATCTGGTTTACTCGACCTACTACGGCGGAGGCCCTATCCTCGGCAGGGGCGACACCGGGGTAGACATCGGCAACTCGATTGCGATTGATTCGAGCGGCAACGGTTACATCGCGGGCGAGACCAACTCGAATGATCTGCCTGACAAGAATGCTTTTCAGACTGATCGCGCGAGCGACGATGTGATTAACGACGGCTTCGTCGCCAAGTTCGACCCGGACGCCAGCTCGGGCAACGCCTCTTTTCTCTACGGCAGCTATCTCGGCGGCGCGGGCGAAGACATCGCGCACGGCATCTCGGTTGACGCGGTCGGCAACGCTTACGTCGTGGGCGAGACGGCTTCGACAAACCTTACGACGCGCGGCCCCTCAGGACAAGCTTTGCAGCCGCTGCAAAGATTTTTCAACGGCGGCGCATCCGACGGCTTCGTCGCCAAAGTTGACGTGACGAACGCTTCGGGCGCGAACTCGCTAGTCTATCTGACTTACTACGGCGGCATCGGCAGAGACGTGCTGAACGCGATTGTGGTCGAAGCCGCGACACAGCGAGCGCACATCACTGGCCGCAGTGATAATGCGACGGGCTTTCCGCTCTTGAATGCTTTCGACACGTCGGCCACAGGGACAGACGCCATCGTCGCCATGCTGAACTCTGACGGAACGGCGCAGTTCTATTCAAGCTTTTTGGGCGGGACGGGCAGTGATGATGGACGCGCCATCGCGCTTGATGCGGCGAACAACGTGTATCTCACAGGCCAGACGCTCTCTTCGAGCTTTCCGCACATCAATGCTTTTCAGAACACGCTGGCGAGCGCGGACGGCGACGCGTTTGTGACGAAGATTAGCGCGGTCGTGACTCCCTCTCAGCCGAAGATTCTGTATTCGAGTTTTCTCGGCGGCGCACAGAGCAACGGCGGTGGAAGCGGCAAAGAGTTCGGCAACGGCATCGCGGTTGATAAGAAGGGCAACGTCATTCTGGCGGGCACGACCGCTTCAAATGCTTTTCCGACGACGGCGGGCACAGTCAAGCCTTCATCGCCCGGCGTGGTTCAGACCAACACGGATGCGTTCGTGGCTAAAGTTGAAACGACCTTCGCGGACACGATTGGCGTTTACAATCCGCCGACCAATCAGTTTCGCCTGCGCAACTCGAACACGCCGGGCGGAATTGACCAGACCATCACGTTCGGACAGGCTGGCGACATCCCCGTCGTCGGAGACTGGACAGGCAGAGGCATCAAAGACGCGGGCGTCTTTCGTCCGAGCACGGGACAGTTCCTGATTAGGAAATTGACGGTCGTGTGCAATCCATTCTGTATTCCGGTTTTTCAGACAGTTACTATCAACTTTGGACAGAACGGCGACCTGCCCGTCTCAGGTGACTGGAACAACGACGGCATAGATTCCGTCGGAGTCTTTCGTCCGAGCGCGGGTCAGTTCTTCTTAGCTGACCAGAACGTACAGTTCCCGTCGGTTGACCATTCGCCGATCTTCGGCACGGCTGGCGACCTGCCGATTGCTGGCGACTGGAACAGCGACGGCAGAGACACAGTCGGAGTCTATCGTCCGAGCGCGACGCAGTTCTTCATGACGAATCAGGACGTGCTCAATCCGTCGGTTGACATCTCGGCCATCTTCGGCGCGGTGGAAGACCTGCCGGTCGCGGGCGATTGGGACGGCGACGGCAAAGACACGTTCGGCGTCTGGCGGCCAAGCGTCGCCACTTTCTTCCTGAGCAACAACAACGCCGCCGTTGACCTGACGATCCCCTTCGGCACAAACGGCGACCTGCCCGTCGCAGGCGACTGGGACGGCAAGCCTTAAAGACAAAATTCTCACGCAAAGGCGCAAAGACGCAAAGAAAGCATTAAAGTTTTCTTTGCGTCTTTGCGCCTTTGCGCGAAACTTGATTTTTTTAACGAAATAGCCCTTCAACAAAGCCGATCTGGTAAACCATAAACAGCCCGAACCCGAGACTGAACAGACCCGCCAGCCCGCGTACGGTCAAGTTGGCGCGCATGAAACGATCCGCCGTCAGGCGAAGCGGCAAC
Source organism: Pyrinomonadaceae bacterium (assembly GCA_036403295.1). Lineage (GTDB taxonomy): Bacteria > Acidobacteriota > Blastocatellia > Pyrinomonadales > Pyrinomonadaceae > JACMLC01. The sequence continues at coordinate 23,847 of DASWRG010000085.1, forward strand.
CCGACCAGCACGCTCATCAACATCATTCCGCCGATAGAGCCGATGCCGAACACAGTGATATAGGCCATGCCGATGAGCGGCGTCGGAAGAGTCGAAAGAACGAGCAGCATCAACGCCGCGCTCCCGGCCAATCCATGCACCATCCCGACCAACAAGGGGCGCACGCCCAGACGAAAATCATGATGCGTCGCCTGATTTTCTTTCGCCGCATGGTTATGCAAGTGCGGATGAGCATGCATGTGCCCGCCATGCTGGTGTGTGTGAAAGTGCAGGCGACCTCCGCGCGCCAATTTCCTGATCGCATTCACGCCGAGCGTGATGAGCATCAGAGCCACACCGAATTCAAGCGCGAGTGACAATCTCTCTCCGATTTGTACGTGAAGCAGGATGACGACGACGCCCGCGATGAGCAGCGAGATGGTGTGTCCGATGCCCCACAATCCGCCGACCAGCGTAGAGCTGAGCAGGCTCTTGCGCTCGCTCACGATGGTCGAAACGGCTGCGAGATGGTCTCCCTCGACCGCGTGCTTGAGTCCGAAGACAAGCCCCAGCAAGAGCACCGAAGCGGTTGAGACTGCGCCCGCGCCTGTCAGCCCTTGAGTCAAGAACGATTTCAAACTGAAGCCGGTATTAACCAACGCCTCGTAACAGATGGCTGCGCCGATGCAGGCGATGACGAGCGCGCTGAGCGCGGGCACGACGCGCGTGAGGCGGCCAGCCGCGAGAGAGTTCTGACGCCGCTTAATCAAACGCCCCGCGTAGACAAATGCCAACCCGATGCCTGTCAGCGTACAGGCCAGCCCGAAGCTGAAGGCGACCACTAAGAGCAGGCCGTAACCGACGCGGTGCAGCGAGATGGCCGAAAGCATGACCACCAGAGCAGAGGGGCACGGCAGCAGTCCGCCCGAAATGCCAAGCGCGAGCAGGCCGCGCCAAGTGACGCGGCTTCCGTCCGCGCCCGGCGGGAGATGCGTGTGCGCGCGACCGCCGCCGTGTGAATGCATCAAGCCATCATGAGAATGCGTGACGCCGTCGTGCGAATGCATCGAGTCCGATGCTTCATGCTGGTGTTCGTCCTTCTCATGTGAATGATGATGATGCGCGACAGTTGAAAGGCTGAGAGCCGCGCGCAGGCGACGCACGAAGAGCGTGAGGCCGATGGTCAGGACGATTGCGCCGGAGACGAGACTGAGAATCGGGAAGAGGCGTTCGGGAACGACGTAACGAGACGCGAAGAGCGTCACCAGGCCGAGCGCAAAGACGCCCAGGGTATGCGTGACGGTGACGGTCAGGCCGAGAAATGCCGCGTGCCGCGCCGTGCCGCGTGAGCCGACCAGATACGCGCCGACCACAGTCTTGCCGTGTCCGGGCGAGAGCGCATGCAAAGCTCCGAGACCGGCTGCGATGAGCAATCCCAAAAGCGCAATCCACAAAGTAATCTCAGGGACGGCGATCAGCTCCGTTAACCTGTCGCGCGCCTGAACGACCGGGCGTCCATCGCGTGTTTTAAGAGCGACCGCGTTCGCCGGAATCGCGCCCGACGTGAATGACAACTCTGCGACGCGTTCGTCCAACGGCGCGGTCAGCATGTCTTGCGGATAAGCCTTCAACTCGTCGGTCACGGATGAGCCGAAGACGTTACTATCAAACACTTTCATTCCGTCAGAGGCCGCGACGACGAACTCGCGCCATCCGATACGGTCGCGGTGATTCGTGTCTTCCAGATAAAGACGACTCACAGAATTTGTTTTAGCCGCCTGAGCTTCATAATCACATTCAATCCGCAAAGTCGGCAGACCGCCCGTTCCGGTCAGCGTCGCAATCTTCCGCTCAATCAATTTCAGCGGAACAAGCGCGCCATTAACTTTGAGCACGAGACCCGTCGCATATTGGCTTGAGACTTTTTCGAGATAAGCTTTGAGTTCCGCGCTCGAAGGCGCGCCGTCGCCATCCGTGTCGGCTGCCTGCAACTCCTGAAAGGTAGCAATCTCAGCCATATCAATCACGTAATGCACGCGCACGCGCTCGCGTCCGACCTCAAGGCGCGTGAAATGATTGATCGTGAAATTTCCGAGCGGGTGCGCGTGCGTCGAAATTGTCGAGCCGAACATAAAAGCTAAGGCTATCAGCACAAGCGCGGCGCACTTGTTTGAAGTTAAACGAGACTTTTCGTTAAAAAGCTTTCTTCTCATAAAAGTTTTCCTGGCTAAAGATAAAGGCTACGCGCTTTCCTCTTTCTTCAACATGCGCCGGGCTCTGTCGGCCTGTAGGGCGTTGAAGGACGGGTCGGTTTGGAGCGCAAGCTGTAGATATTTTTGGGCGCGTCGCCGGTCGCCGAGCGCGTCCGCGATCATGCCCGCGTGATAAAAAAGGCGTGCGTCGCGCGTGCCGAGCCGCAGGGCTTCGTCCATCGCGGCGTTCGCTTCCCGTAGCAACCCTTGCTTGAAGAGACACCACGCGAGCGCGTCACAGGTGTAAATATCCGAGCGCGCCGCGCGTTCACGCCGGGCAATCGTCAACGCCTCATCGAGTTTCAAGTCATGGTCGGCTAAGAAGAGAGCCAACTGCCGA
>DASWRG010000086.1:0-3636 GCA_036403295.1 Pyrinomonadaceae bacterium
CTTGACAGTCTTTCGACCGGATGCAGGCACGTGGTATGTGCTGCGGAGCGGTGGGGGCAGCATCGGCCAGCACTGGGGCATCGGGACGGATTTGCCGGTGACGGCGGCCTACATTCCTTAACGTCAAAAGAAGTCTCACGCAAAGGCGCAAAGGCGCAAAGGAAGACAATCCAGTCTTTCTTTGCGCCTTTGCGTGAATCTGTCTTACCTGCTACTTGTCACTCCGTTATTTCTCCTGTAAGTTTTGTGTGTGGCTTATCCGGGCACAGCGCGGATTGAATTGCCTATCCTGCAAGAGCTGATTGCGACGGGTGGGAATGAGGACGTGCGTTTCCTGTATGCGAGGTTGACGGGATATTTCCCGCAGCTTGGCGATGAAGATGTGCGCGCTTCGGGCAACGGCCATCGCGCGCAATGGCGCAGGCTGGTGCAGCGTGCGGGACGCGCGCTCGATGAGCAGCGACAGATTGAGCGTCGTCGCGGTCGCTGGGTCATCACTGCTGCGGGACGCAAGCGAGCCGAAGAAGAAGAGACCAATTTTGTTCCGACGGAAATGGGCGCAGGCGAAGCGGCGCGCACGGATTTCATCTCGCACACGGACGCGCAAAAGATGCTCTGCGACATAGGGCGCGTGCTCGGCTATCACGCACAGGCGGAATACGAGTATTATGATGTCGTCTGGCGCGAGAACGAAAAGAGTCCGCGACTGAGCCACGTCTTCGAGGTTCAGCACAAAGGGAACATAGACGCCGCGCTCGCCAAGTTGAAACGAGCGCATGACGCACAGCGCACGAAGCCTTTTCTCGTCATCGCCAGCGAGCGTGACAACAATCGCGCGATTAAATCCATGAGCATCGCGCGCACAGGGGCTTTTCATGAGATAGGACGCGTGACGACGATCCTGAGTTTCGAGCAGATACGCAGGCTTCACCGCGCCCTGACATCGGTCGAAGAACTTCTCGCAAATATCTTCGAGTGATGACGGCAAACACGACCACCCCACTGCGCAAACAGTATTTGGAGATTAAGCGGCGGCACTCGGACGCCATCCTGCTGTTTCGCATAGGCGACTTTTACGAAGCCTTCGATGACGACGCGCGTCTTTTGGCGCGCGAGCTTGACATCGTGCTCACCTCGAAGCCGATGGGCAAGAACATACGCGTCCCGCTCGCGGGCGTTCCGCATCACAGCCTCGAAAGACATCTCGCCACATTGATTGCGCGCGGCCATCGCGTCGCCATCTGCGAACAACTGACAGCCACGCCCGTCAAAGGCGAAGCCGGTCGCGGCCTCATCGAGCGTGATGTCGTGCGAATCGTGACGCCCGGCACAGTGCTCGAACCCGGCCTGCTGCAAAGCAAAGCTAACAATTATCTGGCGGCGTGCGTGAGCGACGGCAAGCGCGCGGGCGTGGCTTACGCGGACGTGACGACGGGCGAGTTTGCCGCGACTGAAGTTGAGAACGCGGCGATGATTTCAGAGCTGCAACGTCTCGCGCCGTCGGAGCTGCTTGTTCCATCAAAGAGTCATAGCGATTCTCAAACGGAAACCTTGCCCGGCTTCGTCACGCTCTGCGACGATGCTTATTTCGAGTATGAACGCGCGCGTCGCGCCCTGTGCGAACATTTCGGAGTACGTTCGCTCGCCCCGTTCGGCCTCACGCGCTGGCCTCTGGCGACTGCGGCGGCAGGAGCGATTGTCGCTTATCTCGGAGAGATGCAGACGCTCGCCGCCGAACAATTGACGCGCCTCAAGAGTTATCGCACGGACAATTTCATGACGCTCGACGCGCAGACTTTTCGCAGTCTCGAAATTCTTGAGAGCGGAGCGGGCGCGACCTCGCTGCTCAACGCGCTCGACGGGACGCGGACGGCGATGGGCGGTCGCGCGCTCAGGCGTTGGCTGCAACAGCCGCTTCTCGATGTCGCTTTGATCGTCGGACGACAGGAGCACGTCGGGTGGTTTCTCGCCAACAGGAAAGCCCGCGCCGAATTGGCCTCAGTCTTCGAGACGATGCACGATCTCGAACGCCTCTCGTCGCGCACGCGCGCGGGCGTCGTCAGCGCGCAGGAGCTTCTGGCACTGGGACAGAGTCTCGAAGCGATTCCGCAAATTCGCTCCGTCTTGCAACGCGAGGCAAGCCGCTTCACCTCAATGCTCGAAGCTTTGCCCTCATGCGAAGGCGCGGCGAAGATTATCAGGACTGCCATCTCCGAAGAGCTGCCCTCGCGCAATGAGCAGACGGGCGTGATTCGTCAAGGTTATTCCGAAGAGCTTGACCAACTGCGCGCGCTCTTGAGCAACGGCAAGACTTATCTCGCGGAGCTTGAGCAGCGCGAGCGAGCGCGGACGGGCATCAAGAGTTTGCGCGTCGGCTACAATAAAGTCTTCGGCTACTTTATCGAAGTGACGAAGCCGAACCTGCATCTTATCTCGGAAGATTACACGCGCAAGCAAACGCTCGCGCAGGCCGAACGCTTCGTCACGCTTGAGCTGAAGGAATACGAATCGCTTGTCCTTCATGCGCAGGAGAGAATCGCGGAGCTTGAAGCGAATCTCTTTCGCCACGTCTGCGCCGAAGTCTCAAAGAGCCGCGCGGACATTCTCGCCGCCGCCGCGAGCCTCGCCTACCTGGACGTGATAACTTCTTTCGCCGCGACCGCCGAAGAGTTTCGCTACACGCGCCCGACGGTTGTTGACAGTCCGCAGCTTTACATCAAAGCAGGCCGCCATCCGGTGCTCGAAAGAATGTTGGAGGACGAGACGCCTTTCGTCGCCAACGACGCGGAGCTTGGAGGCGAAGGCGCGCCGCAGATAGCCTTAATCACGGGCCCGAACATGAGCGGCAAGTCAACATATTTAAGACAGACCGCTCTGATCGTCTTGATGGCGCAGGCCGGAAGCTTCGTCCCCGCCGAAGCCGCGACGGTTGGTTTATGTGATCGCATCTTCACGCGCATCGGCCTCTATGATCGCATAGGGAGCGGCGAGTCCACGTTTATGACCGAGATGGTCGAGACGGCGCAGATTCTGCATCACGCGACGCCTCGCTCTCTGGTTCTGCTGGATGAGCTCGGACGCGGGACTTCGACCTATGATGGACTGGCGGTCGCCCGCGCCGTGCTCGAATACATGCACAATCACCCGCAGATTCGCACTAAGACGCTCTTTGCGACGCATTATCACGAGTTGACCGCGCTGGCGGAGATTCTCCCGCGCCTGCGAAACCTGCACGTCGAGATCGCGGAGGAGGGAAGCGAGCTTGTCTTTCTTTACAAGATAAGCCTCGGCATCGCTCTGAAGAGTTACGGCGTGTATGCCGCAAAGCTCGCGGGACTTCCGCGCCCCGTCGTGCGCCGCGCCGAAAAACTTTTGACTGAGTATGAGCAGGAAAGCCTGCACGGCGGCCTGCTCGCCAAATCCTTGCACACGCAGAAGCCCGCCGACCTTTCATCACGCGAAACGGAACTCGCGCAAGCTCTACTTGAAACCGACCTCGACTCGCTCTCGCCCGTCGAAGCACTGATGAAGCTTTACGAGTTGCGAAAACTCGCTGAGCCGGATAAACCACACGGCATCAAAAAAACGGCGTGAAGAGTGTTAACTAAAGACAGAAAATATTTCGCGCAAAGGCGC
>DASWRG010000087.1:0-3989 GCA_036403295.1 Pyrinomonadaceae bacterium
CGCTCGGAAACGGTCATCTGTTGATAAGTTTTTCTCGCCTGAGCCTGCGCCGTGACCGCTAAAGAAATGATTGCGGCGAGCAGGAAAAGAAAGCTTCTCTGAAATCTCATTCGTCATTCTCCTCATTGAAAATTTTTGTGAAAGCGTGCGGAAAACATGCCCCTCAATCTGATAAGCGAGAAAACGCGGCGCAAGTGTTCATGAGTTGAGAAATTTTTAATTCACCGCAGAGACGCGGAGACGCAGAGAAGAAAGATAGCAGGCGGTTGGCTGTTAGTAGCTCTGGCTGACCTCTTATCTTTTTATAGTCTCTGCGTCTTTGCGTCTCTGCGGTAAGGCGCTCTGTTATAATAATGGTGGATGACGACGCTTGAGACACAGGATGTGACGGGCTTGCTGCACGAATGGCGGCGTGGAGACGCGGCGGCGTTCGATAAGCTGTTGCCGCTCGTGTATGGAGAGATGCGGCGCATCGCGCATCGCTACATGCAGCAGGAGCGCGGCGGCCACACTTTGCAGACCACCGCTCTGATTAATGAAGCCTACGTCCGGCTCGTCGGCCAGCAGAAAATCGAGTGGCGCAATCGCTCGCACTTCTTCGCCGTCACGGCTCAGGTCATGCGCCACGTCTTGATAGACCACGCGCGACGCCTGCACTACGCCAAACGCGGCGGCGAGTTGCGTCGCGTCACGCTCGAAGAGGCCGACGCGATGACTGTCGAGCGCGCCGCCGAACTCGTCGCGCTCGATGAAGCTCTGCAAGAGCTGGCTCGCCTTGATCCGCGCAAGAGCCGCGTCGTCGAGCTGCGCTACTTCGGCGGCCTCAGCCTCGAAGAGACAGCCGAAGTCCTGGAGATTTCGCCCATGACCGTGCGCCGCGACTGGCGCGCCGCCAAAGCTTGGCTGTATAAAGCAGTGACAAGTGATGAATGACAAGTGACGAGTTCGTGATGAGTCATAAGTAAAAGGCCAATAGCTTGACTCTCATGACTCATCACTTCTTTAATTCTTGCTTGTCACTTGCCATTCGTCACACATCACTATTCTTATGACTCCTGAAAGATGGCGACAGGTTGAAGAGATTTTGCAGGGGGCGATTGATTGCCCGCCGCCGTTGCGTGCAGCTTTTCTGGATGAAGCGTGCGCGGGCGATGAGGAGTTGAAGCAGGAGACGGTTTCGCTGTTGCGCGCTTACGACGAGGCTGGGGATTTTATAGAGCAGCCAGCGATTGTGCAGGACGCGCGCGTGCTGGCGCGAGAGACGCCGGATGCGAATCTGGGGCGCGAGGTCGGCCATTACAAAATCGTCTCGCACCTGGGCGCGGGCGGGATGGGCGAGGTTTATCTGGCGCAGGACGCGCGGCTCGGTCGGCGCGTCGCGTTGAAAATTCTGCCATCGTATTTCGTCTCCGACGAAACTCGCCTCAGGCGTTTTCAGAGAGAAGCGCGAGCGGCTTCGGCTTTGAATCATCCGAACATCTTCACGATTCACGAGGTCGGAGAAACTGACGGCGTTCATTTCATCGCGACCGAATATATTGAGGGCGAGACTTTGCGTGAGCTTTGCGCGGCGCGCGCGCTCTCGCTCAGAGAAGTGACGGACATCGCCGTGCAGGTGGCTTCGGCTCTGGCGGCGGCGCACGCGGCGGGCATCGTCCATCGTGACATCAAGCCTGAGAACATCATGCTCAGGCGCGACGGCATCGTCAAGATTCTGGACTTCGGCATCGCCAAGCTGACCGAACAGACGACAGCCGACGCGAGCGAAGCTCCGACCGTCGTGCGTGTGCAGACGGAGACGGGCGTCGTGATGGGCACCGTCGGTTACATGTCGCCGGAGCAGGCGCGGGCGCAGACCGTTGACGCGCGCACGGACATCTGGAGCTTTGGCGTCGTGCTGTATGAGATGATCGCGCGCCGCGCGCCGTTCTCTCGCGCGACACGGATGGACACGCTCGTCGCTATTCTTGAACGCGATGCTGCGCCGCTCGCGGAGTTTGTCACGGACGCGACGGCAGAGCTAAAGCAGTTGCAAAGGATTATCAGTCAGGCTTTGCGCAAAGAGAGAAGCGAGCGGTATCAGGCTGTGACTGAGATGCTCGCGGATTTGAACGGCGTCAAGCAGTCGCTCGATCTCGCGCAGATGCTTAAAGGACAAGCTGTCGCGCCTGAGATTCAAGCGGATGAGAGACAAGCTCAAAGACATGTCTCCGATGCTGCGGCTTCAACCGTCCTCACTCCGCCCACGACCGCCGTCATCCCTCAACAAGACACGCAGCAATCAAAGCGTCGCCCTCTTTCGTTAGTCCTCATCGTCGCGGCCTTATTGATAACGGGAATCGCGAGTGTGCTTTTGTACAAACATTATGCCTCGCGCCGCGCGACTCCATCATCTTCAAGCGCGACGACGAAGAGACTCTATGCGCAGATGAGCGAAAGCGAGCAGCTTGCTTTCATAGACGAGCAGGAACAGCGTGTCTCTCAAATGATGGGCGACCGTCCGGTCAAGCTCAATGATGAAGCCTTGCGCGCCATCAAGGAGCGCATTGACGCTTACGTGACGCGGCTCGGCAACATGTCGGATGTCGCGGGCAAAGAGGATTTGCGCGTCATCTATGCGCGGGCAACGCCTTTCATTCCGCTCATCGCGCGCTCGTTCGCGGCGCGCAAAGTTCCGGTCATCATCGGCATCTATCTGCCTATGATCGAGTCGGAATACAAGACCTGTTTTGAGAATCGCATCGGCGCGAAAGGCTTGTATCAATTTATGCCGGAGACGGCGAAACAGTACGGCGTCGCGCACGAAGAGATGTGCGATGTCGAGAAGATGACGCCCGCCGCCGCGCATTACATCGCGGATCGCATGGCCGAACTCGGAGACGATTCGCAGAGCATGACGCTCGTGCTTTTGAGCTACAACATCGGGCCGGAATGGGTGCGCGAATCTCTACGCCAGTTGAGAGACACGGAGAATTTCTCTCGGAATTTCTGGACGCTCTTTGCCCACCGCGACAAATTCGACGAGCGATTCCGCAGAGAGAGCGCCTACTACGTGCCCGGCTTCTTCGCCACCGCCATCATCGGCGAAAACCCGCAGAGCTTTGAGCTGCAAACGCCGCCGCTTTCATCTCTCACGGGCAAGACTTAAATAAAAACCTCAAAAGAGTTTCACGCAAAGGCGCAGAGGCGCAAAGGAAGAACGCCAAGCTGTTGAATGTTACTTACTTCTTGAGTGTTTTCTTTGCGTCTTCTTTGCGCCTTTGCGCCTTTGCGTGAGATTTTCTTCGCCGGACTATCAGGCGCGGTTTGATGTGTTCAGGGCAAGCAAGTTAAAGTAATGCCAGTTGGAAATCATGAGCCGGACAAGTAATTCCATTTCGAGCAAGGCGCGGGCGCGGACGGCGGCATCGGATGAAGTTGTGCTCGCGCGTCTGCGCGAGATCGTCGGCGCAGAGAATGTGCTGGTTGACGCCGAGCGCGTCGAGCCTTACGCGCAGGATGCTATCAAGGAAAAGTTTCCGCCGGAGGCTGTCTTGCTGCCGCGCACGGCTGAAGAGATCGCGGCGATTTTGCGTCTGGCGAATGAGGCGCGGTTTCCGGTCACGGCGCGCGGCGGCGGCGTCGGCTACACGGGCGGCGCAGTTCCCATCGAGGGCGGCGTCGTCATCGGCACTGATCGCATGAACGAGATTAGAGAGATTAACGCCGACGACCTTTACGTCGTCGCAGAGCCGGGCGTGACGACTTACGCTTTGCAGCAGGCGGTCGAAGCTCACCAGCTCTTTTATCCGCCCGACCCGGCCTCTTACAAAACGTCTTTCATCGGCGGCAACATCGCGGAGAACGCAGGCGGCATGCGCTCTGCCAAGTACGGCGTGACGAAACATTACGTGCTCGGCCTCGAAGTCGTGACGCCGACCGGAGAGATTATCAGGACGGGCGGCAAGACGAGCAAGAATGTCGTCGGTTTCGATTTGACCGGATTGATG
>DASWRG010000088.1:0-17488 GCA_036403295.1 Pyrinomonadaceae bacterium
AAGGAGATGTCCGATTGCTGGCGCACCTGTCGTTTCAGGAGTTGCCGTTGTCGCCGGGTCAAGCCGGGTGGTTTACCACCGCCGTGGGCCAGTGGCGCCAGGTCGCCAGTGGCTCGCCATTGCCGCAACATCTTCTTGACAAAGGCAGTGCCGACACCGAAGCGCGTGGCAATCTCAGGAATCGAGCCGTGTCCGTGCTCGTAAGCCTGAACGACTCGTTGACGTAAATCTAAAGAATAGGCTTTCATGATTGAAGCTTACTCTCGGGATGCACGCAATTGCAATCAGCTATAAGGGTACTACCTCTCTTCTCCCAGAGCACCCCAGACCCAACCCCCAGCGATTGGGCCTGCCCCGCTTCTTTAAGACTGTGCAACACGCACCGCACAATATCACGGCTCTAAGGGGCAAGCCTTTCCGGATCGCTAATCGTAAAAGGCGTAGTTATGGATTCAATAGGGGTCATCATTTCAGTCTTTGCGCCTTTGGGAGAGGCTGTCTATCCTACCCTTCTTTCAAATTCCCCATCAGCTTGCTTCAAGACGTAGAGCAAAAAATTCACCAGCGGCCACGGGTCGTGTTTTGCCTCGTACCATCCTTGTGAGATGGCTTCCAGCGTCTCGTAATACTGCCCTTTATTCTCCACTATGATTCTTTCTAGGCGAAAAGGGTGTGTGACGGAGGGAGCGCGTCAAGGAGCTTTATTCTCCACTATGATTCTTTCTAGGCTGATGTGACGACGACCCACCTTGTAGCCGAGTTGATAGCAGCTAAGCAGCAGCAACAGACGCGAGACACGCCCATTGCAGTCACGGAATGGATGAAATGCAAAGGAAATCGAGATTGAAGGAAAGCGGCTAGCACTATCAACGGATGAATCCAATGCTACTTGTGAGACCTGTCCTAGTATTCCACCAGCGCCTGCATGTTTCGCGGAGTGTTGATAGCTTTACTGTTCCGAACTGAACTCTCTGCCGCCAGTCAGCATACATTTTGATGATGTCGCTATCGCGTTCCTTATAATGCCCTGCATCTCCCACACCGGCCATGCAAAGGCGACGTAACTCAAGAATCAATTCTTCAGGGAGGCGAAGATTCGCGCCCTGCTCATGAATAAGTTTGAGGGCATCGCGGTAGCCGCGCACTTCTTCCGCGTCTCTATCGCGCAGGTTCGATTTGCCGAAAATGACCCTCCCGATTCGCGCCTGCTCTCTCTCGACACCCTCGATTCTATTAGAAGAGATCGCGCGCTTTCGATAATCGCGTGCTCGAGTAGAGCCTTTAACTTCTGCGGCGATTGTCTGGTAAAGAATTACTGCTTACCGCGCGCCTCGCCCAGATCGGCCAGACACCAGTTCGTCATCAGCGGAACGGTTTCAATCTGTTGCTTAAATTGCCGGAATGTTTTCATCTTCGAATATTTTGCTGCCTAAAGACGTGAGTTCTGAATGAATGACCGCGCTGCTTGCAGCGCGGTCATTCATTCCTGCACACTTAGCCTATTTTTGTATAAAGCCCTATTGCAACGAAAGATAGTCGCTATTCAACCAACCCCTGTCGGCAGAGTTGCGATCTTTTTTCGCACGCCCGTGTTGCAGGATTTCAACTTCATACCAGCTATCACTCCCGAGGCTCAGAACGCGCAAGCGCGAGTTGCGTTCCGCGAGTCCTATTTTGCGATAGCTAGAGGACGGGCCAGCGCGTAGATTGACATCCGTCGAGGTGACACCGATTCGCCCGACGGCCGACGGGGGCGTGTAGGTGTTGACGCTGGGGGGCGGGCTCGGGGTATTTCCCCTGATGCTCCATGAAGGAAGTTTGGCCACCCATAATCCACCGAGAATGAGCAGGTAGGCCGTAGCTATAACCCAGAGGCTTGAGATGACCATGCCGTTAAAGGAACGCCCGCCAACCTTAACGGAAAAGGAGGGCGTGCTGGCAGGAGCAGCGGCGGACAAAAGACCCGCGCGCTTGCTGCCGTCGAGTCTCAGCCCGTATGGCTTGAGCATCCATGTCAAAGGGTCTAGCACACCTTCGGGCACAAAGGCTATCAAGCTGTTGTCAGGCAATCTGCCCAGTGCGCTGCAATGGAAGTAATGAACTTTCTTGAAATCGTGTTCGATACTTCGAATGAGGTTTCCCTCGCCGTGCCCGACAAGCCATTGCCTGACAGCGCGCGACTCAGGGTCGTCATCCTTGCGGCCTTCATCCGCCCCGTTGCCGTTCGTGTGTGACTCAATATCCGTGGCGAGACCGAAGGCATCGGATTTCGTCACGACGACCGCAATGGGCAGAGAGCCAAAGCTGCCGCTCATTTTAGAAAACTGCCTGAGCGTTCCAATCATGCGGTCATAAACATCCTGCGGTCTTTCCTCGCATGGCTTGACCTGCGCCGCAGCCGCTTGCAATGGCTGTTCAAAATCAATCTGCACCTGCGCCAGAGAGAAGGGATCTATTAGGAAAAGGATGCCGTGCGTATAGCTATAATATTCATGCCGACGCAGTACATCCGTCTGCTGGTATAGCTCGCCCGCGGCATCATAAATATACAGTAGCTTCTCGCTACTGCCGCCGTCATTGAGCTTTAAGAGGAAGGCATCAGGCGAATCTTCGGCCGTCTTGCCGAAGATAGTCCCGCTCATGAAATCGCGGTCGCAGCGTTCGTATAACGTCTGGTGCTTCTTTTCTGGAAACTCAAGCGCCAGCTCGCCCACGTCTCGACGGCGATGCAGCTCATGCATGCTCGCCATCATAAAGCTCGTCTTTCCGGCCGCAGGCCCGCCGACAATGGGAATGTGCAGGTTGCGGGCTACGCCGATGCTCGCGCTCAGAGGACGATTGCATCCTTCATGCGGGCAGATGCTCGGCAGATTGTTGCGGCCAAACAAAAAGAGCGTGGGTAACTTCGCGCCGCACTCGCACTGGCGGCGGAAAATGCCGTAAGAACCCGGAATCAGCTTGTGATGCTTGACGCCGCAATTCGGGCAGATGTAGATGGGCAGGCCGATTTTTTTGTAACAGTCCGAGTTCGGGCAAACGAGGAAGATGCGCCGCCAGATCATCGACAGGTATTCGATCGCCCTCAACAAAAAAGCGAGGCTGATGGCTATCACGGCGCAGACCAAGACGAGCAGCAGGTGTATCAGTCCAAAGACGGCGTAAGCGATGCCGCCCGCGACCGCTCCGACAATCGCAATCAGGAAAACAGTGATGCCCAGCGGCCAAGTGAACAAAACCCCTCCGTTGGTGAAGAGTTTAGTGCCCGCTTTGATGACCCATTCGGCGGCGACTTGGTTGGGCTTCCAGCTTTCTTCAACGATATATTTATAATCATGATAAGCCTTGCGAAAATAGTACTGACGGAAAGCAGGCTCTGCTCCGACGGGGCTATCCGTCCACCCAGAACCGAGAAAGAGCTTCGTCCAAATAGTGCTCAAATAGTTATAAAGCACCGCGCCGATGAACACGATGCAGCCGAGCGGTAAAAGAATCGTTGACACCCAGAAGAGCGCATAGATGTAGAGGACATAGAGAATTATGGCGAGGATAATAAGCACTACATAACCCATGGCAGTTACCTCCTGCGAAAGAAAAGTCCAGAGGCAAACGATTCCCCACCGCCTTCGACCAACACCTGCGCGATATTCTCGAAAGTTGACGTGAGGTCTCCGCTGCCCACCAACATCGCCGATTGATCAGAGGTCGCTATCTGGCGTAGGAAATCTTCGTCGGCACTGCCGAATCCGATAGCGATGATCTCAATTCCCTCCTTGCGCATCTCTTGCGAGACGCTAATTGCTCTGTCTTGTCCTGACCACTGGCCGTCGGTCAGGACGACGCAATAGCGCAGCCCCTTCCACTGCTTAAGCTTCGCAAAGACATAAGTTAAAGGCTCTGATGTGCCGCCATCTATTGATAAGCTGTCCGCCCCGCTCGACAGCTTGCGCCCGTCCTGTGTGGCTTCAACGATGTTATAGGCGTTATCCGAGAAGGCGATGATTCCGATTGAGGTGTTGGCAAGATCGCTGCTTTTAATGAACTTGTGGATGGCTTGCTTTGCTTCCTCTAGCGGCTGGCCGGACATGCTGCCGGAAACGTCTATCACGAGGTGGATAGTCTTGTGCGCGACTTTCGCCAGTTCCTTAGGAGACTTGTAAATCCAAGTCATATCCTCCGGCACAGGCTCTTTCTTAACGGCGAGCGTGCGCCCCGATTTCTTCTCTGTCGCAGAAACGCTCACGACACCGCTGCGGTCATACTCGTAAGAGATGTTGAGAATCGCGTCCTTCTTGTCATGCGCGATGTTGCTGATGACATACTTGCCGACGAAGGAGCAGTTGCCCAAATCTTCGCCCTCGCCCTGCGTCACATAGACGGAAGTCTTGTTGTCAACTCCGTCTCTCGTGCGAACTTTGTAGGGGCGCACTTCGCTGCATGGGATGTGCTGGTTCTTGGGGATGAGAATGCTGTTGAGGTAGCGATTGCCGTCTGCGCTGACGGCTATCATCCCCATGCTGTGGCTCATCACGTCCTGCACACTGCGCCGCATCATCAGTCCGCCGGCGCGTTCCGCCTGAGCAGGTTGATACGTCATCCCTTTCGCGCTGCTCTCGTCATACTGCGCTCCTTGTAGGGCTGCGCCGAGCGCGACACACTCATCTGGATTGACAGAGGCGTTCGGCGCTTGTCCCGTCAGGCGGCGCACCAATTCCTGACAGGCAGGCATACGGGTCGAGCCGCCGACCATCAGGACGCTGCCCACGCGTGAGTAGTCGTAGCCCGTCTCTTCCAGAACTTTGTTCATCAACGTCTGTGTCTGCGAGAGCAGGTCGCCGGTGAGCGATTCAAACTGCTCGCGCGTGACTTCTATGCGATCCATACGTCCGTGGCAGTTGATGGGCACGATAGTGCTGGCGCGAGACGAGAGAGCTTTTTTGGCTTCTTCGGCGCGAAGCAGAAGCTCTTGAAAGGCGTAGGGGTCATCGAGCGGATTGACGCCCTGCCGTTGCTCGAATTGTTCGCAGAGGTGTTCAAGCAGACGGTCGTCCCAATCTTTGCCGCCGAGCGTGTGCTTGCCGTCAGTGCCGATGACTTCGATAGCCTCTGGAGAGATACGCACGAGTGTGATGTCGAACGTTCCGCCGCCGAGGTCGTAAACCAAGACGACTTCCTCTCGCCCGCTCTGCTTCAAGCCATAGGCGAGCGCGGCGGCAGTCGGCTCATTGATAATCTGCACGACTTCCAGCCCGGCCTTCTCACCGGCTTCGCGTGTGGCGACGCGCGGGCCGTCATAAAAATACGCTGGCACGGTAATGATGGCGCGCCGAATCTCCGTGTTGAGCGCGGCTTCCGCATTCAGCTTTAACTGTTTGAGCAGTTCGGCGGAGAGGTCAACGGGCGTGTAGCTGCGTCCATGATATTCATAGAAAACGGGCGTGCCCATGTCGCGTTTGAAAAAGTGCGCGGTGTTCTCTTTTTCCAGAGCCAGCTCAAGCTTGGCGGCTTCGCCCACAAGGGCTGAGCCATCGGCGCGTAGCTGAACCACCGAAGGGGTAATCTTCTTGCCTTCGCTATTTGCCAACACTTCCGGGCGACCGAACTCGTTGATGTACGCAATCGCAGAGTTGGTCGTCCCCAAATCAATTCCCACGACGATGGATTTGCCCATTGATATCTCCCAACACACTTCCCTGAATGATTAGTTTTCGCTTGCCTCTCAGCGTCTTTCGCGGCCTGAACCCATAAGCTTTCCGAAGAATCCCTTGACGCCTGAAACTCCTTTGCCTTTCGCTTCCTCACGACTCAGCAGCCAGCGCCCCAGAGCGGGCGGGTTGCCAGCCAGCTCAGCCTCGACGTTCTCAAGCTCTTTCGTGCGCCACTTGGAGATTATCGCGGGCAGCGTCTCATCGAAGAGGTTGGAGGCGACGGCCTTCGCGCCGCGCTGCTCCGCGACAGTCCAAACCTGCACGAGCCGCGCCAAGACCTTTGGCCGCGTGTTGGACTGCTTTTCAAGCGAAGCGAGAATCGCTTGCTCATATGCATCAAGGATGATCGGCCCGCCGCCATGCCTGTAAGCGCGCACGAGCAGTTTGGCATGCAGCTCCACGTCTTTAACCTGCACCAGATATTTAGTGGCGGCGAGATAGAGCCGCGTAGTGAAACGCTCGTCCAGCTCCGTATGTCTTTCCAGAAATCCGAATGACTCCTGAAGCACGTGCGGCAGTTGCTCGCCGCTCAATTCAAGCCCGGACGGAATGCGATAGGCGTCAATTATCAGCTTGTGCCGCTCGCCCAGAGTCCCGTAGAGAGCGTTTGTCGGACTCAGCCGTTTGAGCAATTCCTGCTGCTTCGGCTCAGGAGCTAACACATCGCAGGCGGCAATCAAGGCTACGAGCCGTTCCGGTATATGCGTCCCGTTAAGCTTCAAATGATCGAGCAGGTCGAGCAAAGTTATGGCTTCATCGAAAGCCGGGAGCGAATTTTGCCACACCGCGTCGTAAGCATTTTCGACAAGCTCGACAGGCAGCGAGGGCGAGATTCGCCTGATGCCCTTAATGCAATCCGTGAAAGCTATGATGCGTTGATCTGGATGCGTCGGCGCGTCGGGAATCTTCGCCCCGACCAAACGGAAGTAGAGAGAAAGAGCTTGATGATCGAAAGCATAGCCGACGAGGGTCTTGTAAACTTCATCGTGGTCGAGGAGATCGGCCAGAGGGCGAAACACTTTCGGGCTGCCGACCTGACCCGCCAAATACGTGCCAACGCCATAGAGCACGCTCTGCATCCCGGGACGATTGATATACTGCTCAAGGATTCTGCGTGCGGAAGCATCTGCAAGCGACGCGCCAACTGTCTCTTCACCGACAAGCTGCAAAGAGTCGTCACGGCTATCAAAGAATCCGAGCTTATCGGCTATCGCAAAGAGCACGGGCAAACGCCGCGCGTCGCCGGACTGGCGCAGCAGCTTAACCCAGGACAGCATCAGCGGAGAGGCCTCTTGCTTGATGGATTGCTCGACGCGCAGACGTTGCGCGGCGTGCTCTAAGACTGCCAGTGATGAAACGCCGCAGGCTTTGCGTATGAGCCATTCGAGGTATGGCAGTTCTATCAGCCGGCGTATGTCTTGACGCGTTGAATCGCTCAGGGCTGCGAGATACAAGTCCGTATAAGCGTCTACTACTTCTGCGCGCGCTGCGCCCTCTTCTGTGATGGAAGTGAGCAGAGAGCGCAGTTCCGCGACCTCGAACCTGTTTATGTGACGGGCGCACCAACCCATGACGCGCACGTCATCCACATCCGGCAGTTCGACTCCGGCCAGCTTGGCGTGACAGGAAAAGGCCACATCCAGTTCTTCCAAGCCTGTTTCGGGCGCAACCCGCTCGATGAAAGCATCAAAGCCCGCGACGATATACACAAGCTCTGGCGTGTAGACAGCCGAAGCCAGCCGCGCGAAGGCGGAGGTTTCATTAAGCGGCGTAAAGCGTCCGCCTTCAAAATCAAAGACATAGAATTGATGCTCTATCTCATGAGAGGCGAAACCGAAATCGGAGTCGCTGGTCGTGCCGACGATGAGAAATTCGGTCTGGTATGGATTCTTGACGTAGGTGTTGAAAGTCAGCTTGAGAGCCAGCAGGCGCGGCAGAGCATAAGAGGCGGCGGCGATCCAGAGCGCGACCGCATGGCTCTCATCTACGATGATGATTCGCCGCCCCGTCGAGAGCGCACCCATGACGGCTGTCAGGAAGGCCGGCAAGCGTTCGAGACGCGCGCCTTCCGAGAGAAATTCCGCGACCCGTTCGGGGTCAATCACGCCGCCGGCTTCAAGTTGGCTGAGCGGCGGCAGAGCGACGGTCTGGCTCTCGCTCGTGTTCCATGTCAGCGCGCCCCACAGCTCTACGGGCAGGAGTCCTTCTTTTCCCAAGTCGTTGACGGGGTCTGTGCAGACGAGCGAATGCGTAAAGTAGTTGCCGAAGCGTCCCGAATAATCTGCGCCCGTGTATTTCGCTTGCGCCAGCACAGCCGAGCCGTCTCCGAGGCGTTGAAAAAGTAGTGAGACAGGAAAGCGCGCTATCTCTTCAAGCGTCGGGCGGCTCGGCACGGAGACGGGCGGGACGTAGAGGCCGAGTCGTTCGATCTGTTGAAGCACGGAGGGTTCGATTCCTTCCGTCGCAGCATTGATCTGAAACCCCTTGCCGCCGCGCAGACCTTGTTGACAAGAGGTGTAGTAGGTTTGCCGGAAGGGCATCAGTTTTTCCTCCGTCCGGGGACGACGCCCAGTTGATACAGAATCCAGAGCAGCGGGTCTTCGACGCGGAAGGGCGCGACGCCAAATGGCAGGCGTCCCTGTGTGTCCGGCGGCGAGCCGAGAGCGGAAAGTCCGAAATAGGAATAGTTCTCGAAGTTGTGCTGAAGGAACATATCAAGTCCCGAGCCGACCCATTGCGAGAGATAAGCGCGCATGTTGTCGCTAACGCGTTGAGCGTCCGTGACATCGAAAGAGCCGTCGTGACGCGACGCCTCGTGAACGGGCGAGCCGGGGTCGAAGAGCGGGCGTATCGCGTCAAGCTTTGAGAAGGCCAGCGCGACCGGCGTCTTGATCTTTTCAGTCGGACTCATCTGCCGCATCTGCCGTATGAGTGTGGCAGCGCGCCCGATGATTTCCTGCGGCTCCGTGTCAACCGAAGGCAGCGGGGTTGAACTGTCAATGAGATCGCGGACGGCTGGAATCTGCAACGGGTCGAGCAGGAAAATGAGGCCGTCGGAGTTTGCCAGATACTTCGTCTCCGTCGCCATCAAGTCTATGTGCTTGAGGTCTTCACCAGCCGTGTCAAAGAAAACGAGTGAGCTGACGTGCAACCCGTTGAAGGGCAACATGCCGCGCCGCTTGATGCTGAAGCGATAAGCGAGCGGGTAACGAACGCTGATCTGCGCGCGCGCCGAAAGCGTGGTCGGAATGACTTCGCGCTTATCATAAATGTAGCGGCGAAAGTCCTCTTTGTAACGCTTGATGGTCTGCTCGTCCAGCGCGTTGAGCGCAGCGTTGAAGTTCATCCCGACGCGATTCATCAGTTCGTTAATGAGGACTGCGATGTAGTGACTCTTGCCCGCCTCCTTCGCGCCGATCAAGGCGATGGTGCGTGTTTCGGTCGTGCCGAACTGGCTTGGTAGTTCATTGTGACAATGCGGGCAGACCTGTTTCGTAGTTTTCATGCCGCACTTGCAGACGGCGATGCCGGGCACGCGCCCCCAACGACCCGGCGCGGAAAAGAGATGCCCCAGCTTAGGCGCATTTCCGGTGAAACGCTGATAAGAGGCGAGCGGTTTATCCTCCTCCGGCGCGCAGCGTCCCGGGTCAGGGTTGAGGCAGCGGAAAAGCATCTCCGCCGCCTGAAATTTCTCGAAGCAATAAGGACACACGAGTCGCCGCATGGTTTTATCTGATTCTCAGTTGCTCTGGTGGAGGATCAATCAGGCGATAGCTCTGATAAGCATCGGCATCGCGGAAGAACGCGCGCAGGTAAACGGGTCGCTGCAAGCCGTTCAACTCGAATTGAAACGGCAGCTTCTCTGTGCCGGAAAGATTTGCCCCTTTGAAGGAGGCGATGACCGCGCCTTCTTCGCTGCGTAAGGGTTGCAGGTCGCCGCGCTTTGCGACCACGATAATCTCCGGCAAGTCTTTGACGGGACGCTCCGCACTCAGTGCGAGCGTGAAACGCCCGCGCCGTAATTTACCGCGCGCGAGCGTGTATGAAACTGCCACGGGCTGAGCTGTCCGAAGCTGCGCGCGCGCGCCTTCTCTGAGGCCCGCGCTGTAAACGGTCTCGCCGCCCATCTCTGTGGCGGCAAAGACGACGAAGTGGTAAGCGTTCTGGTCAGGATTCTCAATGCGGAAGCCGCCCTGTCGTTCATATTCACCGCGAGTGATCTTCCGTTTCGTTGCGCTCGCGTCGTGTGCATCCTGCGGAAAAACGTCTGCGCGCCATGCCACTAAGACGGATTGACAGTTGGCAGGCCACTGCCAGCTAAGTTGCAGATATTGATAAAAATCTTGAGCGTGCAGGTTCGTCACGTCCGGCAGCGCGACGAAACGGCGTGCCGAGCCGACGACGGCGACATCGCCAGCGATGGTGACGGGCACGTAATAGGCAGGGCTGTTCGGCGGAGAGGTATCAATAGCATGGCTCTCGGATTTGCTTTGCAGCCGCACGCCCAAGCTCGCCAACTCTTCTACAGGAATCTGTGCGCCGCTTTTCCACTCAGGCTGGCGCGATGCGCGATAAATGCTGACCTTTCCATGAGGCGGCGCTAACCAGACAAGATTCAGTACGCCATCATCGAAAGTGACGAGCAGATGGTCTATGGCTTTGGGCGGCTGCTCTGGCTTGACGCTTAAGACGATACCCGTGGTGAAAACGGATTGCCCGCGCGCGTCTCTGTACTCTACCAAAATCCTGTAGTAGTAGAGATGTCCGTTCTGGACTTGCGTATCTATGAAATTCTGCGGGCTGGCTAGAGAGACTTCGCGCCCCATCTGTCTGTCCGGCGCAATGCCTTCGCGGCAATAGACGCGCACGCGCCCCTCCGCCACGCTGAAATCCCAAGTTCCGCGCACGACAGCATCATCTGCTTCGAGCTTGAGATTAGCGACCTCGCGCGTCACCAACACGCCGCTGTTCGAGGAAGCGCGAGAGATTGTGCTGCTTCTCTCTGTAAAGACCGAGTAGAAAAAGAGCTTTCCCGGGCGCGCCGTCTTGTCTCTGCATGAGAGCGAAGCCGTGCGCGCGACCTGTTCGCCATCGTCCGGCGCAGTGGATGCTCGCCCCTCTCGCCGCATCACTATGTACTCAAGATTTCCGGCAGCTTTGCTCGCAGCCCACTCTACCAGAACGTGATCATCGTGCGCCGAGGCGCGGACGTTTTGGGGCGGGTCGGGCGGACAGCGGCTCAGCCCTTGGCGTGCGTCCTCGGCGTCCGCAGCCAGTTGCAGAGCCTCTTGATAAGCAAAGACAGCCCTGTCCGTGTCTCTGTTCTGTTCGTAAGCGCGCGCCTTCTGTAAAGCTGCCTCGACCTTCCTGAGCCGCTCGTCAATCTCGTTTCTGAGGGTTTCCGCCGTTTTACCGTCGCGGCCTGAATAGCCCGGCGCGGCCTGTATCAACTCGGCCAGAACTCGCCGCGCGGCGAAGAACTGTTTTTTGGCAACTGCGTCATCCAGACGACGGCGAATCTGCTCAACCTCTTTCCCGCGCTCGGTAATCTTTTCCAGCACGGCGGCGACTTCGCCCTCTTTCCCCCAGAGCCGTTCGGCTTCACGCGCATGCATGAGAGCCGCTTGCACGTCGCCGTCATTGAGCGCGAGTTGAGCTTTGCGCACGAGCAGCTTGACGCTCAGCACATTGGCGACGACGAACCCGCACTTGGCGCACGCCGATTCGGTGATGGCCGTGCGCGTCTTGCATTTCGGGCAGTTCGTCCACAAATCCGCGCCGCACACACCGCATTTCTCCTCCCGCTTGGGGCGGTCTGCCAAGCAGTTAGAGCAGCGGACAGTCTCTTCGCCTGAAGACCATTCGACAGCCGCCCCGCACTCTTCTGCCAGAGAGAGGATGAACTGTGTCGCCAGAGCTTTGTCGAGTCCCTGCTTGGTCGCGAGCGCGAGCAGGTAGTTGAACTCTTCGCGCGAGACGCGCTTGTCTATGGCCGCCAGCTTTACTTCAGGGCGGAGGCGGTCAAGGATGTCGTAGATGCGCCCGGCCTCGTACTTTGCCATGCCGCCGAACAGGTGCGTTTGCACGATGCCGAGCAGTTCCTGCGCGGCAGTCTTGTCAAAATCGTTCTGGCGGCGATTCCATTCGGCGGAAAGTTCGCGGTGGCGTTCCTTGATCTGGTCGGGCGTGGCCTTTTCACTGAGACCCAGAAACTCGTACAGGTCGCGCTTCTTCAGAACGCCGAGGCTATTTCGGATGCGGCTGCGATAAACCTTATCCAAGCCTTGATCCGTAGGTATCGGCTGCGCGGTCTCGCGCACAGGCACACGGATGTAGGATTCTATCTCGGCGGCGGTAAAGCCTTCGCTCTGAAAACGCGCCAGCACCTCGGCCTTTTCGCGCGGCGTGATATAGGCTTTAGCCGCGACGACCCCGATGGAAGCCTTCAATTCCTCGAAACGCGCCTCGCGCTGTTTGCGTCTCTCTTCTTCTATCATGGTGCGTTTGGTGGCGCGCGCCAGAGGGTCTGTTAACTCTTGCAAGACCGCTTTATTGCCTGCTCCGGCTTCCTTAAGCAGGACGATAATGAGCGACTCGTATCTCTTATTGCTCAGTCTGGTCTTGTTCCAATATGAGGTGACGGTTTGAACCGCCCGCTCAATCTCTTTCGCGTCGGCGATGTCGAGCGGGAGGCAATAGCGTTGGAAGAGATCGGGCAGGGCTCCGTTCTCTTTGAATTTACCCAGAGCAGGAACAAAGACCTGCTTCATGTATTGATCGGCCTCAAACTTCCACATGACTTCCAGCTTTCATCCTCGTCAATTTCAGGAAACACTCTTTTTCAGCAAGATGCCCTTCTTCTGCTCGACCTCTT
This sequence comes from Pyrinomonadaceae bacterium, assembly GCA_036403295.1. Classification (GTDB taxonomy): domain Bacteria; phylum Acidobacteriota; class Blastocatellia; order Pyrinomonadales; family Pyrinomonadaceae; genus JACMLC01. The sequence continues at coordinate 12,580 of DASWRG010000088.1, forward strand.
CATCGCTCATGATGCCCTCGACCTTGATGTCGAGTTCCAAGCTCTGGCCTGAAGTAGGCTCAAGCGCGCTGACCCTCAAACTCCCGTCTTCTTGCAGCCGGAAGGTGACGTGAATCGGAGAGCCAGCCGGCAGGTTGGGCGGCAACGCTGTGATCTGGCCTTCGCCAATCTGCGTATTGTCGGCAGGATTGGGCGACGCCTCTTCGCCGGATTGCTCCATGATTCTGAGCAGCACATCGCGCTGGTTAGCCGTCAGCGTGCCGAAACCCGTTTCCGTTATTTCGGCGGGCAAGGGCGTGTTGTTGTGTATGAGGAAAGCGACAAACTCTTGTTCCACATCCTCCGAACTGTTAGCGACGATTCCGAAGCTCTTGGAAGAGACGATCTTGATCTCGCGCCTGACCATCTCGGCCAGTTCTTTACCCGGCAGGCGCAGCGTCCCGCCGGAGGTAGAGGCCACCTGCTGCGCTGCCGCCTCAAGAGTTCGCGCGTCAACGGTGTCAAGATTGACCTCTTCAACGCTCACGCCCTGCTCGTCTGCAATAACCTCTCTAATCATCTCGCCCGCCAAAATCTTTACACCCATCAGGGCTGCGCCTTTGGCGACGGCGAGGTCCGGCTCGAAGAGTTGGATGTCGCCGCCGAAGCTCTCCTGCATACGCCGTACGACGTAAGGCATTTTGCTTGAGCCGCCGACGAGCAGGATTTGATCTATTTTGTCGCAGCCCCTCTCCCTGGCTTTTTCCAACAACTCTTGCGTCAGACTAATTGTCTGCTCCATCAAGTCGGCGGTGATTTCTTCAAACTTCTCGCGCGTCAGCTCGACCTTCACGCGCTCGCCGTTGTGCGCCACCATCAAAGGGCTTTTCTCTCTCACCGTGATAGTTTTCTTCGCCGACTCAGCCATTTCGCGCAGCGTTTGACTTGAGTGGTTGTCGTCGAGCGGGTTTCCTTTATCTGGATACGCGGCGGCAAACTCCGAGGCCAGATATTCGATCAACCGGTCGTCCCAATCTTTACCGCCGAGCGTGCGTTTCCCTCCCGTCACGACCACGTTGATGTTGCCGCCCTTCATGGCAATCACCGTGACATCGAAAGTGCCGCCGCCGAGGTCGTAGACGAGCACTGTCTGATCGCCTTTAGACTTATCCAAGCCGTAGCAGATCGCCGCCGCCGTCGGCTCGTTGAGGATGTATCTGACATTCAGGCCCGCCAAGACGCCTGCGTTCTCGGTCGCTTTGCGTTCATTGATGCCGAAATAAGCGGGACAGGTGATGACCACGTCTGTGATTTTTTCACCGACCGTCTGTGAGGCATCGTCTACAAGTTTGCGCAGGATGTAAGAAGAAATTTCTTCCGGCTTGTAGTCGTGACCGTCTATCTCATAGCTGAAAGTGGCGTCGCCCATATATCGCTTGACGAACTCGACCGCTCTGTCTGGATAGAGCTTGCTGACATTCTTCGCCTCTTTGCCCACGACGATGTTATCCGCGTTCTCGAAGTGGACAGCGGAGGGCGTCGTCAGTTCGCCCTCGAAATTCTGAATGACAGATGGGCGGCCCGTCTCGTCTACATATGCGATGCAGGAGTAGGTCGTGCCGAGATCGATACCGTAGATGCGTGTGGAAGGCATTTTTCCTCCGATAAGGTTTCAATATTTACTGCACATTTTCCGCCTGCTCATTGCTCGCTTCTTCTGGGGAAGCGGTGGGCGGGCGATAACGATAAACTTCCGCTTCAACGAGTCGGATGATGCGTGCCTCATTGCGGAAGCCGTCGCGTATGCTCCGCGCGAGAGTGCGGTCTTTTGCCTCTTCCTCTGTCGAGACCGCTTCCAGCACGCGATGCTCCTTCGGGTTGAACTGCTCACCCTCTCGCGCCTCGTAACGCTCGACGCCCTGACGAAAGAGGATGTCAGTCACCATCTCTGCAAAGCACTCGAAGTCTCGAACGGGCTGCGGCGGCGCGATTTCCGTGCGCGAACCGTAGCTGCGCGATGTCTGCCGCAAGTCATCGTAGAGCCTGATCAAGTCGCGAAAGATGGGCAGTATGGCCTGCTGCAACTCTCCCTGCCGCAAATGCTGGTTCTCCTGATGCAGGCGGTCAATGATACGCTCGCGCTCCTGCGAGAGATGGTTTGCTTCCGCTACTGAACGGGCAAGAGTTTCCACCTGCTCGGCGAGTGACTGAAGCAGCGCACCGTCCGTCTCAACCGGCGTAGACGCAGCCGTGGAGCCGTTATCGTCCGGCACGGAAGAAGCGTCCGCAACTTCCGCAGAATCATTCGCCACCTCTAAGGCAAAAGGCGTTTCCTGTTCCACGCCGTTCATCTCTCTTATCTCTTCGGCAGCCGATTCAACGGACACTGCCGCAACCTGCTCATCATTAGGCTCGCCGGAATCCATTTATCTCTCCTTAATTATGAGTTTAAAGTTTCGGACATAACACGATAGATAGCTTCACATTTCATGGAGGCGCACACTCAGCATTGTGGTTGATTCAGATGCGCGAATCGCATCAGAGAAAACGCGCCGGGAGAAACGAAGTCAAGTTCTGCCCGTAGCTTATGTGAGCGCGAGACATACGCTGCGCGTCATTGCTGGGCGCACGATACTGCTTTAGCGTGCCGGTGTATGGCCTGCTATCTTTTGCTTCTGAAAATATCGCTAATGGCGTCCACCGTCCCGCGTCCGAAATACCCGAAGGCATCGCCGATTTTGTCCGGCTTCCGGCAGATCGCGTACCACACCGCCTGAATTAAGCAAATGAAGAAGTAGGCAGTAATCTTGAAGGATGCGAAAAGGATTCCCGCAAAAATTTCAAAAGGTCCCGGCATGTTACACCTCAAACGAAACGAATGCTTGACAGACTTTTTGGAGCAAGAGAGGACAACTTTATTTGCTCTTTATCAGTCTTCAGAGAAGCTGTGCGCCCACCTCGCGTACTTTCGTCTCGACCTGCGCGAGGGCGGCGCGGTACGGTTCGAGAATGAAATCAGCGACCTCCGAACTGGTCACCGCACTTTGCATTTTTTGCCTCCGGTGGTTGGAATTGGTGAAGTTCACACATCAAAAAGGCATCGCAGTGCGCGTATGGGTCATGCTCACCCGCGCTGACTTAGGTTCGTCCCTTTCCCTTACAGACGGTGCAGTTGCCAGAGCCGCCGCATTTAGAGCAGACGGACTTACCCAACAGGCCGGAACTTCCGCCTTTACCATTGCACTTCGTGCATCTTCCAGTCCCGTTACAACCTTTACATTCTGCCATCCAAATCTCCTTTCCCATCTATTTTGATGACTAGCAGCCATCTGCTCCATGACGCTTCTGGAACAACGAAGTGCGGGCAGGTTTCGTACTTAAACGCGCTCTCCAGACAGTTGCTCAACAAAACATGAATGCACATGCCCTTGTCTGTAATACGCTGAAGCGAAGGCAGAGTGCGGTTAGAGGCTAATGACAGGACACGTATATCGTCAGTCTGATTTATCAACGCAAGCAATTCCGAGAGCATAACGCTCAAGGAACAACCATGAGGAAACTAAAACATCCTACGTGGGTCGCAAGTAAATATTACTACTCGTCCGAAATGTCAAGCTTTTTCTTCAACTTCCGAACATCCTCTCTCTCCGCTGGTGTAGGAAACCATTCGCTTTGAGCGAGCACCGGAACGACAAAAGCACGGGAAAACAGAGCGGGATGAGGAGGGGCTTTATGGCTTGGCGCGCCGTCACAGCTAACCGGTGGAAGTTGATTGCAGCCCAACCTCCCGAGCGAAGACCCGACAAGCGTGCAGACCGCCCACCATTGCGTGACCGCCAATGCTTTGAAGGCATTCTCTGGATTCTCTGGACAGGCGCACCACGATGTGAGTTTTCTTGACTAGTGCTCTGTAAGATTAGGTGTTTAGTCCCAGAGTGTGATGGTGTAACCTGCCTATCATCTTTCGATAAGGAATTACTATGGGACAACTTCTACACGGCTGCGCCCGCACGACTGCGGCATTGCGTCGAATAATACAGCATAGTCAAGAAAGCATAGCGCGTCTTGCCAAACTCTATAACATCAACTCCAAAACAGTGGCTAAATGGCGCAAACGTGACACCGTTGAAGATGCTCGGATGGGGCCGCGCGATCCGCATTCGACCATTCTCACAACTGCGCAAGAAGCAATGATTGTTTCTTTTCGCAAGCACACGCTGTTGCCACTTGATGATTGTCTTTATGCTCTGCAAACGAGCATCCCGCATCTAACTCGTTCCGCCCTGCATCGTTGCTTACAGCGTTACGGTATCAGCCGCTTGCCCCAGATCAATGATAAGCCAGCGAAGAAAAGTTCGCGCAGTATCCCATCGGGTATTTCCACATCGACATTGCTGAAGTCTGCATCGAGCAGGGGCGGCTCTATTTGTTTGGGCGTTAAAAGAAGGCAGGGATCAAAGGCGCGAGGCTTTACACTATGCGGCACACTTTCGGCACACGGATGGGAGAGGCGGGTTACTCGTCTTACGAGATCATGGCGCTCATGGGCCACCGTGATATTAAGACGCGCGCCGGATATGTTCACGGGACTGACGGGAGGAAACGAGCGGCAGTTGAAGCGATTCAGCGATTGCGTCCCGTTAAAAATCCCGCACCAGCGGATAAGCCAGAATTACGTTTAGCTGTAAATAGTTGATATTTGAAGATATAGCTTCGGTCAGGCGTCTTGGAGGTCGCGGGTTCGAGTCCCGTCGGCTCCGCCATAAACAAGTAAGCGCCTGTGTCCTTTTGGATGCAGGCGCTTACTTTTAGCGCGAATTTGCAGCTTGTCAGGCGTGGGGATGAATTTATGATGACCATTGCCAGCAACGGAATCGCCAGTTGATGCCCTCGACAGCCACGGCGGCGACGTAGCCTGCCGGGGAATTCA
>DASWRG010000089.1:0-18457 GCA_036403295.1 Pyrinomonadaceae bacterium
CAATCGCCTACGCGTCCTTGATGACGTAGGCTTAGGCTATCTCAGGCTCGGACAATCCGCCACCACGCTTTCGGGCGGCGAAGCCCAACGCGTCAAGCTCGCCGCGCACTTATCAAAACGCACCGGCGCGAAAACTCTCTATATCTTCGACGAGCCGACGACAGGATTGCACTTTGACGACATCAACAAACTCCTCGCCGCCTTCCGCGCCCTGATAGAAGCCGGCGGCTCGCTACTCGTCATCGAACACAACCTCGATGTCATCAAGACCGCAGACTATATTATTGATCTAGGCCCCGAAGGCGGCGACGCGGGCGGCCACGTCGTCGCCACAGGCACGCCCGAAACCATCATGAAAGCCAAAGCGTCCCACACCGGCCACTTCCTCCGCGAGCATCTGGCTCACTCAAACGGGCATCATTCGTGAAAGGAATATTCAGATGAGTTTAAAAGAACGTATCGTCTCGGACTTGACCGCTGCGATGAAGGCCAAAGATGCGGCGCGGCTTTCGACTTTGAGGATGGCGAAGGCGAATGTGATGAACCGCGAGATTGAGAAGGGCGGCGAGTTGACGGAGGAGGAGATGACGAAGGCTTTGCAATCGCTGGTCAAGCAGAGGCGCGATTCCATCGAGCAGTATGAGAAGGCCGGAAGGCAGGAGCTTGCGGATAAAGAGCAAGCAGAGATAGAGGTCATCGAAGAGTATCTGCCGCGTGCGGCCTCTCAGGAAGAGATTGAGGCGGCGGTCAAGGCGGCGATTGCGGAGACCGGAGCTACGTCAATGCGCGAGATGGGAGCGGTGATGAAGGCCGCGCAGGCTCGCCTCGCCGGACAGAGCGCGGACGGACGCACCGTCAGCGAGATAGTTAAAAAGCGGTTGGCAGCGGGCAGATAGCAGTCAGGACTCAAAAGCATGAGCCACAGAGGACACAGAGAGCACAGAGGAAAGAACAATAAAATTCTATAGTTTCACCCTCTGTGTGCTCTGTGTCCTCTGTGGCTAAAAGACCGGAGAATGGATTGATCCTGAACCTCCCACTGCTCACTAGCCTTTTCCCTACTCTTCCCGTATAATTGCTCTCTTGCTCAGAGCGCGGCGGTCGTCACCGGTGGGTTCGCGCCCACTTTTTCTTTTGCGCGCCAGGGCATTTTGAGAGAGCGGGAGGGGCGAGCGAGAGATGAGCGAGGGTTCGATTGCGGAGCGTGTCGAGGCGATTGCTTCGCGCGTCTGCATAGATCATGGACTTGAGCTTGTTCACGCGGAGGTCGCCGGGCCGGAGGGCAAACCCATCATCCGCCTCTTTATTGACAAGCCCGAAGGCGTGACGCATACGGATTGCTCGGAAGTGAGCCTGCACGTCGGCACGATTCTCGACGTGGAGGATTTCATCCATTCGGCCTATACCTTAGAGGTCTCTTCGCCGGGTTTGGAGCGCGGGCTGTACAAGCTGGCCGATTACGAGAGATTCGCAGGCCGTGCGGCCAAGCTCAAATCGCGCATTGCCGTCGGCGGCCAGCGCAACTTTCGCGGGCGCATCATCGGCGTCGAAGGCGACAAAGTTATCTTTGAAGACAAGGCGAGCGGGCGCGTGTTAGTGCCGCTCGAAGCTGTCGTCAAAGCCAATCTTGAGATAGACGTGGAAGAAGAGTTTCGTCGCGCCAAAGAGCGCGAGATGGCGATGAAGGCTCTCGGTGATTCGTCGCAGACCGGCTAGTCAAATCACAATTGAATAGGTTTCCTCTGCGCGCTCTGACGAAGACAACTCGCGCACGAAGCCACCTTGGAAAGAAGAGAACGAAGTAGATGAGCACATCCATCGCGCAAAACATAGATGTTCTGTGTCAGGAAAAAGGCATTGACCGCGACCTTGTCATAGAGGCCATGAAGGAGGCCGTGCGCGCGGCTGCCAAAAAGCAGTTCAAGTCGGGCGAGGATATACAGGTTGACTGGAATCCTGAGACCGGCATCGAGCTGTCGGCCACCAAAGTCGTCGTTGACGAAGTCACCAATCCCGCCACCGAACTGTCGCTCGACGAAGCCAAAGAGCTGGCGGGCGACGAGGTGGAAATCGGCGACGCGCTGCTCATCCCTTTGCCGATGGAGGAGCTTGGACGCATCGCCGCGCAGACGGCCAAACAGATTCTCTTTCAAAAAGTGCGCGATGCCGAACGCTCGAATATTTACGATCAGTACATTGATAAAATCGGTGACCTCGTCAACGGCTTCGTCAAACGCTTCGAGCGCGGCAACATTATCGTTGACTTGGGGAATTTAGAAGCCATCCTGCCTCGCTCGCAGCAATCGCGCGGCGAGCAGTGGAATCAGGGCGAAAGAATCCGCGTCGTCATCAGCAACGTCTCGAAGGAATCCAAAGGGCCGCAGGTCGAAGTCTCGCGCACGTCGCCCGACCTGCTCCTGCGTCTCTTTGAAATGGAAGTGCCGGAGATTTACGACGAGACGGTCGTCATCAAATCCTGCGTCCGCGAACCCGGCGAGCGAGCCAAGATCGCCGTCACTTCAAACGAGCGCGACGTAGACCCCGTCGGCGCGTGCGTCGGCATGAAGGGATCGCGTGTGCAGGCTATTATCCGCGAGCTGCGCGGAGAGAAGATTGACATCATCGAATGGTCTGATGAGCCTTCGGTCTTTGCGGCCAATGCGCTCTCGCCCGCCAAAGTCAATCAGGTCAGAATCACCGACATCGAGAATCGTCAGATGGAAGTGATCGTCAACGAAGACCAGTTGAGCCTTGCCATCGGCAAACGCGGGCAGAACGTGAGGCTGGCGACGAAGCTCGTCGGCTGGAACATAGACATTCGCAGTGAGGAAGAGATTAAGCGCGAGGTTGCGCAGCAGATGGGCGCGCTCATCGCTTCGGGCGAAGCCGTGCCGCTCTCCGTCATCGAAGGCATCACGGCAGGACAGGCGGACGCCCTGGCTGAACACGGCATCAACGACATAGACGCTCTCGCGGCGACTTCGGTTGATGATCTGGTCGAACACTTAGACCTCAGTCTTGACGAAGCCGAAGGCATCCTGACGGCGGCGCAGGCGGTCATCGCCGCGCGCGAGGCGAGCAGGCAGAGCGGCGAGGCTGAAGGAGACGAAACGGCAGAGGCGACGGAAAAAGCGAGCGCGGAAACAGAAGCCCCTGCAACTGCTGCGACTGATGAAGTGGAAGCTGTCGCGGCGGATGAAGGCGCAGAGGCTTCGGAGACAGAAGCCGCCGCAGCCGTTGGAGAGCCTGAGATGAATGAAGAACAAGAAAGCTATGTGCCGGTTGAGCAGCATGCTGTCTCGGCTGAGTTGGACGAGTCGGTCGAGGCCAGAGAGGTCGAGCCTTCAAATGAGATGACGGCGGAAGGTTACGACGAGGCCGTCGAACAGGGCGTGCCGTTCAGCGCAGAGCCGGAGATTCTCGCACAGGATTCGATGGACCCGGTCGCGCTCACCGAAGCCGAGGCGATCTCAGAGGACGAGTTGTTATTGCAGGACGCTGGGCGCGACCTGCGCCCCGACACGATCACGCCCGCACCCGACATCACCTCTTCGGGCGCAGCTTACATAGAGGCTGCGGGCAACATCGGCGAGGGCGAGCCGCCGACAGAAGAGGAAGGCGGATTCTCTCCCGTGGCGGATTTCGCTTCGGAAGCCTCCGCGCCTGAAGTTCAAGTCACGTCTGCGCCCGTCGCGCAGTATCGTGAAGAGGCCGCGCCGACTGATGAGAGCGCGACAGCAGAGGCCGCAACGGATACGGCTGATGCTCCGAAAGACGATGCGGCCCAGTAAGTTTTATGACAGCGTGCGCGCAGCAGGGACGTGCGCGCAACGCCTCTCTCCTCCCTGAAGAGAGCCTGCCCTTTTTGCGCTTCTTGAAGTTTTAAGCGCGCGACGATAGGGACACGGGCGACCTCAGATGAGAGCGAGAGTTCCCCGTTCAGTCCCTTTATTTAGAAGCGCGCGACGCCGTCTTAATTATAAGCGTCGAAGAAGGAGTGCATGACCGTTACTTCCAAAGTTAGACTGTACGATCTGGCTAAAGAATTGAAGCTCGACACCAAGCGGCTCATCGAAGAGGTGCGACGCGAGGGCGTGGATGTCAGTGTGCCTTCCAACTCGATCTCGAAAGAGTTGGCGGACAAGATACGCAATAAATATTTTCCGAAAAAAGAGGCTTCCGCGCCGCGCGCCGTCCGCGTCGTCAAAAAAGCCGTGCGCCCGGCGGAAACTCCCGGCGCGACGGAAGAATCAGACGCGGATGCGCCGCCGCCCGCAGAGGTCGCCGTCGAAACGCCCGACGAAGCTCCCGCCGTAACTGCTCAGCCGCCCGCGCCAGAAACGCAAAGCCAGACGGCGACCGCGCGTCCCGTGACCGCTCGCCTGGTCAAAAAGCTTGCGCCCGCCGCGCGCGCCGAGCATCCGGGAACGGAAGCGACTGCGACGCAGACCGCGCCCGCGCCCGAGGAATCGCCCGAAGCGGAAGCTGACGCCGTCATCGAGCAAGCAGTTCCGGCTTTCGAGACTGCTTCGCCTCCAACTGTCGAACAAGGGAACGAAGCGCCTGCCCCGCAGGTCGCCGCAGAAATAATGCCAACTGAAACAACTCGTCCGGCGATGCCGCCCGCGCCATCCAGACAGATCAGAGCCTTGAGGCCGACGGCAGCCGCGCTCAACGCGGGCGTTCGTCCCGGCGAGCGCGCTCCGATGCCGACTCCGCCGCCCGTCGCACCGCCGCCCGCACCACGCGAGCGTCGCGGAGAGCGGCATGAACGCTCTGCGGATCGCGGCGGCGCGTCTCGCGCTTCGACGCTCACACGCAACGAACGCGGCGGAACTCCCGGCGAGACTTCGACGCCGCAGACTGTTTACACGCCGCCGCCCGACGCTCGTCGTCGCGGACGCTCTTCGCGCACGACTGCGCGCGGCGGTCGTAAACTGGCCGAGACGGGCAAGGGCGGTCGCTTCGGTGATCGTGATTTCATCCCGCCGCCGAAAACGCTCTCGCTCGAAGACCGCATCGCCGGACGCATGGAGATGCCGCAGGACAGCGCCGAGCACAAGCCCGTCCGTCTGGTCGAAGGTTCGACCGTCAAAGAGTTCGCCGAAAAGCTCGGCATCAAGCCGAAGGATGTCGTCACCTTGCTGCTTCAACGCGGAGTCTTTGCGACCATCAATCAACCCTTGAACGATGACGTGGCCGTCGAGCTTGGTCATCGCTTCGGTTACGAAGTGTCGTTCGTCCCGTTTGAAGAGATGGTCGCCGAAGAGGAGTTTGAAGAGTTGATTGCGACCGACGCGGACGACGTAGAATTGCCGCGCGCTCCCGTCGTCACAGTGATGGGACACGTCGATCACGGCAAGACTTCCCTGCTCGACGGGATTCGCACGACAGAGGTCGCGGCGGGCGAAGCCGGAGGCATCACACAGCACATCGGCGCGTACAGCGTGCAGGTTCCGTCGCCCGACAATCCGCAAGAGCTGCGCCGCGTCGTCTTCTTGGACACACCCGGCCACGAAGCCTTCACGATGATGCGCGCGCGCGGAGCGAAGGCGACCGACGTGGTCGTCCTCGTCGTCGCGGCTGACGACGGCGTGATGCCGCAGACGGTCGAAGCCATCGAGCACTCGCGCGCGGCGGGCGTGCCCATCGTCGTCGCCATCAACAAGATTGACAAGCCGGACGCCAATCCCGACCGCGTCAAACAGGAATTGTCAGTGCAAGGCTTGCAGCCCGTCGAATGGGGCGGCGAAACCGAAATGGTTCCCGTCTCCGCCAAGCGGCGCGAGAATCTTGACACGCTGCTCGAAACCATCCTGCTCACGGCGGACATTTTAGACCTCAAAGCCAGCCCGACCCGTCTCGCTTCCGGCGTCGTCCTCGAAGCCAAGCTTGATCGCGGTCGCGGCGCGGTGGCGACCGTCCTCGTCCAGCAAGGGACTTTGAAAATCGGCGATCCATTTATCGTCGGGCAGATTTTCGGGAAAGTCCGCGCGATGTTCAATGACAGGGGCGAGGCGGTGACTGAGGTTGGGCCTGCGACTCCGGTCGAAGTGCTCGGCCTGCAAGGCGTGCCGCAGGCCGGAGAATCTTTTCAGGTCGTCGCTGATGTCACACGCGCGCAGCAAATCTCGCATCATCGCCAGATGCTCACGCGCCAGAACACTTTGCTTCAAACTACGAAGCGCGGCATCGAAGCTTTGGGACAAACGGAAGTCAAAGAACTTCTGGTCGTCATCAAAGCTGATGTGCAAGGCTCTGTCGAAGTCTTGAAGAGCACGCTCCAAAAACTTTCGACCGAGCAGGTCAAGGTCAAGGTCGTGCGCTCGGGCGTCGGCGCGATTACGGAATCGGACGTGCTGCTGGCTTCGGCCACGCAGGCAGGCTCGGCTGATACGGCGGTGGTCATCATCGGCTTCAACGTCAGACCCGAAACGCGCGCCGCAGATTTAGCCAAGCAGGAGGCCGTTGACATCCGCCTCCATTCGATTATCTACAAGGTCGAGGAAGAGATTCGCGCGGCCATGATCGGCATGCTCGAAGCCGTGGAGAAAGAGAAAATCCTCGGCAAAGCCGAAGTGCGCGAAATCTTCCGCGTGCCGCGCGCCGGTGTCATCGCGGGCTGCATGGTCATTGACGGCACTGTGCGCCGCAATGCTCGCGCGCGCCTGATACGCGACGGCGTCGTCTCATGGGAAGGCGGCATCGCCAGCTTAAGACGCTTCAAAGAGGACGCTTCCGAGGTACGCGAAGGCTTTGAGTGCGGCATCGGCCTCGAAAACTTTAACGACATCAAGCTCGGCGATCAGATCGAAGCCTACATCGTCGAGAAGGTGGCAGCGACAGAACTTTAAGAGCAAGGATGAAGGCGGAAGGATGAAGGATGAAAAGATAAAGCGCGAGTTTCATCATTCATTCTTTCATCCTTCCGCCTTCATCCTTCATACTTGTTTTTATGCGAAGGCCAGAGAGAGTCGCCGAGATACTCAAGGAAGAGATTTCGGAGATCGTCGGTTTTGAATTGGAAGACCCGCGCGTGCAAGCCGTCACGGTGACGGAGGTGCGCGTCTCCGACGACTTGCGCGACGCGCGCGTGTTCGTGATGGTCGAAGGCAGCGAAGAGGAGATTCAGACCGCGCTCGTCGCCTTGCGCCACGCAGCCCCTTACGTGCGCAAACAGGTCGGCTTCTCGCTCAACCTGCGCCACGCGCCTGAGATTCACTTCATCCGCGACACGGTTGAAGAAAAGGGCGCACGCGTTGACCAGCTGCTCAACGAGATCGAACGCGAATGGCAAACACAGGGGACGGCATCGGAAGATTCCCCGAATGAGAAAGGACAAGTGATGAGTGATGAGTGATAAGTGATGAGAGTAAAGCTGTTTTTGCTTTCTACTCATCACTCATCACTTATCACTCATCACTGCTTTATTGACATGCTAAGTCAAGTCGTCGAGTTGATTGAATCGAAGCAACGCTTTGCCATCACCTCGCACATACGCCCCGACGGCGACGGACTCGGTTCCTCGCTTGGTCTTTACTGGCTCTTGCGCGCGCTCGGCAAAGAGGCCGAAGTCATCACCCACGACCCCGTCCCGCAAGCCTACCGGGAATTGCCCGGAGCTAAAGACATACGCGTCGTTCCCGACGTGGATGAAAAGTACGACGCCGTCTTCGTCATCGAATGCTCTGACATCTCGCGCCCCGGACTGCTTGATCTCGACAAGCAGTTCGTCGTCAACATAGACCATCACGCGACGAGCGCGCTCTTCGGAGACATCAACTGGATTGACGCGACCGCCTCCGCCGTCGGCGAGATGATTTACAATTTGTGCAAAGCCATCGGCGTCCGCGTGACCAAAGAGATCGCCGAATGCGTCTACACCGCGCTGGTCACCGACACAGGCTCTTTTCATTACTCGAACACGACCGAGCGCACTTTCAAAGTCGCCTCCGAACTGGTCAAGGCCGGAGTCAAGCCCGCCAAAGTCACGCAGAATGTTTTTAGCAGCTACGCCTGGAGCAAGCTGCAACTCTTGAGTCAGGTGCTGGCGACCGCCAAGCGTGATCCTTCGGGACGCGTCGCGTGGATGCGGCAAACTTTGGAGATGCAGGAGCAGGCCGGGGCGAGCGAAGAGGACGGCGACGGCTTTGTCAATTATCCTCTGACGGTCGGCGAGGTTGAGGCCGTCGCGTTTTTGAAGGAGACTGAGCCGGGAATTTATCGCACGAGTTTGCGCTCGAAGGGCGACATCAACGTCGCGCGCATCGCCGAGCGCTTCGGCGGAGGCGGCCATCGTAACGCCGCCGGATGCACGCTCAGAGGCGATTGGGATGAAGCCGAGCGCACCGTCGTCCAAATGATTATCGAAGCCGTCGAAAACCGTCACGGCGAACGCGACCGCACGGAAGACGCGGCAGCGTAAAGCAGGACTCAGGATTCAGAATAAAAGCGGTTCAGCCTTTTCATTCTGACTTCTGAGTCCTGAGTCCTTTTCCGTCAAATGTCCACCAAAGAAAAAAAGTACAAGTGGCGGCGCGAGGATTATCAGGAGCAGACGCGCGGCCTGTTGATGGTTCACACCGGAAACGGCAAGGGGAAGACGACGTGTGCGCTCGGCCTCATGATGCGCGCGGCGGGGCGCGGTCTGAACTGCTGCATGATTCAGTTCATGAAATCGCGCCATGACCGTTACGGCGAACACGAGTCGGCGGAAAAGCTCGGCATCGAAATCCACACAATGGGCGACGGCTTCACCTGGGACACTAAAAATCCAGAACAGGACAGGCAGACCGCGCGTGAGACCTGGGCTTTGTGCGTCGAGAAGATGCGCAGCCGCGATTACGACCTGCTCGTCTTCGATGAACTCGTTTACGTGTTAAGTTATCAGATGCTCCCGACCGAAGAAGTCCTCAACGAAATCCGCGCCATCCGCTCAGACCAACCCGCACTCCACATCGTCCTCACAGGCCGCGATGCTCCGCCCGCGCTCATCGAGGCCGCAGACCTCGTTACAGAGATGACCGAGATCAAACACCCCTACAACGCAGGCATCCGTGCCCAACAGGGCATAGAGTTCTAGAACAACTTTCAATTGACCAGACAATTGTAGGGGCAGTGCTCGTCCCTGCCCGTATCGTCCGTGAGGACGATCAGCGAGAATCACAATTATTGAAGCTTGCCTGTCATGTAAATTGATTCGCGCCTTCGCGCGGCGGGCAGGGACAAGCGCCCTGCCCCTACTGTTTGTTCTAATTGTTTTCAGAGAGGCGCGGGCGATGTATGATAGCGCCCCACGCACGAAGGGACGAGGTGTCAAGCATACGGAAGGGTATCTTGGCTTTGTAGAATCTATCTTGATTCCAATGGAGACAAAGACATGAACAAATATGTAGCTGAGCTCGTGGGCACTTTCGTGCTGGTTTTCGCCAGTTGCGGGAGTGCTGTGCTGGCCGGAGATAAGATCGGTTTTCTCGGCGTCTCTCTGGCTTTCGGCTTATCTCTGCTCGCCATGGTTTACGCCATCGGCCCGATTTCCGGCTGCCACATTAATCCCGCCGTGACGGTGGGCATCCTCATTACTAAAAAGATGGATGCGAAGTATGCAGCCGGTTACATAGTGGCTCAGATTCTAGGAGCCATCGCCGCTTCGGCTCTGCTCTTGCTCATCGTCAAGGGCGCGCCGGGCGGTTATGATCCTTCGGTCGCAGGCTTCGCGGCCAATGGTTATGCCGAACATTCTCCGGGGCATTACAACCTGCTCTCCTGCTTTCTGGTTGAAATAGTGCTGACCTTTTTTCTGGTCTTTACGGTGCTCGGCGCGACTGACATCAAAGCGCCGGTCGGCTTCGCCGGTCTCGCCATCGGCCTTGTGCTCACTCTGATTCACCTGGTCGGCATTCCCGTGACGAACACCTCTGTCAATCCGGCGCGCTCGATTGGGCCAGCCGTTTTTGTCGGCGGCTGGGCTTTGAGCCAGCTCTGGTTATTTATCATCGCTCCTCTCATCGGCTCAGCGCTCGCGGCGGTAATCTACATGGCGACGCACAAACCCACCGATGTCATCAGCGCTAAAGAAGCCGAGCAGGCGTTGGAGAGCGAGCAGGCTGAGCGGGCAGCCTGAGGCAGCAGGTCAGAACCGCCTGCGGTAGCGGGCGGGTTTAGCAAAAGGATGAGGGATGAAAGTGCGACTCTTAAAGATGAAGGATTCAAATGAAGCCGAGTTGCTCAAGTTTCAATAGCATTGCTTTCATCCCTCATCCCTTCGCACCCGCCCGCCACCGCAGGCGGTTCTGACTTGAGTCCTGCTCATATGATAAGATTCGATGAATGAGGTTTGGACATGTCTACTAAAACCCAAGCGACTGTCGAGGATTTGTCTCGGATTCCTGAGCATGGGAAAGCCGAGATTGTGAATGGAGAAATTGTCCTCATGAGTCCAACAGGTGATATGCCGGGGCGCGCGGGCGGGGCGATTTATGTCAATCTGCGCGGCTTTGAGCGTCAGGCGGGCGGACGCGCGTATCCAGGCAACGTCGGGTTCAGAGTAAATTTGCCGAATCGTAAGTCATTTAGTCCGGATGCCGCTTTCTACACAGGCCAGCCTTCGGGGATGAAGTTTCTTGACGGCGCGCCTATCTTCGCTGCCGAAATCAGGAGTGAGAATGATTACGGCAAAGAGGCGGAGATTGAGATGGCGTCGAAGCGTCAGGATTATTTTGCCGCCGGGACGACGGTTGTTTGGGACGTTGATTTATTGAGTGCTGAAGTGGTCAAAGTTTATCGCGCGTCCGATCCTGATAATCCGACGATTTATCGGCGCGGCGAGGTAGCCGAAGCAGAGCCTGCGGTGCCCGGCTGGGAAATGGCTGTCAATGAGTTGTTCGATTAAGTAGATCGAACCGGAGCTGAATGCTTTTCCGTCCTATATCCCTTTTGTGCTACTCTTTCGTCTGTTCTTCCGCGACTTCGATATTCAAGAGGATGATTCGGCGTGATTGGTTGATGTGCTGAAGGTGAAGGATGACTTGCTTGTTCATCCCTCATCCCTTCGCCTTCAGCCCTGTTTCTTATGTCTTGGTTTCGCAAAAAGTCAGGCAAGATTGAGAACGTGCCCGCCGAAGAGCGGCGCGTTAAGACCGAAGGCATCTTCGTCAAATGCATCGAATGCGACGAGCCTCTTTACAAGCCTGATCTGGACGAGAACCTGCAAGTCTGTCCTCACTGCGGCTACCATTTCAGACTGGATGCGCGCACTCGCCTCGAAATGCTTTTCGATGAAGGCGAGTATGAAGAGCTTGACGCCGAAGTGATCTCGACAGACCCACTGGAATTCGTTGACAGCAAGCCTTACACGGAGCGGCTTGAGCAGGCTAAAAAAGTTTCCGGCCTGCCGGAAGCGATCATCAACGGGCGTGGCACAGTCGGCGGCCACACGGTCTTTGCGGGCGCGATGGACATGCTCTTTATCGGCGGCTCGATGGGTTCAGCCGTCGGCGAGAAGGTGACGCGCCTGATTGAGCGCGCGATTGAAGAACGCGCCGCCGTCATCATCTTCGCGGCCTCCGGCGGAGCGCGTATGCAAGAGGGCACGCTCTCTCTGATGCAGATGGCGAAAATCTCCGCCGCGCTGGCCTTGCTTGACGACGCGCGGCTGCCGTTCATCTCGATTCTGACAGACCCGACGACGGGCGGCGTCACGGCCAGCTTCGCCATGCTCGGCGACGTGATTCTCGCCGAGCCGAAAGCCTTGATCGGCTTTGCCGGGCCGCGCGTCATCGAGCAGACCATCCGCCAAAAGCTGCCGAAGGATTTTCAACGCTCAGAATTCCTGCTCGACCACGGCATGCTCGACGCCATCGTTGACCGCCGCGAGCTGCGCCCGTACATCATCAAGCTGCTCAGCTTCATGGTCAATCCCGAAATCCAGCGCGAGGAAGAGGCCGAAGAACAGAGGCGCGCCACTGTCGTATAAAACAAGTGATGAGTCATGAGTGAGGAGTGATGAGAGACAAGCTCTTTGCCTTTTGCTCATCACTTATCACTCATGACTCATCACTTTCAACTTGAATGAATTTTGAAGAATCTCTCGCATACCTGCTCTCGCTCGGACACGAGACGCTGGCGATGAAGTTCGGGCTGGAGAACAGTGTGCGTCTCTTTGAAGCTCTGGGCGAGCCGCAGCACACTTGCCGGAAAGTCCAGCTCGCGGGCACGAACGGCAAAGGCTCTTCCGCCGTCATGCTCGATAGCATCACGCGCCGTGCGGGCATCACGACTGCGCTCTACACTTCACCGCATCTGGTCTCAATCACCGAGCGCATGCGTTACGACGGAGAGGCGATTGACCCTTTACACTTCGCGCTCGCGGCGACCAGCGTGCGTGAGGTCGCGGAAAAGCTGGTTGCGTCGGGCGCGCTTCCGGCGTTGCCGACCTTCTTCGAGCAGCTGACGGCCATCTTTTTCGTCGGTTGCGCGGACTATCGGACGGAGCTGGCGATTCTGGAAACTGGCCTGGGCGGAAGGCTCGACGCGACGACCGCCGCGCGCGCGGAAGTCGTAGCCATCACGCCCATCGCGCTCGACCATCAGGAATATTTGGGCGAGACGCTCGCGGAGATTGCGTTTGAGAAGGCTGCTATTATTCGTCCAGGGGTTGAGGCAGTCATCGCGCCGCAGCCGTCCGAAGCAATGGAAGTGATTCAAAAGCGTTGCGCCGAATGCGTTGTCACGCCGCGTCTCGCGGATGCTGAAATCAATATCACTGGCGCGGACGAACGAGGCCGCCTGCGCTTGACTTTCAAAACGCGAGAGGACGTTTACGAGAACGTGCGCCTCAGCCTCGCCGGTCGCCATCAAGCGACAAACGCTGCGGTCGCCATCGCCATCGCGGAGACTTTGCGCGGGCGCGGCTTTCAAATCTCGCGCGAAGCGATAATCGCCGGCATCGAAAACGCAGTGCATCCGGGACGCCTCGAATGGCGAGATGGTGTGGAGGGCGAGCCAGCGTTTCTCTTTGACGGCGCGCACAATGCCGAGGGCGCGCGCGCTTTGCGAGCTTACTTCGATGAATTCGTCAAAGCTCCTGTGACGCTCGTCTTCGGCGCAATGCGCGACAAGAATTTGACGGCGATGGCCGACGCGCTTTTTCCCGTCGCAGAGCATTTGATACTGACTGAGATCAACAATCCGCGCACGGCGACGAAAGAGATGCTTCAACAGCTTGTCTCTCATCATCCTGATGAGAGGCCAGCGACCTTTACCGCTCACGTCTCCGAAGCTTTACGCGTCGCCGCAGAGCGGACAGTTTCCGGCGGCGTGATTTGTGTGACAGGCTCGCTCTATTTGATCGGAGAAGCGCAAAGCATTCTGGCGTATGAAGAGCATGAAAGTTATGCCAACTGAGAAGGCGGGCGGGCGGCTGCGCAGCATTGACGCACTGCGCGGGATAGCCGCGCTCGGCGTCGTGCTCTATCACACGGTCGGGCCGCATCCGGCTGCGCCGCAAAATTTCTCGGACTATCTACTGCTGCCGCTCAGATACCTTTTCGCGCAAGGTTACGTCGGCGTCTTTCTCTTCTTCGTCATCTCGGGATTTTGCATACACCTGCAATGGGCGAAGGCGCGCGCGGCGGGCGAGCCGCATGTCATCAACTTCAAGACGTTTTGGAAGCGACGCTTGCACAGGCTCTATCCGCCGTATCTGATTGCGCTCGCGCTCTATCTGGGGCTGACCGCTTACACGGTCGGAATCGCCCCCACGCGCTTCTTCTTTTACGACACGGTGATGCACCTCTTGATGCTGCACAATCTAGACCCGCACACCTGTTACAGCATCAACGGAGTTTTCTGGACGCTGGCGATTGAAGAGCAGCTTTACTTAGCTTACTTCCTGCTGCTCTTCCTGCGCACGCGATTCGGCTGGACGACGACGCTGCTCGTGTGCGCTGCCGCGCGTGTCGGCTGGTATGTGCTGAGCCACTATGCCTACAGCCTGTACAAAATCGGCGTCCCCGTGCCCGAAGCCGCAGCCTCGCACTGGCTGACGTGGGCTTTGGGAGCAATCAGCGTTGAAGCCGCGCTCGGTTTGATAAAATTGCCCGCGTGGTGTCGAAATCTGAAGCTCGGAATAGCGACTCTGTTATGCGCCGTCACGTTGAGCTACACGCTGCCTTTGATAAATCAAGAGGGATGGCTGCACGACTTCGGCTGGCTCGTCATGCATCCATTATGGGGCGTCGGGTTTTTCATCATCATCAACCACTTCGTCAAGGCCGAGGCGGGCTGGCGCGAGCGGCTGACGATGCCGCAACTCATCAAGGGGCTGGCATACGTCGGCGTCTTCTCATACTCGCTCTATCTGACGCACCAGCTCGTCATCATGATGTCATGGAGATTCGTCGTCAGCGATTGGCCTCAAATCGTGAACGCGCTCTTCATCGTCACGCCCGCGTCGGTTCTGTTCGCGTGGGTCTACTTCCGTTTCTGCGAGCGGCCATACATGCGACCGCCCGCCGCTTCGACTATTGCCCCGCTCGAACCAGATAAGGCAACGCCCGCGCAGGACACCGTCTCAGTTTGAGGATTTCAAATCTGAAACCTCGAATTTCAAATTTGAGGTTTAAAGTTGAGATTCCCCGGCAGTTAATCTTTTTGCTCTTACTTTCGGAGGTTGCGCAGTGCGTAAAGCCACAAAAGAGATCGTGCTTGCTCTTCTCTTCCCGGTTCTGACTTTGAGCTTAGCCGTCACGTCAAACGCGCAGGATTCGGGGTCGAACTCGCCGCCACCGGCAGCAGGCAACACGATTGCGCCTGCAAAGGCCAAACAGCTCATCGCAGGCCGCGCGCGCGAAACCGTCATGGCTCTCAAAAACGGAGATATGCAAAGGCTCTCGGCCATCGCTCATCCGACGAAGGGCGTGCGCTTTACGCCTTACAATTACGTCGAGCCGAAGCAGGATTTGGTCTTTCGTCCCGCGCAGCTTAAGGGTTTGATGACGAGCAAAAAGAGATACCTGTGGGGCGAGTATGACGGGACGGGCGACCCGATTCGCCTCACTTTCAAAAAGTACTACAAGCGTTTTATCTACGATGTGGATTTCGCCGGATTGAAGCAGGTCAGCTACAACGACTCACTGAGCACGAATCCGAATTACGACAATGCCTACGAGACTTACGCGAACGCCATCGTCGTCGAATACTATTTTTCGGGAAGCAAGCGTTATGACGGGATGGATTGGAGAAGCCTGCGTTTAGTCTTCCAGCGAAAAGGCGGGGCGTGGTATCTGGTCGGCATCATGCACAACGAATGGACGATCTGAAATCTCTCGCTCTGTGAAACTTCAATCCACCTGATAGGTCGCCACGCTCGTCGGCGTCTCAAAGCAGCGCACTTTGTAGACGCTGACGCGCTCGTCTCCGACGCGCGCCGCGACTCTTTCCAGAATATACCGCGCCAGATTCTCAGCCGACGGATTCAATTCCTCATCAAACGGCGGCAGCTCGTTGATATTCCGGTGGTCTAAATACTGTACGAGCTCATCCGCCGCGTCCTTCAACTCGCCGAAATCAACCAGAAGGCCGATGTTGTCCAGCTCGCGCCCGCGCGCGTAAATCTCAATCTTGTAATTGTGCCCGTGCAGGTTCTCGCACTTCCCCTTGTAGCCGCGCAACTGGTGCGCGCTCGAAAAGTTGCGCTCAATCATCACTTCAAATTGTCCGGCCATATTAGATTCGCTCGAATGTTTTACTAGCCCCACTGATTTCGTTTAGCCCTTCCTCAGCGAGTGCTTGCTCAAATGCCTTGTTGAGTTTGGCGCACTCACGCGCCAAGCGATTCCGGTCGAGGCGCATTACTTTTTCATGGATGGCAGCGCAAATAGCTTGGCTCCGGCTCGGAAAGACACGCTCTTTGACCGGATAGTCAACCTTCTTCAGTAGCCCCGATTCAATCGAGATTGTGACTCTGACCAGGCTCATAATCAAGCAGTACCATTAGTCATACTGCCTGTCAAACGGGAGTTAGAGCAAGCAGCGGGTTAGGTGTTATCCGGTCAGAGCTTCGCTCTTAGTAAACACGCTGGCGACTTCACGAATGTCTGAAGTGACGCGGCACGGCGGCAGGCTCTCTAAAAAGAGACGACCGTATGCTTTCGTCCGAAGGCGCGGGTCGAGGACGGCGAGGACGCCTCGGTCTGTCGCGCTACGGATGAGACGGCCAAGCCCCTGCTTCAAACTGATGATCGCCTGCGGCACGCTGTATTCGTAAAAGGAAGAGCCGCCCTGATCGTCTATGTAGCGTTGACGCGCCGCGACGACCGGATCGGACGGCACGGCGAACGGCAGCTTATCAATAATCACGCATGACAACTGCTCGCCGCGCACGTCCACGCCCTGCCAGAAGCTTGAGGTGGCGAACAGCACCGCGTGCGGCGTCTCGCGGAATTTTTCAAGCAGTCCGGCCTTCGATGCCGTGCCCTGCAAGAAGCACGGATAATCAATCTCCGGCGCGACTCTTTCATACAGAGCTTTCATTCCGGCGAAGCTCGTCGAGAGCACGAACGCTCTCCCGTCGCTCGCGCGCAAGAGCTTGATGACTTCGCCCGCCGCAGCCTGCGCCCACTCATTGGCGCGCGGGTCTGGCATGCGCGGCGGCAAATAGAGGACAGCTTGATTCTCATAATCGTAAGACGAAGGAGCGATGAGATCATCCGCTCCATCGCTCAAGCCGAGCCGCTCGCGTATGAAAGAGAAGTTGCCCGCGCTCGCCAGAGTCGCGGAGGTCATGACGACCGTCTCGACCTTCTCAAACAGCTTGTCCTGCAAGAGTCCCGACACGTCTATCGGCGAGGCGCGCAGGAACAGGCCGCGCCCGCGCCGCTCCATCCAGTAAACGAAATGCTTGTCGTCGCCCGCGACGATGAACTGCAAATCAAAACGCAACTGGCGCACGCGACGCACGAGATTTTCGATTTCGACTGGCTGTTCCGAGAGAGCGTCAAGCGTCGTCTCCATTCTGGCGAGCGCGCCGTCAAGACCTAGATAAGCATCGCCGAGCGGCGTCGCTTCGATCTCTCCATCCGTGCGTTTGCGCGCGAACGTGCCCGGCATAATCGGAAACCTTCCCTCTTCGCCCCTGTGATTGCGAAAACCCATCCAGAAATTATCCGCGAATCTCGTCAAGCGTCCCGCGATTTTCGTCAGCTCACGATTCGCATCCACGCTCGTAATCGGCAACGTCGCCAGATCGCGCACGAGGTCTTCGAGTTGATAGCTTGAAGCCTGCGCGCCGAAATATTCCGCCGCCACGTCTTCGATGAGATGCGCTTCATCGAAAACCACAGCCGAATAATCCGGCAGGACTTGCCCGTACTGTCCGCCGCGTAAAGCCAAATCCGCGAAGAAGAGATGATGATTGACGATGACGATGTCCGCGTCCGTCGCGCGCTGTCGCATCCGAGTGATAAAGCAAGGGTCGTATTCGGGACATTTCTGGCCGACGCAAGTCTCAGAGCGCGCGTCTATGTGACGCCAGAAAGAGAGATATTCCGGCAGCTCCGTCAACTCCGCGCGGTCGCCCGTCTGCGATTCTCTAGCCCATTGCCTGACCTCGTCGAAGTAGTCCATCTCGTCCATGCCGTCGAGAATCGGCATCGTCTCGGCGCGCTTGATTTTTTGCAGGCAGGCGTAATTCCCGCGCCCTTTCATGTAGGCCGCAGTGAATTTCTTCGGCAAGACTTTTTGCAGAAAAGGCACGTCCTTTTCCATCAACTGCTCTTGCAGATTTTTCGTCCCCGTCGAGATGATGGTGCGCCCGCCGCGTGCGACCGCCGCCGCAATCGCGGGCACAAGATAGGCGAGCGTCTTGCCCGTCCCCGTCCCGGCCTCGACGATGAGATGACGTTTTTCCGTGAACGCGCGCAACACCGCCTCGGCCATCTGAATCTGGCCGGGACGATATTCATAATCCGGATGCGCGCTGGCGATCAGGCCGTGAGTGCCGAAGATTTCTTCCATTCCAATTTTGTTAAATCAATTTACAGGAAATAAAGCTCATCCTATTTGATGCCTAATCCGCGCCCATCGCCTCCTGCTCCGGCCTCTGTCTTAATCTTTTCGGATAGAGCGGGAAACGCGACGCGAGTTCCAGGACGGATTGCTGAACTTTACCGCGCACCTCTTCCGATTGCGGCGCGTGGATAATCTCGGCGATGAGGCGCGCGACCTCTCGCATCTCTTCTTCGCCCATCCCGCGCGTCGTCAGGGCGGGCGTGCCGAGGCGCACGCCGGAGGTGACGAACGGCTTGTTGGTGTCGAAGGGAATCGTGTTTTTGTTGACGGTGATGTGCGCGGCCTCTAAAGCTTTTTCGGCGTCCTTGCCGGTGATGCCCTTGCCTTCGAGAAAGACATCTACCAAGACTAGATGATTGTCCGTGCCGCCGGAAACAATACGCAAGCC
>DASWRG010000090.1:0-56207 GCA_036403295.1 Pyrinomonadaceae bacterium
CGGACGATGCGGGCAGGGACAAGCACTGCCCCTACAGATTGTCGCGCGTGTGGGCAATCTCGCTCCGCGCGGGGTTTCGTGTATAATGCCTTTTGTCCCATTCTATCCGAAAATTCTAAAATTTCAGGGAGTGCTTAAGCATGAAAAACTTAATTGTGGTTTTGCTGCTGCTCTCTTTGCCCGGCGTGCTCTTCGCGCAGGCGAAGCAGCCGCGCAAGGTCTTTCCTTACGCGTACACGATTGACGATCTGCCGAACGGCCTTCGTCTCATCACGATTCCGACGGACTATCCGAATCTGGTCGCGCTCTACTTCGTCGTTCAGGCCGGCTCGCGCAATGAGGTCGAGGCGGGCAAGAGCGGTTACGCGCACTTTTTCGAGCATCTGATGTTTCGCGGGAGCGAGCATTACACAGCCGAACAGCGCGACGCCATCCTGAAGCGCGCCGGAGCCGACGCCAACGCTTACACGACCGACGACCGCACTGTCTTTCACGAGGTCTTTTCCAAAGAGGATTTGCCGCAGATTATGGAGCTTGAGGCCGACCGCTTCAAGGGACTCAAGTACGAACGCAATCCTTTTAAGACCGAGGCTCTCGCGGTGCTCGGTGAATATAACAAGAACAGCGCGAACCCGACCTCCAAGCTCTTTGAAGTGTTGCGCGAGACGGCTTACAAGACTCACACCTACGCGCACACCACGATGGGCTACATCAAAGACATAGAGGATTTCCCGAATCAGTACGAGTACAGCCTGCAATTCTTTCAACGCTTCTATCGTCCCGAATACGTGACGGTCGTCATCGTCGGCGACGTGACGCACGAACAGGCTCTGGCTTTGACCAAAAAGAATTTCGGTGACTGGAAGCGCGGCAACTATACGGCGCAGATTCCGAAAGAGCCTGAGCAGAACGAGCCGCGCACGGCGCACGTTGACTGGCCTTCGCCGACGCTGCCGTGGGTGGTGGTCGGATTTCGCGGCCCGGCTTACAGCGATACCAACAAAGACCACGCCGCGCTCGACCTCTTAGCTTCCATCGCGTTCGGCGAAAATTCAGAGCTTTATCAACGCCTCGTCATCAAGGAACAGAAGATAGATGTTCTTGACCCGAACTTCTCGGATCGCGTTGACCCTGAGGTATTCAGCATTTGGGCGCGCGTCAAAAAGCCTGAGGACATGGACTACGTGCGCGATCAGATGTTGGCGACTTACAAACGCTACACGACGGAATTGATTCCGCAGGCCAAGCTCAACGCGGCCATCTCGCGCCAGCGTTACAGCTTCGCTCTCAGCATGGACAGCTCCGAAGCCATCGCCGGGTCGCTCGCGTCCTACATCTCTCTGCGCCGCACGCCTGAGACGATAGACAAGCTCTACGCGCTTTACGAGAGCATCACGCCGGAGGATGTGCGCGCCGCAGCCGCGCGTTACTTTGTTGACAAGAATCGCACTATCGTCACCCTGGCGACGAAGATGGATGACAAAGGAGGGACGAAGTAATGGCGACTCGCAAATTTTTCAAGACGACACAAGAAATTTTCAAGAGCTTGGCGCGCGGCTCTGCGGCTGCGCTCTGCGCTCTCTTGCTGGTGATGACCATGATGACAAGCACGATGTTCGGGCAGGCCGCGCCCGCGCCGCCGCCGGAGAAAGGCATCAAGCCTCCGACCGCGAGCAATAAGCCTGCCGCCAAAATCGCCGCGCCGAAGACGACGGCCACAACCGCGAACAAATCTTCGGCGGCCAGCCAGAGCGTGCTGCAACCGAATCGCTCGCCGCTCATCTCTTTTCGCATTCTCTTCAACACCGGCTCGGCCTCTGACCCTGCGGGCAAAGAGGGCGTCGCGGCTCTGACGGCGGCGATGATCGCCGGAGGCGGCACGCGCACGATGACTTACGATCAGATTGTCGAAGCGATGTATCCGATGGCCACCGGCTTCGGCAGTCAGGTTGACAAAGAGATGACCGTCTTCACGGGCACGACGCACGTGGACAATCTGGACAAGTATTATTCAATCATCAGTCAGATGCTTCTCGATCCCGGCTTTCGTGAAGAGGATTTCTCGCGCATCAAGACGGATTCGATGAACTATCTCAAAGTCTCTCTGCGCGGCGGCAATGATGAAGAGCTTGGCAAGGAAGCTCTTTATAATATGATTTACGAAGGGCTGCCGTATGGACACAACAACACGGGCACAGTCAGCTCGCTCGAAAAGCTGACGCTTGATGACGTGCGCGATTTTTACCAGAAGCATTACACGCAGGCGAATCTCGTCATCGGTCTGGCGGGCGGCTATCCCAACAACTTCGCCAGGAAGATGGAAAGCGATTTCGCCAAGCTTCCCGCAGGGCAATCGGATCAGAGAAAGTATGACGCGCCGAAGCTTGAGGCGGGCATGAAGATTCAGATTATTCAACGCCCGACGCGCTCGACCGCCATCTCGCTCGGTTTTCCGATTGACATTACGCGCGCGGACAAGGATTACCCCGCGCTCGCCGTCGTCGCTTCATACTTCGGACAGCATCGCTCGTCGAACAGCTATCTCTATCATCGCTTGCGAGAAATGCGCGGTCTGAACTACGGCGACTATGCGTACATCGAATATTTCCCGCGCGGGATGTTCCAGTTTCAGCCCGATGCGAATCTGGGGCGTCAGATGCAGATTTTCCAGATTTGGATTCGTCCCGTGCCTCCCGAACAGGGACTCTTCACCCTGCGCGCCGCGCTCTTCGAGTATGACAAGCTGGTGCGCGAGGGAATGTCGAAGGAGGCTTTCGAGGGCACGCGCGATTTTCTGATTAAGTACAACAACGTCCTGACCTCGACGCAGGACGCGCGGCTCGGTTATGCGCTCGACAGTCGTTATTACGGCATCCCTGACTTTAATACTTACATGCGCGACCAGCTCTCCAAGCTCACGCTCGAAGATGTCAATCGCGCGATTCAGACTTACCTGAAGTCAGACCGGATGCGTGTCGTGCTCGTGACCAAAGATGCCGACGCCTTGCGCGACGCCATCACGTCGGGCAAGCCTTCGCACATCGAATACAATTCACAGAAGCCGCAGGAGATTATCGATGAAGACAAGATCATCGAGACATACAAGATCAACGTCCAGCCGAACGATGTGATGGTCGTGCCTGTGGACAAAGTGTTTCAATAAGGCGGAAAGGGTTCAAGGTTCAAAGTTTAAGGTTCAAGGTTTAAGACATGACTTCTGTCTTTTAACCTTGAACCTTAAACTTTGAACCTTGAACCTTCTTTAAAAGCTCTTGCGGAAGAGGTAGGAGAACTTGATGAAGAACTCCCGACCGTTGCGCGAGATGCCCGGCTCGAAGAAGTGGCGGTCGAAGTTGAAGGTGTTGTCGTTCAACTGGTTGAAGCCGTTGTAATTGAAATCGTCATTGTAGCCGACGTAGAAGGCCGTCCCCGGATTCGGCGCCCAGCCGAACAGGAGTTGACCCAACACTCTGGAACTCAGCGACTCGTAATCTATGCGCGCGCGCGCGAAGGTGAAGCGCGTGAACTGATACGTCCCGCGCAGCACGAAGATGTTATCGTCAAACGCGACGCGCCCATTGTCTTTGCGCACCAACCGGCTCTTCGTGAAACCCAAAAACATATTGAGCGGGTTGGTCGGCTTGTAGGTCACTCCGGTGTCCACGTCCAGAGCGTTTCCGCCGCCCGGATCGAGCGGGGCGAACGGCCCGTCCGCGAGCGCGGAGGGGCTGACGCGCGGATATCTCGGGCCGCCGCCGAAATCAAAGTCCGTCTGTCCCCACGTGTAGCCGAGAAACATGTAGGCGTAGACCTTCTTGTTGAAATTGCGCTCGCCGTAAGCCCACCACTGTTTGTGATAGGTCGAGCGTTCCGGGTCGTCGCCGGAGAAAGTTCCTAACTCGCCCGTGCTCTGAAGGCGTCGGAAGCCGAACTCTTCCTCGAAGATGCGCTCGTAGCCGTAATTGACTCCCGTCTGGAAGAAGGTCGAGTGCTGCAAGTTGAAGCTCAAGACCACTTCGTTGAAGTAGTTCTGCAAGCGTCCCCTGAAGTCGTAATTGATGCTGTTGTAGTTGTGAATCTGCTTCCTGATGATGAACTTCGCCTTCGGATTGTCCTCGGTGTTGTAACGCCAGAAGAACTCGTTGAGGTTCGAGTTGACGCGGCGCGTAAATCCAACTTTGGCGCGGTAATCCGCCGTGCGCCCAAGCCCGGAGACGAAATAGCCGAACCGTCTGCCCGTGTAATCGAGCAGCCAGTAATAGGCGAGGCCGACGCCGACGCGGTCAACATTGACGCCGGACGTGGGGTCTCCGATCTCTAACCGGTCGCGCAGGAAGTTGGGGTTGAAGAAGGGCTGATGCGTTCTCGTGCCCAACACTTGAAACTGAAAGATGGTGCGCGGGTTGATTCTGAAACGGCCATCAATGCCCGCCACGTTGTTGTAGCTGTCGGGGAAATTGTAGGTCGTCGCAATCATGCCGATGCTCGAATCCTTGCCGATGTCGCGCTTGAGTCTCAGCACGCCGACCAGAGAGTTTTTGTCGAAATACTTCCCGTTGGCGGCGGCGAAATCCGGGTCGAGGCGATCTTCTTCGGGGAAACGGCTCTGCCCTCCCGGAAAATTATCCGAGGCGACCAGCGCGGCGAAAGTATTGCGCCCCTGCTTGCCCGTCAGCTTGAAGGCGAAGTCAGGGTCGGCGATGGTGCGCGTATGAACGACGGCTATCGGCGTCTGGAAGTAATCAATGCCCTCCAAAAAGAACGGACGCTTTTCGGGGAAGAAGACCGGGAAACGCTGATTCGCTAAGATCACAGTCGAGTCGGCCTCGACCTGCGCGAAGTCAGGATTGATCGCGGCGTCCACCGTGATGGTCGGAGTGATGCCAAGCTTGACCGTCACGCCCGGCTCAAGCTTGACCGGGCGGTTGACAAAGTGGCCGGGGTCAAGCAGCGTCGGGTCGTTGCCGAGCGACGCCAGCGAAAAGGTTCGGATGCGCTTGCCCTTCTCCGACACCGTCAGGCTCGGAGTGACCTCTAACTGTCTTTGCGTCTGGATGCCTTCCAAGCCCGTGAGATGCCCTTCCTGATTGAGCAGGCTCGCGTTGTCGCGGTTGTTCGGCATCCACGAATCAACTTCGTCGTTGAAGCGATCAATGTTGCGCCAGACCTGTATGCCCCACTGCTTGTCTTTGCCCGCCGTGTAGCGCAGAGACTTAAACGGAATCGCGACCTCAACCGTCCACCCGTCCGAAGTCATCACGCCCTTTGACTCCATCACGATGTCAAAGTTGTAATCCGTGCCGCTGCCTTCGGTGTAGATGCCGTCCTGCTGGATGCCGAACGGATTGAAGCCGAGCACGTAGGCTCTGCGCTGGTCGTTGAAGGTATCCAAATAGACGCGCACGTTGTCTTCGCCAAAAACGTTATCGCGTTTGGCGACCGTCGCGCGCACCTTGTCAGGCTCGTCGTAACAACGGAAAGCGAAATAGAGAAACTTCGCGTCGTAAGCGATCATCGTGTCGGTCTTGCGCGACGGCTCGATGTTATCGCCCGGACTGGTCTGGTAAAAATCCTTGAGGACGATGGCCTGCTTCCACACTTCGTCGTCGAGCTTGCCGTCAATCACGGGCGGCTTGTCCAGTTTTGGAATCCGCACGGGATTCGCTTTTTCCGGCGGCAGATTAATCACCGGATGCGCCGGAGCAGGCGTCGGCGGGGTGTCCTTCTTCAGATTGGCCGCCTTCTTTTCGGCTGTGTTCTTGTCGGTCTTCTTCTCATCTTTCTTCTCGACCTTCTTCTCATCGCTGGCAGTCAGGCTCGTCGCCGCCACCACCGGAGATGGAGCCGGAGACGGTTGCGCGTGCGCGGCGACGACCCCGGCGATTAGCAGGACAAGGGCTAAGAAAGTTTTATTCATGAGGCTGCTCCTATTAAGCCTTGCGAAAGAATGATCGCGGGTGTTGTTTGTAATAGCCGGGAATCAAGCCTACGAGCGTAAGCAGCTTACACTTTAACGCGAGTATAAACTTACTTGTTTCATCTGGTTGTAAAATGATTTTTACAACCATGCGGTGAAAGCCGGACGAGCATTTGACTACGGCTCGTTCGTGTTTCTCAAAATGATTTTTCCGTCGCCAGTGTGGAGGGTCAAGACCGCGCCGCCCTTCCCTATCTTCCAACGTCGCACGCGCTTCTGCGCCCCTGCTTCTTCCGTCACCGTCAGATTACTTTCGTTGACGAACTTCTCAACATCGGCTTCGACGATGGCGTTGAAATTGGCCGGCACGGAGAGCGTAATCGTGCCGTCTCCGGTGCGCGCGGACAGTTGCGCGAAGCGGCCTTCGAGCGTGATGCGGCCATCGTCCGTGATGGCTTCCGCCGCGCCGTCAAATTTCGCAATGCGGATTCGCCCGTCATCCGTTTTCGCCAGCACGCGCCCGCGCCCGTCAACCACGTCAATCGAGCCGTCAGCCGTAATCAAATCAACTTCGCCGCCCGTGCCGTCCAACGCGAGATGTCCGTCGCCGGAAGCGGCGCGCAAGAGGACGTTGCGCGGAACGTAAATTTCAAGATTCGCGCTCGCATTGGTCGAAGTGATGCCGGGCGCGATCTGCTGCGCGAAGTTTTTGTCAAACGTGGCGGTAATCTCGATCTGGTTGCCGTTCTTCGTCGCGTTGAACTGAATGCCCTTCAAGCCCTGATCGCTGCTCGCGCGCTTGATGAGCGTGATGACGACTTGCGGCTTGTCCCACCCGTGAATCGAGATTGAGCCGTCGAAGGTCTTGACGTTGATGCGCGGCATGCCGGTCACATCCAAGTTCACGTTGCTGCGCTCGACCAGGCGATAGCTGCTGCCGTTGATGTCGTAAACGCGGACAGCCGTTTGCGCCTCCTCACGCGCGGCGCGCGTGGCTTCGCGCGCGGCCTCTGCGACGGCCTGCGCGGCCTCCCTTTGAGCCTCGCGCGCGGCCTGTACGCCTTCAGCCTGCGCCGCACGCGCGGCCTGTGTGGCTTCCTGTTTCGCTTCGCGCGTGGCTTGCGCGGCTTCGCGTGTGGCCTGCGCTTGCGCGCGTTGAGCGGCGCGTTCGGCTGCGACCTGCGCGCGTTCGGCCTCGCGCTGTGCGCGTTGAGCTTCGAGCTGCGCCCGCGCGGCCTCGCGCGCGGCATCACGCGCCGCACGACGTGCGTCTTGATTGGCATTCTCCGAATCGTTATCCGAATCGTTCTCCCAATCGTAGTCACTATCTCCGCTCTTGCCTTCGCCCTTGACCTTGCTCTTGCTGATAACAGTAATCAGCGAAGTCGCGGGGCTGAGCGTGCGACCGTCCGAAGCATGACGAATGTTGATGCCGCCGTTGACGTTGCCGAGCTTGATGCGCGCGCCGCCGCGTCCGAGCTGTCCGTACAGCT
The DNA here is from genome assembly GCA_036403295.1 of Pyrinomonadaceae bacterium. GTDB lineage: Bacteria > Acidobacteriota > Blastocatellia > Pyrinomonadales > Pyrinomonadaceae > JACMLC01. The sequence goes on from DASWRG010000090.1 coordinate 7,411, forward strand.
CGCGCCCGACGTAGTCGCCGCGACGCACGGGCAGGCCGAAATCATTGGTGATCGCGCCACTGACCGTTCCGGCTTTGATAATCACGTTCGAGTCCGAGGGGATGATGAGAATCACGCTGCCGTTGACAGAGCCGAGCGAGACCGCCTTCGATTCATCGAGCCGGTCGAAAGTTGCCTCGACCGGGCCGTTGACCGTCGCCATTTTGACTTCGCCCTTGAGATTGCGCCCCGTCACGTGCCCGTTGACCGAAGAAGCGTTGACCTCGCCCGACGCGCCGTCAATCAGCAGGTTGCCGTTGACCAGCTCAATCGAGTTGAGCCGCGCCGTGCGCGGAACGGTGAGCGTGTATTCGACCGTCGCCGGATTCTGATAGCGACGCGAGCCTTCGCTGTTAAAAGTAAGACTGCTGTCCGGGTATTGCGTATGAATTCTGAGGCTGTCGCCGCTCGCCTCGATGACGATCTCGGCGTCGTTCAAAAGCTCGCGCGTGTACGCCGTTTTGACGGCGTCAACCTTCACTTCGTTCCTGTCCCAAACCTGTATCTCCACGTTGCCCTGTATGTTTTCCAGAGCGACGCGGCCACTCTGAGAGAGCGGATAAGTTTTATGAAACTCCTCGCGCAACTGCTCCTGCGCGGGCACGTGCGGCGGCACGACGAGCAGCACGCCCAGCGAAAACATCGCCATTAAGATCAATCTCTTCGTCATCTTCATTTTCTCTTTTGACATGTTAACTTTCATTCTACTTCCGTAGCCGTGAGACGAATTCCATTTCGTTTTTTATGAAGCTCGGCGCAAGCGTATGCTGCCGTTGATGGTCTTCAATTCGAGCGCGCGACCGCCGCTGCCGATTGTCCCGTTCAGACGGCGACGACTAATGCGCCCCTGCACTGTCAGAGGGAAATCCGTCACGATGTCGCCGTTCAAAGTCTCCGCGTGAACATCAGTGCTGGTGTCTGCGGGCAGGTCGAGCACGATCTCGCCGTTGACGGTTTTGAAATCGAGCGAGCCGCTCCAGTTCGCGCTGCCGAACGAAGCGTTGATCGAGCCGTTGACGGTCTTGGCTTCGACATATCCGGTCGCGGCGACGCGGATGCTGCCGTTGACGCTGAAGGCTTCGACATCGCTTTGGATGAGGCCGGTTCCGACTTCGCCGTTAACCGTCTTCGCGCTCAGGCGCACGCCCTGCGGCACGCGCAAGGTGTAATCCACGCTCACATCATTGTCGCGCGTGTGCGAACTCCAATCCTTGCCGGGGCGACAATCGTTCGGCTGATTTCGGTCGGGGCTTGGATAGACGGAGCAAATGGTCACGCCGCCCTCGTGCTCTATGACCTTGATCTGCACTTCGTCAGGATTGCTGCGACGGCCTTGCTTGTTTGCGACGACCTCGACCTCGCCGCCGCTCGAAGGCTCTGCATGAATGTTGCCGTTGATGTTCTTAATCTCGATGGTGCGACCGGCGGCGACGCGCCCGTTCCAGCGAAACTCTTTGTCCTGAGAAGCGGCGGGCGCGCTTCCCGCTCTCGTTTCAAAAAGCGAAAGACGCTCGACTGAAACCGCCGTCATTGCCAAAACGATGAGCAACACCATGAGCCTGTTTTTCATGATTCTTTTTCCTTTAGCAGAAATTTTATGAATCTTAAATTTGAAGAGCGGCAGGAAATTATTCGGGAAATATCAATCGAACCGAGCCACTAACACGCGCTCTTTTTCGCCGCTCTAAATGGAAAACACCGCGAGCCAATATTCTGTGGCAACTTTTTTCGAGCGTTTTACTATCTTTTTGCCACAGAGGACACAGAGCACATAGAGGGATTGCGAATCAAAAATCTCAAATTGAGATTTTGATTAACCTCTGTGTCCTCTGTGGCTAATTTTTGTTGGGCTTACTGTTTGCGCAGGCGCAGAGTGCCGTTAAAGGAGACGAGGTTGATGGTGGAAGAGGCCGCGCCCGTCCCGTAAGTCCCTGAGATTTTGCCCGCCGAGATGGCGTACACGGAGTTCTTCATGTTGTTCATCTCGCCCGTGTACTTGAGCGGAAAATCGGTAATCACTTCGCCGCCCTGCGAGACTTTCGCGGTCAGTTGAAAAACGACCGACTCGGGCATGTTGAGCGTGATGTCACTGCTCACGGTCTTGAGATCGTAGAAGCCGCCGCGCGCCAGCGCGCCCGACAGCGTGACTTCGCCGGAGAGGGTGTTGACTTCGACGTGCGGCTGCGCGACATTTTCGAGACGCACATCGCCGCTCGTCGTCTTGACTTCGAGAAAATCGTTCTGCTCGACCATCTTCGCGTTGACTACTTCAATTGCCCCGCTAAAGGAGCGCAGGTGCATGCGCCCGCTCGATTCCTCGACCGAGATGTCTCCGTCTATGCTCGCCGCCTCGACTTCTCTGACGACGTGCGCGACGCTGACAGCTCCGCTCGAACTCTCGGCGCGAACCTCCGCGACGTTCGAGACATCTATGTCGCCGTCGCGCGTCGTGACATAGACGGTCGCGCCGCGCGGCACTTCCAATGCCATATCGCTCGCCCCGAGACAGTCGCCGGAGACTACGGGAGCTTGATTATCAGCGTCCGAAACCAGCGCCTCCAAGCGAGTCGCCGGAGTCGAAGCGTTGGAATTTTCCGCCCGCCGCAACGTGACTTTCTTCCCGTCTTCCGCGCTCACGCGCACCTCACGACGGTCGCCGCCGTTGATCGTAATGTCGCCCGATTCAAGACATATCGTGATGACGACCGCCGGGTCTGCGGCCATCGAGCTGACGTGCTTGAGCACTTGCTCCTGCTCCTGCTCCTGCGCTTTCTCCTTTACCTTATCTTTCTGCTGAGCCGCCGCGAACGACATGCTCAGCAGGAGAGCCGAGAGAGCGATAATGATTTTGTATAGCTTCGGTTTCATATTCGATAAAGACAATTTCAACTCATTAGCGATGCTGGATGAAGGGATGCGATTGCTCCGCGACCGCGCTCAACAATTCGAGCTTGCTCTGATAAGCCGAATATAACATCTCCGCCGCGTCCGAGCTTTGGGGATTCGTGCGGGCTGTGCGCTGTGTGACAGTGATGGCGTTGTCCACGACGGCCAGATTGCGTTTGTAATCCGAGAGCAGCGTCGGCTTGAGCGTGGATTCGCCGTTGGCTTCAATCGTGTTGGCTAACACGGCGATGGCCTGCAAATAATTCTTCTCGCCGGGCAAAACTCTCGGCGGCGCGGCCTCTGCAAGCTGGTTTAAGTCAGGAGCGGGCACACTTGACTGCTTAACTTTCGCCGTCTGCTTATGAACGACGACCCGATGTTTTTCAATAGCCTGCGCCGGCGCGATTTCGGGAGTCAGTGACCCGTTAAAGTTCAAATCCGACAAGTTCCTTTGATTGGCATTCGCCGCGACGAACCCTTTGCCCGATTCGCGCTGCCGCATCATGATGCCGCCGACGACCGCAGCTAGAACGAAGAAGACGGCGAGGCTTGCGAAGCCGACGGCGCGTTGCGGAGTCAGATTGAAGGACGCGGCGAGCGTTGAGAACCAGGCGCGCACGCGCGAGGCCGCGCCTTTTGAAATAAGCGCGGGCTGCGGCTGCATGCCCTTGATGGCTTCGTCGAGTCTCGCGCGCACTCTTTCGGTCGGGACGGGCAGAGACAACTCCGCGCTGAAGGCTGCGGTCGCCAGCTCGATCTCGCTTTCGACGGTGCGCGCCATTTCGGCGCACGCGGCGCACGCGGCCAGATGAGAGGCAACGTGTTCCAGCCTCTCCGGCGCAAGCTCGCCGTCGTAATAGCTCTGTAAAATCCCTTCATCGAGACAAGGATTTCTCATTGCTTTCCTCCGATCTTCCCGTAAAACCTGACAAACTCTTTGCGTCCGCGCGCAATCAGGCTGCCGACATTATTTTCGTTGATCTGAAGCGTCATGGCAATCTCTCTATACGACAGCCCTTGCTGTTTGAGCAAGAGGCAACTTCTCATCGGCTCTTTAATCTTATCGAGCGTGCGCCGCGTCTCCTCAATCTCAATCTTCCGCTCATACTCTTCTTCAGGGGCGACGCTGAACCAGTCGGCCTTTGCCGTCTCCTGCTTCGAGTACTCATCATCGCGCGCGGTCGAGCGGTTCTGACCACGCAAAAAGTTGCGCGCGACGTTGATCGTGACTCTTAAGAGCCAGGCTTTCAATAATTCTTCGCCGGGCGTCGAATCGAGATGCGTGTAGAGCCTGAGAAAGACCTCTTGCGTCACGTCTTCGGCAAGGCCGTTGTCGCGCACCATCGCGCGGGCAGTGCGAAAGACGGCGCGATGATGCAAGGTAAATGCTTCATCGAAGCCGAGCGGCGTCGCTACTGTCTCAACCGAATTGGGCATCGAGTCCGTCAAGGCTCTCGCTCGTCCGCTCATAACACCTGCTCTCGTATGGTAAACACCACGCCCGCCTGTTTTGTGACAGAATAATACATCTTTCCATTCATTCCGGTCAGCAATTTAGCGCGGGTGATACGAGCAGCGGCGTGAAAGATAGGGATCCGAACCGGCAGGCGCGAGCTGAGCCAATATGAAATACCAACATAACCCCTTTGAGTTTTGAAACTAACTCTTTGTGTGAACTAAGACACTCACCCGACAGGTACGCAAACGGGCGTGTGTGTGTTTCGCAAACTTATCTATTTTTCAATTGCTCGCTTAATGTCCGAAGAGCAAATTCCAATTCCACATCTCTGCCTTGATTAAAATTTGCGTCAATCGTTTCGGCGGTTTGTCGAAGCCGAAGGTCGGGAACGACGCCGCCGCGACCTTTCCCGTCACTTTCAAGCAAGATATTTCCGTTTTCGTCCAACCCTCGACCGTTGGGATAAAGCACTAGATAACCCAAAGGCATCTTGACCGACCCGCCGGTCTCGCCGTATGCGCCATTGCTCGCGTGAAAACCGATCACGTCGCCCTGCGGAAGCTGTTGAATGGCGAGCGCCAGCCCTTCACCGTTACTCACTGTTCCGGCTGAAACCATCGCCAGGACTCTCCCCGCAAAGTGCGGGAGTTGCGGCTCGATCCAGACGTTTTCCGCAGGGTTAATTTTGAATTGCTTCAAGCCTGTCCCGGCAATGGCGGCGGCGTAATAAAACTTGCGCTGCGTGTAAAAGAAGCCAGCTATCTTAGCCGTCACCTCATCGTCGCCGCCTCCGTTGTGACGCAGATCGAGAATCACGGCTGTGACTTTTTTATCAACGAAAGTTTGAATGGCCGCTTTGAATTGATCGTAGACAGGAGCAAATTGCGGGCTAGGGAAAGTGGTGACTTTGATATAGCCATACCCGCCCGGCAGGATGTCAAATTTGACGGGAACTCGTCTCTCTTCCGGCGTGGCGTAGAGATTCGTCCTCGATAAAGTCTCTAGGTTGTCATCGGCTGCCGTCAGCGTGACAGTTTGCTCTTTGTGCTGTCCCCGATTCTTGAATGTGACTTGTGTCTTCGTGCCTATCGGAGCGCGCACTAGATAACGACATTGTTCGAGACGTTGAGTTTCACGGGTCGCAGGCGGTTTATCGTCGAACCAGAGCGGCACACGCTCTAACGCTTTCGCAATCGGCTGTCCGCCCCACCGCTTGATCTCTGCGCCGAAGCGAATGCCCGCCCGCTCTGCCGCCCCGTCCGGCAAAATAATATGAGCGATGACATGTCCGTCATCGAGCCGGGTGAGAGCCAGCCCGTATCCGCCGCCGATGAAACCCGCGAGCATGGCTTTGGGATCATCGCCTCTCAGCCTGACGTGACCATCAGGAATGGAGTAGACGTATTCACGCAGGGACAGGTAATAAGCTTTGCTGTCATGATTCGCCTGAGCCGCCGCGATACGCGGTCTGTATTTAGCGTAGAGGGCAGTCCAGTTGACTCCCTTCCATTCGGTAAAGGGATATTCACGCGACATCTGAGCATTGAGTTCATCGAACGCTTCGACCCATGTTTTGGAACTCAGGTCGCTATCGGGATGAGTAGATGTTGCAGCCTCTAAAAATAATTGCTTTCGACTGAAATCTCCCGCTTGAGAAATTCCCACCTGATGCGCTGTAAGCAGAGACACAGTTAAGATGAACAAACACGCGCCTCGCGGCATGACACAAGCCCTCTTAGCGTATCTCGACATTAACGTCCGGCTCAGGGTTCGGCATCGGCATCGCCGACGCAGAGCCTTTCAACTTGAGCAGCCTGAGCGCCCACGCGGCCTGCTTGCGCACATCTTCATGCTCGTCTTTGAGCGCGGCTGTCAGTGGCTCTACGGCGCGGCGGTCGCCTTTCAGACCGAGCGCCCACGCGGCCTGTGAACGCACTTCAAAATGTTCATCCTTCAGAGCGCGCATGAGCGGGAGGACGGCTCGCTCGTCGCCCTTCAAACCCAAAGCCCAGGCCGCCTGACTGCGGACGTGATCGTTGCTGTCGCCGAGAGCATTGACCAGAGGCAAGACAGCGCGCTCGTCGCCTTTGAGTCCCAAAGCCCACGCGGCCTGACCGCGCACTTCCGAGTCCTGATCTTTCAAAGCATTGACGAGCGGCTCGACGGCCTGCCCGCGTCCCTGCAAGCCGAGCGCCCACGCGGCCTGCCTGCGTACGTGAAAATCGTTATCGGAGAGAGCCGTGATGAGCGGCTCGACGACGCGCGGGTCGCGCTTCAAACCGAATCCCCACGCGACCTGCTCTCGCACCTGCCACGCCGCATCGCCCGCCATGCCGAGCAAGGCGTCAATCGTGCGCTCATCCTTAATCACGCCGAGCGCGAATGAAGCGTTGGCGCGAACGCGAAAGTTGTCGGACTTCAAGACCGCGATCAAAGGCTCGACCGCCGCGCGACCGATTCGCGCCAGCGCGTGCGACGCCTGCTCGCCCGGCGAAGTCGTGTCGTCAATGCCCTCTATCTTTTCGCGCCGCCAGCCTTTGTGCCAGCACGCGCTGTTGTCCACGCGCGTCTCGTCGCCGAGCAGATTGATGAGCGCGGGGATGGCCGGCGCGGCGCGCCCTTCTTCCATCTCGGCGAGAGCGCAGGCGGCGGCGACTCTTTCAGCCGGATTGGCCGAAGAGAGAGCCTTGATCTGCTCCTGCACGTCAGCCGTCGCTTTGCTTTCATCCTGCTGCTGCTGCACGAGCGCGCCCGCATGTGGGTCGAGCGCAAAGCTCCGCGCATCCATCGTGTAAATTCCTACCAGAGAACCGCACAAAATCGCCGCGCCGGCTCCGATTGCGAGAATATTCATTGCCTTCTGTAGCTCCTTCGAGACCTTTGCTGTAAATGATTTGGATGGCGTATGAATGAGAATTCGGCAGGCCCGCCCACAGCACCTCGCGGATTTCAAGCCCCTTGTAAATGCCGCGCACGAGCCTGCTTTTTACCCTCTCCACTAGCCAAACACCGCCGCCGGAAGTTTCGTGACAAAAACTTTTCAGCCTGCGCGCTAACGCTCAAACCATTCTCTGTTATAGTCTAAAAAGGAGTTAGCCACAGAGCTCACAGATGGCACAGAGAAAAAAGCAGATGCCGTGCTAATTTATTATCCTCTGTGTGCTCTGTGGCTATTTCTAATCGGCTCTAAAATTAAAGATTAGGTTAAGCATAAAGTGAGTGAAAAGAATTTGAACGCGGCGGCGCTTGAGAGCAGCCCTTTCATGCGCGCCTGCCGCCGCGAGCCTGTGCCGTACACGCCTGTCTGGCTGATGCGTCAGGCCGGTAGATACATGCGCGAATACAGAGAGGTTCGCGCCCGCACGGGTTTTCTGGAGATGTGCAAGACGCCCGAACTGGCGACCGAAGTGACCGTCACTGCGGCTGAGAGGCTCGGCGTTGACGCCGCCATCATCTTCGCGGACATCCTGCTCATACTCGAACCGATGGGCATAGACCTTGAGTTCGCCAAAGGCGAAGGCCCGGTCATACATAACCCTGTGCGCCGTGCTGCGGATGTCGAACGCCTCCGCGAAGTCGAAAGCGTCGAAGCTTTAAATTTCGTCTTTGAAGCCATACGTCAGACTCGTCGCGCTCTCAAGCCCGACCTGCCCTTGATAGGTTTCTGCGGCGCGCCCTTCACGCTCGCCTCTTACATGATCGAGGGCGGCGGCTCGAAGAATTACATGCACGCCAAGCGGTTGATGTACGAGGACGCGGGAGCATGGCACGCGATGATGGAGCTGATCGGCCGCGCACTCTCAAAATATCTCAACGCGCAGATTGAAGCGGGCGCGCAGGCCGTGCAGCTTTTCGACTCGTGGGTCGGATGTCTCAGCCCTGACGATTACCGCGAATACGTCTTGCCGCACACGCGCGCTGTCATCCGTTCCGTCACGCCGGGCACGCCCGTCATACACTTCGGCACGGGCACAGCCGCGCTCCTTGAATTGATGCGAGAGGCCGGAGGCGATGTCATCGGCTTCGACTGGCGCGTTGACCTCGGAGACGCCTGGCAACGCGTCGGCGAGGTCGCAGTGATGGGCAACTTAGACCCCGTACAACTCTTTACCAATCCGGATTTCATACGCGCGCAAGCCAAAAAAATTCTCGACCGCGCGGGCGGCAGAAACGGACACATTTTCAATTTAGGTCACGGCATTCTTCCCGAAACACCGGTTGATAACGTCATCTCTTTAATTGACTCTGTTCACGAATTAAGCCGCAGATAAATTTTGTATGACTCAAGCTTACGATGCTCTCTTGCTAGTTTCGTTCGGTGGCCCGGAAGGGATGGATGAGGTAATGCCGTTTCTTGGGAACGTGCTGCGCGGCAGAAACGTGCCGCCGGAGAGAATGCGCGCGGTCGCTCATCATTACGAATTGTTCGGCGGCGTCAGTCCGATTAACGAGCAGAACCGGAGATTGATCGCGGCTTTGAAAGATGAACTCGAAGCGAAGGGGCTGAGCCTGCCTATCTACTGGGGCAATCGCAACTGGCATCCTTTGCTCCCGGACGCTTTGCGAGAGATGCGGGACGACGGCGTCAAACGCGCGCTCGCTTTCTTCACATCGGCTTACAGTTCCTATTCCGGTTGCAGGCAGTATCTTGAAAACATAGAGGAGGCGCGGGCGGCGGTTGGCGTTGATGCGCCGCAGATTGAGAAGCTTCGCGCATACTACAATCATCCGGGCTTCGTCGAGCCGAACGCGGAGAGCTTGCGCGCCGCTCTCAATCGTATTCCCGCAGAGAGACGCGCCGCCGCGTGTGTCGCGTTCACGGCTCACAGCATCCCGATGGCGATGGCTGAGGGTTGCGAGTATCAATCTCAACTGCTTGAAACGTGTCGCCTCGTGGCCGAAGGCGCGGGGCATGACGCTTGGCGTCTGGTGTTTCAGAGCCGGAGCGGGCCGCCGACGCAGGCTTGGCTTGAGCCGGACATCTGCGATTATCTGACCGCGCTCAAAGAATCCGGCGCGAGCGATGTCGTCATCGCGCCCGTCGGTTTCGTCTCAGACCACATGGAAATCTTGTACGATCTGGACACTGAGGCGCGACAGCACGCCGACAAAATCGGCATCAACCTGATTCGCGCCGCGACCGTCGGCACGCATCCGAAGTTTGTCAGCATGATTCGTGAATTGATTTTGGAGAGAATCAATCCTGAAACGACGCGCCGCTTTCTCGGCACACGCGGCGCAAGCCATGACGTGTGCCGGACTGATTGCTGCTCTTATATTGTCATGAGGCCGACTCATATTTCGCAGTAATATTCACCGCAGAGATGCGGAGACGCAGAGAAATAAATAGACAAGAAAGTGAATATTAGAGGAGAGCAATTTTCTTGTTCCCTTATGATTTTCTCTGCGTCTCCGCGTCTCTGCGGTTCAAGTTCTTCTTGGAGTAAAGCATGAAACTTTTAATTCTTGGCGGGACGGTTTTTCTGGGGCGGCATCTGGTCGAGGCCGCAACGGCGCGCGGGCATGAGGTGGCGATCTTCAATCGCGGTGTGCATGATGCGGGGCTGTTCCCAGAAGTCGAGAGGCTGCGAGGCGACCGCAGAGAAGATTTGAGCGCGCTCAAGGGGCGAAGCTTCGACGCTGTGATTGACACGAGCGGCTACGTGCCCGGCGCGGTTCGCGCTTCTGCCCAAATACTCTCTGAAACGACGGAGCATTACACTTTCATCTCAAGTCAATCGGTGTACGCGAACTTTGACGTGCCGAATCTGGATGAGACGCACGAGGTGCGGCAGTTGACGGACGAGCAGGTGCGCGAGGCCGAAGCCATCAAGCCCGACGGCAATGTCATCGCCGTCAGCTACGGAGAGCTGTACGGCGGCTTGAAGGCTCTTTGTGAGCGCGCCGTCGAGGAAGAGATGCCGGGGCGCACTTTGAGCGTCCGCGCCGGTCTCATCGTCGGGCCGGATGATTACAGCGACCGCTACACCTACTGGGTGCGGCGCGTGGCTGCGGGCGGCGAAGTGCTTGCTCCCGGCTCGCCTGAACGCCCCGTGCAGTTTGTGGATGTGCGCGACCTCGCGGAATGGCTCGTGCGTATGTCTGAGATTCGCATGACGGGAGTTTTCAATGCGACCGGGCCGGATTATAAGTTGAGCATGCAAGCGATGCTTGAGGCTTGCCTGACGGCGGCTGAGAGTGATGCTGTTTTGACTTGGGTCAGTGATGAGTTTCTGAAAGAGGCGGAGGTCGCGGGATGGTCTGAGATGCCGCTCTGGATGCCAGCCGAAGATAACGTCGTCAACTTCTTCTCGGTTGATTGCGGTAAAGCCTTCGAGGCGGGGCTTACCTTTCGTCCTCCGGTGGAGACTGCGCGGGCGACGCTCGCGTGGGATAGGACGCGTGAGAAAGAATTACGCGCGGGTTTGAAGCGAGCGCGCGAGTTAGAATTACTTCGAGCATGGCACGAAAGGCAATGAAGAAGTCTCGCGCAAAGGCGCAAAGGCGCAAAGAAGAAGACGCAAAGATGAAGCAGCATTCAATGCCTTCGCGTGCTTCCTTTGCGCCTTTGCGCCTTTGCGCGAAATAGTCTTTTCGTTATTTTGCGACATGAAACAAAAAAGCGCGTAGTCATCATCGGCGGCGGCATCAGCGGCCTCGCGGCGGCGCATCATCTCGCAGAGCAGAGTAAAGAAGAAAATCTCCCCCTCGAAATCTTCATCCTTGAAGCGAGCGCGCACGCGGGCGGCGTCATCCGCACACATCGCCGCGACGGTTTTCTGCTCGAAGGCGGCCCCGACGCTTTCATCTCCGAAAAGCCGGAAGCCCTCGCGCTCTCGCGTCGCCTCGCTCTCGAAAAACATCTCATCGAAACCAGCGACGCACATCGCCGCAGCTTTATCGTGCGCGGCGGAAAACTGTTGCCCGTCCCCGAAGGTTTTCAACTGCTCGCGCCGTCGCGTTTCATGCCCTTCGTCACTTCCGGAATTTTTAGCTGGACGGGCAAAGCGCGTATGGCTCTCGATCTCATTCTGCCGAGACGCGCAGAGGCGAAAGGTGACGCGGATGAAAGCCTCGCGGCATTCGTGCGCCGCCGTTTGGGGCGCGAGGCTCTTGAGCGTATGGCGCAACCGATGGTCGGCGGCATCTACACGGCTGACCCCGAATTGCTCTCTTTGCGCGCGACGATGCCGCGCTTTCTTGAGATGGAACGTGCACATCGCAGCCTGCTCAAAGCGATGTGGCACGCGCGGCGCAAGCAATCGAAAGTAGAAGCGAGCGGGACGAGCGGCGCGCGGTACAGTCTCTTTCTCTCATTCGACGGCGGGATGCAGATGCTCGTTGACGAGTTGATCGCGCGTCTGCCCGCGCAGTCCGTCAGATTGAACACAAAGGTTGAATCGTTTGCCTTTCATGAAGCGACAAAGCTCTGGCAGATTCGCACGCAGACGGATGAAATGATTGAAGCTGACGCAGTCTGTCTCGCGCTTCCGGCGTATCACGCCGCGAGTTTGTTGCGCGGGCTTGATGCGTCGCTTGCTGATGAATTGGATGCTATTCCTTATGCTTCGACGGCGACGGTCAATCTAGCTTTTCGCCGCGAGAGCATAATGCATCCGCTCGACGGCTTCGGCTTCGTCGTCCCATTTGTCGAACGACGCGCGCTGCTCGCCTGCTCTTTCAGCAGCATTAAGTTTGCGGGACGCGCGCCCGCAGGCCACGCGCTCTTGCGCGCCTTCGTCGGCGGAGCTTTGCAGCCTGAGATGTTCGCGCTCGACGAAGAAGCGATGACTGCCGCCGTGCGCAAAGATTTGCAGGAGCTGCTCGGCATCACAGACGCGCCGCTCTTCACCGTCGTCGAAAAATGGCCGCGCTCGATGGCTCAATATCACGTCGGGCATTTGGAGAGAGTTGCGAGAATCCGCCAGCGTCTCGCAGCATTTCCGACCTTGCGGCTCGCGGGCAATGCTTACGGCGGCGCGGGAATTCCAGACTGCATTCGCAGCGGCGAGACAGCCGCCGATGAGATTCTTCTCAAAATTAATAACCACTAAGACACAAAGGCACTAATAGAACTCTTATTTCTTAGCGCCTTTGTGTCTTAGTGGTTTAGCATTCGTGCTCGTGCGGCGAGATTTTCAATCCAGACGGCGTTCGCGTTCATGAGCGGCAGAAAGGCTTCGCGCGGCGCGCGATTTTCGACGCGCATGTTATCGTCCGTGTTGATGACGGCTCCGGCGAGCGCGGGTTCGAGCTCCCTTTCATCGCAGACGTACCAGGACAACACGTCCTCCGCTCCATTGATATTGACGCGCGCGAGTTCCTTCTTAATTCGCTCATCGCTCAGACGCTCGCTCAGGCGCGCGAAGTTGAGGGGCGAGCGGCTGCCGACGAGAATCAAATCCTTGCCGCGCGCCGCGCCGCCGACGCGAAAAATCATGACGTGCGGAAAGACGCTCCTGTAGGTCGCCAGCACAGTTCGCAGGTTCTCAGTCGAGAGCTGGTAAATCTGAACCCACTGCACAAAGACTCCCTCGTCCTGTAAACGATTTCCCGCCAGCGCAAAAAACTCTTTCGTGAAAAGATTGGCGACGCCCGGCACCCAGGGGTGGCTCGGCTCGCTGACGATGATGTCATAGCGCGCGTCCGTGACATGCAAATAGGTGCGCGCGTCGTCAATGATGAGACGCAGGCGCGCGTCTTCGAGCGGGTGATTGTTGACGTGATTGAAAAACTGCGAAGCCTCGCGCGTGGCAGGCTCAAGCTCTACGCACTCCAGATTTTTAATCGGGGATTGCAGAATCGAACCCGTGCTCACGCCGGAAGCGAAGCCGACCATCAAAGCGTTATCAAGTCGCGGCGCGATGAGCGTCGGCAGCACGCCGACCATCACCTGCGTCGGCATGTCATCTTTGTCGGAAGCATTCGTGCGCCCGTTAATCGCCAGCGAATGAATCCCCCAATCTTCGCGCACGGAGACGGTCGCCGTCGGCCCTTCCTTGTAAAAGAGCAGGCGGTTCGTTTCGGGACTAAACTTTCTGTCTTCGCTTTCGGCGATGCTCCCTTGAGATTTGGCGAGCACGCGCACCAGGCCGTCGTAAGCTCCGATTGAGAGCGAGCCGAGATTGAGTTGCGGCGCGATGAAGAAGAGCAAGACCAGCAGCGCAACCGTCGCGCCCGCTTTGAGGCTTCTGTACAAATCACTGTCCGCGCCCTCTCGCTCAGGCACGAATGCCGCGCCCGCGACGATGATCGAGAGCGCGGCGGCGGCGATAATCGTCAAACGCGTGTTGCCCTTTGGAATGAGCACGAAGCCCGCGCCGAACGCGCCCGCAATCGCGCCCAGGGTGTTGACGGCATAGCTTCTGCCGACCAAACGCACCGAAGATTCACGCCTCGCTACACTCGCCCACACGAGGACGAGAGGCATCACCATCCCCATCAACAAAGCGGGAATGAGCAGGAGGACGGCTGCGGCCAGAGTTTGCAGAGCCAGGAGGCCGAGCCACGAATTGATTTTGAGATTGATGCCGAGATTAATAAGCAGCGTCGGCGTTTGATTCGCCGCCCAGAGACTCAACACAAGGCTCGCGGCAATTAGAAGCTCGACCGCCAAAATCACGCGCCGAAGATTAGCGTAGCTTCTCTTTCGCCCGACGAGATACGCGCCGCCCGCGAGGCCGATCAGAAACAGCGCGACGACGAGAGTGAAAGCATAAGAGCTTGAGCCGATGACCATCGTCAGCACGCGCGTCCACGCGACCTGCGTGCTGATGGTCACAAAGCCCGACACGAAAGCGCACCACAGCCAGAACTTCTGACTGCCCAAAGCTTGCGTCGCCACATGAGAGACAGCTTGTCCTTCATCAGTTCTCACATGAGAGACAACGTGTGCTTCATCCTCTTTGAGAGGATGAAGCACAGCCGCTTCGCCTCTCAAATCTTCTTTCGCAGCTTCACCGAAATCCTGCCGGCCTCTGCCGTCAACGATAATCGCCGCGAGGCCGATCAAGATGTTGACGACCGCCGCCGTCCAGATCGTCGCGCGTACGCCGTAGTTCGGCAGCAGCACAAAGCCCGCGCAGAGCGTCCCCAGAATCGCGCCGACGAGATTGCATGTATAAAGTCGCGTGACCGAAGTTGAAGTGTGCTTGCGCGAGCGCAGGATGGCGGAAGAGAGGACGGGCAAGGTCGCGCCCATCAGAGTCGTCGGCGCGAGCAGGACGGCGCACGAGAGCGCGAATCGCCACAGGTTAAAGCCGTAATAGCCCGGATGAAATTGATTCCAGATGAGCACGTACAGCTTATCAACCAGACGAAACAGGAGCGGCACGGCGACGGCGTAAAGCGCGATACAGATTTCGATCAAGCCGTAGACTCTGAGCGGCCTCAACACTTTCCCGGAATAGCGTCCGGCCAACGCGCTGCCGAGCGCGAGGCCGCCCATAAAAGCCGCCAGTACCGCGCTCACCGCAAACGTCGTCGCGCCGAAGACGAGGCCGAGCATTCGCGCCCACAGGATTTCATAAATCAATCCCGTCGCGCCCGACAGCACAAAGCAGCCGCCGATGAGCCACAAACTACGACGCGAATAACTGTAGAGGCGAGCACGCGCGCCCGCCTCCTTGTAAGTAGTTGCCATGATAATTCACCGCAGAGACGCGGAGACGCAGAGAAAAGATAAGAAGAATAAGAAGCAAATTATCATCTGCCAGCAGCCAACTGCTAACTGCCTACTTGCTTTATCTCTGCGTCTCTGCGTCTCTGCGGTTCAAATTTTATCGCTATTGCTTCGGCTACAAATATAGCACGTGAGAGGCGCGCCAGACGTGCGCGGGGATTGAGCCGGGCGCGGCGGTCGTCAGGATAATCGCATAATTTCCATCTGCGGTGAGATGAATGTCCATCTCGTCCCAAGTGAAGGCTTCGCGCCGCACGTCGCCGCTCACTTTCTGCTCGCGCGGCATGACGAGGGCGAGGCGGCGCAAGCATTCGTAGAGATGCTCCTGCCCCGCGCCGTAACGTCCGCCCTCTTCGCCGAGGACGAGACGCACCTCCGCGCGCTCTTCTATGAAATGCGCTGTGAGCGAGGCGGCGAGCGTCACGCCGCGCTCAAAACGTTCCGTGAAATCTTTTTCGCCCGCGCTCTCATCATTCGTCTTTTCATCCGCGACGCGTGTGTCGAAGGCGATGGTCACGCGCCGCTCGTCTTCGGCTGTGAACTCGCGCACGATGAGGCGTTGCCCGCGCGCGGTCGCCTTCCAGTCAATGTGCCGCAAGTCGTCCTGCGGTTGATAATCGCGCAGGGTCAAGAGGTCGTGCCCCGCGCCGCGCCTCATCGAGGCATGGCGTCCCGCGTTCATCGGCAACAGATGCAGCTCGTCTCCGATTGGCTCCGGCTTCGGAAAGACGATGATGTCAACGTCGCGGGCGCGTAATCTTCTGCGGCGGCGAAAGAAGCCGAAGGGGAAACGCGTTGACAGCTCGAAGCCTGTGATGAGGACGTGGCCGCGTTTTTCAAACAACTGCTCGACGCGCTGCTCGGCTGAAGCTCTGTGCGGCACGTACATGAAATAGGCGAGCGAGCGTTTTTTGAAACGCGAACGCATGACGCGCTTTCTCTTCGCTTGATGAATGGCAGAAGGGCCGCGCGCTTCGACCAGCACGGAGAACGAAGGCAGCAGGCGGCGAGCGTTCTTGAGCATCACAATCACGGGCGCAGGCTCTCCCGCGAAGATGTGATCCGGAAAACGCGCCGAGACGATCAGGTCGCGCAGGTTCGCGCGCGCCGCCATCAGCGCGACGAAGAAGGTCGAAGCCAGAATCGAGAAGACCAGAAACAGCAGGTTGTTGCTCGTGTTCCAGGCCGCGAACGCAACGATGCCGAGAATGCCCAGGAAGATGAGGCCGCCCGAAGTGACCTGCACGGGAGCGTCAAACTGTTTGACTTCAGCTCCGGCGGAGCGAGCCAGAGGCGGGATGACGAGCACGAGGATGAGCGCGACGATGACGAGCGAAGCGACGGCGGCGGCGGTTGCCAGTTGTTGCTCTTCGAGGCGATGAGCCAGCACAGTGACCGCCGTCGTCCCCAATCCGGTCAAGACCAGCAACGTGCCTAAGATTGCATTACGCCACTTACGCATAAAAGCAGGAGTCAGGACTCAGGACTCAGGAGTCAGAATCAAAACAGCTTGTCTTTCATGCTGACTCCTGACTCCTGAGTCCTGACTTCTGGAAGTTAGATTGGCACGCTCACAGTCTTCATAATCTCGCGGAGGACGGCTTCGGCCTCTTCACTGCGGCGCAGGGATGAAGAGAAGCGCGAACTGACGACGATGCGGTGCGCGCAGACCGGAATCACTAATCGCTTAATGTCATCGGGCACGCAGTAGTCGCGCTCTTCCGTCAGAGCCAGAGCTTGTGCGGCGCGAAACAGCGCGAGCGACCCGCGCGGGCTGACGCCTAAGTCGAGCATCTCAGTCTCGCGCGTCGCGGCCACGATTCGCATCAGGTAATCAACCAGCGCGTCGTCAACCGAAACCTCCGCGACCGTGCGTTGCAATTCGGCGATGTCCGCTCCCGTCATTACGGGGCGCAGGTCATCAAGCGGCTCTGCGCGTTCGCGGTCGCGCAGGATTCGCTTCTCGTCATCGCTATCGGGATAGCCAATGCGCAGGCGCAGCATAAAGCGGTCGAGTTGTGATTCGGGAAGCGGATATGTGCCGTGATGCTCAATCGGATTCTGCGTGGCGATGACGATGAAGGGTTCGGGCAGAGGATGCGTGATGCCTTCGACGGTGACGTGGCCTTCGGCCATCGCTTCCAAAAGAGCGGATTGAGTCTTCGGCGTCGTGCGGTTGATCTCGTCTGCGAGCACGACGTTGGCGAAGATCGGCCCCGGCTTCCATTCAAAGACGCCTTTGTGCTGGTTATAAACCGAAAGCCCTATCACATCCGAAGGCAAGAGGTCTGAGGTGAACTGGATGCGTTGGAAAGCGCAGTCGAGCGCGCGAGCCAGCGCGTGCGCGAGCGTCGTCTTGCCGATGCCCGGCACGTCTTCGACCAGCAAGTGCCCGCCCGCAATCAACGTCACAATGGAGAGACGGACTGCCTCCGGCTTGCCTTTGATGACCGTCTCGACAGCCGCTTGCAGATTGTCTATCCGGGCTAACGCTTCAGCCGTCGTGCGCCCCGTCTCCCTGTCCGCCGTCTGCAATCTTCTCATCAACTTCGATTCCCTCGTCCGCTTCGCTCGAAAGATGCGCGAAGGCCATTCTACATGTTTGGCGATGGCAAAGCATCCCTAAAACCGCCTTCGCCTGCCCGTGCCGCTTCACTCGCCGGATGACGCACGGCGCGTTCGTGTAGTAGAATCTGAGATGCTGCATGAGGGCAAGATGCTGGCTCGTTGTTTCCCCGAGAAGAGAGAATTATGGAACCCGCCGCAACCCGGCTCGTGTATATTATTTGAGGAGCTTTTATGACTAGACTTCACCAAACGATAAACAGAATTCAGAGACGCGAGCGTGGCGAGCGCGGCTTTTCGCTGATCGAGTTGATGATCGTGATCGCCATCATCGGCATCCTGATCGGCGTCGGCGTCCCGGCGTGGAGAATCATCATTCGCAAGGGCAACGAGACTTCCGCGATTCAAGTGCTTGAAACTATTCGCAAGGAAGAGCAGAGCTACGCTCTCAGCCATCGCGGCGAATTCGGCACGTTCGACCAGCTGAGAAAAGACGGCTCGCTCGACGAGCGTTATGACGGAGACAAGCCGGTCATTAACGGCTACGTGTTCACTATCAAAGTGACGCCGAAGTCATCCAATCAACCGGCGACCTACACGGTCAACGCAGACCCGCAGGTCTCAGAAGGCATACAGGCCACAGGCAAACGGCACTTCTACGTTGACCCGAACGTCAGCACGACCCGCGAGAACCCGGAGCAACCCGCAACGGCCAGCGATCCGCCGCTCGCACAGTAACTTTGCGGCTCGGCTTCAAGCTCAAATTAAAACAAAGGCGCGCGGCTTGACCCTTTCCGCGCGCCTTTGTTAGCATCTCGCATCTTCAAAAATTTTTGAAGCGCCCGCTTAGCTCAGTTGGTAGAGCACACGCTTCACACGCGTGGGGTCAGAAGTTCGAGTCTTCTAGCGGGCACCAACATTTTAAGAGTCAATGACCGCTTTCGATGGCGGTCATTTTCTTTCTCAACCCGCCCTGCTAAATCATCAATCGAGACGCGCCATCCACGCTTTATTTCGCGCCCGTTAATTTCATTGACATCAATCATCAAGAAGCGTAGTTTACGCTCACAATTCGTCAGCTGACGGGTCTTGTCTTGACATCAGGCAAGACTCGCCGCCCTTGAGCATGAACATCTTCGGAGAGAACGGAGGCGTTGCGTTCTCCGCTGCTCTCAAGTTCCCTCCGCACATTGTGGCGTCATCTACGCCCGCCCGGATAAAGGAGTCTCAAATGGCAAAGAAGCTCTTCAATTTGATCGCAGCGTCAGCGATTCTGTCGCTGCTCTCACTCACCGCAGCCGCTCAACAGATTTTCGTAGCTAATCTGTCGAGCGCGCAGGAAGTGCCCACTAATGCTACGACCGGCAAAGGCGTCGCCACCGTCACGCTCAACGCCGCCGAAACTCAAATCACTGTCAACGTCAACTACTCCGGCCTTTCGAGCAACGCCAACATGGGACACATTCATGGCCCCGCTCCGGTCGGAGTCGGCGCGGGCGTGCTCTTTGGCTTCACCTCTGTGAGCGGCACATCGGGGACGATTAACCAGAGTTTCGCAATCAACGCAACACAGGTGGCGCAACTGCGCTCGCAGCTTTTCTACGTCAACATTCACACGGTGAACAATTCCGGCGGAGAGATTCGCGGGCAGCTCAAGCTGGCGGACACGTATGGCGATTATGACGGCGATGGCAGGGCTGACATTGGTGTGTTCAGGCCGGGCAACGGCACTTTCTACATTCTCAACAGCCTCGACAACTCCTTTACAGCACAGCAATGGGGGCAACAGGGCGATTCCGCAGGAGATGCGGCAGCGGATTATGATGGCGATGGCCGAAGCGACTTCACCGCCGTCCGGGAGGCCGCCCTTAATCTTAACTGGTATATCCTGCAAAGCTCCAATAACACTTTTAGGGCAGTGACGTGGGGCGTCGGCGGGATGAATCGAGACACCCCTCAACCGGAGGACTACGACGGCGACGGGAAGGCTGATGTCGCCGTCTACCGCCAATCGAACAACACGTTCTACGTCTTACAAAGCTCGAACGGCGCGTTGCTCGCGCAGCAGTGGGGCAGCGGTTTTGACGAGTCGATTTTCGGAGACTTCGATAAAGACGGGAAAACGGATTTCGCGGTGGTGCGAGATAATGGCAACACGCTGACATTTTATATTCTGCAAAGCTCCAATGGCGCGCTGCTCGCCGTACAATGGGGCAACACTGGCGACCGTGTGCCCGCTCTCCGTTCGGACTTCGACCTTGATGGAAAAGCTGACATTGTTGTGTGGCGACCAAGTAACGGCACATTTTACGTTCGTCAAAGCTCGAACGGCGCGCTGCTCGCCGTGCAGTTCGGACAGAACGGCGATAATCCCGCTACGATAGATTTTGACGGCGATGGGAAAGCGGACTTCGCTGTGGTCCGAAACGTCTCCGGCAATCTCATCTTTTATATTTTGCAAAGCTCAAACGGCGCGTTCAGAGCCGTGCAGTGGGGCGTCAACGGCGACCAGCCTGTGTAGGTCTTAAAAGAATTTCACGCAAAGGCGCAAAGAAAGCCATTGAGCTTTTCTTTGCGCCTTTGCGTGCGACTCTCTTTCTCTAGCTTATTGCAAAATAGGATGCCCGCCGCCTTTGCTGTGATCCTTCGTTCTCTCGTAAAGCGCGCGGTCGTTGTAATAGAGAATGATGTGCTCGCCTTCATAGCGCACGATGTCCGAGACGCGCTGTAAGTTCCGGTCATGCTCCGCGATGATGAAGGACGAAGGATTGTAGGCCAGCACCTTTCCGGCGGCGTAGATGAAGCCGCCCTGATCGTAGCCGCTCCCGGCATACTGACCCGCCGGGACGGCTATGTCCGGCGAATAGTTGCCCTGCGAATCCTTCGTGCGGTCGGGGCGCGCGATAAAGACTGTGTACGCGGAATAGTCCAGCCGCGCGCGATAACCGTGACGCCGCGCGACCGTGAACAGATTGGTAAAGCCGTCGTCAATCGCGCGCAAGATGTCGGCGCGAGGCTGCGTCATGGCATAGACGCGAACGCCGCGCGGCGTGCTCGTTTGCAGCGTGAAACGGTCGCCCGATTCCTTCTCGGCCTCAGCGATCAACTGGCGGTCGAGCCGACTTTGCGCGTTCGCAGTCTGCAAGAGTCCGCCCGTCAGTAGCACGCACGTGACGAGCGCGGTCAGAGCCGAGAGGCTGCCGGGTTTCCGTCCGGATTGTCTCATCTTCTTTGAAACCTCCTTGTAAAAGATGAACCCCGCGCTCTTGTGCCGTGCTTGGCTCGCGGACGCGGGGGGTTCATCACTGGATGTAGGCGGATTGCTGTGAATCCGACCGTTGTTTTCAGTAAACGCCTTAGGGCTTTCCCTTTTTGTCGTCTCCTTTTTTCTGATCGCTCTGCCCGCTATTTTTCGGCGGATTATCTTTAGGCTGATTAACGACCTTCGGGGTGGTCTCTTTGGGCGGCGGCTTCTCGCCTTTCTTCTGGTCTTGCGCGAGCGCACCGAAAGAGACGATGGCTGTCATCGTCGCCGCCAGTAAAACTCGCTTCAGATTTTTCATAATTACGTGTGGCCTCCTCATGTCTCAATCTCACATGAGCGCGCATGGGAGGGAGAGAAGAGACGCGCCGCTCTCTTCCTGAGCAAGACGGATGCCACAAGCTCCGTTCTCGCCCCGACTCAGCTTTTCCCTCAATAGTTTACCAGCAAATCGCCCCTTTTCGCACGCTTTCGGACGAGCGCACACGAAATAAGGTAAAGGAGGTTCAAGGTTCAAAGTTCAAAGTTCAAGGTTAAGAATTGCCTGATTTTCAACCTTGAACTTTGAACCTTGAACCTTGAACCACATCATCTTCTGACCACGATTCTGATACTCCCGATGTTGCCGTTGCTGTCAAAAGCGCGCAGGGAAATCGTGTGCTCGCCCGCGCCTTCAAGCTGCTGGTCGAGCGTAAAAGTCTCGCGCGGGCTATCTGCGATTCCATCGTCAGGAAAAATAGAGCGCCACTCTCCGCCGTCAATGCTGAGGTCTGCATGTTTGACTCTTCCGGTCACATCCGTGACTACGACGACGGCGTGCGCGCGATCATTAATCATCTTCGCTTCGCCTTCAAGACGAACGACGGGCGGCGTGTTGTCTATGTCCACAGGCTCGCTCACTCTCTCGCCCGTCAATGCCTGTCCCGCAGCATTCGAGGGCGCATCCGTCGCCACGACTTTGAAAACGTAACGACCATCGGCCAGAGCCGCTCCATCCACCGTGTAAAAATTTTCGCGCAGCTTCTCTTTCAATAAGCGATACGCTCGCTCGTTCAGCGAGCGATAGTAAACAGAGTATTCCAACACGTCGCCGTTGCGGTCTTCCGCTTGCCATTGAAGGGAACGCGCGCCGCGTTGATAAATCCTGCGCGGCACACTGGGCGTGACCGGGCCGAAGAGCGACGGGTCAAGCCCCGAAGTCTCCACGTTCGGGTCTGATTGAATCTGGACGAGCTGTTGCAAACCGACGCCCGTCGGCAGCGTTGTGATCGAAAGCACTTCGGGCGCGACATTGCGCGGCAGATAAGCGATGCTCACATCCTCCATCGTCGCCTCGCCGCCGCCCGCCACTCCGCCGGAAGCGCGCAGGACGGCTCGCCATTGTATGAAGCGCGCGTGCGGGCTGCCGATTTGCGCGCCGTTCGGATCACTATAAGGCGCGCTCCAATCGCTCCAAGTCTTGTCGGGTCGCTCGCTGTTGCCCGAACGCGTCTGCAACTCGACAGAGCCGCGACCGCGCCACCAGATGCGCCCCCACGAAGCGACCAGCTTGGCATCACGCACGGGCGATTCATAAGTGCCTTCGTCGTTCAACTCCGCGCCGAAGCGAAAGAGCTTGCCTTGATTGCTCGAAGCCGCGTAGACATCGCGCCCGCGAGCTGCGAACGAAGAGATTTGCCCTTCGTTCGATTGCAGCAAGAGCGTGTCGCGCCCGTCATTCGTGACCGAATAGATGCGTCCCTTGTCGGCAGTCCCGACCAGCACGCCTCCCCCTTGCGGCGCGGGCGTGATGGCAAAGGCCGTGATCGTCCCCGAACTCCACACGACATCCGAGCCGCCGTCCGGCAACAGGCGAAAGACCGCGCTCCGCGCGCTTGAGAGATCGCTGCGACTGCGTGCCGCCGCAGCCTGCGACGACAAAGAATTGCCCGACTCGTCAACCGACGTGATGGTCACGGTCGTCGTCCCCTGCCCGCTCGAATCCGTTGACGCTGTTCCGCCGCTCGAAGATGCGCGCGTGGTCGAAGCCGCGTCGCTCAAAGCCAGCGCGTAAATCGAGCCGTCCGGCGCAGTCGCCAAAGCATGAATCTCGCGCAGTGGCGCGTCAAAGAGCGCGAACGCTTTGCCGTCGGGCGCGACTCTGAGGACAAGCCCGCCCGGGTCTGTGCCCGCAATCAGATTGCCTTGCGCATCAACCGCGAGCGAGATGACGTGCGTTTCATTCGTGTCAACGAGCAGAGAGTCTTCGGCTTTCGCTCCCGCCGCGCGCACGCGATACAGCTTGCCGTTATCGCCAGTCCCGACCGCCAGTCCTCCGTCCGACATGAACGCGAGCGACCAGATATATTTATCTGGCGGATCGAAAAAGACTGTCGCAACGCCGTCCGCGCCGATGCGATAGACTTTTCCATCGGGCGACGTTCCCGCATAAATCGCGCCGTCGCGCCCGACCGCCAGCGCGGTCACATCCAACTCAGCCGCGTCATAAAAGAGCGAGCCGCGTCCGTCCGGCGCGACGCGATAGATGCGCCCGTCGTGTCCCGTGCCGAGATAGACATTGCCCGCCGCGTCCGCCGCGCTCGACCAGATGAAAGCCTGCTCCGTGTTGAAAACCTGCGTCATGCGCGGACCCAACATGAACGCGCCCGTGTCTGTGATGGAGACGCCGCGCGCTTCGCCCTTCAGGATTTCAGCCCTTGAATTCGTCTCCCAGATGACAGGCTCCGCGGCCTGCGCGCAAGGAGCGATGATGCAAGAGATCAAAAGCAGCGACAGCCAAGACACGTTGCGTCTCAAGTTTTTTTGTTTCCTCATACCTTCAAGAATCAAATCAGCTTTCGGGTTGTTCTATCTCAGTCAATTCAAAATTTAGAACTCAAAATCGTTCACGTTCCCACATACTTCGCATACAGCGAGCGCGCCGTTCCGACATCATCCGTCCCGCGCACAATCAAACGCGCGTCTTGAAAAACAGTCAGTTCGTATTCTCCCGCGCGAAACCTGAGCAGGTAATCGTTGGCCTTGACCTCGCCGAGCGCGCTCAGTTTCTCCGACAATGCGTTGAGATTAATTCTCGTCGCTCTCGGCGGCGACACCTGCACGGCATTGCGCCCGCACAAGAGGGCTGCGAAATCCGCGCCTTCGGCTTCGAGCGTCTCGTATCTGCCGAGCGCGCATGTCGGACATTCGGGCAACGGTTCTTTGAGTGCGATTCGCCGCCACTCGTTGCTCCACACATCAAACTGCATGAGCGAGCGATGCAGCTTTTCAGTGTGCCCTGTCAAAAGCTTTAAAGCCTCGCTGACCTGCACGGCGGCGACGATGCTGATAATCGGCATGATGACGCCCGAAGTGTCGCAAGTCTCCGCGCTTCCGGCGGGCGGAGCTTCCTCAAACACACATCGCAGGCACGGCGTCTCGTGCGGGCGCACGGTCATCGTCACGCCGTATGAAGCGACCGCCGCGCCGTAAATCCAGCTCACGCGATGCTTCACGCAGGCGTCGTTAATAAGATAGCGCGTCGCAAAATTATCCGTCCCGTCAAGCACGACATCGCAATCTTTGACGAGCCGCTCGACGTTCGTGTGATTGACATCGGCGACTTCCGCGTCGGCCTCAATCTCGGAATTGATGAGCCGGATGCGATTCACGCACGCCACAGCCTTCGGCAAACGCTCCCTCGCGTCAGCCTCCGTAAACATCGTCTGCCGTTGCAGGTTCGAAGCCTCTACAAAATCCCTGTCAACAATCCTCAAATAGCCCACGCCCGCGCGAGCCAGAGCCTCTGCCTGCGCCGAACCCAACGCGCCGCAACCGATAATCGCCGCCCGCGCTCCCGCCAAACGACGCTGCCCCTCCGCGCCGATCCCCGCGAACAAAATCTGTCTGCTATAACGTTCGTCCATCTTGATAAGTGATGAGTGACGAGTAATGAGTGATGAGTAAAAGCAAGAAAGCTTTTCTCTCATCACTCATTACT
This sequence comes from Pyrinomonadaceae bacterium, assembly GCA_036403295.1. GTDB lineage: Bacteria > Acidobacteriota > Blastocatellia > Pyrinomonadales > Pyrinomonadaceae > JACMLC01. Next base: position 32,282 of record DASWRG010000090.1, read on the forward strand.
CATCACTGCTTTCTCCCCTGCTTCGCGCATGACTTCAATGGGCGCGTCTGTGTTTGTCCAGAGCTTGAACTGCTCTGCGGCCTGTGCGATGAGCATGTCGAGGCCGCCGATGGTGTGACAGCCTGCCATCAAAGCTTCGCGCATGAAGCGCGTCTCGCGCGGCGTGTAAACCAGATCATAAGCGAGCCGCGCTCCGCGAAGCTGCCCGGCCAGAGCCGGAGTTTCGTCTGCGCTTTTCCCGCGCGTGCCGAGCGGCGTCGCATTGATGACCAGCTCGAACTCGCCAAAACTCGCATTATTCAACATCGCGCACGCCGCGCCGAACTGCTCCGCCGTCTCACGCGCTCTTCCTGCGTCGCGTGCGAATACAGTAACACGCGCCCCTGCTTCGCGCAGACTCCAGAGGAGCGCGCGCGCCGCGCCGCCCGCGCCGATGACGGCCACGCGCGCATTCGTTAAATCAATCTCGTCACGCAAAGGCGCGAGGGCTGCGGTCGCGTCCGTGTTGTAGCCGTGCAGCTCTCCGTCACGAATGACGATGGTGTTGACCGCGCCGATTTCGCGCGCCGCGTCTTCAATCCAATCGAGATGACGCAGCACCTCGCGCTTGTGCGGCGCGGTGACGCTCAGGCCGCGCAAGCTCCAATCCATTTCGCGCGTACGCGGGTGCGCCATCCGTTTCATAAAGCTTTCAAGCCGACTAACTTCCAATGGCAGATAGACGGCGTTCATCCCTGTGGCGGCGAAGGCGGCGTTGTGTATGTGCGGCGAGACGGAATGCATGACGGGCTGGCCGACAAGCCCCATGATTTCCGTTTGGCGGTTGATTTGATGAACGCGATAGACTTCACGCAACTCACGCGCGGACAGTTGGCCGGGCGCGGTCGCGCTCTCTGCGTCGAGCGAGCCGTAAGTGAGATATGAGCCGCGCGATGGAGCGAGAATGCGCGTGATGATTCCGGCATCACCCATCGCAACAGCAATCAGGCGTCGCCCGTCGCGCCGTGCGCGCTCAAGCAGCTCGAAAATTTTCAGGCAATCCGTAATCTCATCAACATGAAAGGCAAGCTTTAAGACATCCGCCCGTGTCGCCGCCATGCGCTCGTAAAGCTGCGACAGGTCTGTCGGGACGCCGACGAAATCGTGATGCGAGCAGATAAGCAGAGATTCTTTGAAGATTGAACGGAAGGGCGTGTCCGCTTCGGTGAACATCCCAAGCTCTAAGTCTGCCATCTCTGGAAAGCGAAATTGTCCGTCGTGCAAAAAACCCTGTGTGAGCCAGAACGTCTTGCGCTCGTGAAGCTCAATGGCGCGTGCGCCGCCCTCTTGAGCGGGTCGAAAAGTGAGGATGAAAGGCTGCTGTCGCGCATGAAAAATCGCGCCCAATTCGCGCAAGGCTTTATCAAGCTGCAAGCTTTCGAGGCAATCCATTCGCAGCTCAATCACATCGGCCACTTCGGCGGCGCGTGCGATGGCCGCGTTAAGCTCGCTCGCATGCTTGACGCAAACGGGGACACAGATTCGCGCGCTCTCAATCTCTTTCATCAAAGACGCCGCGAGGCGATGCTTGCTTTAAGAGTCAACGCATCGCCTCTGCTTGAGTGATTAATTTAGGAAGTTAGCCACAGAGGACACAGAGGAAAACAAATCAATGAGACTTGAAACGAGTCTTTTTATCTCTGTCCCCTCTGTGTCCTCTGTGGCTGGTTATCACTGCGCGGCGAAAAGCTCGTGCGAGAGATAACGCTCGCCGAAGTCGCAGATGATCGAGACGACGCGTTTGCCCGCGCCAAGCTCTCGCGCCACTTCGCGCGCAGCCCAAGTGATCGCGCCCGAAGAGATGCCGCAGAAGATTCCCTCTTCGCGCCCCAATCGCCGCGCCATCTCAATCGCGTCGCCGTAATCAACCGTCATCACACTATCCACGACCGACGGGTCGTAGTTGCGCGGCACGAAGCCCGCGCCGATGCCTTGAATCTTGTTCGGCCCCGGCTCGCCGCCCGACAGCACCGGCGACGAAAGCGGCTCGACGGCGATGACGCGGACGTGCGCGCCGATTCTCTCTTTCAAGACTTTGCCGACGCCCGCAATCGTGCCGCCCGTCCCGACGCCTGCGACGAAAGCATCAAGCTGGCCGTCCGTGTCTTCCATAATCTCTTCGGCGGTCGTGCGGCGATGCACTTCGGGGTTCGCGGGATTGTCAAACTGTCCGGGCGTCCAACTGTGCTCAGTCTCTTCGGACAAATCTGCGGCCTTCTTGATAGAGCCTTTCATGCCTTCCGCGCCGGGCGTCAGGACGACCTCCGCGCCGAGAGCGGTGAGCACGCGCCGCCTCTCTTCCGTCACAGTGTCGGGCATCGTGACGATCAGCTTGTAGCCTTTGACGGTCGCGGCGAAAGCGAGCGCGATGCCCGTGTTGCCGGAGGTCGGCTCGATGATGACGGTTTCGCCGGGACGAATCTTGCCTTCGCGCTCGGCGGCTTCGATCATCGCCGCGCCGATGCGGTCTTTGACCGAATCCATAGGGTTCTGCGATTCGAGCTTGGCGATTATCTCCGCCGAACCCTCGTCTGGGATTCGATTGAGACGCACGAGCGGCGTGTAGCCGATTAGCTCAAGCATGTTACTGGCAATCTTGGGACGTTGCGGCATGATGTATTCCTTCCAAAATGTAAGCTGAGAAACAAGCCATTGAAAATTTCTGGCCGAACTATACCGCGCGGGAAATTCGCGCGCAAGCAAGTCGCTCTCAAAGCTTATCCTTCCTGCTTCGGACGCTCTGCGGGAGTGAAGACTTTCGTCGTCCCTTCCGCGCCCAAATGACGGGTCGTGCCTTCGGTGACGCTCGGCGGCGGCGGCATCAATTCGTTAGTGCCGCGCGGCGGCATCTCGTTCATATACGAAGAACGCAAAGGAGTGGGTTGAGCCTGCTGCTGCGTCAGAGCTTTTTGCGCGACCCTCGCGCGCACGTATTCGGCCATGCCTCCGCCGAGCATGGAGAAGGCCGGAATCAGCATCCAGTACCACCAGCCGCGCCCGTCATGCACGAAAGCGAGAATGATGGCGATGATTAAAAATCCGAGTCCCATAAAGCCGGTCTTGATGGCCTTATCAATGCTCGGACGCCTGCCGCGCCTGCGCCCGAAATGCGCCTCTATCGCTTCAATCGGCTGATAAGCGGGCTGGATGTTTCCCGTCATGGCTTGCGGGACGAGGCTGATGTCCGCGCCGCACGAGCGGCAGAACTTTGCTCCGTCAACATTCTGCGTGGCGCATTTGGGACAAAACATTTCGTTTCTCCTTCTTCACCTCTGCGGCTAAGTTTTAAGAGAGCGTTGCCTGACTGCTTCATAAAGCACGACGCCAGCCGCGACGCTGACGTTGAGCGACGTGAGCTGGCCGCGCACAGGGATACGAACTAACGCGTCGCAACGTTCGCGTACCAGGCGATGCAAGCCCACGCCCTCGCCGCCGAAAAAGACTGCGCACCCAAGAGTCCAGTCCCACGCCGTATAATCCGTCGCGGCATCCGCGCTCGTCCCGACCGTCCAGATGTTGCGCTCCTTCATCCCTTCGATGAGGCGCGAGAGATTCGCGGCGCGCGCGACCGGCACATGCTCCAAAGCTCCGGCGGCGGCCTTTGCCACCGTCTCTGTCAACCCGGCGGCGCGACGTTCGGGAATAAAGACTCCGTGCCCGCCAGCGCATTCCACCGTCCGCAGGATAGCCCCCAGGTTGCGCGGGTCTTCGACACCGTCAAGCACGACCGCGAGCGGCGGATCGTTTGTGCCGACGCGCGCGGCAAGCCTTTCAAGCAGTTCATCCACGTCCGTGTAACGCGCGGCGGCGATGCTCGCAATCACGCCCTGATGATTCGCATTCGCGCCCGCCAGACGTTCGAGCAGATGACGCGGCGCGCGGCGCACGGGGACGCTGCGATGGTGTGCCAGCTCAAGCAATTCGCGCAGGCGGTGAGGTTGAGAGCCTTCGGCAATCGTGATGTGTTCGATTGGCCGCGCGCCCGCCCTTAAAGCTTCGAGCACGGGCGAGACTCCGTAAAGCTGCACGCTCGACGCAGCCTCAACCTCATGAGCATTCGCGTTTGCCTTCACGCTTTGACGTTCAGGCGCGCTCTCGTGACGCCGCGCCTCTCGCGCCGCGCGGAATCGCTTGCGTTCTTCATTCCGGCTCATGCTTTCAACTCATGCCCGCGCAGCTTGAGATGATGCAGCAGTTTCGAGTAACGCGTAAACTGCATCTCGTTATCGCTCGTCGTGACGGCTTCGGTGTTAACGCGCGGCCCCATCCCTCGCTTTCTGAGGCCGAGCGATTCAGTGTGCTGCTCAAGCGGCCAGACGAGGCTCAGCACAGTGCGCACGCGCAGATAAGAGTCATCATAAAGAGCATCCTTCGCGCGCTCGCGCAGCACACCCGTCAGCGTTTGAAAATTCTGCGAAGCCACCAGAGATTTTTTTTCGCGCAAACACGAGAAATCGAAGTTATCCCCCGCGACGCGCCATGCGCCCGCGTCACGATTGAGATACAAATCGAGTCGCGGCTCGTCCGTGCTCAGCTCGCGCGAGTCAACCAGCTCCTTCTCTTTTTTCCGACCGGGACGCTCCGCGACTTCGAGGCGGCGCAAGATTCTGCGCCCCGCGACCATCAATGCGATGTCCGCCCACTTGACGGAAGACGCGCTCTGGCTGCCCGTCGCATAAACGCCCAGAAAGTCGTCCGTCATCTCCATCGCGCGCAGACGTTGCGGCGCGGGCGCGTCCAACTCTTTATCCGCGACAATCAAGACTTGAAAGCCAAGCGTCGCCAGCCGCTTCTCAATCAACGCGGCCTCGACCTCCGTCGCGGCGCGAGCGAGCGGCAAGGGCGCGCCCGCAGTCATCATGCGCTCGACCGTCTCTGTTTCCAGTTTCAAGAGGTCTGAGATTTCTGTCAAAGCATCGTCCGCCAAACGCCGCTCGCCCGGCAAGAGAATGGCATTGAAGCCCTGCTCCCAGGTCTCCAACGGGCGCAGCAACGGTTGCAGCAAGTTTGCGGCGGCCTCCGTCACGGGCAAGGCCGCGCCGCAGTAGAGACAGCTTGCGCGCGTCGGCGGGTTGGCTCGCAGACAGTTTTCGCAAGTGACCATCTGCTCTTGCGTGAAGCCGCGCACTTCGGCGCGCAAAGGCTCATCTTCGTTCCAGATCGGCGACGCTTCCTCTTCGTCCTGCAAATGCTTCTCCTCCGGCGACGAATTATACGCCCCACGCTCGCCGCTTATCCAATTCAAAACTTCAACAGACTCAATAACTCAAACCCTTTGCAAGCTTTCGTCTTCCTTTGCGCCTTTGCGTGAAACGCTGTTCGTTCTCGCAAAGGCGCAAAGGAAGAAAGGCTTAAGGCGCAAAGTGTGTTTCCGGGTTTTGAAACAGGCATTAAGTGTAGACAGACCCGCTCGCTGCCGCAGGCGGTTCTGACCTTTTGCCTTTTTCCTTCTTTAGTATATTCTTCGCAGTAACTTCGATTCGGAATTTTTTGCCGAAGCTGCTCGGACAGTAAATCATCATGTCGCGTCTTTATTCTAAGCGTTTGCTGAGAGGCATGCTCTTTCCACTGCTTGTGATGTGGCTGTCATCGTGCGCGACGAATCCCGCGCCCGATGCTGCGGGGCCTCGCGCGACGGACGCGCCGTATCCGATTCTCCTCAGTGATGACGAAGGCACGCGGCACGCCAATGCACTCGCGGCGTGGACGAATCTGACGCACAGCATGGGCATCGCAAACGCTCCCGCGCCCGAGCTTCAGCCGGTGACGGCGACTGTGCGCAGCCTGCCGTCGCTTGAAGCGACCCCGCTCTATCTGCCGAAGGTCGGCGAAGCCTTGCCGATGAACGAGGAAGAGACGCGCGAGTCTTTGCGCCGCTTCATAGTCGAGACAGGGCCGTTGCTCTGTGGCGGCGAGCTGCAACAGCTTTCACTCGTGCAACGCGTGGATGGAGCGAATGGCGTCAAGGAAGCGCGTTATCAACAACGCCCTTTTCGTTACGGCCTGCGCGGCGGCTACGGCGTGCTGAGCATCAGCTTCACGCCAGACCGGCGTATCGTTCAGATGACGAGCACCTGTGTTCCCGACATCGAGCGACTGAGGCGCAGCTTCATCGCGTTGGCGCAGCAGCGCATGTCGTCCGACAAAGCCATCGAGAGCATCGCCGGTCGCGCAGTCACCTACACGGACGCGAGCGGCAACCAGCAAAGCGTTACTCTTCCGGAGAAGGAGAAGCTCAACGCCCGCGAGCTTGTTATCTATCCGATTGCGCGCGGAGGTGAGCCGCCCCTCCTGGAATTTCACGTCGCGTGGGAACTTTTCACGACCGCCGCGCCGGGGCTGACAATTTACCTTGATTCAGTCACGGGCGACGTGCTCGGCACAGAGCAGAAACAATCCTCCTGAGCGGGGCGACTCTTTTTTACTTGACCTGAGCGTTTGGCGGCGGCATTCTAAGGCACAGATGTTTAAAAATTTAATGGAGTAACTTATCGCATGAATTTTGATCCGACTAATAATATTTCATGGCAATTCGGACATCGCGGCAGAGTGGCAGTTTTCATAGACGGCAATAACCTTTTTCATGCAGCGCGTTTTCACAACATAGACATTGATTACAACAAGCTGTTGCGCGTGCTGCTTGGCGATGGCCGTCTCCTCAGAGCCTTCTTCTACACAGGCGTTGATGTCGGCGCGGAGCGTCAACAGGGCTTTCTGCTCTGGATGCGACGCAACGGTTTTCGAGTTATCCAGAAAGAGCTGAAGACTTTTTACGACGGCACGCGCAAAGCTAACCTTGACGTGGAGATTGCCGTTGACATGCTGAGCCTCGCCGGACGCTACGACACGGCGGTGCTCGTCTCGGGCGACGAGGATTTCGTCTACGCCGTCAACGCTGTGGCCTACAAAGGATGCCGCGTGGAGATCGCGGGCTTTCGTTCCAACACCGCGCCGAAGCTGATTGATGTCGCGGACTATTTCATAGACCTCGGCGAGATCGCGGACAAGGTGCGCAAAGAGCTGCCGCACGGCGCGCGCTATGACGAAACCGGCCAACCTGCCTTTCTCAACAACGGCGCGGACGCGCATGATAATCATCATCCGGCGACGGACGTGCACGACAACGGCTTCGGCCACGTCCCCACGCGCGTCGTCATTGAGACCGTCATGGACGAAGAAGCGGATCAGTTCGACCCGTCCCCGGATTTAATTCGCGTCACGGACGAACGCTGAAGAGCAGGAGTCAGGACTTAGGAGTCAGGATTCAGAATGAAAGGCAAGCTGTCTTTACTTCTGATTCCTGAACCCTGAGTCCTGAGTTCTGAGCCTTATGAAAATTTTCAGTTTGGAAGAAGCCAATGCCTTGCTGCCGCTGGTGCGACGGATACTGATTGCGATTCAGCGCGCGCATCGTCGGCTCATCTCTTTTCAAGAGGCGGCGAAGCATGCCGCCGAAGGGGCGGAGTTTGGCGGCGGCGGGATGACGGATGGAGCGCGTTACATCTCCGTGCTGATGAAACTCTCCGAGCGCGTCTCCGAGCTTGACGCGCTCGGCGTGCAGCTCAAAGATTACGAGCGCGGTCTGATAGACTTTCCCTCACTCAGAGACGGGCGCGTCGTCCTGCTCTGCTGGCGCTTGGGCGAAGGCGAACAGATCGAATGGTGGCATGACGTAGAGGCCGGCTTCGCCGGAAGACAACCGCTTTAGAAGGTAAAAGTAAAAAGGTAAAAGGCAAAAGTAAAGCTGAGAGGCAAGCTGTTTTTCGTCCTCTACTTTTGCCTTTTACCTTTTTACTTTTACCTTTATCTTGTGGCTCTCCGGCGGATAAATACAGCCTCTTGTGCATTTTCTGATTGACGAGTTAAAGTAACTTCTGATAGTATCCGCCGCGACTCCGCAATGGGCTTGGGTTTAGCGACTCTCGCGTCCCGTAGCCCGAACGCACTTTTTAACTTAGAATTTTTTAATTTTGCCTTTCAGTGGAGGCTTTCGTTTTATGCAGTGTTCAGCGTGTCGCGCCGTTTTTTCCAACGCTCTGGAGCTTTGTCCACGGTGTCAGACGCCAGCTTCCAAATCCCGCGCACAGGCCGAAGTCCAAACGACTCAAACGGCGGTGAAAGAGTCCGTCACGGTCGCGCCCGAAGAGACGGCTGCCGAGCCTGTCAAGCAGAAAGCTGCGGCGACGGGTTCGACGCTGATCGAGTTTCCGGGCGCGGGACGTGCGCGCCCGCAATGGCGCAAGGACTTGAGCGAGCGCGTGCGCGAGATTCAGGAGCGGCGTGCGCGCGATGGCGCGCGTGAAGTTGAGCAGAAGGCCAAACAGCGCGCCGGTCAGCCCGCGAAAGAGGCTGGCGCGCAGCCGCTCGGACTCGTCCCGCAGCCCGACCAGCCGCAGATGAATCCGATTGTCGTCGCCGCCCTCAAACGCATCGAACGCGCTCAACAGCCTCAGCCGCGTACACATCAGGCGAGAGGCGGCGCGGCGGTCGCCGTCGCGCGCGTCGCGGAAGAGCAATATCAATTAGACGATCAAGTCGAAGCGCACCCCGCGCTCGCGCCCATTCCCGAAATGCTCGCGGAGACCGCTCCGGTCGAGAAGCCCGCCGAAATTGCGCGCGAGCACACGCTGACGGTCGTTCAAGCCAAACTCACAGAGCAAGCTGAAACAGTCACCCGACCGCCGTTGGCGAAGCGGGTCGTGGTCGAGCCTGTTCAAAAGCAGGCGGTTGAAACGCAAGACGCGGACGCTTTCGGTTTTGAAGAATTGTATGATGATCGCGCGCCGGTCTTTTCGAGACTCGCGGCTGGTTTGATAGACCTGCTCGTCGTGGCTTTCGCTTCCTCACCGTTCGCGGCGATTATCGAACTCACGAACGGCAACTGGGGTGACGAGCGCGTCTTGGCCTCGATGGGCGGCATTCTGGTCATCATCATGTTTCTGTATCTGACGACTTCGACCGCGCTCGCCGGACGCACGTGGGGCATGTCGCTCGTCGGCCTGCGCGCCGTTGACGTGGACAACGGATTGCCGCCGACGACCAAACAATCCGTCACGCGCGCGGTCGCTTACATGATCTCGCTGGCGACCTTAGGCTTCGGCATTCTCTACGCGCTCTTTGACGCGGAGGGACGCACGGCGCACGACCATCTGTCGGGAACGGCGGTTGTGCGCGAATAGATAAAAAAGGTTCAAGGCTCAAAGTTCAAGGTTCAAGGTTAGAAAGCTGATAACCTTGAACCTTGAACTTTGAGCCTTGAACCTTTTGTTGTGAACGATCAAACCATCAAAGCGATTGTCGAAGAGCTTGCGCCCGCGCTTGCCGGTCGCAGCCTCGGCAAAGTTTTTCAGCTCTCGCGCCTCACGCTCGCCGTAGACTTTCGCACGGGCGACGGTCGCTACTTGCTCCTGAGCGCAGAGACGCAGCCCGCGCCGCGTCTCTATCTGATTGAGCGGCGCGTCCGCGATTTGGAGAAGCAATCGCTCCCGCCCTCCGCGTTCGTGATGACGCTTTACAAGAGGCTCGCGGGCGCGCGTCTCATCTCTCTCAAGAAGGATGAAGGCGAACGTGTTGTTCGTTTCTCTTTCGCGGCTGAGGATGTGTCCGGGCGGGAGCTTAAATACACGCTGGTCGCGCAGTTGACGGGGCGCGCGGCGAATCTGTTGCTGCTCGACGAGAATGATTATGTGATTGACGCCTTGCGCCCGCCGCGCGGAGAGGGTCAGCAGGTTGCGGAGAAATATCTGCCGCCTCCCGCACAGGCCGCGAGCGCGCCCACAGGTTCGACGCTTGAGCGCGGCTCTCATGCTTCGCTGTCGGAAGCGGCTGACGCTTTTTATCTTGAGCTTGAAGCGACGCGCGCTTTCACTTCGCGCGCGGCTACGGCGCGTGCGCGTTTGAAGAAAGAGGTAACACAACGCGTCAAGCTGCGTCGTCATCTGGAAAACGATTTGAAAGAGCACGGCGACGCGTTGGCGCACAAACGCGTCGGAGATTTGCTGCTCGCCAATATCACCACAGCCGAGCGGCGCGGGCGTTTCGTCACTCTCACGGATTATTACGCCGACGACGCGCCGCGCGTAGAGCTTGAGATTGACGAACATGCGACCTTGCAGGAAGAGGCCGCGCGACGTTTTAAGCGATACACGAAAGCGCGCCGCGCGGCGGAAGAGATCGCGCGCAGGCTCTCCGGGCTTGAAAAAGAATTGGAGACGTTGAGCGCGCAAGAGACGAGGCTCGAAAGCGTCATCGCGGCGCGAGACGAAGAAGAGTTGGAAAACTTCTTTGACAAAGACAAGAAGCGTCAGCCTCAAGCGAAAGGTAAAAAGAGCGCAGAGAGCGTGAAGGGCGCGCGGCGTTATCTTTCATCTGACGGCTATGAGATTCTGGTCGGGCGGGCGGCGCGCGATAACGATCATCTGACCTTTCGCGTCGCGCGCCCGCACGACCTCTGGCTGCACGCGGCTGATTATCCCGGCTCGCACGTCGTCGTCCTCAACCCGACGCGCAAAGAGATTCCGCATCGCACCATCATCGAAGCCGCGCAACTCGCCGCCGCCTTCAGTCAGGCGCGACGCGACTCGAAAGTTGACGTGCATTACACACAGCGCAAATTCCTCTCCAAACCCAAAGGGGCCGCGCCCGGCCTCGTCCGCATGTCCAGCTTTCGCTCCATCACAGTCGAGCCGCAAGAGAAGCTGGAACGGATTTGAAGTGGGCCGTGGGCGGTTCGCAGTTGGCAGTTAAGAGCCAAGCAATTTGTATTTGCTGCGAACTGCCAACTGCCCACTATTTTTCCTCAAAAGCCGCACACTTTCGTCAAGTCCTTCGGTTAGTTTGCGCTTCTTATGAGTACAAATCTGGTTGAGCCTTTGGAAAATATTGCGGCGTCGGTTTTAGATCGCGTCGCGGATGTCCTTGTCGGCGAAGCTTCGACTTTGCGCGACGGGACTGAGCACGCGGGCGTGTTGCTGCCGCGCGACCTTTACGCGCACCGGAACGCGCAGACGGAGTGGTGGTATTACACTGGACACATGCAGACGGCGTCGGGTCGTCGCTTCGGCTTCGAGCTGGTGTTCTTCAAACGCCGGACAGACCTTGATCGCTTCGGCGTCATCCCTTTGCGGCTGATTGCGAATCCGCTTTATCTGGCTCACTTCGCCATCACGGATGAATCGCGCAAGCGTTTTCGTTATGAGCACCGGAAAAGCGCGGGCGGCATGTTTGATCTTCCGGCGGCGGCGAGTGAGGAAAAATATTACTTGCGGCTCGGCAATTGGACTGTGCGCGAGACGGGTGGAGCGCACGTCCTGCGCGCGACTCTGGGCGACAATCTGATTTTTCAAGTCGCTTTGAAAAACTCCAAGCCCGCCGTCTTGAACGGGCATGAAGGCTCTGGCGTCAGCTTTAAGGACGCGGGCGAAGCTTCGCGTTATTTCTCTTTCACGCGGATGTCAGCCGAAGGCGCGATCACATGGAATGGCGCGACCGAAAGATTCACAGGCCACGCGTGGATGGACAGAGAGTTTGGCACCTGGCGCACGACGGAGAATCAGAAGGGCTGGGATTGGTTCAGCATACAGCTTGCGACTGGCGCGGAAGTGATGGTCTATCACTTGCGCAACAGTCGCGGCGAGCCGTCCCCTTTTTCGAGCGGAACTTATGTTGACGCGACTGGCAGGCAGACTCATCTCACGCGTGAAGATTTTATGCTGGAAGCGACCGCGCAGTGGACGAGCGCGCGCACGCAGACGACCTATCCGAGCGGTTGGCGATTGCGCGTGCCGCGATTCGAGATTGATGTGACGATCACGCCGGTGATGAAAGAGCAGGAGCTTGATACGCGCGGGACGACGATGATCGTCTATTGGGAAGGCGTCTGCACGGTCGCGGGCAGCCACGGCGCGGAGCAGACAGAGGGACGCGCCTACGTCGAGCTGGTCGGATACGACCGCTCTCATGAACAACCTTCCCTGAGCGCGTTTCTCTTTGGCAACTCATTAGAGCGCGGCTGGCGGAGCATCTTCGGCTAAAAAAGGTTCAAGGTTCAAAGTTCAAGGTTCAAGGTGAAGGCATATAGCTTGTCTTTCAACCTTGAACTTTGAACCTTAAACCTTGAACCTTTTTTAGTACGGGGCGAGAGGCGATGGTTGTTTGATTAACGGACGCGTTTTCCGCTTATTTCTCGGCTAAGTGTTGCAATCAAGGTTGGCACGATGCTTGCCATGTCTTGACTCAAATCTATTCAAGGAGAAAGAAAAACAATGGGACTTTTCGACAAGATGTTTGGCACGGGGGCATCCGAAGCTCAGCAGCAGCCGAACGCCGAACAACGCTTCAATGAGTTGAAGGGCAAATATCAATCGGTGCTCAACATGGCAGACCAGGAGCACATCCGTTTCCAGAATCTGCATGTGCAGGACAACAAGCTCTTCATACGCGGCGTCGCGCCGTCTGACGATGCCAAGAACAAGTTCTGGGATCAGATCAAGCTGGTCAATCCGAACATGGACGACATCACCGCTGACATTACCGTCGAGCAGAGTCAGGCGCAGGCCGCGACCGCCGGTGGCGGCAGCAGTCAAAGCGGCCAAACCTACGAGGTCAAATCCGGCGACACGCTCTCGAAGATCAGCAAACATTTTTACGGCGACGCGAACGAATATATGCTTATCTTCTACGCCAATCGAGACAAGATCAACGACCCGGACAAGATTCAGGTCGGCCAACAACTGACCATCCCGGCGGCTGACAACGGCTGAGAATAAGGTAAAAGTAAAAAGGTAAAAGGCAAAAGTGAGAGAAGCGTTCGATGTCTTCTTCACTTTTGCCTTTTTACTTTTACCTTTTACCTTCTTTAGAATGAGGCTCATGAGTTCAATACACACGGATGAGAGCCGTCGCTCGGAAGAGTTGTTCGCGCGTGCGGTCGAGTTGTTGCCCGGCGGAGTCAATTCGCCAGTCCGCGCTTTTCGCGGCGTCGGCGGCACGCCGCGTTTCATCGAGAGCGCGCGGGGCGCGTTGCTCGTGGATGCTGACGGGCGCGAGTTGATTGATTACGTTGGCTCCTGGGGGCCTATGATCCTGGGGCATGCGGACGAAGAGGTCATCGCGGCTTTGCGTGACGCATTGACGCGCGGGACGAGCTACGGCGCGCCGACTGAACTCGAAGTCTTGATGGCCGAAGAGATTATTGACGCAGTGCCTTCAGTCGAGATGGTGCGAATGGTCAATAGCGGGACGGAAGCCACGATGTCCGCCATACGCCTCGCGCGCGGCGTGACGGGACGCACGAAGCTCGTCAAGTTTGAGGGCTGTTATCACGGACACGGAGACAGCTTGCTCGTCAAAGCCGGCTCAGGCGTCGCCACGCTCGGACTCCCGGACAGTCCCGGCGTCCCTGCTTCGCTCGCACAAGACACGCTCACAGTTCCCTTCAACGACGCCGAAGCTTTACAAAAAGTCTTTGACGAACACACAGACATCGCGGCGGTGATTATCGAGCCGGTCGTCGGCAACATGGGCTGCGTTCCGCCGCGCGAAAATTATTTGCGAGAGGTGCGCGAGATAACTGCGCGGGGCGGCGCGCTGCTCATCTTCGATGAGGTGATGACGGGCTTTCGTCTCGCGCGCGGCGGCGCGCAAGAGCTTTACGGCGTGATGCCTGACATCACGACGCTCGGCAAGATTATCGGCGGCGGCCTTCCCGTCGGAGCTTACGGCGCGAGCCGCGACCTCATGCGTCACATCGCGCCCGCCGGAAATATTTATCAAGCTGGCACGCTCTCAGGCAATCCGCTCGCCATGACTGCCGGACTGACCACGCTCAAGCGTCTGCGCGACCGTTCGGTTTATGAAAGCCTCGAACGCGCGAGCGCGCGTCTCTGCGAGGGCATGGAACGCGCGGCGCGCGAGGCAGGCATGGCGACCAAAACCAATCGCGTCGGCTCTATGTTCACGATGTTCTTCACGAGCGCAGCCGTCTCGGATTGGACGACCGCCTCACAGAGTAGCCGCGAGCTTTACGGCAAATTCTTTCACGCCATGCTCGACGCGGGCGTCTACCTCGCCCCCTCGCAATTCGAGGCCGCCTTTATCAGCACGGCGCACACGGATGAACTGATTGATCGCACCATCGAGGCCGCACGCCGCGCCTTCCGCAGTCTGCAAGCCGGATGAGAAATTTCGGGCATTAGGCGTAGGACTCTGCAATTGCGCGGCGGTTAGTGGGTTCGACTTTTACCTCTTTCAATTGCTCCATTGATGAGATTGAGCGGCTCATCTTCCGGTTTCAAGTTCCCTTCTAATGAAAGCATATACAGTTTGAGCGCAGCCTTATGAGCTTTGGTGTGAAGATACATTAACTCAATCCCATTGAGTAGCATTTTGCCTGCCTGTATTCCTCCTTCTAGCCCGCCTCAATTTCCTTCTTAATCGTGAACAGTAGACGTGCCAATAATTCGACAGCGGCCTCATCCTGACATAAGACAGGCTCAAGAATTGCCGTCCATGTTTCGTGATCCGCGAGTGATTTTTCGCTTTGGCGTTTCATCCTTTTAACCTGTTCGGATAGACGGAGTATGTGACTCCTGCAAAACAGAATATGTCAATTTTGTATATCCGTCAATATGTTCATATAACATATTGGATGAAGAAGAAAATTTACATGGCTCAGCGTAATCGTATGACTGACCTCCTGCGGGAAGTGAGGCTCGAAACCGGCCTGACGCAGGTTGAGTTAGCCGCACGTATCGAAAAAGACCAAGCCTATATATCAAGATATGAAAGTGGGCAGCGGCGGCTGGACGTGTTGGAGGTTCGGGAGATATGTCAGGCTATCGGGATGACCTTCGAGGAATTCGTCAAAAGATTAGAGAAGGTGTTGAAGTAGTAATCCATAGCGATATGCCTAACCACTCATTCAACCCGACGCCTCTATAGCAATCATTTCATGCTTGACTTCGCGGAAAGATAGCGGTTTCACGCCTCGACCTCAACCTCGACCATGCGGATTTGTGGCGCGATAGTGGCAACGGGCGGCGTGAAGTGTAATTCTAAAGCGTCGCGCAGATTCTCAAGCGCCTCTTCTTCGGTTTCACCTTGAGAGGCAACGTCGACCTCTCTGCATTGCGCGATGAACCATTCGTCCTCTTGCCACACGCTGGCGGTAAAGGTTCGTTTCATGCTCTTCTCATCCTTTCGCTAGTCGGGCAATCTCGTTGCGCTGTTGTGTTACTACTGTGGCTGAATCAACATGAATATTACAAATGAATGCGAACACGGCTAACGCATAATTCGCATTTTACCATAGTCTGAGCAAAGGAAGATGACACGCCTGTTAAGGCTGCGGATGCTCCTCTTTGTTCTCAGCATTGTATAGTTAGCCCTCTGTCTTCGATGGTTCGAGCGGTAGGTCAATGATGAAGCGTGCGCCCTGGTCGGGCGAGCTGTGGACTGTGATCGTGCCGCCGTGGCGTTCGACGATCTGTTTGACGATGGCGAGGCCGAGGCCGGTGCCGCGTTTTTTGGTCGTGAAGAATGGCTCGAAGATTCGTGCGCGGGTGGCTTCGTCCATCCCGACGCCTTCGTCTGCGACTGTGATGCGAGCCAGTTTTTGTGCGCCGTTATTGACGCGCTCGGTGGTGATGACGACCGCAGCATTCTCGCGGCTCGCGTCAATCGCGTTGGCAAAGAGGTTGACGAAGACCTGTCGCAACTGGTCTTCATCCCAACGCCCGCGCAAAGATTCGCGGCTGAAATGTTTTTCGACGTGGGCACGCTTTTCACGAATGCGGTCTGCGACCAGCTCAAGGCTCTCGTCAATCAGTTGATGCAAATCAAACTCGCTCGGCGCGAGCGGTTTCTGACGCGAGAACTGCGTCACGTCTATGACCAGCTTGTTAAGGTGGTCAATCCCGCGCTCGACCAGATCAATCGTGCTGATGGCCTCTTCGTCTTTCGTCATGTCGCGCAGCATCGAGACGCCGAGACGAATGCTGCCGAGCGGATTTTTGATTTCGTGCGCGACCTGCGCCGAAGCCTGCCCGACCGCAGCCAAAGCTTCATTGTGACGCATCACGGCTTCGGACTCGACCGCCGCCGTCACGTCAACCAGAGTCACGATCTGCCCGCGTTCCCCATCAATCTCAAGCGGCGATGAATAGAGATCGTAAGTTCTCTGCGCGCCGTTCTCTTCGCCGGAGACTTTAAGCACCCAGCGTCCGCGATAAGTCGCGGCTTCGACCGGCTCTGCGACCGCAGCTTCGAGCATCTTCTTGGCGTCGGGCGCGGCGACATTATCATAGACAGAGATGCCGACCGAGGCTTGCGGAAAGATTTCAAAGAAGGCGGCGTTGGCGCTGCGTATGTGTGCGCGCGCGTCAATGGCCGCGACCGCGCTGACCATGCCTTCGAGCATCTGCGTGCTAAACTGCCGCTCGCGCCGCGCCTCTTCGAGGCTCTGCTGTTCATGACGAAAGCGACGCTGCACTTCCCACAGGGTCGCGGCGATGACGAGCACGCCGATCACGAGCGCGGTCATCCACCAGAACCAAATCCTGCGCGATGATTGCAGCCGCAGTTCTTCGATTCTGCGCTGGACTTCTTGCGGCTCGCGGCTCAACTCCGTTTCAATGACGCTGATTTGACCTTCAATATCTCGAAACTGCGGAAAGCCTTCGAGCGAAAACGCTTTCAAGTCTTTCGTCGTTTCGAGAAACTGCGCGAGCCGTTGATGCAGGACGCGCCAGCTCTCCTGCTGCGCGAAAGGCATGCGATCAAGCTTCGCCAGCTCTGCCTCAACCTCCGCGCGCGCCTTGCTCACCGGCACTTCAAAAGGCGGCGTCAATTCACCGCGCGATTCTGCGGCAGCACGCAGCCGCGCCTCCGTGTCCAATCTGAGCGCGGCTGCGTGCAGGCTCAGCAGCATACGGTTTTTAGTCGCAAACTGATTTTCAAAAAACGAAGTTCCGATTTCGACCGTCTCCAATTCGCGGCGGCTGAAGAAACCGAGCAGGCCGATGAGCACTAACAACAGCAGAAACGCGACCAGCAACGGCCTCAAGGTCGGCGCGAGCCTCCTCGCAGTCGGAACTTCCTCGCGCGGCGATTTGCCCGCGCCGCGCCGCGCAACCTCTTCCTCCGTGCCCGACAGACGACGATAAACAACCTCGCCGCCTTCATCAGTTTGTTTGCGCTCTTCGGACATTTTAAGAGTGATGAGTGATGAGTGATGAGTGATAAGAGAAAAGCTATTCGGATTGTCTTATCACTTATCACTCATCACTTATCACTACCCTTTCGTCTCCATCCAGTTATCGCCGATGCCGACTTCGGCCTTGAGTGGGACATCGAGTTCGACGACCGTTTCCATTTCGCGTTTGAGAATCTCTGCGGCGCGCTCGGCCTCCGCCGCCGGGGCTTCCAGGAGCAGCTCGTCATGCACCTGCATGACGAGCCGCGTTTTCATCCGTTCGCGCTTCAAGGAGTCGTCAACTTTCAGCATGGCGAGCTTCACAATATCGCTTGCCGTTCCTTGAATCGGCATGTTAATAGCTTCGCGCTCGGCGCGTGCGCGGACGTTGCCGTTGCTGTCGTTGATGCCGGGAAGCGGGCGGATGCGTCCGTAGATTGAGCGGACGTAGCCGTGCTCGCGCGCATTGATGGGGACTTCTTCCATGAAGCGATGCACGCCTTTGTAAGTCTCGTAATAATCGTCAATCACCTTCTTCGCTTCTTTGCGCGAGATGCCGACGCGTTGCGAGAGGCCGAACGGCTCGATGGCGTAGGCGATGGCGAAGTTGACGATCTTGGCGAATCGTCGCGCCTCCTTCAATTCTTCGGGCGTCCTGGCGTTGAAGACGAGGCGAGCCGTGCGCGCGTGTATGTCGTCGTCTTTCTGAAAAGCGTCGAGCATCTCGGCATCGTGCGTGACGTGCGCGAGCAGTCTGAGTTCGAGCTGCGAATAATCGGCGGAGATAAACTTGTGACCTTCAGCCGGAATGAATGCGCGGCGAATCCTTCGTCCAAGCTCCGTGCGAATCGGAATGTTTTGCAGGTTCGGTTCACTCGACGAGAGTCTTCCGGTCGCCGTCACGGTCTGGTTGAGCTGCGAATGTATGCGCCCGTCCGCGCCGATTTGTGATGGCAGCGAGTCTGTGTAAACGGTCTTCAATTTATCAAGCTCGCGGTATTCGATAATCAGGCGCGGCAGCTCGTAATTCTGCGCCAGCTCTTCGAGGACGGCCTTGCTCGTAGAGACTCTGCCCGTCGAAGTCTTGCGGCCTGAGCTGATGTTCAGCTCTTCCAAGATTTCGCCGACCTGTTTCGGAGAATTGATTTTGAACTCGCGCCCCGCGACCTTGTAAATCTTCGCGGTCAGCTTTTCGAGTTCAACACCGAGATACTGTGAAAGCTCTCCGAGCGCAGCCGTGTCAACACGCAAGCCCGCGCCCTCCATTCTGTAAAGCAGCGGCGCGAGCGGCAGTTCCATCTCCGTGTAAATCGCGTCCAAACCCTGTTCGAGAATCCGCCCGCGAAGGACGTGCGCGGTCTGCGCCGTGAGGTCTGCGGCTTCGGCTGTGCGCCACCCGGTTTCAGTCCAGCCTTCGGGCGCGTCGCCCGCGCCGATTGTGCCCGCCGCGTCGCGCGCCAAATCGCTTAACTCGTAACGACTGCGAATCGGGTCGAGCAGATAAGCCGCGAGCAGCGTGTCGTCCGCGACGCCTTCCGGCTCGATCCCAAGAGGGACGAGCAGCGCGGTCGCGCGTTTCAAATCATGCACGGATTTTGAGAGCAAGCCGTTTGCCAGCACATCCCGCAAAGGCCCGATAGCCGATTCCTCTCCGTCTTCAAAATTTTCGAGGTCAATGTAGGCCGAAGCTCCGGCGGCGGTCGAGATGGCGATGCCCGTCGCACGCGCGCCGCTGTGCGCGCCCCCCTGCTGGCCTGCTCCGACCGGCGTCGAATCAGCGATAGCGAAGCCCCAATGCTCCGCGTCCCAGAGATTGCGTACAAGAGTTTCAAGCTCCGCGCGCTTGCGTATGATGCGATAACGAAGCGGAGCTTGCGCGCCGCCGGTCTCGGCTGTCGCGGCATCCGAAAACTCGCGCGTTAAGGATTGAAACTCAAGCTCGCGGAAAAGCTTATAAGCGGCGGCGCGATCCGGCGGCTGCGCGCGAAGCCTGTCGAGGTCAAGCTCTATGTTGACATCGGTTCTGATGGTCGCCAGCTCGCGCGACTGGCGAATCTTGTCGGCGTTGTCGCGCAAAGATTCGCGGTAAGTTTTGTGCGCGACCTCTTCCCAATGCTCAAGCGCGCTCTCGATTGAGCCGAACTGTTTGATGAGCTTCAATGCGCCCTTCTCGCCAATGCCGGGCGCGCCGGGAATGTTGTCAACCGCGTCGCCCATCAGGCCGAGCAGGTCTATGATTTGCGAAGGAGGCACGCCGAATTTGTTTTCCACCCATGCTTCGTCGCACCACTCGACGGGAGGCACTGGAACTTTGCGTTTGACGTTCTGCGAGTTCTGCCGCATGCAGATGATGAGAGGATCGCTGACGAGCTGGCACATGTCTTTGTCGTTGGAGACGATGACGGCTTGCAGGCCGCGCGCGGCTGCCTTCAGGGCGAGCGTGCCGATAACATCGTCGGCCTCGAAGCCCGGCGAATTGAGCATCGGAATATTAAAGACCTCGCAGACGCGCATGATGTAAGGCAGTTGCGAGAGCAGCTCGTCGGGCATCTCTGCGCGATGAGCTTTGTATTCTGTGAAAGTCTCATGACGAAAAGTTTTTTCGCCTGACTCGAAGACGGCTGCGATGTAATGCGGCTTCTCGTCCGCGAGGAGCTTGCGAAGCATGCTGGTAAAGATAAAGACGGCCTGCGTGACCTGTCCCTGACTGTTGGTCAAAGGCTCTGCGCGCCCGCTCATCGGCGCAAAGAACGCGCGGAAGATATGCGACATCGTATCGATCAGAAAGACGCGCTCAGGCGGCGCGCCCGCTGCATTGGCTGGTTTGCGTGGCATTGTAATTCGATGATAGAGGCGCGGCTCTCGCAGTGTCAACAAGCAAGAACTCACCGCAGAGACGCGAAGACGCAGAGAAGACAAAGGGAAAGAATAAGCATGAGAAGCATACTTTTCATGCTTCTTCCTTCCTGCTTAATCTCTGCGTCTCCGCGTCTCTGCGGTTAATCGCTTCCACTTATGGCACGAAAGCAGATGGAATCGGACCGTCTCCGCTCGTCCCGAACTGCTGCGCGTAGAGCGCGCCGTTCGTGCTTCTCAAGATGTACCAAGCGCCGTTCGATGGACGATAGACTGCGAGGTCTGCATGAGCGTCGCCGTCATAATCTCCCGCCGACGGAACATCTCCGCTCGCGCCGAACGCCTCTGCGCGCAAAGAATTATTAGAGCTTTGCCAGATATACCATGTGCCGTCCGCGCGAAAGACTGCGAGATCAGCTTTGCCGTCCGCGTCGTAATCGCCCGCGACTGTCTTGTCGCCGCTCGCGCCGAAGGCTTGCGCGAAGAATGAATTGTCAGAGCTTCTGAGCACATACCAGGTGCCGTTCGATGGACGAAAGACAGCGAGGTCTGCTTTGGAATCGCCGTCGAAATCGCTTGCGACGGGCACATCGCCGCTCGCGCCGAAAGTCTCGGCGCGCAAAGCTCCGTTCGTGCTTTGCGAGATGTACCAACCGCCAGTGCCTGGACGAAAGATTGTCAAATCGCTCTTGCCGTCGCCGTCGAAATCTGCGGGACGCGGAATGTCTCCACTCGTTCCAAACGTGCGCGCGATGTATGCGCCGTCAGAGCTTTGCAAGAGATGCCAAGCGCCCGTGCTCTCTCTCCACACGCAGATGTCGGCCTTGCCGTCGCCGTCATAATCTGCGGGCGTCAGGCGGTCTGCGCTGATGCCGAATGGAGTTCGACGGAAGAGATTGTTTGCGCTCAGCAGTTGATACCAAGCGCCGTCGCTTGGCCTGTAGACGCCGATGTCAGTCTTGCCGTCGCCGTCGAAATCGAACGGCGCGCGATTGCTGCTCACACTCGAAGCGGATTGATTGATGGTCAGCGTGCGCGCTCCGACCATGACTGTGCCCGTGCGCGGGCTGCCCGTCGAATTCTGCGTGATGGTCAGGTCGAGCGTGCCGTTGCCGCTCCCGCTCCCGTTATTAATCGTAATCCAGTTAGCATCCGTCGCCGCGCTCCAACCGCAAACTCCGGCGGCGGTCACGCCGACGTTGACTGCTCCACCGCCGCCGCCGACTTGCAGCGTCTCCTGACTCAAAGCGAAGGGACAGCCCGAAGCCTGTTGCACGGAAAAGCTGCGTCCCGCGATGGTCATTCTTCCAGTGCGCGCCGCTCCCATGTTGGGCGCGACCGTAAAGCTGACGACGCCATTGCCCGTGCCGTTCGTGTTCGAGGTGATGGAGAGAAAACTGGCCTGGCTCGTCGCAGACCAATCGCAGCTCGGGAAGGATGAGGACACGTCAATCGTGCCCGTCCCGCCAGTGTGCGGAAAGACCTGCGTGCCCGGTGTGATGTTAAAGCCGCAGATGGAAGTCGAAGTGTTAATGATGATTCCCCAGCCGCCGGAAATCGTGCCGACGTTGCCGGTTTGGTCGTCAACCAGATAGAGACTCCACGTGCCGTTCGGGTTTGAGCCGTTGAAGTCGGACAGGCTCGTGTAGAGCGGCGCGTTCTGAGGAGCAGGAGCGGGAAATTGGTCGCCGCCTCCGACATTCGTCGTGCGATATGTCCCGGACGTGAGCGTCCCTTCATCCGGCAGCGAGTTGGTCGCCGCCGCGTCAAAGGTTAAATCGAGATTGCTGACGGGAGTCGTGCCGCCGACATCCGATATGAGCATGACGCTACGTCCGCTCGGCGAAACAAGGAGCAGGTCTATGTCATCCGGCGCGGTGTGGCTGAGGCCGTGAATCGTAAGGCTCAAGCCGCTGACGCTGCCGGTCAGTCCGGCAATCTCTATGCTCGACGGATACGGCGAGGCCGGAGTCAGATCGTTAATCGAGATGGGCGCGGCGTTGCTCGGAATAATGCGTATGTCTGCGGGAGTTGATGACGCGCGCGCGCCCGTCGTGACGACTGTGCGCGCCGTAATCGAATGCACGCCCGGCGGCGGATTGTTCCAGACGATGCTGTACGGCTCTGACGTATCTGTGCCGATGAGCGTCGTGTTGTCGTAAAACTCTACCCACGCGACTGTGTACTGCGTTTGCGAGCGCGTCGAGCTGAGCGTGATGGGCGTCAGCGAATCGTAGATCGCTCCGTGCGGCGGACTGAGGAGCGTCGGCCCCGGAATCGGCAAAGGATAGAGCGAGCCGGGGAAGCTGGTCGTGATGGTGACCGGCTGTGACCCGACCTGATTGCCGAACGTATCCACCGCCTCCGCCGTCAAAGTGAAAGTAGAAACGAACGGGTTATTCCAAACGATAAAGAACGGCGCGGAATTGTCCGTCCCGATCAATGTGCCGTTTGAATAAAAGTCCACACGGCTCAGGCTGGCGATGCCGGTCACGTCCGCGCTGACGAAAATATTGCTCGGCATGACGAACGCCTGCCCGTTGGCCGGATAAGTGATGTTCACAGTGGCTTGAGGTGAAGAGCTGTCCCGCTCAGTCTGCATCGAAGCGGAATGCGAGCCAACGATAAGCAAAGAGATAACCAGCACGAGGCCAGCCGCGAAGCATTTTGACATAAAGCGTTCCTATCTCTCCGCATAGGGAAAGGCTAATGATTAAATTGACGGGGGAAATTGTTTGGCTGGGTGAGGCAATCATAATCAAAAAATAACATTTGTCAATCTTTTGATTTCCCACTACTTCGAGCAGACAAAAGCAGTTTCGCGCAAAGGCGCAAAGGCGCAAAGAAGAAGACGCAAAGAGCAAGCAGCATTCAACAGCTTAGCGTGCTTCCTTTGCGCCACCAGCGCCTTTGCGCGAGACTTCTTCTCTTCACTAAATGTCGCGCAGATGCAGCACTCTCGGTTGAAGGGCGTCGTGGCAGCGCAACAGTGGCTCACACGAGCGTGAAGAAAACATCCGTATTCCTCTTAAAATCATCTTGAGATGTGTGCGGCATGGGCTTTGCCATGTATCAGACGCTTGAACGTCAAACGCTCAGGCGCTCGACTCATTGCGTACATTGGGATTTGAAAGGTGCGGATTCACTTTTGATTAAACAGACGACACTCGCCTCACACGCCGAAACGAGCGGCACAGGGCTTCACACGGCTGTGCCGGTCAACCTGCGCCTCGCGCCCGCCCCGCCCGACACCGGATACATTTTTAAACGCACAGACCTCGGCGGCTTTGAGATTCCGGCGAGCGTCGAGTTTATCGCGCATTGCAGTTACGCGACGACGCTGATGCGAACGGGCGTCATGCTCTCGACGGTCGAGCATCTGCTCGCGGCCTTGCGCGGGATGCAGGTGGATAACGCTTTCATCGAAGTTGATAATCTTGAGCTGCCGATTATGGACGGCTCAGCCGAAGCTTTTATCGAGCTGATCGAGCGCGCCGGAATGGTCGAACAACCGCTCGCGCGCAAAGCTTTGCTGATCCGCGAGCGAATCACGGTCGAGGAGGGCGCGCGGCGCGCTAGCCTTGAGCCTGCCGGGTCTTACGAGATAGATTGCCTGATAGATTTTAAGCACCCGCTGATCGGCGAACAGCATTTCCGGTTCGACTTGACGGACGGAGCGTTCGGGCGCGAGATAGCCTCCGCGCGCACCTTCGGATTTACGGCTGAGATTGAAGCTCTGAGAAAAGCCAACCTGATTCGCGGCGGCTCACTTGATAACGCCATCGTGCTCACGCCCGAAGGGATGATGAATGACACGAGCCTGCGCTTTGCGGACGAGTT
>DASWRG010000091.1:0-127958 GCA_036403295.1 Pyrinomonadaceae bacterium
GCGCATAATTCTTTCAGCGTGCGCTCTAAAGCGAAGTTCTGCTCATAAGCAGTGCGCGCTCTGTCGGCCAGCCTCGCGCGCGCCGCCGGGTCGGACAGTAAAGCTTCAGCCGCTTGCACAAACTTTTCAGCATCACCCGCGACCGCGAGCGCGACACAATCTGTCTCGGTCCAAATCTTTTCGCTCAGAAAGCCTGTGGTCGTCACAATCGGGAGCCCGTGCGCGAGTCCGGCCATGACGCTGGTGCGGCGACTGCTGACGCCATCAGGATAAGGTTGCACGAGCAGGTCGCAAGCCTGTAGATAGAGCGAAACTTCTCCCGGCGAGAGAAAGCTTGTGGCGGAAATTCGATTCTTCAATTCAGGATGCGCGCCAATCAACTCGTCAACGAATCGCTCACCGCGCCCGCCGAGACAGATGCCCTGCGCCTGTGGATTAGTTTGCAGCAGCTTCGTGAAAATCCGTGACAACAACGGCGCGAGGTGCTCGCCATAAGTGCCGAAGTGGCCGACGATTAATTTTCCGTCCTCATCATTTGTAAGCTGGCGACGGATGGCCGCTACCGCTTGGCTGTCATCAAAGCGCGGGATGGTCGCCGGAACCGGCAGCCATCTCATCGGCGGTCGCCGCAGCCAGGCGTAACGGCCAAGCATCTTTTCCCACGCCGGAATCGAAAGATAAACCACGCGACTGGCCGCGAGCAAAAGCATCGCCATCAACCTCTGAGACAAAGCCAGCAGATTGCGTTGCGGCCTCTGCCACGCGAAATAGAAAAAAGGCTCATGAAACATCACGCGCACATCGTCTCTGCGAAAGAGGCTGCGCCAACAGAGCCAGCAGCAGAAAGGAATATTCAGCCCGCGCAGCCCGAAAGCATTGGGAGCATACTGCACTAACAGAGAGCGCGGCGCAGGAAAACGATTCAATAACTTTCCGAGCCGAAAAAGATTACGCGGTGAAAAATTCTCGCCGAAGCGATGCGCCTCAACTCTTTCGTGATGCGGAGTCGCGCCCGCAGAGCTTGGACACCAAACGTGAGCCTGACACCCGCTCGTCGCCAGACCAGCCGCAAGCTGCTCCGTGTAATCGCTGACTCCTCCTGACTGCGGAGGATATTCGCCGGTAATGATGTGCCACGTCTTAGCCAACTTGAATGGTGAAAACTTTTGCCGCTCCTCTCGCCTTAACTTTTGCCCGCGCTCGCTCTGCTCAAGATAGTTTCGAGCCGATCAAGGTGTTTGCCAAGCGACATCTCACGCGCCGTTTCGCGCGCCGCGCGTCGCATGTCAATCAATCGTTCAGGCTGCGCCAGAGCCTCTACTAATCTGTTGGCGAAAGCCTGCGCGGTCGGCACACTTCCCTGCGCCAGATAACCATTGACGCCGTCGCGCAACCACTCGCGCACCCCTCCGACATCAAAAGCGATGGCGGGAACGCCAAAGCAGGCGGCCTCTAAGCCGACGAGGCCGAACGGCTCAGGCCAGACGCTCGGCACAGCCAGCAGAGTTGTTTCTTTTAAAAGCTTTGCCTGTTGCTCACGCGTCACCCAGCCGGGAAAATCTGCGGACACTTGAAGCTTGTCAGCCAGCCGCGCCCATGCTGTGCGTTGCGGCCCGTCTCCGGCCAACACCAGTTGAATCTTCCGCCCCAGACGCGCGGAGGCTTCGGCCACCGCACGAATCAAAACATCGCCGCCTTTTAGTTTGGTCATCCTGCCCAAAAAGAGCACGCGCGGCTCATCGGATGTCGTCCATGACATTTCATCTTCGGGCTGCCAGCTTGCGGGGAACAAAGGATTGACGTGCAGCTTGTCTTCGTTCATGCCGCTTCTGGCGTACTCCTGCTTCATGTGCTGGCTGGCGACGATGACGGCTGCGTAATCGCTGAAGAGCTGGTTCTGTCGTCGTGCCCAGTGATATTCGTCAACCATCCGGTTGAGGCTCATCCCTCCGCACCTTCTGGGCAGATAGAGAGCAAGACAGGCCGCTCCGAATTTTCTGTGACACGGCTCAGCCATCGGCAGAAAAAATGTCTTTTGTCCTCCGATGCAGGTGCCGAAGTAGCCGTGCATCAGCTTGACGACGGGCAGCGCGTCCAGCAGGCGACGCTCCACGTCTAGCCGACGCATGTTATGCGAGAAGCAGACATCCGGCGACCATCGGGCGACCTCTTCGAGCGTGCGGTCGAGGCCGGATGCGCTGACGCCGAAGTGCGGAATTGATGACAAAGAAGACGCGATGCTCCGTGCATTGTGAGCGTCGCAATAAACCATCGCAAGCTCGTGCCCGCGCGCAGCCAACCCTTGCATGACCGCTTCGAGATAGGTTTGCACGCCGCCCGCCGCCCCGATTTCATCGTTGGCAAAAAGAACGCGCATTACTGTCTGACCCGAATCCGCATGCACTCGCCTTCGACAGCCCACATGTCTTCGTGCTCGCGCAAAGGGACGGCCTCCAAACCTTGTCGGTCAAGCTCTGCGATAACTTCTTCCTTTGAGATTCCTATCTCGCGCCACGTCGTCGGATGCAGCTCGACGAAGAGCGACAATCTCTGGCCGCAGGCTTTGATGGTTTCACGCGCGCCGCGCAAGACGGCCAGCTCGAATCCTTCGACATCAATTTTAATCAAGTCCGGCAGAATATTTTCGCGCGCACAAAATTCATCAAGCGTCACAGTCGGAACTTCGACGATGCTCGACTGCCCTCCCGCATCCTCCGCCGATGTGACCAGCCGGTTCATGCCATGACTTCCGATGGCGCGAAATTCTGCGGTCGCGGAAATGTCCGAGGCTGCGGCCTGCACGGGAATCACTATCTTGCCGAGAGCGTTCATCTCAATGTGGCGACAAAGACCCGCGAAAGTCTCCGGCGCAGGCTCGAACGCGAAGACACTGCCGTCGCTGCCCGCCCATTGTCCGAAGAGCAAAGCATAACCGCCCGCATTGGCTCCGACATCCAGCGCGATGCCGCCCGGTCGCAAAGCTTTTTTGAACGCCGCATACTCATGCATGTTCCATGACATGTGGCGATAAGCCGGAAGCACGCGCACCGTCTCGCCTTCAGGCAGAGAGCACACAATTCCTCTGCCGCCCGTTTGCAGATTGAGCAAGCCGTGATAGACGCTTTTCAACCAGCCGCGCAGAGGCGAGTCATGCAACTTTCCGCCGAGCGTCGCGCCCAGATTTTCCATCACGCCCGGCTGGCGGCATTTTTCACTTTCGGCTGTGGTGATGCGATTACTCATGTGGCTTTTCGAGAATGCTCTTTATCTTCTAACAGCACAATCCCATAATCAGCGAAAGGGTCGGCCTGTCCGGTCAAACAAACGGGAGTCAAGTTCATTTCGGCAATCAAGGTTTCAAGCTGCTCGCGCGTCCTTTCTGTCGAGAGCCACAAGCCCGGATGCATTTCCACGATGAGACGCAGACGCCCGCGCGCGGCTTTGATGGTTTCTCGCGCGCCGGAGAGAGCCGCGATCTCATAGCCTTCGATGTCCATCGTAATCCAATCCGGCGAGAGCTTGCGCCCGGCGCAGAAAGCGTCAACGCTCGTGATTGGAACAGTCACTGCCGTGAGTTTCTCATGACTCGCCTCAGGATTAGGTTGCCCGAGACGGCTGAAGCCTTCAAGCTCCGTGGCGAAAAACTCGGCCTCGTCTTGCGCCTCGCTGACGGCCTGCGCGATGACCTCTATCTGCTCGCCGGCGTCGTTAAGCGCGACATGCTTTTCCAACGCCGCGCGCGTCGCCGGATTCGGCTCAAAGGCGTAGACGCGTCCGCCCGGCCTAGACCACTGCGCCAAACAGAGCGCGTAGATTCCGACATGCGCGCCGATGTTCAAGCAGACCGCGCCCGGCTGCACACGCTCTCGCAGATACCGGCAGACCTCCGGGTCGTAAACTTCGGGCACATGCGCGCGATGGCGCGGGTCAATCCGAATCTGCTCGTGGCCGTTAATCGTCTGCACGATTCCCTTGCCTCTTGACGACCAATCGAGCATCCGGTCATAAGCCGGACGCAAGGCATTGATGACGCCGCTCTCACGACCGAGCGTGTTGCTGACTGTCCGTGCAGTGCGTCGAAGCAAATTCATGAGCGTAGGCTTAGGCAGTAACCATCAAGCCGGTGATCCCTTGCCTTTTATTCTCGGGCTAATAAAAATCGCGTCGCCCCAGGCAAGTTGTCCACTTGCCTGATAAGCGAGATTATATATATCAAATAAAGAGTAGCCGTAACCGGATAAGAAATCACATATCTTAAAAAATTGCGCTTGCTCTTCATACATTGGCGCGAACAGGATTTCGGTATAGATAAGTGAGATTTCCTGACGGGAGAGTTTTTTCCGTGCTCCTTCTAAAGCCATCAGTTCGCCGCCCTGGATGTCCATTTTAAGAATATGAATCTCGTTCACTGCTTCCCGCGCGCAAAAATCATCTATCGTGGTCACGGCGACTTCGGTGGTGGAAATGTTTTCGTACAGGCCAAGTTTATCCACTGACGGCAAGAGCGAATTGGTGAAACTACTTCGATTGATAAAAAACTGCTTGCGCCCGCAGACGTTGGAGACGGCCAGTTGAACAGGCTTGATGGCAGGGTCGTGGCGGAATTCCCGGCGCATCTCATCGAATGATTCGGCGCATGGCTCGAAGCTGTAAATTATGGCGTCCGGAAATAGCGATCTGTACTTGAGAGCTGTTTGACCGCTATTAGCTCCCACATCGAAGATCGTAGTAACCGGGGACGATGCCAGCAAAACCTTTTGATCGGCGAAAGCATCTTTCAGGAGACACGAACGTGAGACCGGATGTAATTCATACCCCGCCCTTCTGATTAAATTTTTCGTGAAGCTCCGTAATCTCATTCTCTTGTCAAATGACTCGACCTTGACGAACGATTTAACTGCGCCGCGCGCAGACCAACAAACTGACTCCCGTAGTTCTTTTGAAGAGTTTCAGTCCGGCCACTTTCAGCATCCATTTCAAAACGTTAAGCCGATGCCGGAAACGCCCCTGCTTGCGCGCAGCTGGTCTGTCAAGGCCAGCCAGATGCGCCGCCGCGCTAAAAATCGTGCAAGGCTCGTAGAGTACCGATTCGGTCTGCCAGCCGTGACGTTGTAAAAAAATTTCCAGAGCTTTTGGCGTCCAACGTAAAGTGTGTTGCGGCGGGTAATCCCAAAAATCGCTGCGCTGGATGCGCTGTTGATGTTTGAAAAATCTCGTGTACCGCAAATTCGACGGGCAGCCCACAATCAGACGCCCGTCAACTGCCGCGATTTCATTTAACTGTGAAAAAATCGCATCCGGCTCATTTAGATGCTCGATGATCTGAAAGAGAGTAATCACTTCAAACTTTGGCTGGTCAGCGAACATCCTGCCAATCTCATTCACATCAGCGACATAAGCGTTCAGGCCGCGCCCCTGCGCAGCCTCAACATCTTCAGCCGCAAAATCAACTCCAATCATCTCGTGCCCCAATGCCGTACCACGCTCAAGGAACTGTCCGTCGGCGCAGCCAATGTCCAGCACTCTGACCCGCGACATCAGCGCGAGATCGGATAAAGCGACTTGATGATCGAAGCCGAGATAGTGCTGTTCGACCGGATAATGGCGCGCTGACCACGAACGCATCGGCTGAGCGAATTCCAGACCGCAGCCCTGACATTGCCAGAACTCGACTTCATGACTATCTAAATCAGCCAGCAGATATTGATGAATCGTTTCGCAATTCGCGTCCGCGCCATGACACTTTTCTCTAGCCCACGCGGCGGCCAGTGTCTCCGCCGAGACAGTCTCGACTCGTCTTGCTATTTGCGACTTGCATGCTGGGCAGAGCGAACATCCTGACATCAATTTCTCACCTACTGCTGTGGAATCAATCTCATTCTGATGAGCCACGGCCTCATGCGTAGAGGCAAGGGCAGATTGACATAGAGAGGCCGCATGTGCCAGACGTAAAGCAGTCCTACGATTGGCGCGAGAGCCAGTAAAAGAAGGACTGATTTTTGCGGCATCCAGATTCCGATTAACAAGCTCAAGACGAGCATCACCACAAAACGCAAAGCCCACGGGAGCAGAGTTGTTCTGGCGAGGTCTGCGAACGAAAGCTGCGTCTCGCGTTTGAGAACCCTCGCGCCGAACGGGATGGCTAAGATAAAAATGCTGCACAGGCTGGCGGCGGCAATTCCTCTCAGGCCGAAAAAATAACCGAGCACGAGAGCCAGAGCCAAATTGAAAACGCCCTGCATCAAAGTGATTAAGCCTACGCGCAGACGGCTTCCCAGAACTGCCGCCGGGACGAGCAACCCGTGCGAGAATGAGAGACAGAGCACGCCTGCGGCCAGAAGCATGTTGAGCGCGCCGCCGCCGAATTTATCCGCCCCGACCCACAGGCTCACAAAATTCGCATTGAAGGCCAGCATCACCACGACCACACCGCCAGCCGCGATCAGCAGAATACGCAGCATCGCCTGAACCACTTCACGCACTCTTTGTTGCTTTCCTTCGCCGGAAAGCTGCGCCAACCCGACCAGTCCGCTATCCGATAACTGCCACGCGAGCTGCATCAAAATCTCCCCGAGCTTTGCCGTGCAAGCGTAAACGACGACGAGTTCCGGGCTGCCGATGGAAACGATGATGATGCTATTGCTCGCCGCCGCCATGCGCCAGCCGAAGCTGCCCATCCAACCGCCAAAGCCTTGACCGACCAGATAAAACATCCGTGGAAAAGAGGGGCGATGCCAGTCCGCGAGCAAGTCCGGCGCAATCAGCTTGATGCGTATCAAGCTCAGGACTGAACTCAGCAGAGGCGGGATGGAAGCGGCGGCGGCCAGCGAATACAGCCCGTATCCTTTCCACACCAGCAACACTATCAAACAAATATTCAAAGCCCACTGGCCGACGCTCAACCAGCCTGTGAAGACTGCATCCTGCAATCCGACGAGCACTGTGAAAAATGCGCGCAAGGGAAAAGCGATGGCCGTAATCAACACGATCAGCAGGAGCGGCCCGGCCAGAACCGCTCTTTGCGCGTCAGTCACATTAATGAGGCGTGAAGCAAAGAACCAGAGCAACAAAGCTGCCAGCACATAGACGATGCCGATCATGGATGCGACCGCCGCGCCGTTTGAGATGAGATCGCGTATGCCCTGTCTATCGCCCCGCCCGTCCTGCTCCGCAATGAGCCACGGCAGCACGCCGAGCACGCCGAGATCAACCATCGCGGAGTAGGCCAACAGGTCTCCGCAAGCCAGCCACAGTCCGTAACTCTGCGTCCCGATATGTCTCAGAATAAACGGCAGCAGCATGATGCCGGAGACCAGCGCCAGGCCGAACTGGACATAACTGAAGGTCGCAATGATTTCTGCTTTACGTGTCCTGCTCACAAGTTTCCAGCCTGCTATCTTTGCGGCGCGAGAGATGCATCATGTGTCGCACTGTCCACATCCAACCGCTCACGGAAGCGCGCCTCAGCCAAGTGCGGCGAGGGCGCGGATGTTCGCGGCGTATCACTTCATCCCAACGCTCGTGAAAGAGCTGCCCGTTACGCAGGACGCGCTCTTTGTATTGGGGAGAAAATTCCAGAGTCGTGCTGCCCAGGTGTTGATATGCTCCGACGCGCTCGTAACCATGCGTCGCAATCTTCCAGCCCGCCCCTCGAATGCGAAAGCATAAATCCGCTTCATCCCACTCGGTCGGGCGGAACGCTTCGTCAAGCACGCCGACCTTCTCAATGCACTCGCGTCTGACCACCCACGGGCGAATGACGATGTCCACTTCCTGTAGGCGAAACCAGTTAAGCGGGCGCGCGCCGATGGTGCTCTGTAGCCTGCGCGGGTCATGCAGGTCTTCCCACTCATGTATCGGCTCATCAAAAGGAAAGCAATTGAGGCCGCGACTCAAACACAGCAGTCCGATGTCCGCGTAATCGAAGCTGGCGATTAGCTCCGGCACGAGCCATTCACACTGCAAGAACATATCGTCCTGCCACGTCATTAGCAAAGGCGCGCTCGCCTCCGCGAATCCTCGATTCGTGCATTGAAGCTCATGCACGTCGTCTTCATGAAACCAGCGCAGATGCTTTTGCCCCCACGCGGTCTGCGACATTTCGCGTAAATATTCAGGCGTCCCGTCGCGGCAACCGTCTTCGATGACGAGCAATTCGACCGGCTGATGCGCCGCGTATTTTTGCCAGCTCGCCAGATTTCGCTTGAGCACCGCCAGATTATTAAAGGTCGGGATGATGACGGATAGAGCAGGCACGTAAGAGTTTGACATCAGTTCTTCTAATCTCTTGCAGACACGCTCGCCCCCGCTTTTTGAGCGTAAGCCTGTAAGTTCAAAGCCAGAGGAGTGTGGACTCCGCCGGGAATCAAGCGTCCCGCGTAATATGCGCTCAGGCGCAAGGCATCGGACGCTAACGCCCGCACACTGATGCCCGCGCTCTTCGGAGCCAACTCCGGCGCGCCGATGTGGAGACTGGCATTAGTAAATCCCGCCTCCTTCAATGCCGCTTTCAGCGAGGTCGGAGAAAAATGGTTGACGTGAACCATATTGCCCGCGACCGACACTTTGTAATTTTTGCGAAGCCGTGCGCGCACGCGCTCTTTCAACAATTGACTCGGGCCGCAAGGCACTTTCACAGCAAGCCAGCCTTTGCCAGTCAATAGTTGAGCGGCAGTGCGGAGCATGGCGACCGGGTCTGGAATGTGTTCAAGCACATCTATCATCGTGACGGCGTCATACAGTTTCCCCTCTGCGATCAGTTCACGCGCATTAACGCGATGCACGGGCAGACGGGTTCTATCAGTAGCGTAGCTTGAAGTAATCGGATTCAGCTCGACGCCTTCGGCCTGCCAGCCAGATTGCGAAGCCAGATAGATCAAGCGTCCGACGTGCGCGCCAATATCCAACAGCGTGCGCCCGGCCTGTGCGCCCGCGCGACGCGAGAGCTGCTTTAACACGCGGCGGAAAATGAAATCCTTACAACCATTATCGAACTCCTGCTCAATCCAATCTTCCGACCATCGCTGGTCGTACATGCGGTCAAAAAAGTTTGGGAGCGTCGGCAACTCTGCGGGTTGAATAAATCCGCAATCGTGACATCGCACGAGCCAGAACGCGCGTCCCGTGTAAGAACTCAATTCCGGGTCTTGCTCGGCATAGGAGGCGAAGTCCATCGAGTCCTGATGAACGTTGTCGAGCCGCCGCGAGCGACAAATCCAGCAGGCATCCAGCTTCGTGAAAGGCGCGACGGATGACGGCGCTTCAACTCCGGCTGTACTCATGAACTCAAAACTGTGTGCGTGCTTACTCATCATAAAGAGAACAGCTATCAGGCCGACTCTACCAGCCGCACGATTTGCGCGGCCATGTGATTCCAGGTGTGCGCGCGCAACTGCCGTGTTAATGGAACGAGAGCCTTTCGGTACTCGGTCGCGCGGCGTCGCCAATCGCGCAAACGCTCGACGAGATCATCAGCGTTCTGCGGGTCTGGAATGAGCAGGTCTTGTAGCTCCGCCGGATAGCGTTCGGCTACGCCCGCGTCCCGCGACACCAGCGCAGGCAGCCCGCAGCAGAGAGCTTCGTGAACGCCCTGCCCGTAAGCTTCATATCTGGTCGGCGCGACCAGCGCGTCGCAGGCCGCCAGAATGCGCTCGACATCTTCACGGAATCCCAGAAAGCGGATACGGTCCTGCAATCCGGCTTGAGCAACGCGTGTTTTCCAGAGCGGCAGTTCCGCTCCCGCGCCGATGACGACGAGGTCTGCATCCCATTCGTGCGAAGAGCAAAGCGTCTGCCATGCGGCAAAGAGCGTGTCCAAGCCTTTGCGCCTGTCTCCGAGCGCGCCGATGAAAGCCACGACGGGTCTCTCATCCGGCCAACCGAGCGCGGCGCGCGCCTCTTCGCGCTCGACTTCGGAAGGCGGGCGAAATCGTTCGGGGTCGATCCCGTAATAGATTGTATGCACGCGTTCGGCGTCGACGTTCAACTGTTCTATGACATCGCGCCGCGTGCGCTCGGAATTGGTAATCACAAGGCGAGCTTCACTGAGCGCGGCACGCTCTCGCGCCAGAAAAGTTTTGTGCGCGTACTTGTTCTTCAGAGTTCGTAACGCGCCCGATGCGCGCGGCGAATGAAAGGCCGCGTGAACGTAATGCACCCAGTTGACGCCAGCCCAACGGCAGTTGCCCCCGTTGACCAGCACGCATCCGCCGCGCCGCGCAATCCTCGCAGCCCAACGTCGCCCCATGCTATCAAGCACGGGGGTCGCTAAGAGATAAGAGTTAGCAGGCTTTGGCGCGAGATGAATGGTCACGTTATCGCGGCTCGCCAGCTTCGCGTCGGCACGGTGAGTGACCAGATGCACCTCTTCCCCGCGCTCGGCCAGATAATCTGCCAGCGCGAGGTTCGGCATGTCCATGCCGTTGGCCTGTACGAAATTACCGTTGACCAGCAAGTACGTGTTCATCTGCGTGAAGCTTTAATTTTATTCAACCGGGGAATCATCGTCCGCGCCGCCGCGAACAGCAGGGCGTTGATGAGCCAGAATTCCATGCCCGCCTGACCGATGAAGACCGGATAGCTAAACGTCATCGCCAGCGCGCCCATGCCATAGGCCAGGACGATGGCTCCCCAGGTTGACAGATCGCCAACCCCTCGATTGAGAGCGATCTTGAAGGCGATCAACAAGGCCATCATGAGCGCGATGACATAGGCCGCGATTAATGGCACGCCGCCGTCTATCAACCAGCCCGTCCATTGTATCTCGACGTAAATAGCATCTCGCTGTGGGTCTGTGTTATCGCCGAAGTAAAAGTTCATCATGCCCCACCTGCCGAGTCCAGCGCCGAGCGGATACTGAGGCAGCAGGACCTTGACCGTATCCTCCAGAAAGACGCCGCGATTCTTGTAGTAAACAGTATCGGGGCTGGCCTGCACGAACGAGGACATACGGTTACTGACGCTCTTGCCGCCGATGGCGACGGCATACGTGAAGCTCAGCACGATCAGCACGGCGAGGATGCTTCCCAACCCGATCAATCTGGCCGTCCGCTTTTGCCAGATCAGGAAACCGCCAAAGGCCAGCACACAGATAGCCGTAATCACCACCCATAAACGCACCTGCGCCAGATAAAGACAGGTCAGCCCGAGAGCGATACTGCCGAGGCTCGCCCAACGCGCGGCTCGCTTCTGATGCGTCATGTAAAAACCCATTCCGAGCAGCACCGTGTAAAATCCCGCGCTCGCCGCTCCGCCCGGCACGTCCGTCAAACCCATCGGACGAAAGACTCGCTGACCGTTCGCCAGCGTGATCTTTAAGTCCTCCACGTAGCCCGGGTCTTTGCCTGCGATCACGGCTGAAAGATTTGGCTGAAAGCTTCCCGGAAACTGAGCCTGCAAGACTCCTGTGGCCGCGCTGAGCGTATGAAAAATAAAGATGACGAGCAGGATTTGGCGCAGAGCCTTCATGTCGAGATGCAGGCGCGGCACCCAGAAGAGCGGACCCAAGATAGCCAGATACAAGAGAATTTGAGCCGTGCTGGCGAGCAGACTGTTCGTGTTCGGATGAAAAAAAGAGAGAGCCAGAATCGCCATCGCCCAGAAGGCGGACTGCGTCGCCGGATGCGTTTTGCCCCGGCCTCTCGGCAACACGATGAGGTAAAGCAAGCTGATGCCGAAGGCGGCGGCGCGCACCATCACGCGGTAATTTCCGAAGAGGTCGAAGAGCAGAGCGAGCTGGCAGGCGAATTCAAAGATGACAAAATTGCGCAGCCAATCGCTCGACGCGAAGGGCGAAGCGGATTCATGCGCGATGGCAATCTGTGGTTTGTTCGCAAGCGGTTGCAGATTATTCATGACTTCGGCAACTCCAGCCCCGGCGCTTGCCATAAGATATGCGGCCACGCATCAAGCTCTGCGCTCGCGCCCGTCAACGGGCGGAGGTAATCACGAAAGTCAAGCGTGCGCGCGTAAGCCGCTTTGCGATTCGCCGTCGGCGAGAAATCGAGCCACCAGCCTTCGTATCCTGACTTCAACATCAAATTCAAAACGTCTTCAGTCCTGATTCCTCTCTCGGCCAGCATGGCCGGATGCAGCTCAAGCAGGATGCGTCGAAACCTTTGTGCTGAAAGCCCCCGGCTCATTCCGCGCAAGGCCAGTTCTTCAGCTCCCTCGATGTCCATCTTCAAGAGATCAACTTCGCCGATTCCATGTTCGTCAAGCACGGCATCAATCGCCTGTCCCTGAACTTGAAAAGAGCGCGCGCCCCTCTCAGCCTGCTCGACCAGCCGCGACAAGCCTCGATTATCATCCTCTTCATTATAGCCTGAGAGAATCAAAACGCTCGCTTCGTCGGCGGCGGCGATTTGCAGAGCGGTGGCGTTATCCAGACGGTTGTATCCGATGTTCTTCATCAGAATCGGAAAAAGTCGCGGGTCAGGCTCAAGGCTCACGACGCGCCCGCGCGCGCCGACGAGATGCGCCGCCAGCAGCGTGTAATAGCCCCAGTTCGCGCCGACATCCACAAACGTCATCCCCGGCGCAAGCAACGATTGAATGAGCGCGGTATCCTGTGGCTCGTAACGACCCGTAAAACAGACCTCGCGCGCTATCGCGTCTTTCAAATCGCACTCAAACGACAGCCCGCCCAACTCGGTTGACATGCGCATTCTGAAAGGCGGCAGGGACGGACGACGCGAGAGCCAGTTCATCAGGCGATAACGACCGGCGGGAAGATGTCGAATGATGCTGGCGACGGGCTGCACCCAAACCGGAGCCGCCGCGCCCTCTAAATTATTCACTGCGGTTTTCTTCCGATCATCAACAAGTTATCCGAAAGAGTTCGGGGAAACAGCCGCGCGAAAAAACGCGGATAATGCAGACTCGTCAAAGCGAGTCGGCCTTGCCAACTGTAATGAAAAGCTATCTCCGCCAGTCCGCATTCACTGGCGATGCGCCGCAAGTCAATTTCGAGCAGAGCCGTCAGGTGTGCAGGGTAATCCGTTTCACCGAAGGCTTGAAAACGATGCCTGGTGACGAGCGTCAACAGGCTGAGCAGGCTCAACTGATTCGGCGTCGTGACCAAGACCCAACCGCCCGGCTTGCACAGCCGCGTCAACTCGCGCATGAAAGCTCGCGGATTCTCAAGATGCTCAATCGTCTCGACGGCAACGACTGTATCCGCACAACCATCCGGCAACGGCGCGCGCCCCGTGTCCAAATCCACCTGCTGAAACTCGGCCTCTGCGGGAAAGCCTTCGTAGCGAAGCACGTCAACTCCGATGTATCGCGCGAAATCCTGCCGCACGCACGGCCACAGATTGCCGCTTCCGCAGCCGATATCAACCAGCACCTCTCCCTTAACCCCTCGCTCGTTCAAAGCTCTGGCGACCATCTCGTAAATAGCCGTCTCGCTTCGCCCCAGGCTGGCACGCGCGCGCGCTTCGACGCGGCATTGCTCTGTATCGGATGCAGCCATCATCCGACCAGCTCCAAACGTGAGACGCTCATCAGCGCAGAGCGCAAACTTTGGAGTTGCGTGGCAGCATCGCAAAGCTGTAGGGCGCGTGCCGCGCCGCGCGAGCCTAAATCGCTGCGCCGCCCGTGATTGACAATCAACTCGCGTAAAGCTTCGGCCAACGCTTCCGCGTTCGCGGGTTCGACGAGCACGCCGCATGAATCGTCGACTATTTCGCGTGCGCCGCCGAGCGCGGTCGTGACGACCGGCAATCCCGCATGAAGAGCCTCGATCAAGGCGATGCCGAAAGGCTCTGGGCTGCGATTGGGCTGGCAGAAAATATCCGCCGCATGCAGCAGCCGTGCGATGTCCGCGCGTTCTCCGACAAAGCGCACGCGCTCTTTTATTCCCAGTCGCGCGGCAGCCTGCTTTAGCTCTTCGTAGTAAGCAGCCTCTTGCGGCCTCTGCGCCCCGCCCACTAACCAACACATCCAGTCGGGCAAATCCGTCAGCCTGCTCAGAGCTTCGAGATGAAGAGCATGCCCTTTCCATTTCTCTATCCGGCTGACCTGAATGATAACCGTCGCCTTCGCGGGCGTCTCAAGCTCGTCCCGCGTCGCCGCGCGTTCGTCGTTTGAGTAATACGTCTCAGTCAATGTCACAGGACAATAAATCACTTCGGCGCGCGTCTGCGGATAGAGATTGCTCAGGGTCGAAGCCGTGAAGCGGCTGTTGCAGATAGCCAGATCGGGCGGCGTGCGCCGCGCCCAACGCTCAAGCCAGTGATGGCCGCCCGCCGCATCATGCTGCCAGAAGACGAGCGGCACATCGCAGGCGCGCACAGTCTTTCCAAAAACGGCTTGCGACCACGGCGCGTGGCAGACGGCGACATCGAAATCATTTTCGCGCAGGAGTTCGGCGAGAGCGCGACGCGCACGCAGGACGCTCGCGGGACGGCTGGCGCGCACGTTGCCCAGTTGATGCACGTTTGCGCCCGCCGCTCTTAACTCTTCGCTCAAGCGTCCTTCAAACGAGAGAGCGAAATGCGATTCCATCTCAGGGCACACAGCCCTGTGACGCGCCAGCGTCGTGAGCATCGTCTCAATGCCGCCGTAGAGATTCCCGCTATAAATATGCAGCACGCGCATCAGTTTTCGCTCGCCAGCGTCTTGAGATAAATCGGAATCAATTCGGTCGCCAGTCGCGCGCGGTCAAATTCATGTTCGGCGGTCAGGCGTCCGGCCTCGCCTAGACGCTGGCGCAACGCCGCATCAGTCACAAGCCGTTCGAGGCAAGCGGCCAGAGCTTCCGCATCGCCCGGCTCGTGCGCCAGAGCGTCCGTTCCGGCGTTGATAATCTCAGCCGCGCCTCCGGCCTCGCTGGCAATCAGAGCGCGCCCAGAGGCCATCGCTTCCGCGATGACGAGGCCGAACGGCTCAGGCTCCGTGCTCGCATGGACGACGACATCGAGCGCGCGCATGGCTGAGGCCGCATCCAACACGAAACCCGTGAAGCCGACTCTGTCAGAGAGTTTGAGCCGTTGGGCTTCGCCGCGCAACTCTTCGAGCGTGTGCTGGCTGCCTTCGGTTTGATAAAGCGCGCCGCCGATAATGTAGCCGCGAAATTTCAAGCCTGCGGGCAGCCGCGCTAAGGCGCGCAGGAAAGTCGTGTGCCCCTTCCAGCGCGCCATCGTCGCCAGCAATCCGATTCTCAAAGTTCCGGCTTCGGCGGCGGGCAGATGTGAGAGCGCGTCCAAATCCAGCCGCGCGCCGTCGGGCGTGAATTTTTCAAGATCAATCGCATCCAGCACCGGATATATTTTTAAATCGTCGCCGCACGCGCGCCTTAAATCTTCCGCGACGCTCTTTGAATTTGTGATCGCGGCGGCGCAACGCTTCATGTGCCAGCGCAGCAGGCGAGCCATCAAGGGACGCGACGTGACGTAATCTCTGACGTGCCAGATGAGAGGCATGCTATTGCGCGGCCTTGCGCGCGCCGCGAGTACGTGCATCTTGAAACCGTTGGAGTGAATGACATCCGGCTTTAACTCATGGAGCAGGCGTCGCAACTCGCTGACGTACTTGAGGACGGGCGAGCCTGCGCTAAAGAGCTTTTTCAAAAGAGCGGCGCGGCTCAGTTGCGTTCCGGCTGGCCCGCCCGCGCCCGCGTCGCCGAGCCGCGCCAGCGCGTGCGGAAAAGGCAGGACGGATGCGCCGACTCCGAGCGATTCGGCGCGCGCGATGAGCGGCCCGTCCGCTCCGGCGATCAGATGTAAAGGCCACTCCGGCTCTGCTTCGCGCACGCTCGCCAGAAGGTCGAGCAGTGCCAGCTCAGCTCCGCCCAACTGGCCGGACGGATTCAGGTAGACGATCTTCATACCGCTCGACGAAGCTTGCGACGCTTAAGTTGCATCCGTCGCCGCCTTCCTGAATCTGAAAATTTGTTGCAGTGAACCGCAAGCGGCCAGATGGTTTGCTGCCGGAGGCGCGAGTTACGAATTCGCGCTGGAAGCAAGCTCGTCGGAGTCTTGACCCGTGTTGTAGTAGTTGTAATGGTTGTAGTAGTACTTGTAATAGTAATCCTTGGTCGAGAGCGTGACGTTGTTCAAGACGACGCCGAAGATTTTCGCTCCGACCTCTTGCAAGACCTGCCGCGCCCTTCGCACGACCGAGCGCGAAGAGCGACCGCCATGCACCACCAGCAGCACGCCGTCCACCATCGCGGCGATCAAGACGCCGTCGGTGAACGAAGCTATCGGCGGCGAGTCAATCACGATGTGGTCAAAGTTGGTCTCCAACACGGCGAGCAGGCGGCGCATCTGCTCAGAGCCGGTCAGTTCCGCCGGGTTCGGCGGAATCGGCCCCGAAGGCAAGACGTAAAGGCCGCTCTTGGCATTCTGCTCAATCAGCGACAGCATCTCCACTTCGTTCATACGGCTCGCCAGGATTGTGCTCAGGCCGCGACTATTGTCCGTGTCGAGAATGTTATGCAGACGCGGGCGGCGCATGTCCGCATCCACGACGAGGACGGCGGCTCCGGTCTGCGCCAGACTCATCGCGGTATTGATAGCGGTCGTGGTCTTCCCTTCGGCGGGCTGGCTCGACGTGATGAGCAGAGTTTTCGGCGCGCCTCCCGCAGACGACAAGAGCACTGAGGTTCTGAGTTGCTTGTAAGCTTCGGCCAGTGGCGAGCGCGCGTTCAGTTCAAGCAGGAGCGGCGAAGAGAGGCCGTTCCCGTTGCGTTTTTGCAGAGCCATATTTGAAGAGAGCAGGCGACGACGCGACAGGCTGCCGATGGCCGGAATGACCGCGAGCGCGGGCAGGCGCAGAATCTTCTCCACGTCTTCGGCGGAATTGACCGAATCGTCAAGGTAGTCAAGATAGCGAGCCAGCGCGACGCCGAAGACGAGCGAGATCAGCATGGCGAGCGCGAGGCTCTGCATCCGTCGCGGCCCGACCGGCCCTTGCGGCATGGGCGAATAATCCACGATATGAATGTTGTTCGGAGTTCCGGCCAGCACGACATCATTCTCTTTTTCGCGCTGCAAGAGAGCGTCGAGCAGAGCCTTGTTGGTCTGCACTTCCTGCTGGATGATGCGATAGTTGACGGCGGCCTCGTTCTGCGTTAGGGTTTCGCCGCGCTGCTTTTCAAACGAAGCGCGCAGGGCCTCCTCTTTCGCCTTGGATTCGAGATAACGCGTTTCGAGATTGGTGACGACGACGTTGGTCGCTTTGCTCTGCGTATCTTCAAGATGTTTCTTGAGAACTGCGATTTGCTGCTCAACCTCTTTTACTTCGGGATATTTTTCAGTATAGGTCAAAAGCAGTTGCTCGCGCTTCGCAGTCAGCTCGGTCAGCTTGGCTTCCGTCTCGCTGTCCTGTTTAGAATTTACTTCAGCCGCCTGCGCCTTCGCTCTTTTTTCGTCCTGCACGGCGCGGAATTTAGCCTCCGCGTCCGTGCGCTCTTTCTCCGCGTCCATCAACTGCTTGTTCAGCCCCGCGAGGCGATCAACGACCGTGTTCTGGCTGTCGTCGAGTGAAAGTATCTGGTGATTCTTGGCGTAGTTGAGAAGCTGCTCTTCGCCTTTGCGAATCTCCACTTGCAATTCCGCAATGCGGCGTTGCAAAAAATCTCCGGCGGTCGCGCTGGTCTCGGTCTTGCGCTCAAGATTCGAGAGGACGAAAGCGTCCGCCACGGCGTTGACGATCTTGGAAGCGACTTGCGGGTCAGGATGGCGATAACGAATCTCAATCAGGCGCGTGTCCGTAATCTGTTTGACGCTGAGGCCGCCCTGTAACATGCCGACGAACGGCGCGAGCCGATTGACCTCGACCAGATCATCGCGCGAAGTGGCCGGAGCGAAATTGCCCGCGAGCGGCGTATCCTCTGCCGCCTGTTTTTTATTCGCGTCCTGATTCTTGCCGAAACCGGCCATCCGCTTGAGGCTCTCCCACGTCGAGCGATTCTGCACGGACTGCGGGCGCAGGAAAGCCTGATTGTTCTCAAGGTCGAGCGTCTTGACGACGCGGCTCAAAAGTCCCGCGCTCGTCAAAATCTGTATCTGCGTATTGAAATAGATGGGGTCTGTGTAAGAGCTGTTGACGATGATGTTATTGCTTTTGAACGCGCCGAGCGCGGGATTCATGCTCTCGGTGTCAACCTGAACTTCCGCGCGCGCCTCGAAGATGTCGGGCTGGCGCGCAGTGTAGATGGCGGCCAGCGTCGTGACCAGAACCAGAATGCCGATGATGAGCCAGATATGCCTGCGCGCCGAACGCCAGTAATCGTGCAGCCGCCAGTGGATGCCGTCTTCGACTTCCGCGTCCGCCGCGTCGTATCTGTAAGACGGCGGATGCGGAAGCTGCTCAAGCGGCTTCTCCAACTCCCGCGCCCCGGCTGGCGGCTTAACTAACTCGACAGGTTCTCTCATAGGCTTAATTTATAACTCAAGACTTAAACTTTACCGCAGAGGCGCGGAGACGCAGAGAAAAGAAATAAATGAAAGAGAATCTCAAATCAGCTTCCTCATAAATTCTTTTTATCTTCTCTCTGCGTCTCCGCGTCTCTGCGGTTCAAATCAATGTTACGGGATGACGCGAATCGGAAGTTGGCCGACCGAGGGGACGACCGCGCCGAGAAATGATTTCAAGAGCTTCTTGCCGCTCGATTCGGGCACGTCCACGATGTCGCCCGCCAGCAGCACGACATCCTCGGCTTGATGCTTGTCAACCGCGCGGAGGTCAACGAAGATTTCCGTCTTCTCAATCGTGCCGGGCTTTTGTCTGACGATGCGCACCTTATCTTTTTTCGTGTCGGGCATCACGCCTCCGGCCATAGCGATGGCGCGCGTGACCGTGATCGGCTCTTTGAGCGGAATCGCCGAGGGCTTGAAGACATTGCCGACGACGAACACTTGCTCAGCCTCCGGAATGCTGACGACATCGCCCGCTTGCACGAACGGATTCGCGCTCTCTGCGCCCTTGAGCGTCTCTCTCAACTCGTAATTATCGAGACCGCTCGTCGCCTCGTTTTCCGTAGCCCCCTCGCATGCCGCGCCGACGACCGTGTGGACGACCTGCACACTGCGTCCGGCGTTGTCGGCCAGGCCGCCCGCGAAAGTCAGCAACTCAAGCAGGCGCACGCGCCGCGTCAATTGAAAGCGGCTCGGCAGGCGAACCGCGCCGATGACCGCGACGGGCTGCGAGTTATATTCTTTGATAAAGACATCCACCTGCGGCTCTCTGAGGTATTCCTGATAGC
Source organism: Pyrinomonadaceae bacterium (assembly GCA_036403295.1). Taxonomy (GTDB): domain Bacteria; phylum Acidobacteriota; class Blastocatellia; order Pyrinomonadales; family Pyrinomonadaceae; genus JACMLC01. The sequence goes on from DASWRG010000091.1 coordinate 19,214, forward strand.
GGCGCGTAATCTCTGCAGCCAGCTCACTCTCGGTCAAACAGGCCGCGCGAATCTCGCCTTCGATGAGCGGCATGCGAATCAACCCGCTCGAATCAACGCGCACGGAATCGCGCGAGAACTGCGGGCGATTGAAGACGCGTATGTCTAACATGTCGCCCGGCCCGATTCTGTATCTCGTGTCCGCAGCTTTGATGATCGGCGCGGTTTGCGCTTGAGCGGCGGGCGTCACGGCGACTTGCTGTGCGCCCGCCTGCTGGCTCAAGCCGGAGAGCAGCAACACGAGAGACAAAACAAGCCATCCCGCGCCACGCTTCACGCGCGGGCAATCGAACAGTCGTGCTCTTAAAAACTTTCTCATATCACACCAGAGCCATGTGGCATTCGAGGTGAACACTCGATTTTAGAAAACAGCAAGCGGCGAGAGAGTTCGCTTCGCGTCGGAAATTTACGCTCGGCTGATTTCGATGATGGCAGGTTTTTGACAGACGAGCGGGCGCGGGAAACATCTCCGAAGCTTTGGCAATTGTGACGTTCTGAAGGTTAGACAACCTGCAACGCGCGCGCGCCCCGCCCACAAACTCCTTACTGCTTAAATCTTCGCCGCATCTAAGCGAAGCTCATACGCCCGGAGGTGCAACGGTTATTAACACGCCCCGCGCGCCATTGTCAACGCGGGAAGCCCGAAATTATTGAGCAAAGAGAAAGGAATTCGCCGCTCACAGCTCCTATGTTAACGTCAGTTAGACGTAAAAATTCAACCAGCCTGCGCGAGCAGGCGAGAGAGTGTAGCCCCATGCGTGAGCATGGGGTCACGTCACATCAGATTCTAAAGAGCCTGCGTGAGCTGGCGACAGATGATTGCTTGCCTCTCATCTGTCGCCAGCTCACGCAGGCTCTATCTCTAAACTTGGCTCTGACCCCATGCTCACGCATGGGGCTAGACTCTGGCCGCCTGCTGGCGCAGGCTCTGTGAGTTTCCTTGCTGATGGCGAACTGTCGTTACGTTATTTCATCTTCTGTGTCTGATTTAGTTTCTCTGCAAAGTAAGCGATGGTGCGTTGCAAGCCCTCGCGGAGCGGAATCTTCGGTTCCCATCCGAGCAATTGTTTGGCGCGCGTGATGTCGGGCTTGCGCTGCTTCGGGTCGTCCTGCGGCAGCGGCTCGTATTTGATCGCGGCCTCGATGCCGCAGAGGCTCGCAATCTCCTGCGCCAGCTCCTTCATCGTGAACTCGCCGGGGTTTCCGAGGTTCACGGGATCATGCACGCCGTCCGTGTTCATCAGGCGAATCAAGCCTTCGACCAGATCATCCACATAACAGAAGGAGCGCGTCTGCTCGCCCGTGCCGTAGATGGTCAACTCCTGACCTTTGAGAGCCTGCACGATGAAGTTCGAGACCACGCGCCCGTCGTTCTCCACCATCCGCGTGCCATAGGTGTTAAAGATGCGAGCGATGCGCGTGTCCACATGATTCTGCCTGTGATAATCCATCATCAGAGTTTCAGCCAAACGCTTGCCTTCATCGTAACACGCCCGAATCCCGTTGCAATTGACATTGCCCCAGTAGCTTTCCGGCTGCGGATGAATTTCCGGGTCGCCGTAGACTTCCGAGGTCGAAGCTTGCAGGATACGCGCGCGGACTCGCTTCGCCATGCCGAGCATGTTGATCGCGCCCATCACGCTGGTCTTGACGGTCTTGACCGGATTGTACTGGTAATGAATGGGCGAGGCCGGACAGGCGAGGTTATAGATTTGATCCACTTCGAGCAGAATCGGCTCGATCACGTCATGACGAATCAACTCAAAGCGCGGGTTGTCGAAAAGCTGAAAGACATTCTCGCGCCGCCCCGTAAAAAAATTGTCGAGGCAAATCACTTCATGCCCGTCATTAATCAAACGCTCGCACAAATGCGAACCGATAAAACCCGCCCCGCCCGTCACAAGGATTCTCATTCAGTTATTTTTCCTCACACACTAAATATACCGCAGAGGCGCAAAGACGCAGAGAAGATAAAAATAAGATAAGAAGCAAGCTATTCCTGCCAACTGCCAACTGCCTACTTTCTTTTTCTCTCTGCGTCTCAGCGTCTCTGCGGTTCATTTGATTTTAAATGCTGCTCGAAGAATCTCAGTATCCGCTCGTACTCATCCGTCCAGCTTTCCGGTTTGGTGAATGAGTGATTCTCGTTCGGGTAGAACATCACTTCAAAATATTCCGACTTGCCGAGCTTGATGAGCTTGTCGATGAGCTGCGCGCTGTCTTGAAAATGCACGTTGTCGTCAACCATGCCGTGCAGGATGAGAAGCGGGCGGCTGAGCTTTTCAGCATAAGTTATCGGAGAGCTGCGCTTGTATGCTTCGGGATTTTTATCAGGAAAGCCCAAACGCTCGGTCGTGTAAACCGGAGACGAAGCGAAATAGTTTTTCCAGTCCGCGACGGGACGCAGGGCAGCCGCGCATGCCACATGTTCAGGCGCACGCATCGCCGCCAGCTCGGCCATAAAGCCGCCGTAAGAGCCGCCGTACATCCCCACGCGCGCGGCGTCAACCGCGTAATTCTTGACGATGAAATCTATCCCGTCGAGATGGTCTTGAAAATCAAGGCCGCCCAAATAATCGTAAACATCCGTCCGCCACTCGCGCCCGTATCCTGAAGAGCCTCTGTAATCAATCTCAAGCACGACGTAGCCACGCTCCGTCAGTATGTGATTGAACATCGCTTCACGGTAATAGTAGCTCCACCCGTTAATGATGTCCTGCAAATATCCCGCGCCATGCACGAAGACGACCGCCGGATATTTTTTCGTCTTATCAAAATTCGGCGGAGTATAAACGCGAGCCTTGACCATCTTGCCGTCTTTGGCTTTGAACTCCGTGAACTGTGGCGTCGCCCAGTTGATCTGTTTGAAGCGGTCGGGCACTGTGCGAGTCAAGCGACGCAGAACCGAAGTTTTCTTCGTCACATCACTTATCGTAACGGTGTAGAGGTCTGTCGGCTCATTCCATGTCGAATGCTCGAAGAGCAACAGCGCGCCGTCTTTTGAGAGCTGCGGGTCGGTGTTCATTCCGTTATCTTCCCCGAATCCCGTAATCACGTTGCCGGGTGGCACATTAATGAGATGGAACAGCCTTTCGGCAGTCGAGTCTTGAGTTGACGAATAGATAACATGCTCGCCGTCCGGCATCCACTTCGCCCAGTCCACTTCCCACTTGCCGCTCGTGAGCTGTTTGACGCCTTTGGAAATATCGCCCGACGCTTGCTTGCCATCGCGCCGCAGAGGCTTGACGTAGAGATGATTGAAGCCGTCGCGCTCCGAGGCGAAGAGAAGCTGGTCGCCTTTCGGAGAGACTTCGATGATGCGCGAGAGCGGCGCGATCCATTTCGCGTCAGTCTCTTCTTCAATCAGAGTCGCCGCGCCGTCTTTCGCATCGGCGAAGTAAATCTGACGGCGTTTCGTGTCCCGGTCAATCCGGTCAATGATGAGAGACATGCTATCCGGCGTCCAGCGCACGCCGCGTATGTACGAAGCTCCTTCGGGCGCGGGCAGCCTGGCGACAACGGCTTGCTCAGTTGAGCCGTCGGTTTGAACGACCTGCACGCGCTGGTCAGTCCAGCCGCGACGAACCGTCGGCGCAGACACGAACTCGCCCGTATAATTCGGTACGAAGAGGGCGCGCTGCTTCGAGTTATCCGAAACGATGTAAGCCACACGCGAGCCGTCCTCCGAAGCCTGCGCGCCGAAGATTGAAGCGTTGCCGCCGCCCTCGCGCGTGACCTGCACGAGAGAGGTTTCGTCCGCGTCCAGGACAAACAGATTGCCGCTCGATTGATAAAGTATACGGCGCGAATCGGCGAGCCATTCCGCGCCGCCCTCGAACGCGACCGTCCGCGTCAGTCTCTTCGGCACAGCAAGAGCGGGGTTGTCGCCCTCAACCTTAATCGTGTAGAGGTCGCCGCCCTTTGAGAAAAGCAGCCGCTTTGAATTCGGAGACCATTCGACGGCGTTGATGCTCTGCTCGCGCGCCTGCTGCGCGGCGTCGCGCTGCATGACGCGCTCCTCTTTGCGCTCGCCCGTCGCGGCTTCGTCCTTCGTCCTGGTCTTGTCTTCGCGCGACTCCTTCGGCTCATCAACCGCGCGCACGAGCAGCACAGGCTTCGTGGGCGTGGCGCGACTGGTCTCGACCAGATACAGGTCGCGCGGCTCTTTGCCGGTCGCGCTCCACAGGAACGCGACCCGCAAGCCGTCCGGCGAAAGCTGCTCCCCGTCGGGACGCATCCCGGCAATCGAAGGCTCGCTCATGATCTCGCGCACTGTGAGCGACTGAGCCGAGACGGCCAACCGCCACGACGGCGCGAGGAGGAAAAGGATGAGAGCGAAAATAATGTGTGTGTGTTTCGATTTCATCATCTTAAAAAATTGGTCTTTAAGTTTTATATCCGTTCGAGCCTGACGCGAAAATCCGGCGTGACCGTGATGGTGTGATTGTCCGGCACGTCAGCCCAATCCGTTTCATCGTCCGTCAGGCGTTCGCTTGAGACGATGACGCTCTGCGCCTCCTCTTCCTGCGCGACCGAGTGCATATCGCACACGCCGTCTGGAAGGCATTCAAAGCGCGTCCCGCGCGAGTAATGCAGCGAAGCTCCCTTGATTCCCTCCGCCGAACAGAAGCGCGAGACGACCATCGTCTGTCCGTCCGTCACCGCGAAGTTATAGAATGAAGCCTCCGTGATGCCTGCGTCTACGGTCAGCTTATTGAGAAGCGAGATGGTTTCGACGAGCGCGCGTCGCATCTCTTCCGCGTCAGTCTGATTAAAGGGAGTCCGCAGGAAGTTGAGAAAGAGCGCGAAGGCGTGCTCGGAATCGGTCGTGCCCTGAATCATGTTATAAAATTCGTCTTTGAGCGAGTCACGAAGCTTGCGCTTGACGCGATGAAAGCCCGCGATGACGCCGTTGTGCATCCACATAAAACGGTCGTAACTGAACGGATGCACATTGGCTTCGTTGACGGCCATCCCGGGCGAGGCCGCGCGCACGTGCGCGAAGAGCTTTGCGGCGCGCGTCTTCGTCGCCAGATTTTGCAGGTTGCGATTCGACCAGGCGGGCGTCACCGAACGCTGGACGCACGGCGTCGGATCAGTCTCCGGCACGTACCAACCGACGCCGAAGCCGTCGCCGTTCAAAGGCTCTTCCCTTTCGCGCGCGTGATGGCTCTGCATAATCAGCGAGTTGACCGGACGGTACAACAAATCCGCCAGCAGGATAGACTCGCCCGCGTAAGTCAGAAAACGGCACATGGCAGAATTTTCAGGAGAGACCACAAAGATGAGCGAACACAGAGATGATACAACGGAACAAGGCGAATCGTCCTCACTCGAACGCGATCAGGAGGAACGAAAATATTATTACGACGACGAGACGGGTTATGAGGTGTACGACCCGGAGAAGGATGATGACGACGATGAGGAAGAGACGAAGAGCTAGCGAGCCGCTTTAGTCTTCCGGCAATTTATCACACTCGCCATTCAGAATGGATTCCATCGAGCAATCGTAAATCCGCTCGAACAACCTGCGTTTGAATTCGAGCGGCGGCAGGTCTTGTGGCAAAGACGCGATGACGAATTCGCGCGCGGCGTCGAACATCAACGCTCCCATGATAAATCTCTCTTCGCCGGTTGCGCTGCATCATCATCGGATGCACCATCGCTTCAATTTCAGGCGAAGTGTCATTCATATAACTCGTCTGCTCTCTGTTAAGGTTAAGCCTCTTTCTTCTTCGGCCTCTCGTTTGCCCTCAAGACGCGTTTGCGCAAGCGAATTGTTTGAGGCGTGACTTCGACCAGCTCGTCGTCAGCAATAAACTCCAAAGCCTGTTCGAGCGATAAATCTTTGACGGGTACGAGGCGCATCGCTTCGTCTGCGGAAGCGGCGCGCATGTTCGTCAGCTTCTTCTCCTTGATAGCATTGACATCGAGGTCAACCGCGCGGGCGTTCTCGCCGATAATCATGCCTTCGTAAACTTTCGTCTGCGGGCGCGTGAACATCGTGCCGCGCTCCTGCAAATTAAAGAGAGCGTATGTCGTCGTCTCGCCCATCCGGTCTGCGACGAGCGAGCCGGTAGAGCGTCCGCGCATCTCCCCTTGCCACGCGCCGAAGCGTAGGAAGAGCGTGTTCAAAAGTCCTGTGCCCTTCGTCTCGGTCAGAAACTCATTGCGAAAGCCGATGAGGCCGCGCGACGGGGTTTCAAATTCCAGGCGCACGCGCCCCGTCCCGTGATTGACCATCTTCATCATCTGACCCTTGCGTCGCCCCATCGCTTCGGTGACGACGCCGATGAACTCGTCAGGACAATCGACGACGACCTGCTCGATTGGCTCTAAGATTTGCCCGTCCACCTTGCGCGTGATGACCTGCGGCTTTGAAACTTGAAGCTCGTAACCCTCGCGCCGCATCATCTCGATCAAGATGGCGAGCTGCAATTCGCCGCGCCCGGACACTTTGAATTGATCCGGCGAGTCTGTCTCCTCAACCCTTATGGCGACGTTGCCCAAGACCTCTTTATCAAGCCTCTCTTTTATCTGGCGCGAAGTCACGAACCTGCCCTCGCGTCCCGCGAACGGCGAATTGTTGACGCCGAAGATCATCGCAATCGTCGGCTCGTCAACGGCGATGACCGGAAGCGGTTGCGGATTATCCGCGCTCGTAATCGTCTCGCCGATCTCGATGCCTTCCATGCCCGCGAGCGCGACGATCTCGCCCGTGCCCGCGCGCTCGACCGGCTCGCGCTTTAATCCTTCGAAGACGTAAAGCTGCGACACGCGCGTCTTCTGCACAGAGCCGTCGCGTCGCGCGATGGCGACCGTCGCGCCGACCTCGATCTCGCCCGAAAAGATACGACCGATGGCGAGACGCCCGACGTACGAATCGTAATCGAGATTGGCGACGAGGAGTTGCAGAGAGTCTTCGCGCTGCGGGCGCGGAGCTGGAATCGTCGCCACGATCTGATCGAACAAGGGACGCAGATCGCGCGAGTCTTCCTCCAAGTTTTTCTTCGCCACGCCGTCGCGCGAGACTGCGTAGAGAATCGGAAACTCTATTTGCTCATCCGTCGCATCAAGATCGAGAAAGAGTTCGTAAATCTCATCCACGACTTCCGCCGGGCGCGCGTCCTGACGGTCAATCTTGTTGACGACCGCGATGGCCGGCAAGCGAGCCTCCAAAGCTTTGCGCAGCACAAAGCGCGTCTGCGGCAGACACCCCTCAGCCGCGTCAACCAGGAGCATCACGCCGTCCACCATCTTCAAAACGCGCTCGACCTCGCCGCCGAAGTCCGCGTGGCCGGGCGTGTCCACGATGTTGATCTTCACGTCGCCGTACCGTACGGCTGTGTTCTTCGCCATGATGGTGATGCCGCGCTCGCGCTCCAAATCCATCGAGTCCATCACGCGATCAATGATGTGTTCATTCGCGCGATAGGTTCCGGCCTGTTTGAGCATCGCGTCCACGAGCGTCGTCTTGCCGTGATCGACGTGCGCGATGATGGCGATATTGCGTATCTTTTGTCTCTCTTCAGTCATAGTTCTTCCATTAAGATAAGGGTCGTTAAAATTTTCGCGCTTGACGAAACCTCTTATTCTAACATGCGTGCGGAAATTGAACTAATTGGGCGGCAAGTTTCATGCACAGGCGCGAAGAAAAGCAAAAAGACCGCAAAGGAGTTGAAGCTTTCTTGGCGTGCTTTGGTTTTCTCTTTGCGCCTTTGCGTGAACCCGAATCGTTCAGGAATCGAAAGCCCCTGTTTGTCTCAAAGCCTCATAAAGCACGATGGCGACGGAGGTGGCGAGGTTGAGGCTGCGCACCTTCGGATTGAGCATCGGAATCGTCAGGCATCTTTCCCGGTTGGCGCGCAATAGCTCTTCCGGCAAACCGCGCGTCTCGCGGCCAAAAACCAGACAATCATCCTCTTGAAAATTCCATGCGGCGTAAGACTTTTCGGCCTTCGTCGTCAGATACAGGAATCTTGAGGCGGGCAAAAATTCGTGGAGCGCGGCCATGTCTCTGTGACGATGCAAAGCGACTTCGGGCCAGTAGTCCAGCCCGGCGCGACGCACTGCGCGATCATCGAGCCGAAAGCCGGTCGCGCCGACGATGTGCAACTGCGTGCGCGTCGCCGCGCAGAGACGCGCGATGTTGCCCGTGTTCGGCGGAATCTCCGGTTCTAAGAGCGCGACGTGTAGCATGATGAGGCAAATCTTAAATCGTGAATCGTGAAATCGTAAACCGAAGAGGCTTCTCTCGCATGATGATAAATAAAAAAGAAAGGAACGGTAAGCTTCGCTTGAAGCATTGACCGTTCCTTTGATTGGCCGTGAAGGCCAGATTGCGTGCGCCTATGGAAAGTGTTTGTAGTTGCTGTTTCCTGTGCGGTTGAACTATCTCTTCTTTGCCGACTTCTTACCGCCGGACTTCTTGGCGCCGCCGCCTTTCTTGGCACCGCCACCCTTTTTGGCTCCACCGCCGCCCTTTTTGGCTCCGGCTTTCTTTCCTGCTGCTTTCTTAGTTGCCATAGGTTGTTGCTGCTCCTTTTTTTAGTTTGTAGCTATGACCACAAGATACTGTATCTATTTTCTTCTTGTGGCCAAGAGTAAGCGGCGCACAACATGTTGGTATATAAACGTAAAGCGCGCAGTTGTCAACAACTTATTAATCATTCGTGAAATATTTTTTTCATGTGAGAGAAAAATATTTTCGTTGATGCACACAGATGAAGTGAATTGACGACGTGTCGTCATCAACTTTCAATCGCATTTCGAAAAATTTGAAAGCACGCGTGAGAGAAAATTATAGTGCGCGCACACCGGGCTCGCGCGCGTGTGAGCCGACAGCTCGCTTGTTAGTTGGAAAGAAAAATTAATATCTGAAGAGAGGCGTGAAGATCCACTGGTCGTGTCGTTCGATGCCGTAGTAGGTGATGACCGAGTCACTGCGATTGCGGCTGACGACGCCGATGAACGGGCCTGAGCTATTTTCCGAATTATCTTCGCCGCCGGGCGCGGCCTCCGCGTCATCCGACTTGGTGTTGATCAAACCCGACATGCGCTTGATGACCTGTCCATAAACTTCCGGGACGCGCGTTTCATCTCGCGTCGGCGGCAACGTGCCGTTGTTATAAAGCATTACTTTGCGCTGAAATTCGGTGAGCGACGCATCATTGGCTCTGACCAATTTCCATTCGCCGGTGCTTGAGAGCGGGTCTATCGCGGCGGAGGGACGCAGAATTTGAAGCTTCTTCGAGCCGCGAGGCAAGCCTTCGAGCAGTTGATCCATAGAGGTCGGCAGAGCGCGTTTTTCGAGGACGTAAAGTCGAATCGCTTCGGCGATCTCTTCGCCGTGATTGATGGATTCTATCTCTCGCTCGCGCTCGGCCTGTTGTCTGAGGTTCGGCGCAATCGCGATCATCGTCAACGCCAGAATCGTCATCAGCGCGAGCAACGCGACGAGCGTGTATCCCGCTTCGCCGCGACCGCTAGAGCGCGACAAAGAAGCGTTGACCTGTTGAGAAAGACGCAGCTTCATAAAAACTCACTGCATGTCCGGCTTATTGGGAATGCCCGGAATCTCTTCGTTGTCGTCATCGTCGTCCTGCGGTTGCTCTGCGCGATTGGGCGGTTGATAACGCGGGACGTTCGGGATGCCGGGAATGCCAGAGTCTATATTATCCTGTGGCACGCCTCTCGTGCCCGGCGTGTTCCGGCCAGCCTGTCCCTTCTCTTCCATGAAAGGCAACTTGTGTTTGATGCGCAGAGTGGTATCGGTCAGCTCTATCTCGCGGTCTGAGATGCTGGTCACGCGAAAGCGTCCGCCGAGGACATCGCCGCGCTGCACGTTCAAAAGCTCTTTCGGGTTGCTCTTATCCTTCAAGACGGCGGTGTCGTTGTAATGCGCTTTGCCGATGATGCCGATGTAGAGATAGTTCGGCACGGGCGGCGGCGTGACCATGAGAGGCATCGTGTTTGAATAGAGCGTGCCGTCGGGCGTGCTCACTTTAATCTGACGCGCGCCGTCGTTAGCGATCATCGCGGCGGGCACGGTCGCTGAAAGCTGTTGCGCGTTGACGTAGCGCGTCGGCAGCGGATTGTTGTCCACGACGATGGCTGACGCGGGCGTGAACTTATCGCCTGAGACTTCGAGCGTGAAATCGCCCGTCCGCGCGAAGACATTGATTGGTGAAAGCGAGGCGAGCACAAGTGGCGGCGGCGGAGTCGGTGTCGGCGTCGGCGTCACAACGGCCTTCGGCGTCGGCGTCGGCGCGACGTAGAAGGCGAAGATGTTGCGTCCGGCTTCCGGCGCAGAGTATGACGACTGCGTGTAAATCACAGGCGTCGGCGGCGCGAGAGTCTCAGTATCGACGCGCACCTGCGACGGCGACGGCAGCTTCGTGGTCGTCTGTGTGGCCGTAACGTCCGCCGGGCTCTGTCCGGCTTGCGCCGCTCGATTGCTGTTGGCGTTTCGATTCTGCGGCGACGGACTCGACGAAGAGCCTAAGAACATGTACGCGAGCGAAGCGAACGCGATCACGCCGAGCGCGATGGCCGCGATCAGCTTGTTACGTTCCGCCGGAGTTTTGCCTTCAAATAATTTCATAAATCTCGAACTGCCGTTCTTTCGCTCTTAACGCGTCGCAGAGGCCGGCGTCAAATCAGTCGGCGCGCTCTCACGCCGAAAATAGGTCGCCATGTCCAGATGCAAACTGACGAGAGCCGCGCCCGTCTGCGAGTTCGCATCCGACACGCCCTCCAGTTCGACGGCGTTGATAATAATAAACTGCTTGCTCGCTTCGACCTCGCGCAGGAAGCGGCGCAGGTTCGCATACGGCCCTTCGACCGTGACGGCGATGCCGATGCCCGGATAGAGACTCTGCCAGCGCGCGCTGCCGGTTTTGGCCGCAGTCGTCGGCGCGCCCGGACTGCCCAAAGCGTCGAGGGCAGTGTAAACCGGCCCCGCCGTGTTGCGCAGACCATGCTTGCGCATCATCGCATTAAGCTCGCCGTACAAATCCATGCGTCCCGTCGCGCGTTGCATGAGAGCCTCGCTCTCAAACTTTTCAAGGCTCTGATTGATCTCATCAACAGACGCCTGCAAGCTGGCATTGGGATTGATTCCCGCTTCCGCCACACGCAGACGCTCCTGCAAATGCGCCCGCTCAGCTTCGATTGCTTTGCTGCGCGCCTGCGCGGGCGTCAGAAAATAGAAGTAAGCGAAGACGACCGCGAGCAGCATGAGGCCGCTCGCCGCGAGGCCGACGAGTTCAGGGACGCCGAACATGCCGTGTTGGCGCGACCGGCGCAGTTGCTCCACGCGCACGCGAAGCTGCTCGCGCCCGACGGTCGCGGTCTTTTCGGTTTGCGGCGGATGCGACTCGCTCATCGCGCACCTCCATTCGAAGCGTCAGCCTGCGCGACGCTCTGCGGCTGCTCCGCGCTCGAAGCGGGCGCGCCCGCGCGCGGCCTGTAAATCACACGCAGCACCCACTCCATGCCGCCCGCGTTCGATGACCCCTTTTGTAGATTCTGCGCCGTCGGCTCGGCCTCAAAGACTCCGCCGCGCGACATCTCGCCGATCATGTTCGTGACATCATCGCTCGAAGCCTTGCTCATCACGCTCAATTCCAATTCGGCGTAGGTCTGACCGCCGCGCATGTACACGTCTTTGACATTGATGCGTGTGACGCGCACGTTGCCGGGCAGAGCGGCCTCAAGGTCTGCGAAGAGACGCGACCACGAGAAACGCTTGCGATCCACCAAAGAGTGCGCGGCGTTCAAGAGTTGACGCTGCTCAGGCGTGAGCGCGCGATTCATCTCCTCTTTTTTCTGGATGAGCGCGGCTTCCTGTTTGCGAAAAGCGTCCAGATCAGCCGCCGCGCGGTCAGCATCGGCACGAGCTTTTCGGCTGGCGGTGAAGATTAAGATGAGCGCGACGAGCGACGCGCTCATGATGATCGCCGTAATCAGCCACGGCAGCGTGCGATTACGGAAAGGCTTACTGGCAAGATTAAGTTTCGCGCTCACGAGAATCTATTTAACTTCCATTTCACTTGATTACAGATGAAGCTCGCCAGGGAAGAGCTTGATCGCGGGGTTTTAAAGCATACCGCCAGAGCGCGTGCCGCGCAACCGCCGGAAGAGCCTGCCTGAACGCGGCGATTTATCCACGCCCGTCTGGTCACACGCCCCAAAATCGCGGAAGTTGCGGAAATTGTGTGAAGAAAAGAGAAAAGATGTGGTAGCTAAAGCTTCACAACTCAAGCTTTTGCCTTTCTTTGCGCCTTTGCGCCTTTGCGTGAGAAAAAGTTTCACGCAAAGGCGCAAAGGCGCAAAGGAGAGACGCTGTTTTTAGCGAGTTATTTATTGCCGCCCGTCGCCTGGCTGACGACGCGCGAGTTGACCACTTTGCCTGCCGCGTCGAGCGTGAGTTCGATGACCGCGCCCGAAGTGTCCGTCACGCGCCGGATAGTTTGACCGGCGGCGTTGGTCGTCTCGTTCAGCACCCGAAGGCTCGTCACGTTGCCGACCGACTTTTCGTTGACCACCTTGCCCGCCGTGTCGAGCGTGCGTTCGAGGATGTTGCCCGTCGTGTCAACCGTCCGTTGCACCGTCTGGCCGAGCGTGTTGACGGTCTGGCTCAAGATGCCGCCCGGCTGCAAAGCCGTGTTGGCGATGCCGCCGACCTGATTGACCGTGTTGTCAACGCTTTGCAACAAGCGTTCGAGAATCTGCGGGTTGCGATCAATCGTCGTCAGCGTGCGGTCAATAATCGCCGCGACGTTGTCGAGCCGGACTTTCAAAAGCACCTCAGCCCTGACGCCTTTAATCGTCAGCTTGACCTTATCAATACTCGCGTCCGCGCCTGCCGTCAGCGACAACAGATTGGCGAGCCGCGCATCAAGCGAGACTTTCGCGCGCAGGTTTTCAACTTCCAATGTGATCTCGTCAACCGACAGGTTCGGCACATCAAGCAGCACGTCAGGGTCTCCGGTTTCGGCTTCCCTTTGACGACGCGCGCTGGCCTCCTGCTGTCGTCTCCGGTCTTCTTCCGAGAGCGGGCGGACGGGCGTCACAGGAGTCGGCGACGGGCGAGCCTGCGCCCCGCGATTGCCCGTCTGAGCGTTGCGCGTCGTGCTGGTCGTAATCGAAGCGTTGTTGTCGCCACTCTGCGTCGTAGAAGTGTTGGGCTGTTGCGCCGTCGAAATGGAGGCACACGCGACAAGCAGCAGCGCGGCGTATCCTCCTGCACTAAAAATTTTTCTCACTGGCTATCTCCTCCCAAAAAGTTTTTGACGAATACTGCGTAAGCTTTCATCATCGGGGGCCTACGTTCGAGCACATCCTTGTATTGCTTCAGGGAGAGGAAAGGGGGTTTTCAGGGCGAGGGATTCGGCGGACGGCGCGAGTTGATGCGCTCCAAAACAGGAGCGAGCGACGCGCGAAAACGCACATGCCCGCGCACGCCGTGCAAGCGCACATCGATCACGTCTGCTCCGATGCCGACGCCGACGCGAAGTCTGAGGCCGCGTGCGCTCTCTTCTCCGGCTTCAACCGAAGTCGAAGCCTCGAAGCCGGTCTCCGTGATGTGACGCTCGGTGATGTTCAGCTCGAACGTCTCATCCGCGCTCGTGCGTGCTTCGGCTGGCGGCGCAGCAGTAGCAGTGGTCGCTTCACTGCTCTGAGCCGCAGCCAGCGCGCACGATAAAATCATCAAAAGCGAAACAAGCGTGATGCGAAACAGATGGAGCGGCATTTACGGCCTTCCTTTCCCGGCTGGCGTGTTGACAGGGGAAGAGGGCTTCGCTGTTGATGAGGTGACGGGTTGCGCCGCCGTCGTCCGGGTTGATGAAGAGGGCGGCGAGCCTGGCACGGTCGCGTTCGCGGCGGGCGGCGGAATGTTGTCGGTGACGGGAGCTTCGCCGAGGGCTTCGGCGACGATGCGATCAATGTCTGCGAAGACGCTGGTGATCTTGAGCTGGATGCCGATGTTGCGATAGGTGACGAAGGGCTGGACGGGACGCGGCAAGTTCTGACGCGACGCATCCCAAGTGGTCTTGCGCTCAGGATTTCCGGTGAACGTCACGGTCGGTGTCGGCACGACTTCAAAACGAAGCTCGCGCGCCGTCACGTTGGCTGTGATCGAAAGGTCTGCCGAATCCGTCTCAGGCGGCGCTTGAGTTTGAGCGGCGGGCGGCGGCGGCGTCTCTTTCTTCCGCTCAGGCTGCTTGCTCTGCGCGTATGCGGAGCTTGCGGCAAGCAACAAAAAAGTCGCGGCGATGAGTGGCAGCGTTCTTTTAAACATCAAGCGATCCTTTCGTCAAAAGCAATGACGGCTTTTCTCAAATGACGATAGGGGATGTGCGAGGGAAATTTTTGAATGCTCTTGTATGCTAGCAGATATTACGTCGAAACGTGCAAGATTTTCAATCCCTGCGCGCGGGCAGCGGCTCGGTGCTGTCGGCAGCCGTGATCGAGGGGCGATAAGCGCAGACGCGATTGCGGCCATTTCGCTTGGCGCGGTAGAGCGCGGTGTCCGCCTGCTCGATCAGCTCGATGGGATCGCGCGCGTCGTCCGGAAAGGCTGCGACGCCGATGCTGATCGTGATGTGATGCGTGCGCGGGGCGTCCGATGATGAGCTGTAGCGCGTGATGGTAAAGTCCTGCTGTTCGACTGCGGCGCGCACGCGCTCAGCCGCGACGAGTCCCTGCAAGATGTCCGCGTCGAGCAGAAAGGCTGCGAACTCTTCCCCGCCAAAGCGAGCCGCGACATCGCCCGCGCGCAGGGCTTGCGTAATGCAGTCTCCAATCTCTTCCAAAGTCTGGCTGCCCGTGAGGTGGCCGTAAGTGTCGTTGACGGTTTTGAAATGATCTATGTCCATCATCAGGACGCAGAACGGGCGCGCTTCAAACTCTGCGCGCGCGGCCTCGCGCCGCAGCTCGGAGAAGAAGGACTTGCTGGTCAGGAGGCCGGTCAGCTCGTCATGCACGAGGAGGCGATGAATCTGTTTTTGAAACTCGCGGTCAATCTCGTCGAGCAGTTCAAAGCGCATCAGATGCTCGCCGATGACGACCTTGTCGCCGTCCTGTAGGAGAGCGTTCGTCACGGGCTGGCCGTTGATAATCGTCCCGTTGGTCGAGCCTAAGTCCGTGATGCGATAACGCGGCTCGCCCGTCGCGGGGTCGCGCTCGGCGGTGATGCTCGCGTGCAGGCGCGAAGCCCGCGCGTCATTGACGCGCACGTCTGCTTCGAGCGCGCGGCCTAAGATGACTTTGTCACGGTCGAGCGGAATCGGCACGGCCAGAAGCTCGCCCCGCAGAAAGACGAGCGCCGGACGACGCTCGCGCACGTCGCGCTTGCCGACCGCACTGTCCTGCGTCACCGCTCGTGCCAGAGTGTCTATGGGAATGTCTTGGTCGGCATCGTTGCTCAATGACGATTCACCTGAAACGAAAATGAAGTCCCGGCCAAATGTGGGACTTAAAGATTCGGCCTATCTTAACGCGCAAGGTCGCGCGGCGGCAATCATCTCTTGATGAGAAAATGGGAAAGTTTCAAACCTGACGAAGAAAAAGAATCTCGCGCAAAGGCGCAAAGACGCAAAGGAAGACACGCTAAGAGCCAGTTGCATTCAACAGCTTGGCGTTCCTGCTTTGCGCCTTTGCGCCTTTGCGCGAAACTGCTTTGGTTTTTTCAGTGAAGCTGACCCACTGCTTCCGGCAGGCACAGCTTGTCGCTTGAGGGCGGTTGCTTTTATAATCGTTCAAAATAACAAGGAGCAAGTATTTTGGAAGAAGAAGCAACGACAGTCATCTGCCCGCCCGCGCCTGACCAGCTCTCGGTCGAGCGCGTGGCCGAGGCGCGGCTGCCGACCGAAATCGGTGAGTTCAAGATCGCGGCTTATCGTTCGCTGACGAGCGACGAAACTTTCGTCGTCCTCTTCAAAGGAGACCTCAAGGCGGATGTCCCGACGCTCGTCCGCATTCATTCGCAATGTTTGACGGGCGATGTCTTCGGCTCGACCAAGTGCGATTGCGGCAGACAACTCCATCGCGCGATGGAGCTGATCGAGCAGGAAGGGCGCGGAGCTATCGTCTATCAACAGCAGGAGGGGCGCGGCATCGGCATCGTCAACAAGATTCGCGCTTACGAATTGCAGGACAAAGGCGCGGACACGGTCGAGGCGAACGAGCGGCTCGGCTTCGCCGCAGACCTCAGAGAGTATCGCCAGTGCGCGGAGATACTGTTTGACCTCGGCCTGTGTCAGGTGCGCGTGATGTCGAACAATCCTTTGAAGCTGCGTGCTCTGGAAGAGGCCGGACTGAATATCGTCGAGCGCGTCTCAATTGAGGTCGCGCCGACCAAACCCGCTGAAGGTTATTTGCGGACAAAGAAAGAGAAGATGGGACACCTGTTGGAATTCAATATTTAAAGCTTTCAAATTTTGAGATTTGAGATGTGAAATTTGAGATTAGCCCTTGCCCTTCTCTTTGCTCCGCAACTCTTTAATCGCGTCCTTCGTCTTATCTGCGTCCGCCGCTTTCGGCGAGAGCTTTAAGTATTTCTCCAACTCGTCGGCGGCGCGTTTGAAATCGCTCTTGCCCCAGTAGAGGCCGCCCAAATATCTGTGCGCCAGCGCGTAATTATCTCCGCCGGGCAGAGAGACGGCGCGCTCTAATTCCGCCTGAGCGTCATCGAATTTTTTCTGATTGATGAGAGCCATGCCCAAATAATAATGGGGCGAGGCTATCTCATCCTTCTCTTTGAGCGCGGCGCGCAGGCGTTCTTCGGAGGCGGCGAAATCCTTTTTCTGTAAGAGCGCGATGCCGTAGTTTAAGTTGATCTCGGCATCATCCGGCTTGAGCTTGAAGGCCGTCGCCAAAGCTTCGACCGCTTTGCCCACGTCGGCCTGTTTGAGATAGACCATGCCGAGCGCGTTATAAGCTTGCGCGAAGTTTGGATACGCGGCGACGGCTTTTTCGAGTTGCTCGGCTGCTTTTTTGTGGTCGCCTTTTTGTTCGGCCTCAGTCCCTTTGATGTAGAGGTCGAGCGCGGGCCTGGGGATTCCGGCAAACGCGGGATCGGCTGACGGTTTGCGGCGCATGTAAATCGGGACGATGTTAATTTTTGAGCCGCCGTATTGGTCTATGTAAACGCTCTCGCGCATGGTGTCCCACTCGTCTGTGCCTTCGATGATGATGGTGAAGCTGCCCGCCGTCAGCCCGTTAAAGCTGAACTGCCCGTCAGCGTCAGTCGTGGCGACCATCGTCCCCGAATCGGGATTATCCAGCCGAACTTTGAAGCGGTTGGTTTTAGTGTCTCCGCCCGACAGATAAATTTGTCCCTTGATCGAACGCGCGCCGCCGTTGCCCGTTATCTCTCCGCGATTCGCCCCGACGCCCTGCGCGCGTGCGGAGGCCAGAGCCGCCGGTAAGCACAGACAGACGGCCAGCAGGCGCAGCCAGCCGCGACAGACGCGGGGTCGTTGATGAAGATCAAGCATGTGTGGCGACTCCTTTGTTCTATAGCGTTTTTCAGATGAACGGGCGGCCTTCAAATTGTAGGGGCAGGGACAAGTCCTCAGCCCGCCGCGCGCAGGCGCGAACCTTGTGTGCGATGAGAGGCGGGCAGGGACAAGCCGTGCCCCTACATCCCACTGGTCAATTCAAATTTAGCTCTCACGCTCTTACCAAAGCTTATGTCAGACATAAGCTTGGCGTTCGAGTGACGGGCGTGCGTTTCAGTGCTGTTTGCTGCGCAGCTCCTTGATCGTCTTTTTCGTTTGCTCTGCGTCGGGAGCTTTGGGCGAAAGCTTGAGATACTTCTCCAGCTCATCTGCGGCTCGTTTGTAATTGCTCTGTCTCCAGTAGATGCCGCCCAGGTAATAATGCGGCAAGCTCAGGTTATCGCCGCCCAAAGTCAAAGTTTGCAGCAACTCTTTTTCGGCCTCGTCGTAATTGCGCTGCTTGAGCCGGGTTAAGCCGAGGTACATGTGCGCCGCCCATGACTTCTGATTTTTCTTGATCGCCTCTTGCAGCTCGGCCTCGCACTCCGTGATCTCATTCTTGGTATAGAGCGCGATGCCCAGATTGAGATGCGGCGTCGTCTCATTCGGCGCATACTTGACGGCATCGCGCAAGATTTCAATCGCCTTGTCCGTCTGCTTCAAAGTCAGATATTGCACGCCCAGCTCGTTGAGCGCGAGCGCGAATTCAGGGTAAATCTTGAGCGCGCCATTGAAATACTCAATGGCCTTCCTGGCGTCGCCAGCCTGTCCGCTCTCCAGCCCCTTGTCATAAAGCTCAAGCGCGTTTTTCGGAATACTTGCGAGCGCGGCATTGACCACTCCGGGCTTGCTCGTGTTCGCGCGCTTGGGCACGAGCTGGAGATTCACGCTGATGATGTTGGCGACAGTTCTAACATACCGTCCGCCGCCGTCGTCTATCGTGACCGACTCGCGGATGCCCTCATAATATTCGCTAGCTTCGATGACGATTGTGTACGTGCCGCCGACCAGATTGGTGAAACTGAAGGTGCCGTAGGAATCCGCAAAGACGGAGAGATTGCCGGTCGTGATGCTTTCGAGCGTGATTTTGATTGAACTGTCAATCCGTCTCCCGGATGGAAAGAAGATGCGACCCTTGATGGTGTGCTTGCCACCCGTCCCCGTGGAATCCGTGCCCATTTGCGCATGGAGCGAAGACACACAGAGCAGCAACAAAACGGGCGTCAGCAGAATGAAGCGAAGTAATGGTAAACGAACGCGAGCCGATGCTCGACCTGAGCGGAGAAACATAACGGCTACTCCTTTCTCAATATTTCAAAGGGTCGAGGGGGAAGTCAACTTGGCGAAAATTTGTAATGTGGATACTACTAAAAAGAACGGGAGAAGCGCAATTATTATCTTGCGCTTCTCCCGGTTAAAGGGCTGTCACATGGGCCTCATCTGCATAAGACCTCGCTGTGTAAGCCGTCAGCTTAGAAGGTGAACTTCACGCCCAACCGAAGCGCCGTCGGGAACTGGAAGACCTGACCGGTTCCGAAGAACGGATTGGTGAAGCGGTTTGCGCCGGCGCCCGGAATGCCGTTGCTCACGCGCACCGTCTGATCCACCGTCACCGCACGCTGCGAATTGAAGACGTTGAACCAGTCAAGCTGCAAGCGCAACTGCTTCTTCTCGCCGAACTGAATCGGATAGTAGAATCCGAGGTCGAGCTGGCTCGTCGTCGGAGTGCGATTGGTGCCGCGTTTGATGCCGCCCGGAGCATCTGCCGGGAAGAGCGACGTTCCGCGCGGGTCTTGGAAGCCTTCGTTCTCGCCGTAGATCGGATGCGGAATCAACGCGCTGAACGGAATACCCGACTGCATGTAGAAGTTGCCCGAGACGAGCAGTTTCCACGGGGTCTGGTATGAACCGTTGAACTTGAACTGGTGCGGACGATCATTCGGCAAACGTCCGTAGGTGTTTGCCAGCAGGCTCGGCAAATCGAACAAGCTGGTGATGTTCGGGTCGGACTGTCCGTTGTCGTTGCGGAACAGACCTTCGTAGTTACCAATCAGGCTGGAGAACACGTAAGAAGCGATGAACTGATAGTTGTTCGAGAAACGCTTGTTGGCCGTGAACTCAAGCGAGCGATAGTAGCGACGGGCGCGACCGAAACAACCGATGGTCGGGTCGGCGCAAGCCAGACGCTCGGTCAAGCTCTCGCCCGGGTTGAACAGGAAGTAGGTCGTGCCATCGTCGAACGAGCCGTCTTCGATGACCGAACCCTGTGAACGATAACGACCGGCAGCGCCGAGCGTCAGGTCGCGCATGATCTCGTACTCGATACCGCCGACTGTCTCGTTGACCGTCTGCGGCTTGATGTCGAAATCAATCGGGGTTGGCTCGCAGCCCAGGCAGCCGAGGCCAGCAGCCGTGCCCGCCGTAATGATCGAGGCGTTCGGAGCATCCAAGCGGATCAGGTTGGCGTTTCTATCCTGCTGAATCTCGTCGCCACCGGCGCGCACGTTGATGTCGAGCGGGATCGGGGTCTCAAGGTACTTGGCATAGTTCAGATAAACTTTGCCTTTGCCCCTGCCCGTGAAGTCCCACGTGATGCCGACGCGCGGCTCGATATTGCGACCGAATTTGTTGAGCTTGAGATAGGTCGACTGGACGCCCTTGGCCGTCTGGAAGTCCCAGCGCAGGCCGAGGTTGAGCTGCACGTTTCTCGTCAGCTTGTACTCGTCTTGCATGTAGAAGCTCGTCACGCTCGACTTGGTCGTGCCGTTGCCCGTGTTCAGGAAGAAGTCGCGTGCGCGAACCGAGTCGAGCACGAGAATCGGATTGACGTTGAGCTGTGCGTCGGTCAAAGCCGCGTTAGTCGTCGCCGTCGTGATGCCCGTCGGCCCCTGACCAGCAGCGATGATCTGAGTCAGACGAAGCGCCAAGCGCGCGGTCGGGCATTCAACTGCGGTCGCGCTCACCGCCGTGCAGACGCCGAAGCGGTTGGTCACGCGAACGCCGCCCGGCATCGTGGTCGCCGGCAGCCGCGCGCCCGTCTCCTGGCCCCTCGGATCGAGATACGTGCCCGCCGGGCCGGAAGAGGTGGTCAGAATCTTGTACTTGTTGATGTTGTATTCAAAGCCATACTTGAAGGTGTGCTTGCCCCAGAGGTTCTGGAGGCGAGCGGCCATCTCCCAGCGATCACGCTTCTGGTTGGAGATGAGGCCGAAGCCCTGACGCACGTAGTTGCGCTCAAGGACGCCGCCGCGACCGTCAACGTAGGCACCGAACAGGTCTTGCGTTGGGGGCGGGGGATTTGGGGCCGTTGGGACTCCGGTTGTTAACACGTTCGTGCTGACAATCGGACGGATGGTGTTGCCCGAGCGAACGGCGAAGAGGTCTGTGACCGAACGGTTGCCGCCCTGCGTATTACCGTCGCCGGGGGAGGTGTTGGCGCGCTGGAAGTGCAGGCCGAACAGGAACTCGCCGATCCACGTCGGCGTGATGGTTGAATTCAAACGCGCGGCGTAGTTATGTCCGCCCGTCTCGATGACGCCACGGAAGCTGTTCACGTCCGCGCCGAATCCGCTATCCGGAAGGCGGTTGTTGATGCGGAACAGGAAACCAGACTGGCGCGTGAAATCACCGAAGGTCGAAAGGTTCACCGCGTTGTTCTGGTTGATCTGCCACGTCAGCTTGCCAGCGTAGTACGGAGTCGTAATCTTATTGCTCACGTTCTGATGGAAGCTTTGCGTGATAAAGTCGTTGGTGCGACGCTGCGGGTTAAAAGCCGCGAAGAACGTCAACTTGTCTTTGACAATCGGGCCGCCGATGTCAAAACCGGCGTCAATCTCTGAGAAGCCGCTCGCGGCTGCGCCCGTGAAAGGAAGATTCTTGACCGAACGCACGAGGCTTTTGGTCGTGAAGTAGCCGAAGCCGTCACCGTGAAACTCGTTCGTGCCGCTCTTGGTGACGACGTTGAAGATGCCGCCCGTCGCGCGGCCATACTCTGCGCCGAAGGCGCCCGTTTTGATTTCGACTTCCTGCACAAACTCGAACGGCAGGTTCGCGCCCGATCCGCCGAAGGCCGGGTCGGTGGCGTTGACGCCGTCGAGAATGTAGTTATTCTCAGGACCGGATGAACCGGCGACCGAAGGATCGCGGTCACGACCCGACGCATCGCGCAGGCCGGAGCGAGCGGCGGTCGGAGCAATCGTGTAGAGCGATTGCACTGTACGTCCGGTCGGGAAGTTCTCGAATTGGTTGCTCGAAACGTTCGTGCCAGTCGTGGTGCTCGTTGTATCAATCGACGCGCCGGAACTGGCCGTCACGTCAACGCTGGCAGTAGACCCTTTGGGTTGCAATGTGGCGGTCACGTTCGAGGTCTTCGAAAGATTGACATCCACATTCGCCTGCTCGAATCTGGCGAAACCGCCGCCCTCCTCAACCGTCACGGTGTATGTTCCGGGCGGCAGATTCAAGAAGCGATAGCGACCATTATCATCGGTCGTGGCCGTCTGCCTGCCGAGCAATTGCGGGCTGGTCACCGTGACGGTGACGCCCGGCACTGCCGCGCCGGCTTGGTCAACGACCGTGCCCTCGATATTGCCGGTCGTGGCCGTCTGCGCCATCACGCTGCTCGCAAAAAGCGATAAGCAAAGAGCTAACAACGCTGTGGCGAAGAATCGCATGTTGCTTTTCATGCTTTCCATTCCTTTCTTTTGACTATAACTCTAATGTCAGATATGCCGCCTCTGAGTTAATGCGCCGCCCTATACTGACGGCTCTTAAATCCCCTCAACTCAAACGACGCGGCATGTGATTTAATGAGAATCGAAGAAAACGCATAATTTCTCGGGTTAAGTTATTGCAAATATTATGCCTTTTCCCCGCGCGCGCGGAATTTCCATGCCCTACATAGATTTAGCCGCGCGGGGCGCGTTCGCGGGCTGCCCCGCAAATCCAAAAAAATGGTGACTATCCAGAAATCAGAACGCCGCGCCCGCCCTCCAACCTGAGCCGCGAGTTGAGCGCGCGGCTCAGCCAAAAGATGTTAGAATCCGCCGTGTCTTAATGAAGTTTAAAGCTCGCCCGATGATTTCGAGAAAGAACGCGCCCTGTGTCTGAGAGAATTTACCGCGACCCGGTTCACAATATTATTCGCCTGCGCACGGGGACGGACGAAGGCCGCTTGATGGTGCGGCTGATTGACGCGCCCGAGTTTCAACGTCTGCGCCGTATCAAACAGTTGGGGCTTGCGCTCTACACTTATCAGGGCGCGGAGCACTCGCGCTTCACGCACTCACTGGGCGTGCTGCACTTGATGACGAGAGTGCTCGACCGGCTCGGCGAGCATTATCACATCGCGGAAGCAGACCGCGCCGCCGCACGCGCCGCCGCCCTCTTGCACGACATCGGTCACGGCTCTTTCTCGCACGTCATGGAAAAGGTCTTGGGCTTTCATCACGAAGCGTGGACTGTGCGCGCAGTGCTCTCGGAAGAGACGGAGGTCGGGCGCGTCTTGCGTTCCTACTCCTCAGAGCTGCCCTCTCGCGTGGCCTCGATCATCGAAGGCAAGTTTCAGCCAGCCGCGCTCGCGCAGCTCGTCTCATCGCAGCTCGACGTAGACAGGATGGATTATCTCCTGCGCGATTCTCTGATGACGGGCGCGAAGTACGGCATCTATGATCTCGAATGGATTATCAACGCGCTTCAGATTGATGAAGCGGGCGACCGCATCTACGTCGCGGCGCGCGGCCTCTACGCGGTCGAGGAATATTTGCAGGCGCGCTATTACATGTTTCGTCAGGTCTACTTTCATCGAACCCTTCGCTCTGCCGAAGCAGTCCTGCGCTCAGTCCTGCGCCGCGCGCTCGCCCTGCTCGAAGCGGGCGCGGAGGTCTGGTGCGCGCCCGGCACTGCGTTTGAAAAAGTCCTGCGCCGCGAGCCGCTTAACCTCAAAGAGCATCTTGAGATGGACGACTCCGACGTTATCTTTCACGT
This sequence comes from Pyrinomonadaceae bacterium, assembly GCA_036403295.1. GTDB lineage: Bacteria > Acidobacteriota > Blastocatellia > Pyrinomonadales > Pyrinomonadaceae > JACMLC01. The sequence goes on from DASWRG010000091.1 coordinate 42,745, forward strand.
CAAGCAATGGCAATCGAGCGGCGATCAAGTCTTGAGCGATCTGAGCCGCCGTTTCATCGGTCGTCGCCTCTTCAAAGCGATTGACCTGGATATGCCGGAAGCAGAACGCGCGAGCTTTCTCAATGCCGCGCGCGAAACGGTCGAGCGCGCAGGCTATGCGGCTCAATATTATTTCATCGAAGACCACGCGGGCGACATTCCTTACTACAATTACTACAAGGCGGAAGGCGCGGAGCCGAAAGCGCGCATCTATGTCGAAGACGGCTACGCGCGCCCGCGCATCCGCGAGATCAGCGAAGTGAGCGACGCCGTGCGCGGGCTGGAGCGCGGCTATCAACTGCACCGCGTCTGCTTTCCGCCCGAAGTCAAGGAAGAAGTTTACAAGCTCTATCACAACATCTCGCCGCAGACAGTCGCTGGAGCGGCAGACTAAAATAATTTCCGAACCGCAGAGACGCGGAGACGCAGAGATAAGCAACAGGCAATAAATAACTGGCCTCTTAATCTTTTCTGTTATCTTCTCAGCGTCTCCGCGTCTCTGCGGTGAACTTAATTTTGATGTTGATTTTTTTTCGACGCCTTATTCTGCTCTTCATCGTCTGCATCACGCCAATGAGCGTGGCGGCGCAGACGACGCGGCCAGCCAGAGTCGCTGTGCTCGATTTCGGCGCGGGCGGGACGGGAATGCGCGCGGCTGAAAAACTGGCTCATGCTCTCTCTGCGGAGGCGGGCTTGCCGGTGATGGACAGAGACGAGAGCCGCTTTGCCGCGCGCGGCATAGGTTACGAGGGGTCTCTGAACCTGACGCTTGAAGAGGCGCGCGATCTGGGCGCGGCCATCGGTTGCGATTTTTATGTGACGGGAGACGCGCAGACGCTCCGCCGCTCATCCTCCGCGCGTCCCGTTTATTATGAGGCTTACGCTTCGGTCTTTATCGTCAGCGCGCGGACGGGCAGGCTCGTGCTGTGGGATCGTCCGACGTTTGAAGCCGCCGCGCCCGAAGCCGCCGAGAAGCTTTTGCTGGCTGAATTAGCAGGACGCGCGGCGCGTTACGCTGTGGCGATTCGCGCGGCGGCGGAGAGTGAACGAAACGAGCGCGAGTTTTCAATCACGCACAGCGTGCCCGTCATCGAAGAAGTTCCGGACGAGACGAGTCCGCAGGCGAAGGGTTTGCGCCTGCCCGCGCCTTATCGTCGCCTGCATCCCGTCTATCCTGAGACGGCTGCGCGAGCCGAAGCCGAAGCCACCGTTGACGCGCTCGTGGACTTAGACATCGAAGGCGAAGTCACGCGCGTGGAGGTCGTGCGTTGGGCTGGCTTCGGACTCGATGAAGAGACCGCCAACACGATTCGACGAATGCACTTTCGCCCGGCCATGCGCGACGGCGTGCCGCTGCCGATGCGCGTCCTGCTCCGCTATAATTTTCAGAAGCCGAAGAAAGAGGACAAGGGGGGAAACGGTGAAGAGGGCAAAAGTGAAAGAGGAAATAGATGAAACTCAAGCTATTAAACATCGTCAGACCGAAGACAGCTTTGAGCCTGCTGCTGCTCCTGCTCTTCACACTCTTCCCCGCTTCCACTTTTACCGTTTCACGCTCTTTCGCGGGCGGCGTTGTTTCGACTTCAACTGAAGCGGGACGGCTCGCGGTCTTCGATGATGCGTGGCAGACGATTCGTGAGCGTTATTATGATCCGTCGCTCGGCGGGATTGATTGGACTGAGCTGCGTGAGCGTTTTCGTCCGCGCGCCGCCGAAGCCGAAAGCTCCGCCGGGTTGTATGCCGTCCTGCGTCGCATGATCTCCGCGCTGCACGACGCGCACACGCGCGTCTACGCGCCCGACGAAAAATTCGACTGGCAGCATCCGCGTTACCTGGGCATCGGCGTCTCTGTGCGCGAAGTGGCGTCGCAGCCGACGGTCGTGTCGGTCGAGCGCGATTCGGCGGCGTCGCGTGCCGGTCTTCGCGCGGGCGATCTCATCAAAAGCATTGACGGAGAGAACGCGCTCGACGTTTTCACGCGCAAGCTTACCGAGCAGTCGTCCTCGACCGTCGCGGCCACGCGTTTGCGCGCGATGGCGACTCTGTTTGAAGGCGGCGCGCAAGGCTCGCTCGTGCGCGTCGTGTGGCTTGACGGCGAAGGCAAAGAACATGCTGCCTCTCTCAAACGAGAATGGAGAGAGCGCGAGCTGAATCTCAAAGCGCAGCGAGTCGGCGGCTTCGGCCTCGTCTCGTTCGACGCTTTCACGCCGCGCGTGGCGATGGATTTTCTGCGCGCTCTGAAAACGGATTTGCGGCATGTGCGCGGCATTGTGATTGACCTGCGCGGCAACGGCGGCGGCGACGCGGACGCGATGGTCGAGATGGCTTCGGCTTTTCTCCCCGCCGGACAGAGCCTCGGACGCTTTACGGATCGCGCGGGTCGCGTCTCGCTTGAGCCGCACGCGCGCTCGCGTATGCTTTACGACGCGGACGACATAGAGCCTTCGAGCCTGCCGCTCGTCATCTTAACCGGCGAACGCACGGCGAGCGCGGCTGAGATTTTCGCGGCGGTTCTGAAAGAAGCGCGCCGCGCCATCATCATCGGCGCGACGACGTGCGGCTGCGTGCTGGCGATACGTCGTCGTCACCTCTTGCCCGACGGCGGCGTGCTCGACATCAGCGAGATGGATTACCGGACGGCTGCGGGCGTGCGGCTCGAAGGCGCGGGCGTCGCGCCGGATGAAACGATTGAAGTCGAGAGAAAAGATTTGTCGAACGATTACGACCGCGCGCTTGAGCTGGCGATCAAGCATCTAAGTCAGAATCGCAGGCGGCTCTGACTGTAAAGGTACATTTAGCATGTCTTTCAAAAAACTCTTCATCATCCTTGCTCTGCTCCTCCTCTGCGCGCTGAACGCTTCGGCGCAGGGCGGCAAGTGCAACTTAAAACTCGCGCAGCTCAAGCCCGCGCCGGAATTGCACGGCCTGCGAATCGGGATGAGCGTCGAACAGGTGAAAGGCTTGATGCCGTGGGTTGAAACCTTGCGCGAAGACGACCTCGGCTTTTCGACGACGAGCTTTTCGCCCGACTTCAATCCGAAAATTGACAAGGCCGCGTATGCGGGCGTGCGGACAGTCACGCTTGAGTTTCTGGACGGCAAGCTGTTCACCATCTGGATCGGCTTCAACGACTCGTTTAAGTGGAAGACGCTCGAAGAGTTTGTGCCGGGCATGAGCGCGGAGCTTGGGCTTGCGCCGGGCGTGTGGTCGGCAGACTCTTCAAAGCCGAGTATTGAGTGCGACGATTTCGAGTTGAACGCGCAGATGATCGGTCAGGGGCCGAGCCTTCATCTGCTTGACAAGAACGCGCGCGAGCTGTGGGAAGAGCGGCGCACACAGAAGGAAGAGAAACGCTCGGAGCAGGAAAAGGACGAGCCTTAATTTTCATCAATTCATTTTATGAAGCAAGCCGTCAGAGCCTGCGTCGCGTACATCGCCGCGCGGCTGATTATGAAGCGCGATTTCATCAACCTCTATGACGCTTGGCAGGCGAAATACCTCATCATCTCAGGCAGCGTCGGGGCGCGCGAGATTCACATACACGACTTTGAGCGCGACTGCCGCATGACGGGCACGGGCAGCCGCTCGCGCTTCAGCCTCTACGATCACGGCGAGGCCGGGCACTTAAGCCTGCTCATTCGTGGCGACAGGTTCGAGGGCTACGACTACGGCAGCACGTGCCACTTTCGCGGGATGGTGGACGGCTCAAACATCTCGCTCTACGATTACGGCGAGGGACGCCGTTTCAGCTATAGACTTTAATTCAATTTCGCATTTGGCTCGCTCTTCGGTTATACTCCGGTTTAGCTCGTCCCGCCCGAACCATCCGTGTTGGCACGAACAGCGTCAGAGCTGGACTGGTTTTGGGATTCCGTTGCACAGGTAAACAGTAAAGCGTTTCCAGTGCGCCTGAACCGAAGAGGCGAGCTAAAGGATTTTTTTTGAGGACTGACTTGCTCTTTAAAATGAAAGAGCGCGTCCGTCATTGAGATTTTACAAGTTGTCGCCGCCAAAGGCAGTTATCGCGCCGCAAACGTCTCGAATCGTTGAAGGCGATGTAACAGGCCGTTGAAGCTCACAAGCGAAAAGCAGGTTTTGAGCGCTCGGATTTGTTGAACAGCGCTCCCTGACTTGAGGCTTCCCGGATTTCATCGGGCGCGCCGGGCGGCATGGGGATTCCATTTGTCTAAGCCACACTCCTCTCGCGTTGATGGAGAAGAGCCTCTTCTTTTAATGAGGGAGACTCCGGCACGCGAGCAACCACACACACAGGCGCACGCGCGCTTGGGGCGCACGGGCGACGCTCTTCTTCGATTGGCCGCACAGGTCAATCATCCGAACTCTAATTTTTACAGCGAGCATTTTCAGCTCGCTCCACCTGCGCGTCGCGCGCGCCTCGCCTGCGGGCTTGCAGGCGCGTCCGCGATGCCGCTTCACATTTTCAAGACTGCCAAAAGTTTCGGTGAACTGAACCGCAGAGACGCGAAGACGCGGAGAGAAACAGAAAACAAGCAAGGCTCAAGTGAGCATGCTGCTTATTTCCCTCTTTCTTCTCCGCGTCTCTGCGGTGAAACTTAATCACGGTTCACAAACTTTAAGACAGTCTGTTTCAGGAGAAACTTTTTAAGCACATGGCAAAAGAATTGATCGTCAGCGTGAATGGCCGCGAAAAGAAAATAGCCATTATCGAAAACGAACGGGTGACGGAATTTTACATCGAGCGCGGCGAAGAGAATCAGGGCATCGTCGGCAACATTTACAAAGGGCGCGTGATGCGCGTCCTGCCCGGCATGCAGTCCGCCTTTGTGGACATCGGCCTTGAGCGCGACGCCTTCCTTTACGTCTCGGACTTCTTCGACGAAGAGGAAGAGTTCGAGCGGATCGTGATGGACAAGTCGAAGAAGGGCGATGTCGCCGCCGCCGAAAAGGCCGCGCACGAGCGAATCGAGCAGGCCAGAATCGAGCGCGAGCAGCGCATCGAGGCGACGCAGGAGAAGGCCGAACCGCTCAGGGAGACAGACGCGCCCGCCGTCGAGGAGGATGAGATGGAGGCTGCTCCCATCGAAGCGGCTGCGCCGGAAGAGGAAGAGGCGGAAGCGGTCGAAGCTCCCGCAGCCGTCGCGTCCCAGCCGGAAGCGGAGGATGCGGGCGGTCGCAAACGCGGTCGGCGCGGGCGCAGGCGAGGCAAGGGCGGCGCGGAAGCCGCCGACAAAGAGGACGCAGAGGCTGCGGCTCAAGCTGCTCCGGCGATTGAGGCCGAAGAGATTGACACGCCCTTCGCGCAGGCCGCCTCTTCGTTTCAGCGCGTGGTTGACGAAGACGAGCGCGCCGCCGCCGAAGAGGGCGAGATGTTCAAAGACGCGCGACTTCAAGAAAGACTCTTCGATCAGATTCACGCCGTCGAGTTTGACATAGACGACGCGGCGACCGCTGAAGTCGGCTCCTTGCTCGGCTCTGCCCGCGCGGAGAGCAGCGCTTCGTTCCAGAGAATCGACGACAGCGACATCGCTCCCACCGAAACCGCCGAGACCGCTTACGTGCAGGAGACCGTCGCCGCGCACGTTGACGCTTTCATAGACGAGATCGCCGAAGAGACAGTCGCCACACGCTCGTTCGAGCGCGTCAGCGACGACGAGAAGGCGACCGAAGCCGGCATCGCGGAAGTGGCCGCGAAAGGCAAGCGCGTCAAGAAGAGTCGCGGCGGGAAGAAAGAGGCCGCGCCTGTCGCTGTTGAAGCGGAAGCCGCGAAGCCTGCTGCGCGTGCGCGCGGCGGCGCGAAGAAGGCTGCTGCCGCGAGCAAGAGCGCGTCGAAAAAAGCTGCCGCGACCAAACCCAAATCGGGCGCGAAAAAGTCCGCCGCGAAGGGCGCGTCGAAAGGCAAGCGCACGGCTCGAACCTTGAGCGGCGATGAAGGCTTGATGGATATGGACGTGCTTGAGCATGAAGCGGAGAGAGTCGAGCACGCAGACCTCGGGGCCGCAGAGGCCGCAGACGGGGAGCATTACGAAGGCCACGCCGACGAGACTTACGATGACGGCGAGGCGAGCGTTACGGCCAAGCCCGCGCGCGGCGAATTTGCGACGCGTCGCGGTGGTCGTCGCCGCCGCAAACCGAATAAGCCGGGCGACGAAGATCGCTCGAACGGCAAAGACGAAGACGCAGGCGCGGAAGTTGAAGAGCAAGCTGCCCCTGCTCCGCCGCCGCCTCCTGCTCCGCGTGAAACGCGCGAGCCGCGTGAGCCGCGCGACGCCAGAGACTCGCGCGAACCGCGTGATCGTCGTGACCGTCACTCGAACGGACGTAGCGGCGGCGGTCAGCGCAGTGGCGGTCGGCGTGAGCCGCGCACCCAGCCGACCATCACAGACCTCTTGCGCGAAGGCCAGGAGATTCTGGTTCAGATCGCCAAAGAGCCGATTGCCAAGAAGGGCGCGCGCATTACTTCGCACATCGCCCTGCCCGGACGTTATCTGGTTTACATGCCGACGGTCGAGCACGTCGGAGTCTCGCGCAAGATTGAATCCGACAGCGAGAGAGTCCGCCTGCGTAAGCTCATCCAGGCCATTCGCGCCGAAGAGAATGTGCCTTCGGGCGGCTTCATCGTCCGCACGGCTGGCATCGGCATCAGCGAAGAGTCCTTGCGCGAAGACGCGCGCTATCTCGTTCGCACGTGGCTCGACATTCGCAAGTCTGCCGAGAAGGCCAAAGCTCCCGCGATGGCGCATCAGGACTTAGACCTCGTCCAGCGCATCCTGCGCGATCAGTTGTCAGAGGAGTTCACGGCGGTTCGCGTTGACTCGGAAGAGGAATACCTGCGAATCGTCGAGTTCATCAACCGCATCCAGCCGCGCATGGTCAAGCGCGTCAAGCTGCACACGCGCGACGAGCCGATTCTTGAGACTTACGGCGTGCAGGCCGAGATTGACAAAGCCATCAAGCCGCGCGTGTGGCTCAAATCCGGCGGCTATCTCGTCATCAATCAGACGGAAGCTCTGGTCGCCATTGATGTCAACACGGGCAAGTTCGTCGGGCGCGGAGGCTCGCGCCTCGAAGACACGATCACGCGCACGAACCTCGAAGCCGTTGACGAGATTGTCCGTCAGATACGCCTGCGCGACCTCGGCGGCATCATCGTGCTCGATTTGATTGACATGGAAGATCGCCGCAATCGCAATCGCGTGATGCAGGCTTTGCAGGAAGCTCTTCAGGGCGACAAGTCGCCGACCAAGGTTCTCTCGTTCAACGACTTCGGCCTTGTGATTATGACGCGCAAACGCGTCAAGCAATCCCTGGAACGCACGCTCTGCTCGCCGTGCTCATACTGTCAGGGCGCGGGGTTAATCAAATCGCCGCAGACCATCTGCTACGAGATTCTCGAAGAGGCGCGCACTTTGTCTCGCGCGATGGACGACGACGGCATTAAGCAAACAACTTTGCGCGTCAACCCCGAAGTTGCCAAAGCCCTGCGCAGCACAGAGCAGGACGTGCTCACGGAGATCGAAGACTATCTCGGCGCGGTTGACATCACCAGCGACACGCGCGTCCATCAGGAGCAGTTTGACTTCGCTTTTATCTAAAACAGATGACTCGTCAATCGCTTCATTCTCAAATGGCATTTGCTTCAGGGCGTTCGACACTTGCCCGTGCTGAAAGTTATGCGGAGAATAGGGCTGGAGGAGTGAATCATGATTCAGACGGTCGAAGCCATTATTGAGCCTGACGGTAAAGTTCAGTTGCTTGAATCGGTGCAGCTCACAGAGCCGCGCCGCGCGCTCGTCACTATCCTGGAAGATGAGCCTGCGGCAAAGGTTTCCGAGACCGCCCTTTTGAGCGAACAGGCGCTGGCCGAAGATTGGAGCAGGCCGGAGGAGGAAGAGGCATGGTCACACCTTCAGCAGGTGCGGTAGTTTTAGTGCCTTTTCCGTTCTCCGATCTCTCTAAGTCCAAATTACGTCCTGCCGTTGTGCTGGCCGATGCCGGTAAAGGCGATTGGATTTTGTGTCAGGTTACCAGCAACGCCTATTCTGACTCCAGTGCCATCGAACTGACGAGTAACAGTTTTGCCTCAGGCTCATTACGAACAGTTAGTTATGCGCGTCCCGCAAAATTATTTACTGCTAACCGGAGCTTGCCGGTGGCGCAAGCTGGCGTCTTAACCAAAGGCACATTAAAGCTCATCGTCGAAGCTGTCATTGGTTTGCTACGCGATAGCATTAAATAATCTGGCAGCCTCTTTAATTATTATTGCCGCGCTCAAAACACATCTTTGAGCGCGGCGAACTATTTTGTGTATCAACTCCTCTCTCATAAATCTTGACATTTAAAATGTGCCAGCTTACATTCGACGTGCTTTTATCAAAGCAAAAAGCTGCTCTGTTCAAACGCGCAGACCCGTCCGTTACGGGCTGTGTAATTTTTCTGAACATACGAATCAAGATGCCGACAACTGTGGCTTCTGACAAATCGCCGTCTTTCTTCATTGCGCCTCTTGTCCTGTGGGCTGTGGCCTGATTCGGACGACGCAAATTCCCAATCAACTCTTTGAGAAGAACAATACGGAGGATAGAAGAAATGTTTTCTCTGCCAAATGTTTCCTCACGCCGGCTAATCTCTTCAGTTTTGACGCTCGCCGCCGTCGCGCTCTTCGCGGCGACTGAGGCGCGTGCGCAGGATACTGTGACCGGCGCGTTTGAAGGCACTGTCACCGACAGCCAGACGGGCGCGCCCGTGGCCGGAGCTTCCGTGCAATTTATCAATCAGTTGAGCGAAGTTCCCGTCGCCAAACGCACGGACTCGCAGGGACGCTTTTATCAAGGCTTGTTGCCTCCCGGAGTCTACACGATTCGCGTCACGGCTTCCGGCTTCAAGGTCAGAGAAGTTGAGCAACGCTTGCTCGCCACGCGTCCCAACGCGGTCGTCCCCGTTCCCGTCGTGCTTGAGCCTGAATCGGGGATACCGACAACGACGACGACAACGACGACGGCGACCACAACTCCGACGCCAGTTCCCACAGGCACGCCGCAGGCGGGCGGCACGAAAACCGCTTCGCCCGCCACAGAAGACCGTAGCGTTCTGGCCGACATCAACACGACCGACGCGCGGCGCGGCGGCGCGTTCACGGAAGAAGAAGTGTCCCGGCTTCCGCTCGGCGCGACGACCCTCATCCGTACTTTTGACGAACTCGCTCTGCTCCTGCCGGGCGTGGCCGAGTCGCCGCAAACAGAAGGCGGCGGCGCAGGCCCCGGCGTCGGCTCAGGCGTTGGCAGTGCTGGACAGTTCGCGGTCAACGGCCTGCGCTCGCGCGCCAACAATTTCATGATTGACGGCTCGGACAATAACGACGAGGACATCGGCGTGCGCCGTCAGGGATTTCTCTCGCTCGTCCCGCAACCGATTGAGTCAATCAAAGAGTTTCAGGTTATCACCTTGCTCGCGCCCGCGCAGTTCGGGCGCAACATCGGCGCGCAGGTCAACGCCATCTCGAAATCGGGCGGCAATCAATTTCACGGCACGTTCTTCGGCTTTCTCAATGCGAGCCAACTCAACGCGCGCAATCCGCTCGACACGGCGAACGGCACGGCTACATTTCCGCTCGTGGCCGGAGGGCGCACGGTACTCGATTGCACGGGCGTCACTTTTCCCTGCACGGCTGCCAACGGCAGGCCGATCACGGTGACCAATCAGAGCGGCGGCGAGGACTCTTCCACGCTGACGCAGGCCGGACTCGTTTTGGGCGGGCCTTTGATGCCGGACAAGCTGTTCTTCTTCATCTCCGCCGAAGGGCAATTTCTGAACGCGCGAAAAGAGGCGAGCTTCGCCGTGCCGACGGTCGCACAGCGCGGCCTCTTCGGCACGGGCGCGACCGGAATTTCGGTTAATCCGTTTGACCCGACGATGATGGTCAACGCATTTCCGACGAGCGTGGACGCGGACGCGATTTTCAGTCTCTTCCCTTTCCCGAACAATCCGAACGGCATTTACGGCGGGAACACTTTCACCGAGAATCTTCCCGCGAGCGGTCAGGGCAAAGTCTTTTCGGGCAAGGTTGATTACAACTTCAAGCTGAGAGAGCGGCAGAATCAGTTCACCGCCAGATATAATTTCACGGACGACTGGCGCGACCTGCCTGTGACGGGCGGCGCGCTCTTCTCTTCTTTGCGCCCGCGCGTGCGGACGCAGAACCTCTCGACCTTTTTGAACAGCGAGCTAAGCGGCGCAAACTCCACGCATCCGATGTTCAATCAACTGCGTCTCTCTTACGGTCGCACCCGTCTCGCTTTCGACGAGAACCGCGACACACAGTTCTTGATTCCGAGCGATAGATTTCCGGGCGAGCCTTTTCTTTTGAACGCAAGGCGCAGAGTTAATTTCACTTTGCCGTCGAGTCCCGCGCCGCTTTACGTCACAGGCGGAACGGTTGAGGGCGACCTCGGCCCCGTCGGTCAAGTCGTCATCGCAGGCTTCAGCCCGGTCGGCGTGGATGTCTTTAATTTTCCGCAACGCCGCGTCAACAACACCTATCAAGTCGCGGATACGCTGACCTATCGCACGGGCAACCACAGCTTCGCCTTCGGCACGGACATTCGCCGCACTGAGCTTAACAGCGACTTGCCGCGCAACTCTCGTCCCTTGATTACCTTCGGCGGCGCGCCGCTCTTGAACGGAAGCTTCATTTCCGGCATAGACCTCGCCGCCGCTTCCGCCGCGACCGGCTTCTTTCAAACGCTGGCGACGACCGGCTCGGACATCGGCCTGCGCTATTACCAGCTCAACTTTTTCGGACAGGACGAGTGGCGCGTCCGCCCGAACCTTTCGATCTCGTATGGCCTGCGTTACGAGTACAACACGCCGCCGCGCGAGGTGAACAAGCGGATTGAGAGCGCGTTCGACGCTCCGGCTCTGGCCTTGCTGCCGGGCTTGCGCGCGCTGCAAAATCGCAATCAAATCTTCGAGCCTGATCGCAACAACTTTGCGCCGCGCGTGGGCTTCGCGTGGTCGCCGAACATTTACGGGCGCGACCACGAGTCGGTCATCAGAGCGGGTTACGGACTTTACTACGATCAGATTTTGGGAGCGGTCGTGAGCCAGTCGCGCAATGTGTTCCCGAACTTTTTGACGGTCAATTTCGCCGGAGGCTTCGGCGCGACCGGAGGCCAGTTCGACCTCTTCAATCCGTCGAACGCGCTCATCAACATCGGCACTCCGATGACGCCCAACTTCGTGCCGCTCGTCATCGGCCTCAACGGCTTTAACCCGCAAGTTCCCTTGAGCACCTTCGTCAACGTCGTCAACTCGATCTTTCCCGGCGGCTTCGGCGCGACGTTGCCAAACCGCACGCTCAAGACGCCGATGGCGCACCAGTTCAACGTCACCTACGAGCAGCAATTGAGCCGCAACTTCGTCGCCTCGGTCTCCTATGTCGGCACGCGCGGGCGCAATCTCTTGCGCACGACGACGCCGAACTTCGGGGCGAACGCGTTCCTGCTTCCGCTCGCCTTCAGCGTCGCGGGTAACGTCCCGGCCTTCGGCGGCTTCGCCTTCGCGCCGGGCAGCACCACGTCGTTCAATGGACGCCCCGTTCCGTCGGCGGGCGCGGTCAATATTTACAGCACGAGCGCCAGCTCAAGATACAACGCGTTGCAAGTCGAGCTGCGCGGACGATACAAGTTACTCACCTCGTCGCAGTTTCAGGTTAACTACACTTACTCGCGCGCGACGGACGACGCGTCGGACGTGTTCGATTTGGCAGGCTCGCCCGCTTTGCCGCAGAATAGCTTGACGTTCGCGGGCGAGCGCGCGCCGTCGAATTTCGACGTGCGACATCGCGTCTCTTACAGTCAGGTCTCGACCTTGCCGGAGATGCGCAACCGCAATTCGCTCGTGCGTTTTCTGTTCGGCGGGATGCAGTTCGCCTCGGCGGGCTTCTTCCACACCGGCCAGCCGTTCACGGTCAACAGCATTTACGACATCAATCTTGACGGCAACCTGACAGACAGGCTGAACACACTGAACGGCATCGTCCTGACGGGAGATCGCAGTCATCCGATTACGACGACGAGCCGCGATCCTGTCTTCCTGCGCAACCTGCTCGCGCCGACCGGAGCGGATGGAGCTATCGGGCGCAACACTTTCCGTTCGGGCAAAGTGATGATGGGCAGCCTCGCCGTCATCAAAAATTTCAACGTCGCCGAGGGGAAGAATCTGACTTTCCGTATGGAGATTTTCAACGTCTTCAATCGCTCGAACTTCGGCGTCCCGATCCGCACGCTCGAATCTCCCGGCTTCGGTCGCGCGATTGAGACCGTGACGCCCTCGCGGCGCATTCAGTTCGCTTTGAAGTACACATTCTGATGAAAAAGCTTTTCTTTGCGTACTTTGCGTGATTTTCTTTGCGATCTTTGCGGTTAAGTTGAACTCTAAACGCAAAGATCGCAAAGAAGGAAGACGCAAAGAGACGCAAAGAGATGTCTGCACTTGATTCATATAATTGTTGAGGCTTGTCGAATAGAGCCGGAATGAAGGCATTATTCTATCGTCTGTTTGGTCTCGGGAAGATTCCAGAGCCGCTCGCCGCTCAATTGAAGAGCGAGGGCGTTCTACTGCTGGATGAGGGCGTCAAAGGTTCTGTGACGTATCTTGATTTTCGCTCGCCCGGAAGATATTCCAGTTGGCGGCGGCAATGGTACACGGCTTCCATCGCTCTGACACAGGCGCGGCTCTTGGGGCTGCGGTTTGCGCAAACCATCATTGACGTGCCTCTCAAGGACGAGCGTATCCGCCGCATGCAATTCTCGGTGGAAGGGAGCGAAACGCTGCTAGTCGCTTTTGACCCCGCGCTGTTTCATCACGATTGGTCTGGCAAGATTGAGTACAGGTTTCGCACCGCGCAGGCGCAAAGTTTTGTGGACAAGCTGCGGGAGCTATCCGTCTCAAACTGAGCCTTCCATCATCCGGCTTGATTGCTCAAGCAGCAGGCCGCGCTCCCCTGCTGATTCGGCTCTGCGGTCTGTGTACACACGCGGGCGCGAGGTATGCTAAGCTTTGAGCTTGAAGCGATGCATACCTCGCGTCTTTTAACTTTCCTCTCCCGAACTATTTTAAGATTTTCATGGGAGGCTACTGAGACATGTTGAGACGATTGCGCCTGTTACCGGCCTTCGCCATTCTGATTTTTTCGCTCCCGGTTTTTAATGGCCGGACGCTCGTCCACGCGCAGGATTTGGTCGGCGGCGCAGGCCGCACGGATTTGAGCGGCGGCGCGGGCAGTAGCGGCGGCGCGCGTTCTTCTTCAACTCCGCGCAGACCGGCGGCGCGCGCGGCCTCGACCGTTCGCACAGTGACGGTGACAAAGGTCGTCAAGGTCACGGCCACGACCGGCACGCTCGCGGTCGCCGCCGCTTCGGACGCAGCGATTCTGGTCGAGCCTCTTCGGGGCGGCGAGGGCAAAGAAGGAACAGTGCCGAAGGGCGAAGGCATTTTTATCTTTAACGATCTCAAGCCCGGTCGTTATCGCATCGCGGCGGAACTGGACGGCTATCAGCCAGCCGAAGAAGAGGTCACTATCACGGCCAACAAGAACAGTTCCGTCACGCTCGATCTCAAACCCATCACCTATTCCGTGACCATCGCGGCCAATGTTCAGGCGGGCGAAGTCAGATACGCTCCTGTCGCAGGAACTAAAGGTGCGTCGGGCGAGATTATATATGACGTGACGGGCGGGACGCGCGTCATGCCCTTGCAGAACGGGCGCGCGGTCTTGCCGAACCTCAGACCGGGAACTTACGGCGTTGATGTGAGCGCGGCTGATGTCGGCTATCAAACGTTGCGGGCGACATTCACGCTGCCCGGCCAGACGACTTACACTGTGACGCTGCCGAAAAATTTGAGCACGAAAACATTCTCGGCGGCGTGGGCAAGTCTTGACGCATGGGAAGCTCCGGCTGGTTGGCGCGTCGGGGCGCGCAAGCTCTCCGCGAGCGGTCGCGGCGTCGCTTTGCCGCGTGATGAGAGCGCGCGGCACTACGCGGATTTTCGTCTTTTCAGTAACGTCAAGATGCTCAACGGCGTCGCCGCGTCGTTCGTCATTCGCGCCGTTGACGCGCAGAACTACTACCTCATTCAGATTACGGGCGCGAAGGCCGATGAGCCATACGTCTTGCGCGGTTTTATCGTCAAGAACGGCGTGGCGCAACGCTTCGGCTCGACGATTCCGGTTGACGCTTTCGCCTCGACGCTCAAAGCGAATGTGTTCTTCAGCGTCTCGATGGAGGCCACCGGCAACAAGTTCAAAATTTCGATTACTGACAGCCAGACCGGCGACGTGCTCCCGCTCGGCACACTCGAAGACCCGAACCGCAACTTTCCCATCGGCGCGGCGGGCATCGCGGTGCGCGACAACGAGCAGAACGAGATCGAACGCTTCGTCGTCTGCACCTCCGAATCCGCAGATTGCCCGCGAGGGTAAGTTTCAAAGACAAAATCAATCAGCCACAGAGGTCACAGAGAACACAGAGCGGCAGAGATTTCTTTCCTCTGTGTTCTCTGTGACCTCTGTGGCTAAATCTGTGCTCATGTTATATTGCCGTTGACTGCAAAAACGATGCAGGCTTGAAGTCAATCGAACAAGGGGGAAGAGGTTGTCATGTCTTGGGATGTGCGAAAAGTGTGGCCGCAGGAGAGACTGGCGGGCGTGGGTGCGATCAGCAAAATCTGGAAAGCGATGTTGGCCGGAGGCGCAGGCATGGCCGCGCTCGCCGCCGTCAATGCTTCGATTAGACGCGGGGCGGTTGAGCCTGACGACAGCGCGCTCGGCGGCGGGGCTGGCCTGTATGAGTGGCGCGACGGGAATATTATTTACAGGATGGCTGGCGCAGAGCAGGGCGGCGCGCCCATCGTCCTCGTGCATGGCATCGGAGCTGGCGTTTCAAATTTCATGTGGCGCAAAAACTTCGACGCGCTCGCGCTGGAGTTCAGAGTTTACGCGCCCGACATGCTCGGCTTCGGTCTCTCGGACAAGCCCTCGAACGTCTCTTACTCGGCAGACCTCTACGTCGAATTGCTCGCGGACTTCATACGCGAAGTCGCGGGCGCGCCCGCGCATCTCATCGCGGCCTCGCTCGGCGCGGCCTACTCCGTGCGCGTCGCAGACGAATATCCTGAGCTGGTCAAATCCCTGTTGCTCGTCTCGCCGACGGGCGCGGACAATTTGCGCGCGCGACCGGGCATGACCGGCGCGGCCTTCTACGGCCTGATGAATTCGCCCGTGCTCGGCACTTCGTTTTACAACGTCTTCGCCAGCGAGCGCAGCATACGCGACTTCGCGCGCAACCAACTTTTTTATGACCGGCGTAGAGTGACAGACCGCCTCGTCGCGCACCACTACGCGACGAGCCACCTGCCGGGCGCGCAGTATGCCATCGCGGCCTTTCTCTCCGGCTACTTGAACACGGACATCCGCGAAGCCTTCGCACGCCTACAGCAGCCCGTCAATATGGTGTGGGGCAAACAGGACACGACCAATCCGATTGAGCAGGCGGCGGAACTGCTCCGCTTGAACCCGCGCGCCGCACTCGAAATCTTTGATCGCTGTCGCCTGACGCCGCCCGAAGAAGCTCCCGAAAAATTCAACGCCCTCGTCCGCCGCACGCTCAGCGCCGGTTCGCTGGCGGCATGAGAAGGAAGCTTTAAAATATTTTGAGTGAGCGAACAACTTTGCTACATTCTGCACAGAAGACGCTAATGACTAACGAAGAAATGGAGCGAGCTATTGAATTCTTGCTTAAGAATCAAGCCAACTTTGATGCTCGGTTAGTAGAAACAACCGAGCAAATAAAAATGCTGGCGCAGACGCACGCCGAATTCACGCAATTTGTCAGAAGCTTCATGGAGGCGCAGAGCGAGATCAATCAATCATTGCATGAGACAGTGCGCGCATTGACGATCTCGCAGGCGCGCACGGATGAGCGGTTGACTGATCTTGAGAGCGGAAGGTCTTAGCTCACCCGCAATTTATTTGATTTCGTTGTTAGATAAAAAAAAGACGCGGCCCCTTTTGCATGATTTGTACGGGGCCGCATCTTCCATTTTAGGAGGAGAGGGAATCTGTTGTTACTGAGCTGCTGCGACCTGAGTTCCGGTGTCGCTGACCACAATGTTCTGACTGTCACCGGGAAAAGAGAGTCCGATCAAGACCTGCATGTTGTTCTTCGTCGCCCAGCGCATGTCAATGGCGCGGCTGCTGCCATCGCGCTTTTCGAGTCGCGCGGTCGCTTTGGCGATCACGGCTTTGGTCTTGCGGTCGAGAATTGAAAGCTGGTTGGTCTGGTCGTCAAAACTGACTCTGTAAGTTCCGGCCTTGACCTGTGTGCTGCCGACGACGAAATCTGTGCCGAAGCTGACGACGCGGCTTTTCTCTTTAGCGAAAGCGACGACGCCTGTCATCGCGCATAACATGAAAGCGAGCACAATACGAGTTAGATTTTTCTTCATCATTACTACTCCTTAAGAATCCAAGATGACGGATGAATTTACGAATTAGCGTTTCGCAAGCTCATTATTTCGAGTCTCGCGTCGCATCCCTTCCTTTTACGCCGAAAGCGTCGAGAGGTTTCATAAAATTTTTCAGCCGCCGTTTTGGCGCACATTAAATTTTCAATCCTCTCATCAATCGCTGACATGCGATATTCTACTTATATAAACGCCGCCGACATCCATTTTGTGACAGTCCGGTCAAAGAAAATGATTAAATGTTTTTCTGCTGTGACGGGCAGCCTGAATTTGTATTCAGCAGCTACGGAGTAGCGACATAACAGTAGCCCATAGCGCAAGCTATGGGACACAGGCCAAGAAAGCTTTTTCAGTTATCGAAGATAACGACATAATTTTTCATGAAAGGTAAAGAATTTATGTCGCCCTCTGACGAGGGCTTTAATCCTACGCTTATATCTTTCCCCACAGCTTGCGCTGTGAGCTACTGTTATGTCGTTACTTAACAGTGACTGAAAACGCGTTCTGTATAGTGTCAGTCAACATGATAAGCTTTGAGCAAAGTTAAGGAGGATTTTAAATTGAGCCGCAATCCGAACACAGAGCCGCCGCAGCCCGGCGACCCTCTGCCGCAAACCGACAATCCGGACGCGCCGCCGACCGCGCCGCACGACCCGCTTGAGCCAGACCCGGCGCAGCCTGAGCCGCTTCCCTTGCCGCCGGACACAAACCCCGCGCCCGCCGCTCCCGTGCGCGAGCCGGAGCAACCCGCGCCCGCAGGCGATCCTCCGGCGGGAGAGCCGACGCGTTTGGTTTAAGATACGAATGAGAGTAGCATGGGCGCACTACACGTCTCGCCTCATGATGTTCAGCAAGGGGAAAGATGAGCCAGCAGGTTAAGCTATCAAACAAGACAGTCGAACGGGCGAACCAGCCAGCCGCCGCCACTTTTCTGCTTCGAGAAATCGCGTGCACGCTTGAAGCCAAACCGTTCAGGCCGCATCCGCTTTTCGTGGGCGGTCACGCACAGACTCTCGCAAGTTATGCGTGGCCGCGCCATTTCGGGATGCGTGCGCTTCGCCACGACGAGCAGCGTTTGTTTGAAGTTGAGCAGGGCGTCAAGCTGCTGGCTCGCTGTCGGTGGCTGGAAAATCGTCACGAGCATCCGACGCTGATTGCGCTGCATGGCCTTGAAGGATCGAGCGAAGCGCGGTACATGCTTGGCACGGCGGCGAAGGCCATCCAAAAAGATTTCAATACCGTCCGCCTCAACATACGCAACTGCGGCAACACAGAGCACCTCACGCCGACGCTCTACAACAGCGGGATGAGCAATGATCTGCTCGCCGTCGTCAACGAGCTGATTGAGCGCGACGGCCTCAAAAATATTTTCATCGTCGGCTTTTCGATGAGCGGCAATCTGGTCTTAAAGCTGGCGGGCGAAAACGGCGAGCGGCTTGTCGGCAAAATCAAGGGCGTCTGCGCCGTCTCGCCTTCGATTGATTTGGCCGCGTGCTCCGCCGCCCTCGAACGGCGCGATAACCGGCTCTACCTGACAAGCTTCATGCGCAGCCTGCGCCGCCGCATGAGACAGAAGCAGAAACTTTTTCCAGAGCGGTACGATACGACTGACATTCACCTGGTACGCACGATACGTGATTTCGATAACCGCTACACGTCGGCTGACGCCGGATACAAGGACGCCGACGACTACTACACGCGCGCCAGCTCGCTGCCGCTCATCGAGCGCATACGCATCCCCACGCTCATCATTCAAGCGCAGGACGATACATTCATTCCCTTTCACTCATTCCGCGATCCCTCCATCGCCGCCAACCCGCACGTCCTCCTCCTCGCCCCCGAGCACGGCGGCCATCTCGGTTTCCTCGCCGCACACACACAGGACGAAGACCGCTTCTGGGCTGAGAACCGCGCGGTGGAATTCTGCAAGCTGGTCAATGAGCAGATGGCTGATTGAGCGCAGCCAAAGTGCTGTTATCCGGAAGCAGTCGGTATAATCAGTAGTTAGGCTGATCCGCGCGGTGATTTCAAACTGATGAGTGCCATTTCTTTTTCGATGTGCTTTTCTTTCTCCTAAGCTTGCCCTCAATCGTGTCTCTTTTGATTGCCTCGCTGATTAGTTGGAGCGGTTCGTCTTGCGGCTTTAGTCCTCCTGTCAGCGATAGGAGATATAGTTTGACTGCTGCCCTGTGTGCATCAGTGTAGAAATAAGCCGTCTCAATACCGGTCAAGAGTACCCTGCTCGCCTGTTCCACTCCATCCGGCCCGTTGTCAATCGCCATCTTAATTCTAAATAGTAGCCGCGCTAGACATTCGACGGCGGCTGAATCCTGACATAAGGCAGGCTCAAGAACAGCAGCCCAATCCCCGTGGTCTGCAACTAAGTGACATTCATTGCCAATTGCGCTAGTAGGTTTTCTCAAAGGCTGCCTGCTCAGGTTTTACCGAAAACAGTTTGATATAGTGTGCCAATGTATTACCAACCTTAGTAATTCTTATGAATACAATAATTGCAGAAAAGGCGGCGAATCGGCCTTATTATCCTCATACGGGGTAATCATCACTTACCATTGCTGGTAAGTCGCCTGAAATCAATGTCATGGCGATGCTATAGTCGCACGCCTATGGCGCTGAAACTACAAATTCAAGAGATAGCCAGAAAGCTAGGAGTAGAGAACGCAGCACAATTGGCGAAGCTGACGGGTCTTGGGCTAACTTCCTGTTATCAGCTATGGGATGGAACTGCTCAAATGGTTTCGTTGAAGACACTAAACACACTTTGCAATAAACTCAAAGTCCATCCGGCATTGCTGTTTGAATACAAGCCTGATCCGGAAGAGGGTGCTAGGCGTTCACTCAAGGGCAGAAGCAGGTGAGAGCTATAGTACAGCAGAGGTGCTAAAGGAACAGCTTAATCGCGAACCGAAATCGGCCTAACAACTCCTTCAACCCACCCGCTCAATATTTCTTTCAAGATTATCTTTACAATCGCGGGTTAAATGCACCATTCTCTGCGCAGGCTGGACTCAGGCGTTATGTTGTCATCTACGGCGGCAGGCAGTTATGCTTATGAGTGAATGCCTTGAACGATTTTGAAAGGATAGCGCGATGTCATCTCTTCCAAGTTATCACCTTAGCCCTGAAGAGTATCTGGCTCTCGAACGTCAAGCGGAATACAAAAGTGAATATGTTGACGGGGTGACGTATGCGATGGCGGGCGGCAGCGAACGCCATAACCTGATCGCAGGGAATTTGATTACGGAGTTGAATATTCAGCTTAGAAAAGCTCCTTGCAGAGTCTATCCGAGCGACTTGAAAGTGCGTGTCCCAAATTCCAAGAAGTTCTTTTATCCTGATGTCACCGTAGTTTGTGGGGAAACAGAGTTTGCTGATGACGCGAGGGATGTCATTCTCAATCCGATTCTCATTGTCGAGGTCTTATCTGAAAGCACCGCAGCTTTTGATCGGGGAAAGAAATTTCAGTCTTATCAGCAGATTGAGTCATTGCAAGAATACCTGCTCGTGACACAGGATGAATACGTCGCGGAGCATTATCTGAGGCAAGAGAATAATCATTGGCTCTATACGAAGGCGACAGGACTTGAGGAGGCCATTGTTCTACCTACTTTGAAATGCCAATTAACCTTGAGCGATATTTATAGCAAGGGGACATAACAACTCCTTCAACCCGCTCGATAGCTTCTCTTTCATCATTTTCTTGTTCTCTCCAGTTTGAGATTTGAAATCTTTAAGAGAGATCGTTCGATTCGGCGTCCGGCTTTTCGTCTGAGCCACTCGCTTGCTCGGCTTCATCTTCGGCGTCTTGAGGTTTATCCTTCTCAAAATCCTCAGCCGGAGCATGATAGGCGAAGACCGCGTCGTCATCGTGCGAAGGGAAGACGCGTCCGGCCAGAGAGTCTAGCAGGCGACGAATGCGTCCCGGCTCTTCCGTGTCGGGCGTCGCAGAAGCCGGCGTCGTCTCTCCGACTTCGGAATCGAGGCGAACGAGTTGCGCTGTGATGTGACGACAGAAGGAGCAGGCGACGAGATGACGCACGACGGGCGCGGACTCTTGTTCGCTGAGGCGGCCTTCGGTGAAAGCCGAGAGGGCGTCTTCGTCCAGATGCGTCTCGGCGGCGAAGGGCGGCGCGACGAGCGCGCGTCGGCGTAAGTGTAGATGAACCATGCGACGAATTCCTTCTGTCTCTCTGTTGCTCTTTGGTCGCGGCACCTTCGGACGCCTCCTTTCGTGTGGACGGCTATTCAGCCTGCCCTTTGCTCAAATTATCTTGCGTCGTGTCGGTTAAGTGACGACGCACATCCTCGCCCGCTAAATCTTCGGTCGCCATCTCGACGCACAGCTCTATCTCAGCCGGAGTCAAGCCATCTTTTTCGACAAGTTGCGTGCGGAAGCGATCCAGAATCTTGCCGTAAACTTTCTCAAGCCAGCGCATCACGGTTGATTCGTGGACGCGACTGCTCGGAGCTTTGCTGCGCTGTTTGGACTGGCGTTGAAACCAGCGACGAAGCGGCGACGCAGGCTCTTCGACGAGGCGCGCAATCTCGCGCAGCTTCAAATTCTCGACGTGGTAGTAGAGCAGCAAGAGCTTTTCGTGATCGTCCAGCGTGGCGAACGAAACATCCAGCGCGGCGACGGTTGCGGCCTGAAATCGTTCGCGTGCGATTCTATCCAACATCGCTCCTTCGCCTCCGCGCGCCTCCGCGCGCCAGCCCGGCCTATCATGAATCTCGCCGCCGCTCTCAGACCAATCGTCTATCGAAATCTCGTCGTGCCGCGCCCGGTGCAAGTCAATCACCGCATGCCAGACGACGGTGCGCAGCCATCCCTTGAGCGTGCCTCGCCCGGAGTAGGTCGCAAACTTCGACTGTCTGACATCGCCGACGACGCGCGTCCCGTAAAGCTCTACATAAACGGAATCAATGACCTCTTCGGCGGCTGTCTCCGCGCTCGACAGATGGCGCGCGACGCGTTCGATATAACGGCGATAGCCCTGATCGAAGTCCCACCACGCGTGCTCGTTGCCGCGCGCGCAGGCCAGAGCCAGATACAGGTCTGTCGTCTGTAGCTCGCCGAGGAATTGTTTGACCTGCTCCGCAGACGGAGCCGCGCCGTTCGCGTGGTCAACCAGATATTTGTCCACGGCCATACGCAAAGCGGCCTTGAAATCTTCTGCCGCGACGCCGTAGTTCGGCGCAGCCTCCGTCGAGCGCGCATAGAGCGCGTTCATCTCTTCGGCGCAGTCGCTGAGCGCGAGTTCCAGTTGTGCTAGAGATGGATTTGTCACTTGTAGAGTGATTATAAATTAAACCGCGCTCTTTCGCCTACCACTTTCGATTAACAAAGAACTTTTCTCAAGAAGCTGCCAAAACCTCAAGCAAGAAATTACGGCTTTCAGGCTCAATTCGGATGCCCGGCCAGAGCGACGCCCGCGCTGCTTCCAGCGTCTCCGAAACTCTCATTAAAACTGTCTCTTGCTATCAAGCGGGCAAGAAGGGAATTGACCCGGCGACCGCTCGTGTTCAGGTTGACGGCGGGCTTTAGGAAAATTTGCGCAAGGCACGCGAAAAAATTCTCACGCAAAGGCGCAAAGACGCAAAGAAGAGCTTGCATGCTTTTCTTTGCGTCTTTGCGCCTTTGCGTGAGATTTATTTTTCAGAAATCACAAGCTGCTGAGGGGTCGGCGGCAGTTGATGCAGCTCATTGCGTGAGAACCCGGCCTGCTTAAACATGCTTTCGAGTTCCGAAAACGTGTAAGCGTCGCCATGCGGCGTCGAGGCCAGCATGACAAGGCTGAAACTGGCTGCGCCCGGCGGCGAGACGCGGTCTTCGTCCGGCACGAATTCCAGCGTCAAAACTTTGCCGTCATCGCCCAGAGCCTTGCTGACTTTCTGTAGCAGCGAGACGCACGTCGCTTCATCAAAGTGATGCAGGAAATTGGTCAACAGAATCAGATCGTAGTTGCCGCCGAATTCGACCTCGAACGCGCTGCCCGCAATCGTGCTGTAGCGGTCGCTGACTCCGGCCTGCTCCGCATTCTCCTTCGCCACTTCGAGCACGTTCGGCCAATCGAGCGCGACGATCTCGGCGTTCGGAAAACGCTTGGCGATGGTGATGCCGAACATGCCGTGACCGGCGGCGATGTCCAAAACTTTCAGCTTTCGGTCCGTCTCCGCGTCAACCAGCTTCGCCATCATCTGCGCGGGCATCATCATCATCGGGGCCATCGCGCGCGCGAACTTCACCCACACCGGATTCTCAGGAGCAACCGTGCCTTCGTCGGCTATCACAGTTCCGCCCTTGCGCACCGCCGCCGCGATGTCCTGGAATCCTTCGGCGAGCGTCGGCGAGAGGAGAAATTCCGTCACGCCTCCGGCATAAGCGGGCGATTGACGCGAGAGAAAGATGGCCGAATCCTGCGTCAGATGATAGCTGCCGTCCTGCTTGGTCAGAAAACCGAGCATCACCAGATAATCAGAAAGGATGCGTATGCCGCGCGGCGAAGCCTTGCATCTTTCGGCCAACTCTTGAACGGTCTCTTTGCCTTCGGCGATGGCCGAGAAAAGATCAAGCTCAAGCGCGGCCTTGATGGCGGCGGTGTGCTGGTACGCGTTGACGGTCTCGAAAAAAAGTATGGGAGAAGGTTCAGGGGAACTGGTTGACATAGCTTATAACTCCGCTTCAAGAAATATTGATAAGAGCTTTGGTGTGCTTTAACACTACTAAATTTTCAGTCATGGTTCAATTTCAGATCACTATGAAATTCTCGCGCAAAGGCGCAAAGGCGCAAAGGAAGCACGCTAAGCTGTTAAGTATTGCTTAATCTGGACGTTCTTCCCTTTGCGCCTTTGCGCGAAACTTCTTTTTCTGACTCTTTCGTGCTCCAGAAAACCGGCGTCTGAGGTTTAAGACTGCGCTCGACCGCCAGCGCGACGAAACCCATCGTGTAGCGCGCGTTGACTTCCAAGAGCGGTCGCAGGCCGCCCGCGTGCTCAAGCGCGTCAATCCCGGCGGGGCCGTGATAGCCCTCCTGGAAAAGACGCTGGCCGACGAGGCGCGCGATCTCTTCAAGCTCACGCGCGCGATGCGGTGCTGGCCTTCGACCGAGCAGATAACCGACGCCGGTGCCCGCGCCGTTGGTCTGCAAATCGCTGACTCCTTGAATCAACATCGCTCCGTCCGGAAAAATCTCCAACACGACGCCGTACTCACGAATCACTTCGAGC
Source organism: Pyrinomonadaceae bacterium (assembly GCA_036403295.1). Classification (GTDB taxonomy): domain Bacteria; phylum Acidobacteriota; class Blastocatellia; order Pyrinomonadales; family Pyrinomonadaceae; genus JACMLC01. The sequence continues at coordinate 66,532 of DASWRG010000091.1, forward strand.
CACGGCTCGAAGAGCAAGGTTTCGCCCTGCTTCAAACGCTTGCGCGACCACTTGGCCTGCGGCTCTGCGATAAGAGGCCCGCGCCCCAGCACGCGCTCGCGCGCGGCGAAACCGAACGGACTCTTGATAACCCATTTGTCGTCATCGCGCGGGCAAGCACGCGCGACCGCTTCCTGCAATTCTTCAAAGCTCGAAGCGGTCGCCGCGCCCCGTGGCGCACAGCCCAGCTCGACTTCGAGGGCATGACTCCACAGCTTTGAATTGACGCGCGCGATTGTCTCGAAAGAGATTGGCTGCACCACCGCTCCAACTTTTTCGCCCAACGCAGCCGCGCCCGGCGTCCAGCCCCACGGAGTGAAGACGCGATGCCTTTGGGATTCTCGACTGCTCGGAGCAATCAATTCGACTTCTCGCCGCGCGGCTTCACGCTGAAGCGTTTCAGACCACGGCTCTGAGATGAGCAGCGCGTCGCCCGCATGCGCCAGGCACAACAGATGCGGAGACAGCCTTTGATTGAGAGCATCGAAGGAGGCCGGGCGACGATACGCGCCGCCCGCGTGCGCCAGCTCGTTCTCGAAATCGGCGTTCATAAACCAGAGCCTTGAAGCCATGTGCGAGATTATAACGATTTCACGAAGACAGTTTCACGCAAAGGCGCAAAGAAAAGCTTAAATCTCTTCTTTGCGTCTTTGCGCCTTTGCGTGAAACTTGTTTTTCGTCTTACTGCCGATTTTACTTTTCTATCTTCTTCACAATCCGTGCGGCGTGGTTGCGCGCGATGAGCGGGAGGCGTTCGTCCGTGCTCAGCTCGCGGAGGAGCGGGAGGAGTTGCTGCGGGTCTGCGATCTCATTGCGGCGCAGATAATCATCGAACTCGTCCATCAGCTTCGGTGATTCGAGCGGCTGATTCTCGCGCGCGAGCGCGATGTCGAAGAGGAAGATCGCCTGATTGGCAATCCGTTTGTATTCCGTGACGAGCGCGAAAGCGTCCTTGTCGCCTGTCCAGTTGAATTCCGCGAGGCGGTCGCGCGTGCCCTCCGTCATGCGCAGGCTGTTCGTGCCGAGATGCGGATACTGCTTTTCGGATTGATAGCTCTGCTGCGAATCAAGAAAATGGAGCGCGTCCCACAAAGTTTTGAGCCGCGCGACGGTGACGCCGGATAAATCGAGCGGGTCTGTGATGGGGTCGCTGTTTTTGCGCTCGAAAGTTATCTGGCCGCGCCCGTTCGTGTCGTGCTCGATAAAGATGCGGCTCACTAAAAAGTTCGGCTGCGTGAACTCGTATGAATATTTAACTGAGGCGGCGACGCTCTTGTTGTTTGATGAAGGGGAAGCTGTCCTGGCTTCGGTCGGAATTGGTTTCGTCGCGGCGTCGTTTGCGCTTTGACTGTTGATAGCGTCGCGCGAGTTCTGCTTGGGAGGCGTCGGAGCGGTCGCTTGCGGCTCGCTCTTGTTATTCTTCTTCGATGCCTTGCTCTGCGCCACAGCGCAAATCGCCGCGCTCCAAACGAGAAGCGCGGCAATCAGAAAATGCGTGATCGCTCTTCCTTTATTCTTCACTCGAACTTGACTGATACCAATCTTGAAATTCCCGCCTCTTCCATCGTCACGCCGTAGAGGGCGCGCGCCATTTCCATCGTCCGCTTGTTGTGTGTGATGACGATGAACTGCGTGTCTGTTGCCATCTCACGAATTTTTTCGGTGAAGCGTCCGACGTTGGCTTCGTCGAGCGGCGCGTCCACTTCGTCCAAGAGGCAGAACGGCGACGGGCGATAGTGAAAGATGCCGAGCACGAGCGCGAGCGCGGCCATAGCCTTTTCGCCGCCCGAAAGCAGCAGCACATTTTGCAGGCGTTTGCCCGGCGGCTGCGCGATGATGTCTATGCCGGACTCCAAAACATCGTCGGCGTCAATCATGCTCATCTCGCCGCGACCGCCGCCGAAGAGTTGAACGAATAGCTCGCCGAAGTTGCGATTAATCTGCTCGAACGCGTGACGGAAACGCTCTCTCGAACGTCGCTTGATCTCGCGCAAGGCTTCGTCGGTCGAAGCGATGCCATCCATGATGTCCTGCCGTTGCGTGGTCAAAAATTGGAGACGCTCTTCGTTCTCGGCCAGCTCTTCGAGAGCCATCATGTTGACCGCGCCGAAGCCTTCGATTCGCGCCCTTAACTCTTCGACGCGCGCATGCCCCGTCTCAAGATCAAACTCTTCGTCCGACGGAAGCATTTGGGAAATCTCTTCGAGCGATTGATTGAGTTCAGACATGCAGGCTTCGCGGACGTAGCCGAGCTTGGCCGAAGCCTCTGCCCGTTGCACTTCAAGCTCCGCGCGGGAGTCGCGCGCGGCGGCGGCGCGGCGATTCAGCTCGGCCAACTCAGCCGCGAGCGCGTCCGCCTTTTCGCGCGCGGCGGCGAGACGCGCGGCGGTGGCCGCGATAAGCTCTTCTTCGCGCGTGCGTTCCTCTTCGACGCTGCCCTCGCCCTGCTCAATCAACGCAATCGAGCCGCGCAACTCTTCGAGCCTTTCGGTCGCCTCCGACATCTCGTTCGCGTAACGCTCGTGCCTCGATTCGAGTTCCGATTGCTCGGCTTCCATCCGGCGCAGTTCGGCGGCGGACGAGCGGCGACGCTCTGCGGCTGCGGCTGCGGCGGCGCGCTGTTCGCTCACAAGCTCATTTTCGGCTTCGGCTTCGCGGCGCGCGACGGCGAGCAGAGATGCAGCCTGCGCGACCTCTTCGGCGGCAGCGAGACGCGCGGCCTCTGCCGTCGCTGCTTCCGCCAGAGCGTTCGCGCGCCGTTCTTCAACTTCCAATTGTTCGGACGCGACGCGCGCGGCGTCATCCGAGACGACACGCATGTGCCGCAACGCGCGCTCAATCTCCTGTCCGAGCGTGTGCGCGTTCATCTCGCGCGCCAGCGCGTCGCGCTCTTCGCGCCCGATGGCTTCATTCAAAAGCACGACCGCGTCTTCGAGCACGTTCAAACGCGCGCGCGCCTCCGAAACTTTCAACTCGGCAATCGCCAACTCTGCTTCAAGCTCATGCGAGCGCGTCTCAAGCTCGCGCATCTCGCGTTTGAAAGCGAGGAGACCCGCGCCCTCTTCCAACGCGCGCTCGTCTCCGGCGTTAACCAATTGCCCGCCCGCGACCCAATCGCCTTTGACAGTCGCGCACATCTCGCCCGTTGAAAGCGACAGAGCGAGCGCGCCCTCCAGGTCAGGAGCAATCCGCGCGTTCATTCTCTGCGGAGCAGTGCGGCGCAGAACTTCCGTAATCTCAGGCGGCGCGCCGAGCAGGTCGCCGACACGCAGGCTCTCAAGATTTTCAATAGCTTGCCCCTCATCATTCGTCCGCGACTCTGACGAGGTTTGTGACGAGACGGCGAAGTCCGCTTCCTTGATCTCTTCGCTCGCGCCGTGCAGGCCGACGACGATAAAGCTCGCGCGCCCGGCATCATTCGCCCTGAGCCACTGCGCGGCGCGGACGGCATCATCCGGCGTCGGCACGATGACCGATTGCAGTGAAGCTCCGAAGACTCCTTCGACAACGCGTTCCCAACGCGGCGCAACGTTGAGCATGTCCGCGAGCGTGCCCATGAAGTGAAAATCTTCCGTCGTCTCGCCCGTCGAGAAGAGACGCTGGACGGCTGGCGAATAATAGGCGCGCCGCTCGTCCAATTCTTTCAAAGTGTCAAGGCGATGCCGATTGCGCGAATAGTCATCACGAATGCGCGCGTGCTCGGCCTCGGTGTCAGAGACGGCTTCGTGTCCCTGCACGACCTTTTCGACAGCCGTTTCACGTTCGAGTATTAATGAGGTGAGATGCTCACGCGCGGCGACGATCTCGGCGTTTAATGTTTCGGCGTCAGCCGCGCGCTCTGCGTGAATGGCTGCGGCGCGCTCGCCCTCGCGCGCGAGTCCGTCTGCCTGAAGCAGCAATCTTTCGAGCGCGGATTCGAGCTGGCGGCTAATCTCCATTAAACGCTCTGTGACGGCGGTGTGCGTCAAGAGTTCGGCGCGGGCGCGTTCGATTCCGGCTTCGGCTTCGGCGGCCTCGATGAGCCGCCGCGTGTAAGCGGCTTCGGCGGATTGAAGGAGCTGTGCGCTCTCTTCGCTCTCAAGCTTTTGCAGACTATCGCGCTCACGAACGCGCTCGCATTCCGACGCGACCTGCGCGAGTCGCGTTTGCAGTGTCTCAAGCTCGCGTTCGAGATCGCCGCGCCTTTTCTCAAGCGCGAGAGTCTGTTCCTGTTGATAAGCCAGTTCGCGCGTGCGGCGGTCGCGGAGCAGTGCGGCCTCGGCGGCGTTGGCGCGAGCCTCCGCGAGTTCGTCTTCGAGCATGCGCGCGGCCTGCGTCGCATGTTGCGCGTCCTCTTCGCGCGCGGCGAGAGCTTCGCCGATGCCGCGCTCTTCGCGTGCGGCCTCGTCAAGCTGTGCGCGCGTCTCTTCAAGAAGCGCGGCGAGCGAGCGTTCTTCCGCGACATAGACGCGGCGCAAAAGCTCCCGCAGCTCTTCTCTCAAAACACGATAACGCCGAGCCTTCGCGGCCTGGCGGCGCAGGCTGTTGACCAGGCGGTCTATCTCGGAAATGATGTCTGAGATGCGATTGAGATTCGTGCGGGCGGATTCGAGGCGAGCCTCTGCGGCGCGCTGGCGGACGCGAAACTTCGTGATGCCCGCAGCCTCTTCGATGAGCGTGCGGCGATCCATCGGCTTGGCCGAAAGAATCTGGCCGATGCGCCCCTGCTCGATGATGGCGTAATGCGCGCCCGCGAGTCCCGTCCCCGAAAATAAATCCTGTATGTCACGTAAGCGACAGGCGCGACCGTTCAAGAGATACTCGCTCTCGCCCGAACGATAGAGCCTGCGTGTGACCGAAACGGTTTCGCCGGGAGCGAACTCGAAAGCCAGGCGGCTCGGTCGCCAGTGACGTTTGGAATGAGATTTAAAGCTCTTCTGCTGCGGAGCGAGAGAAGCATCAATCGCGCTCTCCGCGTTCAATACCTGCAAGCCAGTTGCTTCGGCCTGCTCGCCCGCGCCGAGGGTTTCCGGAGAAGCAGAGACAGCATCCGTTTCAACCATCGCTTCGGGCGCAGGAGCGGCTTCGACTTCAATCACAGCTTCCGTCGCTTCAGCTTCTTCAAACGAGACTGCGCGCTCGTCTATCTCTTCGAGCGTCGAATCAATGTCTTCGATGTCCGGCTCGTGCTCGACCGTTTCGTCGCGCACCATGTGCATGACGACTTCGGCCATCCCGCTCGGCGGACGAGAACGCGCGCCCTGAAAGATAACGTCCTTCATCTCCGCGCCGCGAAGGTGTTTGATTCGCTGCTCGCCCAAGACCCACGCGATGGCGTCCGCGACGTTCGATTTGCCGCAGCCGTTGGGGCCGACGACTGCGGTGATGCCGTCGCCCGTGAAGACCAGCTCGGTGTGGTCTGCGAAAGATTTGAAGCCCGTGATTTCTAAGCGTTGAAGTTTGAACATGTGCGCTATTGTCTATTCCCCGCGAAGCTCCTTTGCGGCGGCAAAAGCACAGCCGCTAGAGCACACTTCAAGAGAGCGACACTATATGTTGGAGTTAGGAGACTTGTCAAATTCTATCAAGGCCGCCATTAACACAAAAAATCTCACGCAAAGGCGCAAAGGCGCAAAGGAAGCACGCTAAGCTGTTGAATGCCACTTTTTGCGTGCTTTTTCTTTGCGCCTTTGCGCCTTTGCGGGAAACTGCTTTTCTCTTCGCTGATGTTTGAAACTAAAGCAAAAAAGCAAGGATGACAAACTCTCATTCATCATCCTTGCTTTATACAGCCCCCTTAGGCCAGTTGCGAGCTTTGTTGCTGGCCGTCCGGCGTGCGCCCGGCTCTCCTTAAGCTTGCTCCTACTCCCCCCAGCAAATTGTTCGGAGCAAGCCACGAAGGCCGGTCGCACGCCGCACATCGGAGACTGCGAGCCCCCGATTCCGCGTGCTACATCTCAGTGATGCCCGCAAGGATCGTCGCCGCCGGAGCCGAAATGCTCCGCGTGGAACGAATCATCCGAGCTGTGCTGGATGTACCACATGCCTTCGCTCGAACGGAACACGGCGATGTCGGTCTTGCCGTCGCCGTCGAACTCCGAGGCGACAGGGATGTCAGTGCTGATGCCGAACTGACGCGCCATCAGGCTGTTGTCCGTGCTGCGATGGACGTACCAGTAACCGGTCGAGGGACGCCAGACAGCGATGTCATTCACGCCGTCGCCGTCAAAGTCTCCGGCGATGGGTCTGTCTTCGGCCACGCCCCAAGCCTCGCCGACGAAAGTGCCGTCGGAACTGCGCAGGATGTACCAGGCTCCCGTCGAAGGACGGAAGACAGCGAAGTCTGCCCGACCGTCTCCGTCAAAGTCTCCGACCACAGGCTTGTCGCCGTTAGTTCCCCACTGCAATCCGATAAAGGAATTATCGGAGCTGCGGAGGACGTACCAAGCGCCCGTCGAAGGACGAAAGACCGCGAGGTCTGCGCGACCGTCACCGTCATAGTCGCCCATGACGGGCACATCGCCGTTCTGTCCCCACTGGGAGTTAGTGACCGCGCCGGTCGTGGTCGCGCGCACTTGCCAGGTGCCATTCGACGGACGGAAGACCGCGAGGTCTGTCGCGCCGTCGCCGTCGTAATCGCCCGACGCCTGTATGTCGCCGGGGATTCCTAACTGACCGTTATTCAAACTGCCGGTCAAGCTTTGGAGCATGTACCAGTTTCCGTCCGCCGGACGGAAGACAGAGATGTCGGAGCGTCCGTCCTCGTCAAAGTCATTGCGACGATGGCCGAGTCTGAACTGTCCGCGAATCTCTCCGTTCGGGAAGTTCGCGCTGTGTACGTCTATGTAGAACAGTCCGGCGCGAAGCTGCTGAACCTGCGCGGCTGTGATGTTGAAAGTTCCAGTCAAAGTCCCGGTTGTTCCGCCGACCGTGCCGAGGTCAAAGACGACGGGGCCGGTCGCGCCCTGTGTAGCCGGGCCGTGTATGTGCGCCGAGGTCTGGTTGCTCGACAATCTGAAGAAAGCAGCCGTGACCACAATCTGTGTCTCAGCCGTATTGAGGCTCACGGAAGCGATGCCTCTCGCGTTCGTGTTCGGGCGCGGCGTGACATCATTGTCGCGCATCTTCGTCTCAAAGAACCTTTGCACGACGGGCGAAGCCGAAGGCGAAGGCGATGCTGACGGAGAAGGCGAAGCCGATGGTGATGCGCTAGGCGAAGCCGACGGGCTTGGCGAAGCACTCGGTGATGCACTTGGGCTTGGCGACGCGCTCGGTGATGCCGAAGGCGACGGCGAGGCCGAAGGTGATGCACTCGGAGACGGTGACGCGGACGGCGACGCGCTCGGAGATGGTGAAGCCGTCGGTGAACCCGTCGGCGAAGGTGATGCGGTTGGCGACCCCGAAGGCGACGGAGACGCGCCTGGCGAACCTGACGGCGAAGGCGAAGCGTTCGGCGTTGACCCGAAGACGCCCGCCACGACGGTCGAGCCGTCAGCCTGTCTCAACGCGATGGTCGAGCCGCTGGTGACGTTCGGCACGTTGCCGCTGCCGTAGTAGGTTTCGATGTGAAAGTAGAAGTTGGAGAACTGGTCAACCGCCGCCTGTCCGACGTTGCCGCCATTTACCACTACATTCAATAATGTGCCGGTGGGCAGATTGACGCTTCCGGCTATCACTTCGAGTTCGCGGCGACCATCCTGACGGTCACGATACTCGGCAGTTCCGCTCGGCGTGACGCCATTGATCGGCGCGCCGGACAGTCCCGCGTAAAGCCTCAAGTCGTTGTTACTATCGCTCAAGATGCCCATCAGACCAGCCGAATAGGCAGGCAGCGCGGCCCAGATAATCGCACCTATCAACGCAGGCAGGAACACCCGAAACCTGCGATTTCCATAAAGGTGACGTAGACGAAACATAAGCTTACTCCTCATGCGAAAGGCGCTGTAGCATTTGCCACAGCCTTTGGATTTGAACCCGGATAGCCAGCTTCTTGCGCTGGCCTCAAAAATCGGTTGATGAAACAAAGAGCGAAGGAACATCTATCAGTCCGCCCCCGCCACAGTGCAACGGTCGTGCCGCCTGCCTTTCATGCAAAAACGCTCAGGAATTTAGAGGATTTGGAAGGATTGCAAACTCAAGCCCGAAGCCGCTCGTGTTTCAGCGCGCATCACCGGGAAGAGCCTGTGTTTCATAATGAAAAAGTTCAAGGTTCAAAGTTCAAGGTTCAAGGTTAAAAGACAAAGGCCATCTCTTCACCTTGAACCTTGAACTTTGAACCTTGAACTCTTCTTATCGCACGTTGAGGTCTTGTCGCGCGTAGATCGCGAGCATCACGCCGGGACGAAGCGGGTAAGAGTTGATGCGCGTGTAGCGGCCTTCCAGGGTCGGCAGCATCTCCGCCTCCTGCGACGTGTTGATGATGACGAGCGAGCTATTGGTCGGAGAGGGCTGGCCGTAATAGCCGACGCGCTTGTAATCGCGCAAGTACCACGGCAGCGGCCAGTAGTCCGGCGAGAGCACGGCGATGTCCAAATCTTCCTTCATGCCCGTCTGCTGTGCGATGCGTTTGATCTCGTCCACCATCGGCAGAAACTCTCTGTACGTGTGGCCGTAAACGTAAACGTAATCCTCGTCGTCGTAATGTATGAAATTGAGCTTGATGCATTGATAGCCCATCACGGCTGCCGCCGCGATGACCACGATCCACACGAAGCGTTGCTCGCCGCCCTTGTTCCAACTGTAGAACTCGTTGATCGCGTAGCCGCCCGCAATCGCCAACGGAATAATAAAATTGAGCAAGAGCCACGGCGTCTTGTACGGCACGAGCGAGTAAGCGGCCAAGAGGCCGAAGCCCCACTGCGCCGCGAAGAGCGCGAAGCGATTATTCGCACGCGCGACCGCAATGAAAGCTCCCGTGATGCCGAGCATCAGAATCGGCGACTCTTCTCCGATGAGCCACACGACGTGTTGATAAAACGGATGCACATGCTCCTGCTTCCCCGTCTTAGCCCAGATCATGTAAGTCTGCAAAGAGTCGGCGACGCCTTTCGCGTTGGAGAAGAATGACGAGTAGAAGAGGACGTTGACGAACGCGAAGATGGTGAACGAGATGAGCAGCATGAGGCCGAAGTGCTCCCAACCGCCGAGCTTTTCGACTACGCCCGCGAGCCATCCTTCATCAGCCTGCGCTCCCTTGCCCTCTCGCCGCCTGCGCTTTTTCGCAGCCGCGCTGTTTCTCATCAGCCACATGTAAACGGCTGTGCTGGCGAGCGCGAGGCCGAGCACCGTGACGGACACTAAGGCCGTCTCTTTGGAAGCGAAGAGCAGTCCCGCTGAGATGGCCGCGAGTATCATGTAGATGGAACGCCTGCCGTCGTAGTGCCACATGGATTGCACGACGATGATCGCGCTGAGAATGATGAGGAGCAATTCCGCGCGAAAATATTGCGGCCTGTAAACGGCTGCGAGCGAGCTGGCGACGAGCGCGACCCCGGCCAGGAGGGCGATGATGCTGCTCGTTTTATTTTCTTCGGCGGGCGGCGCGCCTTCGTAATATTTGAGCGCGGCGACGACGATGCCGAAGGTGAAAAAGACGACGAGCGATTCGTGTATGAAGTAGCGCGAGAGATAGACCGCGCCCGGCGAGATGGCGATGAGTCCCGCCGCCGCGAGCGCGCCAATCGTCCCCACGTAACGCCTCAAGCACAAGGCCAGCCACACCGTCGCCACGCCGAACACGACCGTCACTAAGCGAATCGCAATCGTGTTCAAGCCTAACAGCACGGTCGAGAGCAACGCGAAATAGTAGATCGAAGGCCCGTGATAATTGGCCGGGTCATACTGGTAAACGCCTTCGCGGAAGAGCCGCGTCAGAAAGAAACCGTTGACGCTCTCGTCATGATGCATCGGCTTGAGCGTCAAATCATAAACGCGCAGAAACGTGGCGACCGCGAGAATCAACAGGCTCGCCAGTTTCCACGTGCGCGCGGAAAGTTCTCCCGTCTCGCTCTCGACGGGCGGATTGAAAGAACTCCTGACGCTCTGGCTCGTCCTGCCGCGTGATTTCATCGAAGCTTTAGCCAACAGCTTTTCCAACCTTTACTTAAAAACGTATGTTAAATGGAGCAAGAGGAGTAGCGCAATTTACCACAGAGGACACAGAGGAGCACGGAGGATTTTAAATGATTTCACATCTCAAATCTGAAATCTTAAATCTCACATTTGAAATTTCCGTGCGTCCCTCTGGGTTGAAAATATCTTTCTAATCAACGTCTCAAATCCTGCACCTGCTCAACGTCAACACCTTGCTGCTTCTCTTCGGCCTCTTTCTCAAATCCCAAACGCTCCTGCAAGATATAAAGCGGCCTGCGCTTGACCTCGCCGTAGATGCGCCCAATGTATTCGCCGATGAAGCCGAGAAAAATGAGCTGCGTGCCGCCCAAAAAGAGAATCGCCACGAAGGTCGAAGTCCAACCGCGCACCCAATGCGTCTCGGAAAAGTAGAGCCTTAAAACCAGCGCGTAAATGATTCCGCCAAAGGCCAGAAAGATGGCGAAGACGCCAGCCCACACGGCCAATCTGAGCGGCACATTCGAGAAAGAGATAATGCCGTCGGTCGCAAACCTGAGCATCTTGAAGAGCGGGTACTTGCTCTCGCCCGCGAATCGCGGCTCGCGCCGATACATGACCGCGATCTGGCGAAAGCCGACCCAACTCACCATGCCTCTCAAATATCTATCACGCTCCGGCATCGCGCGCATCACGTCCACCACGCGCCTGTCCATCAAGCGAAAGTCTCCCACGTCGAGCGGGATTTCCACATCCGCGAGCCGATTCAAAAGACGATAAAAGAGCTTCGCCGTCCACAGCTTAAAGCGCGTTTCGCCCGGCCTGTCCGTCCGCATTCCGTAAACGACATGATAGCCATCTCGCCAACGCTCGACCATCTCCAAGATGACTGCGGGCGGGTCTTGCAAATCCGCGTCAATGAGGACGACGGCCTCGCCTTGCGCGTGATCGAGGCCGGCGGTGACGGCTATCTGATGGCCGAAGTTGCGCGAGAAACTGAGGACGCGCACGCGCTCGTCCGTGGCCTGCAACTCTTCGAGCAGTTCGAGCGTGCGGTCGCGGCTGCCGTCGTTGACATAAACGATCTCGAACGCGTCAGGCTTGAGCTGCTCAAGCACGCTCACCAGCCGCTTGTGCGTCTCGCGTATCACAGGCTCTTCGTTGTAACACGGCACGACGACCGAGATGAGCATGACCGCTGTCTCCTTTCGCTTGAGATTCACCGCAGAGGCTTTGAGAAATAAAAAGGTAAAAGGCAAAAGGCAGGCGGAAGCCAACTTTTTATAAAATGCTTATTGTCCACACTTTTGCCTTTTACCTTTTTACTTTTACCTTTCTTTCAGATTCGGATACAGCTCGCGCACTGTATCAAACGCGACGACGATCAGCATCGCCACCATCAACATCGCCAGCCAGGATAATTCAACCACAGTCTTTCCGAAAAGGAACGGAAAGTAGCTGAGCAATGAGACGAAGCCGACCACGAGGGGCACGAAAAAGCGTCTCGGAAAATAGAAAGCATACACAATCGCCAGCACGTCAGCCGGAAAAAAATATCTCTCATGCATGCGCGGCATAAAAAACGGCATGAGCAGCACCGTCAGCAGCGCGAGCCGTATGATTAGCTCTTCAGTCATCTCCGCCGCGCTCTTCCAGACCACGAGACAGACGACGAACACGCACGTCAGAGCAAGCACGATGCCAAAGCGTCCGAAGAGGTCGTAATCATCCGGCAGCCATTGATAAAAGTTCGGCGCGTTCATCGTTAATTGCCTGAAAGTCTCGGCCTGCTGCACGTGCATCGTCATCAAATCGCGGAGCGGCCTGCCCGCAATCCACGCCGGAATGACGAACAGAAAATAGATGGCCGGAGCTAAAACAACCACCCACGCCGGAACGCGTTTTTTCAAGTACAGCACGAGAAACAGGGGCGCGAGAAAAACGGCCTGCGTCTTAAACGAGAGCGCGATGGAGAAGCACGCGAAGGCCGCGACCGGCTTTTTCTTCATCAAGTAAAAGACAGCCGCGAGCAGAAAGCTCGTGTACATCGCGTCGCTCTGCGCCCAGAGCGCGCTATTGAAAATCACCGTCGGCGCAAAGACTGCGGCGAAGAAGGCGAGCATCGAGATTGTTTTATTCTGATACTTGTGGCGCGTGATGAGTAACACTACGAACGCGAGCAGGAAGTCGAACGGGACGGCGATGAGCTTAATAGCGTAAAGCTTCTGGACGGGCAGCTTCGTCGCCAGCCACATCAGATACAGGTAAGGCGGCGTATAGTTTGAGAAATTGTCCCTCAACGCAAGGAAGCCGTCGTGCGTCTGTATGTAGTCGTACCACAAGCCCAGATGCGAAACGTAATCGCCGCTCTGAAACTGAAACAGACTCAAACGCAGCGACACGGCCAGAGCCAGGCCGATAGACCACCAGACGAGATCATCCGACTCGCTGAGCTTTGAAAAAATTTTAGAGAGCGCGCTTTGTGACGAAGCCATGCCAGCTCCTCTGCTTAAGCCGACGAAAAGCTTTGGTGGAGATTACGGGCGGCGTAGTTTGTTTGGCGAGATCGGCGCTATTCATTGCCGCACCTGGGTAGCTCGCCCGCCCGTTTTTCGTCTGCTTCCGCGAGTTCATCTTGGCCGAGCCACCGGTAGGCTATCGCGCGCAACCCAAAAGGTTCGGAACACTGATTATTTTTTTCATCACTCAAATAATAATTAAGCTCTGCTAAGGCTTTCTTCGACTCTTTCAGTTTCAGATAGACTTTAGCCAGACTTAAGCTGAGAGAGTAACGAAAAATCTTCTTGTCGTAATTTGTATTATAGGCGCAGGGATTAGGCGTTCTTTGACAGGCAATGTCAATTTTTTTATTCCAATACGCCTCGGCGGAATCATAGGCATCCAGCGCGACTTGATATTGCTTTAACTGAAATGCCGCATTGCCCTTTAACATCAAATTACCGGTTACCAGCCACGGCTCATAGATCGCTGCGAGCTCCGCATTAGCCATAACTTTTTTGCTGCATTCGACGGCGGCATCTAAATCATCCAACACAGAGTATTGCGGATGCAGCAGGCGGAACTCGGCGAGTTGCTCCGGCTTCAGTCCGTAAGAGCCGAGCATTACAGGCTTCATCGAAAGCGTTTTTGCGCGATTCGAGTAGACGTAGGATATTTTCAAAAAAGTTTCAGCGTAAGCTGAATCGTCGTCATTGTCTTCGGCCAGATTAGGATGTTGGAGGTGGAAGTTTGCTTTGCTCAAGCGAATTGCTTCCAGATAATCGGAAATAACTGCATCGGAATTTAGCAGCCAATCCGTCCACTGTCGATATTCCGCCCGCTTGAAAAAGGCAATCGAAGAGTTCGGAGCTAACTCAATGGCTTTATCAAAATCCGCGAAAGCCCTCTCGGCATAAGCTGCTCTTTCGTCTTGAGTCTCGGATAATTTTTCAGCTTGCCTGAAAAATTCCATGTAGACTTCTCCACGATCATCATAGTAATTAGCGTCGTCCGGATTCTCGCGAATATATTCGTTCGCTCTGGCAAGCTTTTCTTTCAGCTCCTTTGCAATTTGTTTGGGAGTTCGCAGATCGCCCGGCTGCGCCTGAATCACCCCGAAGCACAGCAAGCCAAATGAAAAAAAGAAGATAGCATTCAGCATGATGCTCGCGAATGAACGATTACGCATAACCAAGCTCCGTTCTAATAAAAAATGAAAATTGAGAAACGTATTTCATTCTGCAATTCGACATTTTTAATTTTGAATTTTCTTAGGGACTTTTAATCTGATACAGCCTGTACTCGCCGACCTCCGCGACGACCGGATAGCGCGCGAAGAAGGCATCGTTGACAGGCATGTAGCCGCGCTCGACCGGCGTGACGGCGACGTAATTCACGCCGTTCTCGGCAAGGAGCTGCTCGGCGTTGTACGCGCCCGCGTAAATGCTCTTGATGATTTTTTCTCGCGGGTCAGGGTCTAAGCCGTGCGCCCAGATATAGCCCGTATATCCCAAGAACGAACGCCTGCCCGTCAGAAAGACGACGGGGTTATAAGTCGGCGCGTGCAGAATCAGAGAGCGCGGCGGCGTCACTTCGACGATTCTTTCGGCCAGCCTCACGCCGTCCGTTTGATATTCCTGATAATTGATCTGCTTTGAAGCGACGCGCCACACGTCGAGCGCGCCCGCCAGTGTGAGCGTCAACAGCATGCCCGCCATCAAAGCTTTCAAATACCATTCGCCCTTCCACAGGCGCGCGAGCGCGAGCGCGACGAGCGGCACTGAGGCGACGTACCAGTAGAAGATGACTTTGATATTGTCCCACGGCCACGGCGCGAGCTTGACCAGATTCGGCCCGATAAAGCAGAGCGTGAACGGCAGATAAAAGAGCAGCCATCGCCGCTCGATCAGATAATCGCGCCCGCGCCAGAGCATCGCCCCGATGAGCAAAGGGATAAACAAGCCCGTGTTCTTGAGCCAGAAGAGAACGATGTTCGCTCCATCCGCTTTGTCCCAACCGAAATGCCAGCCGATAAAAGTCTGCGCCTTGACAGAGCTGCTGCCCATCACCACCCACAACATCTGCGGCACGGAGAGGAGAAGAGCGAAGAAGAAGAACGCAGCCCACTCGCGCCAACTTTCTTTGAAAAAAATCAGAGCCAGACACGCGGCCATGCCCATCACCATCAGAAAAGTGTGCGCGTGAATGAGCAGCAGTAACCCCGCCATCACGCCCGCCGCCATCATCCGTCGCGCGGCAGGCGAGAAAGGATAAGACGGGAAAACGTAAAGTATCGGGCGCGACTCTTTAACAGGCGTCGCCGCAAAGCTTTTCGCTTTGGCTTTCTTCGGCTTCTCTTCTCCCGCTTTCTCTTCATTCAGCGCGAGCCACCACTGCGTGAAGATCGTGACCGCGATGGGCAGGCCGAAGAGAATGCTGCGTTGCGTAATCAAGAGCGTAGTCAGAGAGTTGCCCCAACGCCAGACCTGCCCCGGCAAAATCGTGTAGTCGTGCTGCAAGTCCATCAGCATCTCGAAGATGCCGTGCTCGCCCGCCCTCGCTTCGCGCAAGAGAATAATCCAACCCAGGCCGCCCGAAAACAGAACCAGCACGGGAGCTAAAAATCCCGCCAGCCGGTCGCGCGTCAATTTCAAAGTCCAGCGATGCAAGACTCCGACAAATGAAATCGCCAGCGCCATGTTGTGCAGAAACATAGAGCCGCGCAGATTCGCGCCCGCGCGCACGAGCATCGCTGCGACGAAATCCGCGATGAACGGATAGGCAAACCTTGTCCCCGCGAACGAAGGGTCTTCGGGCGGAAAGTTGTGGCCGTAAACAAAGCTCGTGATCGAAGCGAAGTGAAAAGGCAGGTCGCCCAGATTGTTGCTGCCGCCAGTGTAAATGCCATCCGCCTGCTCAACCACCGCGCGGTCGAAAAAGAAATAGAGCATCAACGCGATGAGCGCGTAGAAGAGAAAGTAAGAGGTCGCGCGCGCGTTCGGATGCAAGATAGCGCGCCTCAGAGCAACCATCGTCGCCTGAACGTCCGTCTGCACTTCCGCCTTAAATGCAGGCTTGGTGAAGAGTGCGAGAGGCGCGGCCACGACCGCCGCCGAGAGCAGCACCGAGAGCGGCGTCATGCCTAAAAAAGAAGCGAAGACGAAGCCCACCAGACCCAGCGCGCCGAGTCCCGTGCAGCAACCCATGCAGAGGCGCGCGGGCACAGGCGCGTCTCTGTCATACAGATACGTCAGCGCCGCGCCGCCCGCAGTCGCAATCAAGATCAAACCAATCGCAAATAACATATGAAGAGCAAACAGAAATATTTGGCTTATCTATTAAATTTCTGCGCGAGCGCAATTGTTATGTTTTCGCTGGCAGATTGCAACTATTCAGAGGTTAACGGAAAAAGTCCAAGCCGTTTTCGCGGCTCTACAGGGGAGAACGCGGGGTCGAGTGAGGACGCGAACGTGCGACCGGCTAAACTCAAAATGACGACGATGATGAGCAGTGACAGTTTGGCTCTTGAGAGTCGAGCGAGCATGGGTAGTTCCTCCTGATTATCTTCCTTGTTCTTAACGCGAGAGCGCGGCTCGTGCGCAGGATAAGAGACGAAAACTTCTGATGACTGCCACTTTCAGATGAAAATCACAAGGCCGTGCTCGGCAATCGCCGTGCCGCCAAGCTCCGAATCAGTTTCGTTGAGGACGAGAGGAAGAAAGGAAGAAAAGATGTACTGTAGCAAGTCAAAACGCCGCCCGCGATGTTACATGGTGAAACATCACGGGCGGCTTTTCGAGATGAAGCGATGAAAGTCAGATGGCGTCTGACAAGCTCGTGAACTCGAACTCGCGCACTTTGATGGCGGGCGCGAGCACCGGGAAGCCGTCGCCGACGCGTTCCGAGCCGGTGATGCGAGTCACGGGCGACATCGCCTCGACGTTGTTGAGCATCTTGACGGGCGTCTCATTAAATCTGAAATTTTTGATCGCGGACTTGATGCGTCCCTTCTCAATCAGGAACGTGCCGTCGCGCGTGAGGCCGGTGTAGAGCACGCTCTGCGGGTCAACGAGGCGGATGTACCAGAGGCGCGTGACGAGGATGCCGCGCTCCGTGCTCGCAATCATGTCGTCAATCGAGCTTTTGCCGCCTTCGATGATGAGATTGGTCGGAAACGGCGTCGGCTCTTTGCCCTGCTTCTTCGCCCAGAAGCGTCCGTAGAGTAAATTCTTGACCACGCCGCCGCGTATGTAGTCCATCTTGTGCGCCGGAAGTCCCTGACCGTCAAACGGCGAGCCGGGAGCGTTCGGAAAATTCGGATCGGTGAAGACGTTGACCTCATCGCCGAACAGCTTTTCTCCCAAAAGATTGCCGCCGCCCTTTTTCGAGAGAAACGAGCGGCCTTCGTCCGCCTGTCGCGCGCCGAAGAAGAAGATCATGTTCGAGACTAAATCGCCGACCGCGTTCGGCTCAAGAATGACTGTGTACTTGCCCGGCTCGATGGCGACCGCGCCCTGCGATTTTTCCGACTTCTCGATGGCGCGCGCGCCGACCGCCGTCGCGTCTATGTCGCGGATGCGATGCGACATCGCGGAAGCCCAGCCTGAGCCTTGCCCGTCGGCGGTGCGAACGGTCGTCGTGAAAGAGGCTTGCGAGCCGATGTCGTAACCGAAATTGCCGTGCGTGTTGGCGCGCGCGTTGAAGCCGCCCTGATTATCGAAGATGCCCGCCGCGACCAGATTCTTGGCGCGCGAAGGCTCAATCGTGGTGGCGATGCCGCGCGCACGCTCGGCAGCGTCGGCGTTGTAAGTGGCTTCGTCAAAGCTGTCTTTGATCGCGGTGTACTCCTGCTTCTCAAGGAACGGCTGCTGCTCAGGGTCTTCGGGTCTGAGCCTGGCTATCTCTTCGGCGGCGCGGACGACCTTTTCCATTCCGGCGTCGTCGAGCGTATTGGTCGTGGCGACACCGCCGCGCTGGCCGAAATGCGCGTTGACGACGAGCGTCAGATTGTCAGTGTCGCCGCTCGTGCTGGCAGAGTTGACGGCGAAGCGCGTGTTCGCCAGACGGCCTCCGTTCAAGTTGGCTTCCAGCTCATCAGCTTTCGAGAAGGAGAGAACTTTTTTGAGTACGGCTTCGGCCTCTGTGCGTGAAAGCATTGTCATTTGATCTTCCTCCCCGTATTAATAATGTTGACCTGACGAAAACGCGCGGGCGGGCAGCCGTGCGAGACCGCGTTGATCTGTCCCGGCTCGCCCTTGCCGTCAAAATACGAGCCGCCCAAGCGATAAAACTCTTTCGACCCGACGCCGTCGCACGCGTTCCAGAAATCCGGCGTCCGCGATTGATAAGCGACATCACGCAACAAGCCCATCTTCTTGCCGTCTTTAATCTCATAAAAGACCTGCCCGCCGAATTGAAAGTTATAACGCTGCTGGTCAATCGAGAAAGAGCCGTCGCCCTCTATGTAAATTCCGTCCTTCACGTCGGCAATCAAATCGTCCGCGCTGATGCTTTTATTTCCGGCGGCTGGCTGCAAACTGACGTTCGGCATTCTTTGAAAAGCGACCGACCCCCAGCTATCGGCATAGGCCGCGCCGTGCGAATGCTTCAAGCCGATGATGGCGGCGTTGTCGCGTATGGTCTGGTAGCTGACGAGCACGCCGTCCCTGATGATGTCCCATTCGATGGTCTTCACGCCGTCGTCATCCCAGCCGCAGGTCGCAAGGCCGTTGGCTTGAATCTTATCGCCCTTGATGTTGACGAATTTCGAGCCGTACTGGAACTTGCCCAATTTTTCGCGCGTGGCGAAAGACGTGCCCGCGAAGTTGGCTTCGTAGCCGAGCACGCGGTCAAGCTCTGTCGGGTGTCCGACCGATTCGTGAATCGTGAGCCAGAGATTGGTCGGATGCAGGACGATGTCTTTGCGTCCCGGCTCGACCGATTTGGCCGTGTGTTTCTTGATCGCCTCTTCCGCCGCGCGCGGAGCTTCGTTAATGAGATCGTATTCGGCGACCGTCTCGTAGCCTTTGCCGATGGGCGAGCCGAGACTGCTGCGCTGCTCGAAGTTGCCCGTGAGGGGATTGACGGAGGTGACGACGAAGTTCGGCCACGAGCGAATCAAGGTCTGCTCAATCGAAGAGCCTTCGGTCGAGCCGAAATATTTCTCCTCTTTGGTAAAGAACATGCCGCTATTGACGAACATCGGCCCCGGCCCCTTGACCTTCATCGCTTCGGCGTTGACTTTCAACAGATAGTCCGCCTTCTCCGACAAAGAGACTGCGAAAGGGTCTTGTTTGACGGGCGTCGTGAATTTCGCGTCCGGGTATTTTTCGACCGCAACTAATTCGATGCGACGGCTCTGGATGGGCTTGTTGGCTTTGGCGATTGAGACGGCGCGCTCGGTCACCTTCTCGACCTCCGCCTTGTCCATCTTGCTGGAGGCGGCGAATCCCCACGCGCCGTCAACCAGCACGCGCACGCCGAAGCCGTAAGATTCGGTATTGGTCACGTTCTGCACGATCTTCTCGCGCGTGTTCACAAACTGGTTGAGCGTGCGAACAATCCGCATGTCTGCGTAAGACGCGCCACGCTGGCGGGCGACATTCAGAGCGACATCTGCAAGGTCTTTCATTTCATCATCTCCCAGGAAGTTTCAGGGCTGTGCTGATTCGGAAAAGCGGGACGGCTCTGATTATACGCGAAAGCGGGCGGATAGTTGCAAAGCCGGAAGCCGGGCTTGGGAATCCGATGCTGGCGTTGCACAGCAGGCGGCAACCGGACTTCTTCACAGCCGATAGCTTTTCTTTCATGCTTGTCTTTGCAAATGGGGTAGAATGCTTCGTGCTCGGCGCGAGTTTAATTCGGGCGTGTTGCGCTTTGTGATTTGAAACCATGACGGACAAGCCTCAACAGAGCAATCTTCCGGAGCGTGCCCGTGGCTCACTGAATCTCGCCATGTTCCTCGGCAGAATTGTGGGCGGTTTCGTTGGCCTTTGCCTCGGCGTCACAATCGGCATCCAAATTGGAGGCAGCCTCAGCCCCGTACTGGGCGGCGTCATCGGATTATTCGCGGGCGCATTTATCAGCCAACTCATCTTCAAGTCTTTTCCCAGACTATCCTCGAATCGAACGATCTCTGCCCGCTCGGCCAGCTATTCGATAATTGGCTTATTCGCCGGTTTAATGATTGGAGACGCGCTCGGCACTTTCACGAATTTTGATAGATTGTACAGCGGTTTCATCGGCGCATCGCTCGGTCTCTACGCAGGAATGCTGTTGGGGCTGGCTCATCGCCGGAAAGGAAAGTAGCCGGTACGTGAAAATAGAAAGGAAGTCGTTATGTCAGAAGAGAACAAAGCTTTGATTCGCCGCTGGTTTGAAGAGGTCTGGAACAAGGGACGCACGGACGCGATTGACGAGATGCTCGCGGCTGAAGCCGTCGTCCATGGACTCGCGGACGAGAGCGGCCAGTCATTGCGCGGCACAGTGGACTTTCGCGCCTTTCATCAGAAGTTTCGCGGAGCCTTCCCTGACATCGTCGTGACGGTGGACGACGTGATTGCGGAGGGAGACAAAGTGGCGGCGCGCTGCTCTGTTCGCGGCAGCCACACGGGAGACAGTCTCGGCTTCGCCGCTTCTCACAAGCCGGTGGAGTTTACGGGAATCGCTTTAGGACGCATCGAAGACGGCAAGATTACGGAGGCTTGGAACAGCTTCGATTTCATGAGCATGTTCCGGCAGCTCGGCGTCATGTAGATTGCACGAAAACTCAAATGATGAAACTTCATCGCATTTCGTTCGCACGCATGGTCGCGGTCGCGGTTTTAATCTCCTTGCCTGTGACGGCGCACGCCCAGCGTGTGAAGCGCAAGCGTTCCCCGCTCGAATCGAACAAGGCGGTGGAGGTGAGCTTTGATTCGGGCAAGAGCGCAGTCGGCATCCCGTTTGAGCTTGATGGCAATACCATTGTCGTAGAGGCGCGCGTCAACGATTCCGCGCCGCTCAAATTTATCTTCGATACCGGAGCGGGAATCACGATTTTTAATGCGCGGCAGGCGGAGAGCCTGGGCTTGAAGTATCAAAAAGTGAGGGTCAATGTGAGCGGTGTCGGAGGCTCGCTCGGCGGCAAGCTGCTCAAGGAAGTGTCGCTGAGTCTGCCGGGCGCGAAAGTCACGAATCAACTCATGACAGCTCTTTCCTTAGAAGATTTTCCCTGCGAGTACAAAAATCTGGGCGGCATCCTCGGCTATGATTTTATCAAAGAGTTCGTCGTCGAGATTGATTACCAATCAAAGACCATCAGCCTCTTTGACCCGCAGACTTATCACTATGCGGGACGCGGCGAGATGATTCCTTTGATGATTAAGCGGACGCCTTTTGTCCACGCGAAGATTGCGCCCGAAGGACAGCAACCCGTCGAAGGCTTGTTTGAGATAGACACCGGCTCGGACGGCACGCTCTCGGTCGCAACGGCCTTCGTCAAAAAGCACGGCCTGCTCAAAGCCGCGAAGCAGCAGCTAAAAAGTCAGGAGCGCGGCGCGGGAGGGAAATCGGAGAATGTCGAAGTGCGCCTCGCCAGTCTGCAACTCGGAAGCTTCGTGTTGCAGAGTCCGGTCGTCAACTTGTCTCAGGCCACGACGGGCGCGCTCACGAATACTGATAACGACGGCCCGCTCGGCAACGAGGTTCTGCGCCGCTTCAAAGTGACCTTCGATTATTCGCGCGGGCGCATGATGCTTGAGCCGAACGAGGGCATCACAGAGCCGTTTGAAGAGGACATGAGCGGCATCGAGTTTGAGACCGGCGGCGCGGCCTGCAAGACCGTCACGGTGGAAACCGTCACGCCGAACAGCCCCGCCTCCGAGGCTGGCGTCAAAGAGGGCGACCTGATTAAAGCGATTGACGGCAAGGCGATTGAGACTTTCACCTCGACTCAAATCGGAGAGCTTTTGAGGCGCGAAGGAGAGGCACACTCTCTGAGCATCGAGCGCGGCAAACAGCAACTCGAAGTCAAACTTAAACTGCGCAGGCTCATTTAATTTGAGATTTGAGATTTCAATTTTTGAAATTTTCGGAAAGGCATTCGGCATGAATCAAAGAATTAGAGTTCAAGCGGCAAGTGATATTTAGAAGAGCGGGGGCTTGCCCGGCTTCAGTTTTATCTTCTGCTGCTGACTGGACACTACATCCCTCACAGTGTAAAAAGTTAGTTTCGCTTTCGTGCGAATATTTACACCGAAGAGGTTTCAGCCAAAATGCTTCGCGCAGGTATTGTCGGTTTGCCGAACGTCGGCAAGTCCACGCTCTTTAACGCGCTCACGTCGCAGCAGGCCGCGCTCGCGGCCAACTATCCTTTCGCCACCATCGAGCCGAACGTCGGCGTCGTCGCCGTCCCCGACGAAAGGCTTGAGCCGCTCGCGCGCCTTGTCAAAACCAGCGTCATCATTCCCGCGACGATTGAATTTCTGGACATCGCCGGACTCGTGCGCGGCGCGTCCAAAGGCGAGGGACTCGGCAATCAATTCCTCGCCAACATCCGCGAGACCGACACGGTCGTGCAGGTCGTGCGCTGCTTTGAAGACGAAGGCATCGTCCACGTCGAAGGCTCTGTCAACCCGCAACGCGACATCGAGACGATTCAGATTGAGCTGGCTCTGGCAGACCTCGCGGCGGTCGAGCGCAGGCGCGAGCGAGCGCAGAAGACCGCTAAGAGCGGCGACAAAACCGCGAAGGCCGAGCTGGAAGTCTTGGATAAGCTGCAACCCGTGCTCGAAGAAGGAAAGAGCGCGCGGACGGTCACTCTCACGGATGACGAGCGCGCCGTTGCGCGAAACTTTTTCCTGCTCACGATGAAGCCGACCATCTACGCCGCGAATGTTGACGAAGCGATGCTCGCGGATAAAGAGGAGAGCGCGCACGTTCGCGCCGTGCGCGAGATCGCTGAGAGCGAGGCGGCGGAGTTCGTCGTCATCTGCGCCCAGCTCGAAGCCGAGCTGGTGGAGTTGCCGCCCGACGAGCGACGCGATTACCTGGACTCGCTCGGCGTCACGGGGAGCGGCGTTGATCGTCTTATCAAGAGCGCGTATCACCTGCTCGGCCTGATGTCATTTTTGACGGCTGGCGAAAAAGAGGTGCGCGCGTGGACGATTCCGCAAGGGACGCGCGCCCCGCAGGCCGCAGGCGTCATTCACACGGACATCGAACGCGGCTTCATCCGCGCCGAAGTCATCGGCTACGACAATCTTCTGCGCGCAGGCTCATACGCCGCCGCGCGCGAACAGGGCTTGCTCCGTCTCGAAGGCAAAGAGTACGTGATGCAGGAAGGCGATGTCGTCCACTTCCGCTTTAACGTCTGAAGTATATCTGTTTCACCCAATTTCCCTCCTCCTCTTACCTCATCAAAAACTCAGGTTTTGTCAGGGAAATCAAGCGTTGCCTTATCTCGCATTATTGCAGATAATCTTCTTGATTGATGTGCTTTAATCAACTACAGAAAAGCCAGTTGGAAAGCGCGCGAAGAAAGACGGCGAGAAGCAATGACCACAGAAGAGAGACTATTAAAACTTGAGGGGTTTGCCGCAGACGTGCGCGAGTTCACGCGGGTCTTGACAGAGATGACCCGGCGGCATGATGAGCGTTTAGATGAACACGAAGAGATGTTCCGTGAAGCGAATCGAGCTATTGCCGCTCTTGCTGATGCGCAGATACATACCGAAGATAAGTTAAAGATACTAATTGAGAGACTGGATAAGAACGGCAATTAGAGGCGGAACAGCAAATGAGCTTAGAACTTACCAAAACATTTGAAGAATGTGGCAACTCCGGCTTGAAGCACGGTCACAGCGATCTTGTGTCTGGTCAACGGCTTCACTCCAGCGTTTCCGCTTTAACGTCTAAATTTCATGCATTATTCGTTCAGAATCGTTCACCCATGTCGTTTAAGCCGACACTATATGGTATGAGCGATAAATAATCGACAGCTAAAACCCACACTTTTCGGCCTTTTGATGAAACGGCATGTGAGTTGCTATTTCTCAGGGCGAAAGGGGAGGGTTCGATAAATGAAATCAAATTTCTTAAGAAATAGAATCGGAGGGGCTGTCTTAGCTCTTTCATTACTGCTCGGAGTCGGCATCGCCACGAGCGTGACCGCTCAGGCGCAGTGGCAGAACAATCAGGACACTCGTGATCAGCAGCGTCGCCAGCGCGATTACGAGCGCGAGCAGAGGCGTCGTCAGCGTCAGAATGATCGCCAGCAGAGACAGCGCGGCAACAACGGTGGCTACGGCAACGGTGGTTACAATAATGGTGGCTACAACAATGGAGGTTATTACGGCAACAACGGTGGCTACGATAACCGCTATTCTGATGGCTACGGCAACTACGGCGGCTCGAATGAGCTTCGTCAGACTGCTTTGAACGAAGGTTTCAACGCAGGCTTGAAGGCCGGGCGCGAAGACCGCAATCGCGGCGAGCGTTATAACTATCAGGACGAAGGCGATTTCCAGAAGGGAACGAAATCTTACAGCTCGCGTTTAGGTGACAGGGAAACCTACAAACAGTATTTCCGTGAAGCGTTTTCGCACGGATATGCTGACGGCTACCAGGGCAACTAAATTTTTTCAAGTAACCGCTTGAACAGCAAAAAGGGGCAAAGCTCAAAAGGCTTTGCCCCTTCTTTTTTATTTTCTCGCAAGTGAGTTTTAGCTTGCGATGTCTGAGATGTCAGACACTTCGGAAAGCTCTGCGGTCGGAGCGATCAGCGTCTGGCGGGTCTCTTTGGTTTTCCCCTTGCCCTGCGGCGGCAGCATCCGGCAGCTTCCTTCAAAGACCGCGCCCTGCTCGATGACGAGCGCGGGAGTTTGAATATTTCCGACCACTTTGGCCGAGCGTCCCAGCTCAATCCGCTTTGAGGCCACGATGTCGCCGTTGACCGCGCCGTGAATCGTGGCGACGGCGACTTTGACGTTGGCGTCAACCTGCCCGTTCGTGCCGACGAGGAGCGTGCCGTCTTCGGAGCTGACGCGTCCCGTCAGAGTTCCGTCCACGCGCAGCATGCCTTTGAAGACTGCTTCGCCAGCCATGACCGTGCCGTTGCCGACGAAGCCGTTCAAGACTCCCTCTTTGATGTCACGCGCCATCGCATCCTTTTCGCTGAAGGCGCGAGGTTGCGCGGGCGGCTGCACGGGGGCGGCTGCGGTGGGCGGCGGCGCGGGCGTTTCGACGGGCGGCGCGCTCTGTTGCCATGAAGGGGCGGCGATTTGATGGCTGATTATCTCATTGGTCGCCTGCTTATCGCTCTGCTTCTTATCACTTCTGAACATATCTAAAGTCCTCCGCTTTATTAGTTGGCGCAAGAGAGCAAGCCGCTCCGGCTGGAAAATTCGCACACACTTCGCGCGCGAGCCGGACAGGTGCGCCCTTCGCCTGATGTCTTGATGAGAAGAGAATGGCAGGGATGAAAGACCCGACCATTATTAAAAGTGGGGCAGCGTTATAAACGCAAGAGCTAAGATATTCCGAAATGGGCGCGCGTGTCTAGCTGTATTTGGATTGCAAATTCATTGCGGTGACTTTTGCATTCCTTTGCGTCTTTGCGTGAAACTATTTCTCACGCAAAGGCGCAAAGACGCAAAGGAAAAGCGGGAAAGCATTGGTGACGCTCTCCCGCTTTCGGTTCAGACTTTTGAGAAAGTCGCTTGAGTTATTGCGCCTCAAGTCCTTCGAGGAAGGGCTTGAGAATGCGTGAGCGCGACGGATGGCGAAGCTTGCGCAGGGCTTTGGCTTCGATCTGTCGGATGCGCTCGCGCGTGACTGTGAAATTCTGGCCGACCTCTTCGAGCGTGTGTTCTTCGCCGCCCGTGTTGAGGCCGAAACGCATCTTAATCACCTTCTCTTCGCGCGGACTCAAGGTCGCCAGCACGTCCTCCGTCACGTCTCTCAAATTCTGCGAGACGACGCGGTCGGCGGGGCTGACGAAGGTCTTGTCCTCTATGAAATCGCCGAGGAAAGAGTTTGCGTCCTCTCCGATTGGCGTCTCAAGAGAGATAGGCTCTTGCGCCATCTTGAAGATTTTGCGAACCTTCGAGATAGGCATGTCAACGCGCTTGGCGATCTCTTCCGTGCTCGGCTCGCGGCCAAGCTCGCGCGTTAATTCACGCGATGCCGTCCTCAGTTTATTGATCGTCTCAATCATGTGAACGGGAATGCGAATCGTTCTCGCCTGATCCGCGATGGCACGCGTGATCGCTTGTCGAATCCACCACGTCGCGTAGGTCGAGAACTTGTAACCGCGTCTCCATTCAAACTTATCCACGGCCTTCATCAAGCCGATGTTGCCCTCTTGAATCAGGTCGAGAAACTGCAAGCCGCGATTCTTGTACTTCTTCGCAATCGAGACGACGAGACGCAGGTTCGCTTCCGTCAATTCGCTCTTGGCCTGCATCGCCTGAGCTTCGCCCGTGACGATGGCTTGATACGAACGCTTGACCTCGACGGGCGAGAGGCGCGTCTCTTTCTCAATCTGCTGCAAGTGCCGCTTGGCGGCATTGACGTGACGCTTGTACTCCTTCGCGTCGTCCGGCTTGACGCGCTTGTGATTGAGCTTTTCAGTGTACTTCTCAATCTCGCGCTCAAACGTGCGAATCTCTTTGTGGACTTTGCCGATGGAGTTGATGAGCCGACGCTCCGCGCTCTCTTTCAGATTGAGCTGCGTTATCTCGTGCGCGATGTCGAGGCGCGCGCGCGCGACTTTGCCTTGCAGACGAATAATCTTTTTCGTACGCTTGCCGCGCGTCACTTTCTGCTCGGCGTGGAGCTTGTCCCATTCCTTCAGCTCGACCTTGTAAAGCTTGCGTATGTTTTCGATGCCTTCCAGAGACCAGCGCAGGTACTCTTCGGCCTTGTCCTCCTCCTCGCTCACCTCCGCCTGATCGGAGAAGTTGACGATCTCACGAATATTCAGTTTTCCGGCCTCAAGCTCGTCGCCAATCTTAATCATCTCTTCGACGGCGATGGGCGAACGCGAGATCGCCTTTTCGGCTTTGCGCTGGCCGCGCTCGATGCGTTTGGCGATGGCGACTTCGCTCTCGCGCGTCAACAAGGGGACAGTGCCCATCTCGCGCAGGTAAAGCCGCACGGGGTCGCTGCCCTTCTCAAGTTCTCCGGCTGACAAATCAAGCTCGACATCATCATCCAGAGCCTCGTCCGATTCATCCGACGACGCGGCAGACGCCTCCTCGTCCGCCAGCAGCTCCGGCGGCACATCCTCGTCCAGATTCGTGCCCTCGATTCTTTGCAAGACCTCCTCAAGATCAGCCGTCGTGATGTCGTCCTCCGGCGCTTCCTGATTCAGCCCCTCGAAAGGCGCAAATTTCTCCGTCCCCATCTCCATCAGCCCGACTCCGCCTTGCTCTTTGTTCTTCATAGCCAATGTTGATTCACCTCAACGCGAGATTCAAAGTAACTATCGGGAGAGCGTCTCGCAGGCACCATCTCCAATTTAACGTTTATGACCGAGTAGCCAAACCCGCCGCTACTTGTATAATATTCGTTTGCCCCTCAGTCTCCTAATCATAATACGAGATAAACTACATATTAGATAAATAACTTAGTGCTGAGAACATATCATTTCGCTCAAGAAAGTTTGTCTCCCCGGCGAATAATAAAGAGAGCCGAGCAGGCTAAAAGGTTGCCCGCCCGGCCAAAGCTTAGTTCAGCCCCTCTTTTTTGAACGATAACTCGTTGATAAAGTTCCCTTTCGCCCGGCTCGCAAAGCGGCCTGACGCGTGGCCGCCAAAGCCTTATTCGGAAAGGCTCTCCGCGCTTTTCTTCAAGCCTGACAGGCTGCCCCTTTTTCCGAGCCGGTTAACCTTTCCCCGCGCGCTTTCCGCTTGAACGTGCGACTCGATTTTTTCCAGCGCGTCAACCACCTTGACCAGCGCGTCAATAATCTGCCCCTGCTCCTCACGGCTGAGGTGTTCGAGGGCGCGCGTGAAAATCTCGCGCCGGCGTTGGCGAAACTGGTCTATCAATTGGCGGCCATGCTCCGACAGAGCCACAATCACACACCGGCGGTCGGCCTCGACTGCGCTCCGTTCGATCAAGCCTTTACGGATGAGGCGGTCTGTAAGTTGCGTAATCGCGGGAGCTGAAATCTTCAACTCGCAGGCGAGCTGTCCGGTCGGAACGGCTCCGCGCCGCAAAATCCTGAGAGCTTGCGCCTGCGTGAGCGTTAAATCCAGCTCGGCGACGTGTCTCTGATACTGGTCAATCATCAAGGCCGACATGACCTCTGCGAAACTGTTCAGCACTTCTTCTACTCTGATAGGCGTCGAATCGGCCATTCTTTCTCCGAAAATCTTTACATTTCTTTACATTTAACCCACTTGAATATTTAAGATGAATTAAGTATAATACCAGTTGTCCGAAAGAGTCAATAGGGACTCCGGCAGGAGGGGTCGGAATCGAGACCCCGCGAGAGTATTTGACGAAGGAATCATGACAACTACAGAGGCATATCCGAACTGGTTAAATGTTGGAACGGCAGTAGATACAAGCGAAGTCGAGCTTTCGCAGGCTTCCGACCTCGTGCTGGCGCAAAAGAGCGCGGAGGGCAACATGGAAGCTTTTGAAGTGCTTTACAGCCGCCACAGTCGCCGCGTCTACAGCCTGTGCCTGCGCATGACTGCGAATGTCGAGAAGGCTGAAGATTTGGCGCAGGACGTGTTCGTCCATCTCTTTCGCAAGATAGGGAGTTTTCGCGGCCAGTCGGCTTTCACGACCTGGCTGCACCGCGTGACGGTCAATCAGGTCTTGATGCATTTTCGCAAGCGCAGCACCAAGACGGAGCAGACGACCGAAGATGGCGAGACGCCCGTGCAGATCGTCAAAGGCACTTCAGACCCGAACGCAATGCCGATTGTTGACCGCATCGCGCTCGACAAAGCCATCGCACAGCTTCCGCCGGGCTACAAGTCGGTCTTTCTCCTGCACGATGTGGAGGGACACGAGCACACGGAAATCGCCAGGATTCTGGGCTGCTCTGTCGGCACGTCGAAATCACAGCTTCACAAGGCGCGCATGAAGCTGCGCGGCTTGCTCACGAAGCAGAAGAATTCCGAAGCGTAAGTTTCCGGCACGCACTTGTTTAAACGCAGAGCGGGGGGCAAGTCGCCCTTCCCGACCCTTGAGACGTTCATGTTTGAGAGCTTACTTCTCATGATTGAATGTCTCTGAGGTCTGGAAGAGGGGCTTGCCCCCGCTCTTTGTGCAAAAGTTATGTCATCGGTTCTGGACGTAAACTCAGCTCTTCTATGCCCTGCTCTACACTTGACTGAGGCAGAGCCGCAGCCGCGAGCAGCACGAGCGCGAGCCACATCAGGTCTGCCAAAAGCAGATGCAAGAGTTGCAGCCAGACGGGAGCGAGCAAGGCTACGTTCAGCAGTCCCGCACAGAGTTGCAAGACGACCAGCGCGGTCACAAAGAGCATGTAGCGTCTGACCCACTTGCCAGGGCGCAGGAAATTCGTGAAGCCCGCGATGACGAGGACAAGACTTCCGACCGTCACGGCCAGAGCCGGATGCAGCAATCTAAGTCGAATCAGAAAATGCGCGGTCGGAGAAAAATCCTGACTGAGTCCAGCCGCCAGCGAGTTTGACGGGAACAAGGTATCGCCCAGAGCCGTCACAGCTCCGCTCACTGCGAGAACCAGTGTCCCGACAATCGCCAGCCCTAACAGCCACAGCAGAAAACCCTGACCTTTTAATCGGATGGCCTGCGCGCCCGAAGCCCACCACGCAGTCAATGTCAAACAAGCCAGCAGCGTAAAAGTATTGATGAGATGCACGGACATAATCACCGCCCGCGACACCGAAGCATTGCCCGCGACCAGATCAAATTTCACCAACCCCGCGCCGACCAAAGCCTCCGTCAAAATAAAAAGGAGCGAGAGCGCGGCTCCCAATCGCGCCGGATGTTTTTTCGGGAACGCGCGAAAAGCCCAGACGACCAAGCCGACGACCAGGAGCAGCGACACCCCGCTCGTCAGCCTGTGCGTCAGCTCGATGAGCGTCTCGATGCCTTTCGAGTGCGGCACGATCTCGCCATTGCAGAGCGGCCAATGGCTGCCGCATCCCGCGCCTGAGCCGGACGCGCGCACATACGCGCCCCACACAATCACGAGCAGGTTATACGCGACCACGCCCCACGCATAAACGGCGAAACGATTTAATCTCATCACTGTGGATTATAACATCTGATTGAAGCTTACTCTCTGCCCAAACTGTACGTTAACGAACTGACCTTTCGCATTCGCGACTGTTAAGATTTTCATTCGCTTTTCACTTTTGAGGCCATGACAAGGTACTCGACAAAACAAGCACGGGAGGGAAATTTAATGCGACGAACTCTAGCTCTTCTGATCTTACTCACCACAAGCCTTTTCCTGAGCGCATGCGGCTCGGATAACACGAACACGACGAACGCCAACAACGCGAACGCCAACGCTTCAAATGCCAACACGACAGGCACGACAGGCACGAGCGGAACAACAGGCACGACAACCACCGGAACCGGCACAGGCACGACCGGCACGACGGACAACGGCTCTGGTAATTCAAACACGGGCGCGACCATCGGCAACGCCAACAACACCAACGGCACAGGCGTCGGCACTTCCAACAACATGAATCGCGGCGCGGGCAACATGAACTCCGGCAATGCGAACTCAGGCAATGCCAACAGAGGCACGAGCGGCGCGAACAGAAACACGCCGTAGCTTCTAAAAAGGTTCAAGGTTTAAGGTTCAAAGTTCAAGGTGAAGACATGTCGTTTGTCTTTCAACCTTGAACTTTGAACCTTGAACTTTGAACCCTTCTTTTACACTTTCCTCGTCTTCCAACGCCCGCGCCGGAAGACGAGGGCGCTGACGACGGCGAGCATCGAGAATGAGATCGTGATGGCGAGAAACACGCCGCGCGGGCCGAAGCCGAACGTGAAGGCCAGCAGGTAAGCCAGAGGAATCTCCCACAGCCAGAAGACGAAGAGGTTGATGACGGTCGGCGTAAAGGTATCGCCCGCGCCGTTGAACGATTGTGTGATGACCATCCCGTAAGCGTAAAAGAGAAAGCCACACGCAATGGTTCGCAGACACGCAATCCCGTAAGGAATCACATTCGCGTCAGAGATGAAAAGCCGTATGATCTGCTCCGCGAAAATGACGAAGACGAGGCCGACCGTTCCCAGAAAGAGCATGTTATAAAAGCCAGCCTTCCACACCGCACGCTCCGCGCGCTCAGGCTTGCCCGCGCCGAGCGCCTGCCCGACCATCGTCGCCGCAGCATTGCTCATGCCCCACGAAGGCAACAGCGCGAAGATGATAATGCGTATCCCGATGGTGTAGCCAGCGATGACCTCGCTTCCGAATTTCGACAGGATACGCATCAACCCGATCCAGCTCGCCATGCCGATAAAGACTTGAAACGCGCCCGAAGCTGAAAGACGCAGGAGACGCAGCATCAGCGCGAGGTCTGGCAACAAATGCTTGCGCCTGATACGCACGCGGCTGCCCGCGCCCCACAATCTTGAGAAGGCGAAGAGCGCGCCAACGCTTCTGCCAATCGTCGTCGCGATGGCCGCGCCCGTGACTCCGAGTTTGGGAAACGGGCCGAAGCCGAAGATGAGACACGGGCCGAGCGCGATGTTGATGGAGTTGGCGAGCCAGAGCACGCGCATGGCAATCGCCGCGTCTCCCGCGCCGCGAAAGATGGCGTTGATGAGAAACAGGAGCAGCACCGAAGCGTTACCGCCGAGCATCACTCTCGTGTAACGAGAGCCGATAGCGATCACTTCGGGCGTCGCGCCCATCGCCGCCAAAAGTTTAGGAGCGAGCAGCACGCCGCAGATGCTAATGATGATTGAGAGAATCAGACCCACCGTGATCGACTGCACGGCTGCGCGCGCCGCTCCGTCTGGGTTATTCTCGCCGATGCGACGCGCGACCATCGCCGTCGCGCCGATGCTGAGGCCAATCGCCAACGTGTAGATGAGCGTCAGGAGAGATTCCGTGAGGCCGACGACGGCGACCGCGTTGGCTCCGAGGATGCCAGCGTATTTGATGTCCACGACGGCGAAGATGCTCTCCATCAGCATCTCCAAGACCATCGGGATTGACAGCATCAGAATCGCGCGCCCGATTGAGCCGCGCGTGTAGTCACGCCGCGAGCCGCGAATCGACTCACGAATCGCAGCCCACACGCCCGTCTCCGGCTCCGTGCCACTTTCGGCCTCTGCCGTGTCCAAAGTTTCGATTGAATCGGACATCTGCTTCCTTCATTGCTTCAATGATATGGCCGGAACGTTTAAGAGTAAGGCTCAAACATTCCTTGATAACGCTTGAACGTTACAAAGGAACGCTTGAATGTTCCTTTGTAACGTTCAAGCGTTCCTTTGTAATGCTTCAGCGTTGCTTTGTGATGTTCAAGCGTTACTTGATAACGCTCGAACGTTATCAAGGAACACTCAAGCGTTAGTTTGTAACGCTTGAGTGTTATAGAGTTTCACTCCAACAAAACCTTCGGCAGCTTAAGCATCACAGTGTACGATTCGATCTTTTGAATGGTTTCAACGCAGAATCATTATCTCTGCTCAAGCGGCACGTAATCGCGCTCGTCCGCTCCCAAGTAAATCTGGCGCGGGCGCGCGATCTTCTGATCCTCATCGAGCAACATCTCTTCCCATTGCGCGATCCAGCCGGAGGTGCGCGCAATCGCAAAGAGCACCGGAAACATGTCCACCGGAAATTTCATCGCCTGATAAATAATCCCCGAATAGAAATCAACGTTCGGATACAGCTTGCGCTTGACGAAATACTCGTCTTCGAGCGCGATGCGTTCAAGCTCAAGCGCGATGTCGAGCAGAGGGTCTTTGCCCGTCACTTCAAAAACTTCATACGCGACCTGTTTGATAATGCGTGCGCGCGGGTCGTAATTTTTGTAGACGCGATGACCGAAACCCATCAGGCGAAACTCGCCGTTCTTCGCGCGCTCGACGTATTCGGGAACTCTGTCCGCCGAGCCTATCTCTTTGAGCATCCGCAGGACGGCCTCGTTCGCGCCGCCGTGCAAGGGGCCGTAGAGCGCGGCGGCTGCGCCCGCGATAGAAGAGAAAGGGTCTGTCTGCGCGCTGCCGATTGAGCGCATGGCGTTGGTCGAACAGTTCTGCTCGTGGTCTGCGTGCAGTATGAAGAGCACGCTCAAGGCGCGTTCGAGCACAGGGTTCGGCTCATACTTCAACTCCGTCGTCTTGAACATCATGTTGAGGAAGTTGCCTTCGTAGCTCAAATCGTTATCGGGATACGCGTACTGCATGCCGACGCGATGACGATACGCGAAGGCCGCAATCGTCGGGACTTTCGCAATCAACCTGTAAATCTGTTTGCGGCGACACTCGGTCTCGAAAATATCTTTCGCGTCCGGGTAAAAGGTCGAGAGCGCGCTGACCATGCTCTCGAACATCCCCATCGGATGCGCGTTGTAGTGAAAGCCGTCCAAGACCTTCTTGATATTTTCGTTGATGAAGGTGTGATGCGTGATGTGCCAAGTCCACTCGTCAAGCTGAGCTTTCGCCGGCAATTCGCCGTTCAAGATGAGGTAAGCGACTTCGAGATAACTGCTCCGCTCCGCGAGTTGTTCAATCGGATAGCCGCGATAGCGCAGGATGCCTTTGTCGCCATCAATAAACGTGATGCGGCTCTTGCACGACGCCGTGTTCATAAACGCCGGGTCGTAAGTCATCAAGCCGAAATCGTCATCCGAAACCTTGATCTGTCTCAAATCAATCGCCCGAATCGTGTCGTGCTCAATCGGAATCTCGTACTGCTTGCCCGTGCGATTGTCCTTGATAGTTAAAGTGTTTTCACTCATCATTCCTCCACATAATCTATTAACACTTGATTCGGTTTTAGATTCTCTCCTCAATCACAAAAAACCCGGTCTCGCCGCCGCCCGAAGTGACGTTGACGACCGGCGAATCGGAGAGCCTGACCATCACGCCTTCGACTCGCTGACGAAAGATAAAGGGATTGGTGTCAACGTACATTGGCTGGATGCTCCAACGCTCTTCGTCGAAGATGGGAAACTCTTCCATGTGCAGCTCGACCAATTCCTGCACGACGTAATCGCTCTTGAGAGCGACGGAGAGCGCGTCGTCCCATTCGCCCGCGCTCATGCGATGACCCAGGAAGATGCCGTGCCCGCCGTAGTCGTCATTCGGTTTGAGAATGAACTCGTGATGATGCTTGCGGATGTGCTCAAGTAAATCTATCTGCTGGCCGCGATAAGTCGTGCGTCGCTCTTCGACGCATCTCGTCCACGGCACAGAGTCGCGCAGGTCTTTCGTCACACGGTCGTCGAACCAATGCTGATTCGCTTCATCCGTCAAGAACTCGAAGCAGGCTTTCTTGTGCAGCATCTTGCAGGAAAAAGGATTGACGACGCACACTTTGCGATTGAGATAAGCTTGCGCGAGCGCGTGCGACAGGTCGTAGCGCGCGAGATATTCGTGGATGATGACGCGCTTGTAAACGAGGTCTATGCGAAAGTCGCCGCGACGCAACTTGCCGCCCTCGTATTCCAACTCATCCGGCGTGCAGATGATGGTCGGCACGCCCCGCCCGACGAAATAGTTGCGCAGCAGGATAAACTCGTTGGCCGTCGGCAGGTCAGCCCAATCAACAATCGCAACGTTGGGCACGCCTGTGCCGTTCCAATCGGCGTAAGTCTCAAGCAGAGCTTGCAACAGAGCTTCAGCCGGATTGAACTGGCGGAGGCGATAGCGTTCCGCCAGAGCCGCGAGGGCGCGCACTTCAAACAGCACCTCATTCAAGCCCGCCTGATCCGTCAGGCTCGACGGATTTTCAGCGTTGTACTCGACGAACTTTATTTCTTCGCCATACGTGAAGGCATCGAGGCGCGAAGTCACAGTCGGATACTGGAAGCCGGGATGCGCCAGCGCCAACTCGCGCTCTCGATCATGCAAACCGATGCGATTCATCATCGCCGGATTCTCACGAATCACATGCCAGAGCCGCTCAAACGCTTGCGCGACCGATTGCGCTTTGCCGGCGAGCGCGTCATATCCGGCGCGCGGGAGCAGATGCGGGCGCAAGGAGACGCCCAACGCGCGGTCGCCGTAACACAACAGTCTCGCCTTCATACGCTCTTTCAAACGAGCAAGCAGCTCCGCCGTCAGAGTCTCGTCCTTTAACAGCAAGCTGTGATACCCGGCTATCGCTTCTTCAATCATTCAAGCCATTCTCTCATATTTTGCAGAAGGAAGATTAATCACAGAGGACACAGAGGAACACGGAGGTTTAAATGATATTGCTTTCCTCCGTGCTCCTCTGTGTCCTCTGTGGTGAAATATTCTTCTCCTGACATGCAACTGAAGACCACTCTAATCGGGCACGTTATTGCGTAGCTCGTCGAGCCAGACTGTCGCCTCAGAATCCGAAGGCGCGCGCCAGTCGCCGCGCGGCGAGAGCGAGCCGCCAGAGCCGACCTTCGGACTGTTCGGCAGGCAAGAGCGTTTGAACTGGCTGAGCTTGAAGAAACGATAAAGAAAAACGTCGAGCCATTTCTTGATCGTGGCGAGGTCGTATTCGTTATGCTTCTCGACAGGCAAAGCATCCGGCCACGCGCCGCGCCGGCGGTCGCTCCAGGCGTGGTGACTCAGGAAGGCTATCTTCGAGGGACGAAAACCGAAGCGGGAAACGTAGTAGAGATTAAAATCCTGCAACTCGTAAGGCCCGATCTTCTCCTGCGTGCTCTGCGTCGGCTGCGCTTGCTCATCATTTCCGGCGGGCACAAGCTCGGGCGAAATCTCCGTGTCGAGAATTGATTGCAGAATCGCGCTCGTCTCGGCGTCGAACTGCGACGTGCCGATGACCCAACGAATCAAGTGCTGAATGAGCGTTTTCGGCACGGATGCGTTGACGTTGTAATGCGACATGTGATCGCCCACGCCGTAAGTCGCCCAGCCCAGAGCAAGCTCGCTCAAGTCGCCTGTGCCGAGTACGATGCCGTTATGAAAATTTGCGAGCCGAAAGAGATGAGAAGTGCGCTCGCCCGCCTGCACGTTCTCAAAAGTAATGTCGTACACAGGCTCGCCCTGTGCGAACGGATGTCCCAAATCTTTGAGCATCTGCATACAAGAAGGCTTGATGTCTATCTCCGCGCCCGTGATTTTCAGAGCGCGCATCAGGCCGTGTGCGTTCTTGAGCGTCACGTCGCTCGTCGCAAATCCCGGCATCGTGTAGCCCAAAATATTTTCGCGCGGCAAGCCGAGACGATCCATCGTCTGCGCGGCCACAATCAGAGCGTGCGTCGAATCAAGGCCGCCGGAAATGCCGATGACAATGCGCTCGATGCCCGTGCTCGTGAGACGTTTCATCAGGCCGTGAACCTGTATGTTGTATGCCTCGTAACAACGCTCGTCGCGCACGCGCGCATCGTTCGGGACATACGGGAAACGCTCTACGCTTCGCATCAAATCCAATTCGGCGGTCGGAACTTGAAATTCAAACTCGACGCGACGAATCGCGCGCACACGCTCTCTGTGTTCTCCGACCGAATCGTTAAAGCTCGTCAGGCGCATACGGTCTTGCGCCAATCTTTCGAGGTCAATGTCCGCCGCGATGAGTTGTTCTTCCGACGGAAAGCGTGCGGCTTCGGCCAGCAATTCGTTGTTCTCGTAGATCAACGCGTGGCCGTCCCATGCTAAATCCGTTGTTGACTCGCCCGGCCCGGCTGCCGAATAGAGATAGGCCGCGATGCATTTGCCCGATTGCGACGCGCAGAGATTGCGGCGGTACTCGGCCTTGCCGATGGTGATGTTGCTCGCGGACAAATTGACGAGGACGGTCGCGCCCGCGAGCGCGGCGTAAGTGCTCGGCGGAATCGGCGTCCACACGTCCTCGCAGATTTCGACGTGCAGGGAAAAGTCTTCGACGTTGACGGCGTCGAAAATCAGATCGCTGCCGAAAGGAACTTTTTCGCCCAGGAAAAAAACCTCGCGGCTCACGGCGTTGCGACCGGAAGTGAACTGTCGTTTCTCATAAAACTCGCGGTAGTTGGGCAGATAAGTTTTAGGGGTGATGCCTAAAACTTTTCCTTTGTAGATGACGACGCCGCAATTGAAGAGCTTGCCTTCAAACCGCAGAGGCGCGCCAACGATGAGCAAAGGCGTGAGCTTGCCGCTCTCCGAGACGAGGCGCGCGAGGGCGGCTTCGGTCGCGTCGAGCAGAGTGTCTTGATGAAAGAGGTCGTCATTTGAATAAGCCGAGACGCCTAGCTCTGGAAAGAGCGTGACGGCGGCGTTCAGTTCCGAAGCGCGACGCGCGAGTCCAAGCGTTCTCTCGACATTGAAATCGGGGTCGGCCACGCGCACGAATGGAATGCACACCGTCGCCCGTATGAATTTGTGCGAGTAGATGGAATGAAATAGTCGCTGCATACCGACAGTCTACAGCGAGACGAACGGAAAATGTAGGGGCAGGGCTTGTCCCTGCCCGCCGCGCGAAGGCGCGAACTGAATAATCGCAAAACTTAACTATCGTCCATGCGGACGATGCAGGCAGGGACAAGCCCTGCCCCTACAATTTATTTGAGCTTGTGCGCGCGGACTGTACCTCTGCGGGTCGTGAGCGTGAGGCCATTGACCGCGCCTTTCTCATCTCGATTGAAGGTGACGTTTGAGGCTGTGTCCGCGATGACGAACAAGCTTTCGGACTGCGCCAGCAGTTTGGTTTTCGGTTTGATGGGAGAGGTGATGTACAGCTCTTCGTTTTCGAGCGTGATGTCAATCAAGAGGTTCGGCATCACCGCCGGGTCTCCCTCATACTTGCCGACGTATTCTTTCAGAAGCTGAACATCAAGCTTCATGCCGACTGGCTGCTTCATCTGTCCGGCCAGATAAATCTCTGCGATCTTTCGTGCGAGCGGCGTCGGCTCAATCGTCGCATTGTTGGAGAGCAGAAAGATGGTCGTGCGCGCGGACGGATAACGCCTGACGGTTGCGCGATAGCCCAGATAGCCGCCCGCGTGCTCAAACACGTCGAGGCCGTTCTCTTGATTGACATACCAGCCGAAGCCGTACAGCGTCGCCATCCCGTTGTTGAGCTTGCCGGAAGTGAAAGCCTCTTTGAGCGTCGCGGCTTTGACCAGCTTTTCAGTCTCAAGCGCGTGCTCCCACTTCACGAGATCGTCAAGCGTCGAGATGACTCCCTTTGCGCCGTAGACGAAGCGGTCGGAAGTAGTCTCGAAAGCTTTAAAGTTATTTTCAATCAGCGCGTATGAAGCAGCCACGCGCGTCGTCTTCGGCTTCGACTCGTCATAGATAAACGTGCTGCGCATGTCGAGCGGCGCGAAGATATTCTCTTTCATGAATCGCGCGAAAGCTTGGCCGGACGCTTTTTCGACGACGAGCGCGAGCAGCATGTAGCCAGCGTTGTTGTATTCAAATCTCTCGCCGGGCGCAAAGCTGACATTCGATTGCCGCGCCATCTGCTTGAGCAAGTCTTTCGAGGTCGGCTCGTATCCTTTTTTGAACCATTGCGGGTTAATAATATCGACGAGGCCGGAAGTGTGGTCGAGCAGATGACGAACGGTAATCTTTTTCGCGTAAGGCGGAAACCCAGTGAAGAATTTTGAGAGCGGATCGTCAAGACTCAAACGCCCGCGCTCTGCGAGCATCATGACGGCCATCGCCGTGAACTGCTTTGAAGTTGAGGCAAGCTCAAAAGCAGTGCCCGGCGTGACTCTCTCTTTCGTCTCAAGCTGAGCCAGACCGTAACCCTTGCTGTGCACAACCTGACCGTTCTGAATCACAAGCACGGCTGCGCCCGGCGCGTCGTCACGAATCAGCGAGGACATCAAAGCATCCACCTGCGCGGATTTGTCATTGACGCCTGCGGGCGAGCTTGCTTGAGCCGCACAAGTTTGACTGAGCGCGAGCGTCAGGCACACTGATACCGCGACGATGAGTAATCGTTTCATAC
The DNA here is from genome assembly GCA_036403295.1 of Pyrinomonadaceae bacterium. Classification (GTDB taxonomy): domain Bacteria; phylum Acidobacteriota; class Blastocatellia; order Pyrinomonadales; family Pyrinomonadaceae; genus JACMLC01. The sequence continues at coordinate 105,170 of DASWRG010000091.1, forward strand.
GCTTCTCCTTAAAGCTTGTCTCTTAAATTCCGAACAGCCTTATCAGGTGGGGGAGTTCTCTTTCCTGCGCGCCCACAGCCTGTGCGCGCCGAACCAGAAGAGCAGGCTCAAGACCAGCGTGGTCATAACGATGGCATTGGGACGAGCCGCAGGCGAAATCAACGCGAGAAATATTGTCACAAAAAAGACGCTGGCGACGCACGCCGCGCGCACCGCTTTGACCGGGCTGAACAGTTTCGTCGTCAACAAAATGATGAAGACAAAGTTAAAAGCGATGCCGATGCTTAACAGCGAATCGAGCATCGCGCCCACGGCGTAAGGCAAATAAGCTTTGCCGCTCATTAATAACTTGCCGCAAATGATGACAACTCCGGCATAGATGATTAAAGCCAGCGTGATTGTCTTCAAAGCTTTCAACGGATCAAACCCTCTCTTGAAATTTTGCAATCGCTCTCGCGGCGCGCTGTGCGCTAAATCCGCGAAGGCGCGTATCCAGAGTCGCGCGATGCCGAGCCGTCTTTTCGCGCGCGCTTCTTCGAGACACAGGTCGCGGAAGAGCAGCAACATCTCGCGCCCGTACTCGTCTCGAAACTCCGCCGGATACGCCGCGAGGAGGAGGCGATAAAAACCTTGTGAGAGCTGGAGGCTCTTGTTGAATGAAGAACTGGGCATTAGCTGACCCGTGTTTTGGAAAGTAATTTCTTGGCGCGCGCGGCGGCGACGAGCTGCGCCAGTCGCTCCGCTTCGGCGACGGCCACGCGCCGACCGAGACCCGTCAAACGGTAATAGCGTCGCCGCTCGTCATCCAAACGGGCGTCCGGCCTCTCATCGGATTCCGCAATCAAGCCGTCGCTCAGCATCCGCTTGACAGAGCCGTAGAGCGTGCCCGGCCCGAGGCGGACTTTGCCTTCAGTCCCGCTCTCGACCTCCTGCATGATGCTGTAGCCGTGCCGCTCGCCGTCGGCCAGCGCGAGCAGAATATGAAACATCGCCGGAGTCAGGGGCAGAAAAGATTCTGGTTCTCGTTCGCGCGCTTTCAAATTGCCGTGCCTTTCTCAAACTATATCGAGCGGCGATATAGTAGCAGTAGCCTCGCTGTCTGTCAATCAAGAAGAGAAAAGCAGTTTCACGCAAAGGCGCAAAGGCGCAAAGAAAAGCATTCAAGCGACAAGCAGTACTCAACAGCTTGGCGTGCTTCCTTTGCGCCTTTGCGCGAGACTGTCTTTTCACCGCCGCTCGCTTTAAAATATGAGTGGAGATAAAATTCAAGCTATGAGTTCAAATCAAAATCGGGAAGTGGCGACGCTCGCGGGCGGATGTTTCTGGTGTCTCGAAGCCGTCTTCAAAGACCTGCGGGGCGTCGAGCGCGTCGAGTCAGGCTATTCGGGAGGGCAGGTTTCCAATCCGACTTACAAGCAGGTCTGCGCCGGAACGACAGGCCACGCAGAGGTCGTGCGTGTCACCTTTAACCCGCAAGAGGTTTCGTTCAAAGAGATTCTCGAAGTCTTCTTTACCATTCACGACCCGACGACCTTGAATCGTCAGGGCGGGGACGTGGGGACGCAGTATCGCTCTGCGATTTTCTATCACACGCCGGAGCAGAAGCAGGTTGCCGAAGAGACGATTCAAGAGTTGAATGGCGCGGGGCTGTGGAACGCGCCGATTGTGACAGAGGTCGCACCGCTCGCGGAATTTTACGTGGCGGAGGATTATCATCAGGACTATTACGAGAATAATCCTTATCAAGGATACTGCCAGATGGTCGTCGCGCCGAAAGTCGCCAAGTTCAGACAGAAGTTTTTAGAGAAGCTTAAAGCCGTTTGAAAAATTACTCGCAAAGTCTCTCAGTACGTCATCTAATAGCATGGAGCAGCGACTCATCAGGCTGAAAGATTTGCTAAATTCTGGCTGAATCCAATATCTTTGGTAAAGTCGCGTGGATTTCGTAGCAGTGAGCTATCGAAACTCCAGAAGATTGTTGAAGAGAATCAGGACATTCTATTGGAGAAATGGAATGAGCACTTTAGCCGTTGAAGTTGAACCTCTGGCCGTAGATGTGAGTTGCACGGATGACAGTCTGCAAGTGGTGCTGGCAGATGGGCGGGAAATATCTGTCCCGTTGATCTGGTCTCCGCGCTTGCAGAAGGCAACACCTGCGCAAAGAAAAGAATGGCGCTTGATCGGCGGCGGAATCGGCATCCATTGGGAGGCTGTAGATGAAGACATCTCGGTTGAAAGCTTGCTCAGATTGAAATAGACCTCACCCGCCCGTCGCCAGTCCGGCCATCAATATGATTAAAAGCTGCGTGTTCGCGGCATCGCGCTGACAATAAAGCTGTCACATCGAAAACTTACTCGCGCTCCAACTCTTTGCGCTCCCAATGAGCAAGATTCGCGCCCGCCTCGTAAGTCGTTTGCAGAAATTCCATCAACGCTTCGTCAGGCTGCGCCGCACGCCGCACGTCGTCGTACATCAGCAGAAACAGCGACATCTCTTTGGAATAAAAAGCTGCGGGCGGCCTGACGCTTTGCTCGCTTAAGCCTTCGGGCGCGGGCGCAGTGTAAGAGTAGAAGGCCGCGCCTTTCATCTCGCCGCCGCCCGGCCAGAAGCCGTGACTGATGACTTCGTGCGAGTAGGCTTCGCGCGTGATCGGGTCTGCGCCGTCGCGTTCGGGCGCACGACGACCGGAAAAACGCGTCACGGCCAGATCAAAGCTGCCCCAGAAAAAATGCACCGGGCTGACCTTGCCGATAAAGCGCGCGCGAAAGTCTTTGAAAACCCTGTCCGCCTGCAACAGAACACGCCAGAAGCGATTCGCGTACTCCGCATCATAAGAGGCATGCGTTTCATCCTCCGTGAAAGGAATCGGGTCGGGAATCTCACACGGCGTTGTGTAGATCGAGATTTCGATTCCGAGCGCGCGCAAATTTTCCATCACGAGCTTGTAAAACTCCGCGACCGAGCGCGGCGCGAGCGCGAGCGTGCTGACCGCTCCATCGCTCGTCCTGATAACGAGTTGGTGTGAGATAAAATCGAAATCAATCTCGAAGACGCGCGAGCCGTACGGCATCGGCGAGGTCGTCAGGCCGCGCGCCGTCAGATACAAAGGGACTTGCCACCAATGATTGACGGGCGGGCTTTGCGCTAATCTGATTTTGCCGACGACCTGCGTCCACATGTGCAGGGTCGCGCGCGTCGCATCCCATTCTTCCAGAGGCAGGCTCGGCCACACTTCGACGGCTGATGCGTCGTCTTTCATATTCATCTCGGACATGTTTTGTTTCCTCTCGGACAAGGTATCAAAATAATGGTTAGTGGTACAGTTTTAGTTTCAAGAGATGTGTTAAGCAAACAGAAGAAGTTTCCCGCAAAGGCGCAAAGAAGAAGCACGCAAAGAGCAAACAGCACTCAATAACTTTGCGGCTTTCCTTTGCGCCTTTGCGGGAGATGCTTAAGGTATGATTCACACATGACGAAAGAACAGGACACTCCGGCGTCGTTGACCGAAGAGACTTTGGCGCGCGGCCTCTCTTTGCTAGCGGCTGCGGACGCGGATTTGGCGCGCGTGTTGGAGAGATGCGGCGCGCCGCCTTTGTGGAAACGCGAGGCCGGATTCGAGACGCTCGTTTATATCATGCTTGAGCAACAGGTCTCGCTCGCTTCGGCGAAAGCGGTTTACGACCGCCTGCTTGCGCTCGCCTCTCCGCTGACGCCCGAACGCTTGCTTGCATTGGACGACGCGAAGCTCAAGAGCATCGGTTTCAGTCGTCAGAAAATCGCTTACACGAAAGGCTTGGCGCGGGCGATGGTCGCGGGCGAGCTTGACCTGCACGCGCTCGAACTGATGGATGACGAGGCGGCGCGCGGAGAGCTTATCAAGCTCAAGGGCATCGGCGCGTGGACGGCTGACATTTATCTCTTGCGCGCTCTGCTGCGTGCGGACGTGTGGCCTGCCGGAGACCTCGCGCTCGCGGTGGCGGCGCAGGAGATTAAAAACTTGCCCGCGCGCCCGACGCCCGAAGAGTTAAATAACTTGAGCGAGGCGTGGCGACCGTGGCGAGCCGTCGCGGCGCGCGTCTTGTGGCAGTACTACTTATGCGAGTCGCGCTTTCAAGTTTAGAAGCTGATAGGACAAGCCCAAAGCTTGATCGTCCCGTCAGGGACAGCATGAAAATAGCCCAGCAATTTATTGCTGGGAATAACGAGTCAACACACATGAGTCCCGTCAGGGACGACTGAGGATTCAATCGTCCCTGACGGGACTCAAACTTCTGTCTTGACTCTATCCCAGCGATAAATCGCTGGGCTATTTTCACTCGTCCCTTGCAGGACTTTTCAGAACCGCTTCTTAAAGCGTGAAGCAGGTGAGAGCGATCTTTATTCACTTTCAAATCAAGACGCTGAGTCTCATTTTTTCAAACCTTCCTTGATATTCTTTTCCGCCGTCGCCGTCTCCGCCGCGTCGCCGCAGCAATGCAGGCCGACCGCCTTGAGCACATTGATGATGGCGTCATAGCCCTCTGCGCGAACCTCGCCGGCTTTCTTGCCAGGAATTTCGTCCTGCGTCTCGATGTTGATGAAGCGCAAGTCTTCGAGTCCGGCGATGGCGTTGTTGGTGATCGTCAAGTCTATGGAGTCAATCAGCAATTTGATGAAATCCTCCAGCAGCCGGATGGTGCGCTCGATCAGATTCTTGACCGTGGTGTCGCCGACTTCCAACATCTTCTTCAAATCGTCAACGATGGCCTTCATGTCTTTGATGTCATCCGCGATTGACTTATCGAGGTCTACGGCCTTCTGCTGCAACAGCTCGCCCTTGACTCTCTTGATGACCAGAAAGACCGTCGAGAGGTCTGTCTCGGCGTCAGTTCCCAAAGCCTTCGAGAGATCATTTTGCAGCGCGACGTTGACATCCTTTTTCCGCAGCGTCTCGAAATCTTTGTCGTTCGTCACCCAGACGACGTTGTCCGGATGCTCCGGGTCTCCGATATGACATTTGTTCAAGGCGTTGGACGCGCACCAACGGAAGATGTTGGTCTTGCCTTTCACCTCCGTCATGTATTCCTTAGTCGTGTATTCCTTCACTACCTTCTGATCTTTGTTCTTGACCTTATTGACCTTCGCCGTGCCGAACTTTTTATCAATTAAATCTTTCAGCTCCTGTACTTTTTTCTCTCCGACCTTCGGATCCGTTTTATCAATGTCGAGTTTCAAGTCGGTCACGGTCGTGCCGCTTTTGACCTTCTTGCGATACTCCGCCGTATCTTCAATGACGTTGTTGTGCAGGCCGACGACGGGCAGAGAGTAAGACTCCGAGCAGTCTTTGATAGCCAGAAAAAATTGTTTCTCAACTACCTCTTCGGCCGTCGCTTTCTTCTTCGAGCCACTGTTGTTTTTGACGAAATCACGGCAGCCCTGTTCATCCTTCAAACAATCTTCGGCCACTTTGGGCGGGAACAGCTCGTTCGGATCAACGTCCACTTTCGCAGACTGTCCGGGCAGATGGATGCGTCGCTGTGAGTCGTCCGGCAGGAGCAGAAGCAAGTTGTAAGAGCAATGTTGGTGCATCGCCTGCGCGGTCTGGCGCGCGTTGCGCTCGTTGTTGTGAATCACGATGAGGCACGCGCACGGCGAGCCTTTGGCCGATTTGTCGAGCGTCAGTTTCGGCGCATCGCCCGCCGTGCCGGGAGTGACAGCCGCTTTGGCTTTATCTTTATCGGCGTCGGCGTCCGGCGTTTTACGCTGCACGCGCGTCGCGCCCTGCCGCTCCTGCTGCAAGACATGCGTTAGCTCATGCGCGATCAGTCGCCTTCCAGCTTCGGTCTGCGGCTGATATTTCTCTTTCGCAAAGACGACATCGCGCCCGATGGTGTAGGCTTCGGCATTGACGGCGCGGGCTGATGCTGCGGCCTGCGCGTCAGTGTGAACCCGCACGTCTGAGAAGTCGCGCGCGAATCGAGGCTCGAAGAAATTTCGCGCCGCCGCCTGCAAAGGCTGACCTTGAGAGACGAGCGTTCCTTCGATGAGGGGCGCGGCCTCCGGCTTGAGCTCCCCTTCGGAAGAGCGGTCGCGCTCTTTGCGCCTGAGCAGTTTCCGCTCCGGCTCTTCATCTTGACAGGCGTTGCACTTGCGTTGCAGGAGTGCGGTCGGCGCTTGATTCGGGCCGAGGGTCTCCGCACTGTGTCCAGACGGTGCGCGCATCACCTGCTCCGCGATGCGATCCGCCTCCACTTCATGCAGGTCTTCGGGCTGGCTGATTGTGAGCTTGGGTTGGAGATTTGTTTGCTGACAGCGCGGGCAATCGCCGCCACACGCGCAAGCGGCGTTGCGTTGAATCTGTGGCGATGACGCGCGCGGGATAAAGGGCAGCACGCGCGGAGGCGTGGAACGTGAGATTGCGTGACCCCGTTTGTTGGCGGAGTCCTCGTCCGAATTTTTTTGAGCCGCAAAACTATTCTTCATGGCCTACGCTCATTGCGCGCCCTGAAGCGCGGGTAAAGCGATGCCGCTCGCAGGCCCTAATAAAGCTCCGACCAGGGCGGGCACGCGCGCCAGTATCATCAGGAGCGGGCGCATCATCGCGGCTGCGCGCGCCAGCAGCGCGAGCGCGGGCGCAATCAGAGCATCGTCCGCCACGCCGACGCCCGTCGCATCGTCGGCGACCAGAACGATGATGATAATGATAGCAATGATAGCCAGAATTATTCCCAGGATAGCCCCGCCATATTCCGAGATGAAATCCGCCACGGCTTTCTGAAGCTGCTCCATGACTGCCGACACCATTGCCATCGCGACGGCGATGGCGGCGACCGGCAACTGTTGACGAATCTGCTTGCGCAGCTCGTCCATCAGTTGGTCGGCGGTGACCGCCAGCGCGCCGATGCAGAGCTTGTTCAGCGCGTTTTGCAAAAGCTGTCGCAGGTTGGTTTTCAATTTTTCTTGCAACTGCGTCATGAATTTATCTTTCGCCAGTTGGATTTGCTGACGTAGATATGCCTCCATCTGCTGCCCGAGCGAGGTTTTCTCGAAGTCGGGCGGCAGGGTGGAGGCCAAGCCCTCTCCGCCAATCCGGCGTAAGACCTCGCGCAAGGAAAAGTTGCTCATCAATTTACTTATCAGGCCGTTGATGTAAGTGTTCACGACGCGGTCAACTTCGGTGCGCGCCCGCCCGAGGACGCCGTCCAGAAATTTGTCGAGTCGTGCCTGATCGTTGAGGCCGCAGACGAAGATGCTCGCGTCGTCTTGACGGACGCCCAAGTAGCCGACCACGCCGGGCGAGCACCAATCAACCAGCAAGTGATTGCCTGAGTCCTGCAAACGAAGCGGCAGTTGCGTCCACGAACTCATCGGCATCATGCTGAACTGGTTGATGCCGCGCCCACGACGATACGCGGCGTTGAACGGCTCGTTCCCCTTGTCAACGTAGTTGCGCACCTGCTCTTCGGCGAAAGTCAGACAGCCCCACGTCGCGGGCTTGATCTCTCCAAGCTCAACCGTCCCGGCTTTCCACAGGAGCAGATCGGGAATCCCTTGCCCCGAAGCCGAACGCGGCGAGGTATTGAAAACGAGCGGGTTAATCTCGCTCGGCGTCACATCGGAGCTACATTCTTCAGTGCGATAAGGCGAAGAGGTCGCCGACGGAATCCGCAGACGACGAAACGTTCCGTTGTCGCGGATGAACTGCGCCGTGATGATCTCGTGCGCCTTGACGCCGCTAATCGGACTCTGACCGCCGGCGAGGCTTTGCGGAATCGAAGCGTCGAGGATGCCCTGACAACGAGGCGCGCGGCTGAGCGTCAAGATGCCCTGTGAGTGCTGCTGCTGGACATGCGCCAGCTCATGCGCGAGCAGTTGCCGTCCGGCTTCAGTGTGCGGATGCCAGCTATCGTTGGCGAAAACGATGTGGCTGCCGACGGTGAAAGCGTGCGCGTCAACTTCGCGCGCCAGCCGGTCGGACTCCGCGCCACGATGAATGCGGACGTGGCCGAGGTCTGTCTCAAAGCGCGGCTCGAAAAAGCTGCGCAGCTCTTTGGACAAAGGCTCGCCGCCCTGCTCAAGCGCGGTGAGGCGCGTCGGTAACTCTGGCGGCAAAGAGCGCGGCGACTTGACGCTCGTTTTGGTCTTGTGCGCCGAAGCCCTGACGGGTTTTCTCTTGATTTGAGTTTCACGCGGGCGCGTCGTTCCCCGGTTGAGAGCGGGAGTGATGTGCCCGGCAGGCGCGGGGTTTGATGGAGCGTGCCGCTCAGATTTGGCGGAGACTTGAGGACTGCGCTCTGCTGCGCCGGGAGCAGGCATGCTCATAATCTTCGCGGCCACCTGGTCTGCTTCACGCTCCAGCGCATCGCCGGGCGCACTGATTCTGAGCTTGGGTTGGAGCAGCAAGCTGTCTTCCTGACAGCGCGGGCAATCGCCGCCACAGGCGCAAGCGGCTTTGCGTTGAATCACCGGCACGGAAAACAGTGTCGAGTTTGAGGCAGGCCGCACAGCCGTGCGCGCAATTGTCGGCTCCGCCTTGTGTTTGCTCGCAGGCGCTTCCGGTGTGGCAACCTTTGCAGCTAATACCCCCATGCTTTCTTCTCCGCCGCTCAGTTCACAGTTGCTCGTCCATCGCGGCGATTAGTCTGAGAGATCGATGTCTACGACCTCAGTGCGATTGGCTTCAAATCGCACGTCGCATTCGGAATCGTAGAGCGTGCGGCCTTTGCGATCCAGCACCTTGAGATAGAGGTCTGGCTTCTTCTCAATCAGGTCGCGGAAATCCTCCGTGTGATAAGTGAAGCTGTAATTGCCGTGCTCGTCCGTCACGGTTTCGTCGAGCAGGTCGTCGAAGATGAGGTCTTCATCGTAAAGACTGACGGTCAAGCCGCTCGCGCCGCGCCCGCTTCTATCCGTGACGCGCCCGCGCACAGTCCACACGCCCGGACCGGAGGCCGGATGGGCTTCATCCGTGCCGCCCTCTTCCCCACCTCCATCGTCGCCGCCATTGTCGCCCCCGTTGCCACCGCCGTTGCCGTCGCTGTTGCCGCCGTTGCCGCCGTTGCCGCCGCCGCCGATGAGCGTGGGATTCGGGTCGTCCCAGTTATCCGGCGGAGGGCACACCCCGCCGCCCGTGCGCAACCTGATCTCACGATAAATGACCGTACCCGGCTGCGGAGTGAGCGTGGTCGTGTCGTTGTAAATTCGCGCCCCGTGTTGAGAGACGCCGAGATACACGCGGTCGAAGACGGTTGAACCCAAATCCGTCGCGGAGATTTTGAAATAGCCAGTGGCCTTCGTGCAGTCGTAGCCCAAACGCTGGACGGCTCTGCCGTCACGATCATAAAAAGCGACGGTCATGTTCGCCATGCCGATGCCATTTTCGTCGCGTACGAAGCCATGCACGATAAAGGTCTGGTCGTCCACGTCCGGCACGGGCACGGCGGCGCGCACCCTTTCCTGCTCGACCTCGTTGACGATGCCGCGATTGACCGAAATCTTATTCGAGAGGGCGAGGACGCGCGGATGGTCTGCGCCGTATTTGAGAGTCAGGCGAGCTTGCTCGCGTTCGTAAAGATTGGCCTTCGCCTCGCGCGCCGTCTGAAAATTTCTCAAGTGCTCGGCTCTCTGCGCGTCAGCTCCGGCGATGCCGTCATCGAGATTTTTCTCAATGTCGTCCAAAGTCGCTTTGCTTTTCAACATCTGATGCCTTCTCCTTCACATCGCTTTCAGATAAGAGCCATGCTGTCTTTACTCTTCAAGCTTCCCTTGCATGCTACGGCTTCTTAGCTGCTGTCTTCTTGTTACCGCCGGCGTACTTGCCCTGAGTCCCTTGCAGCCTCTTACACCAATGATTGTCAATTGTTTCGACGTGGCCGGAATTAAAGAACGAGTCGATCAGGATGATGTTCTGTTTGTCGAGAAACAGCCTGCCGAGGATGAGCAGGCAGTGCGTGGCCTGATTGTCGGTCGTGATGTTGATCCAGCCGAAAGTGACGGCTGAAAGCAACGCGTTCAAGAGACTTTCCTTGAAGCGATTGTCGCTCACGCGCACGGACATCCCGATCAGCATCGCCTGCCAGAAAACGAAATCGTCAAGGAGGTCGCAGTCGCACTGATTATTGTGAAAGGCGATGTCATCCAAAGTCAGAATCGTGATTGAAGAGAGAGGGATGCTCCATCCCTTTTCCATCAGATTGAGCTGGCATTGATTGTTCGTGAACAGCACGTTGCCGTTCGCCAGATATTGCCCGAGCCTTTCATCATCGAGACCCGCCTGCGGGCTGGCGTCGCCAAAACTGCCCGGCTGCTGCGGATTATTAATCTGTCCTTTGTGCACGACCATAAAGCCCAAAAGCTGAAGCCATAATTCGTTCGAGAGTCCGAGGTTAAAAATCATGACGGTGGCCGCGATGAAGGTCGGAGAGTCTTGCCGCATCACCATGCCGAGCGAGGTGAACTGGTTGCCGACGACCGAGACGGGGCCGAGCGCGACCAGCGAGAGCGCCTGTCCGAGCGGCACGCTGACCACGTTCTCATGAATCTTAATCGCCGGAACTCCGTTCGAGAAGGGCGCGCTCTTTTGTCCGCTCGTCAGGCCGCCCGGCGGCGGAGGCAAGAGGTCAACTCGCGGCGCGACGCCGAAGACGACGTTGATGCCGCCGCGCCTGCCGTTCTTCACGTTGACGGGAGGCAGATTGGTGCGCGCCCCGTTGTTGCGAATGCGATTGCGGGAGATTTCAATCCCGTCGCCGTGGAGAATAAAAATGCCGCACACGGGCTGTTGATAATCGTCGCCGTTGTCTTCGATAAAATTGTCGCGCACGACGAGATTGTCCACGTCCGCGAGCGCGATGCCGCCGTAGCCCATCGCGTCCGTCATGTTCGTGGGAATCTCGACCGGCTTGCGATTGAGGCAATGCTGTATGCGATTGCCGATGATGGTCAGGTTCTCGACGCTGATAATCTCGTCCGCTTTATCGAGGTCGAAGAAGGCGTCCACGCCGATGCCGTTTCTGCCCATGTTGAAGATACGATTACGCTCGATCAGAATGTCATGCAGTGGCGCGCCCGCGACCTTCTTGTCACCTTGCAGGATAATCACCCCGCCGTTGACGTAGCCCGGATTCGGATCGCAATCCGCTTTGTCATCTCCGGCAGGCCACCACGGGAAGTAAATGACGATGATGATGTCTGCGGCCTTTTCGTCAACGCTGCCGAGCGTGATGCCGTCGCCGATGCCGCCGACGATGAGGTTGTTGATGACGCGCACGCGCTCTGAGCCGCCGCCGAGATGGAGGCCGCCCTGAGCCGCGCCCGCCGGATGAAAGAAGCCCGGATCAAGCACCGGCTCAGGCACGTCCACTTTGTCATAGAAGCTGTCGTTAGTGACAATGAAAATCTTATTGTTCTCAACCACGCAATCGTCGCCCGTGAGATACACGGCAGACCATTCCGTGCGCGCGTCGTTAATCGCAATCGTGCAATCGCGTATCTCAATGTACTGTCCGACGTGAGCTTCGATTGCGCTTCGACGCGCAGCCCTGACCAGCAATTTCTCAAGCGTGATGTCGTGCAGGTAAAGCTTCTTCTCTTTATCGTCATCGCCCGATTTCGGCACGGGGCCTTCGAGCAGGATGCCGACGCCTTCGTCGTGAGCCATGACGGCGAGCGTTTCAAGCTTGATATTGTTCGATTCGCTGATGTGAATCACGGGGTCTTTGCTGTCAAACTTGATGACGCTCCGCTTTCCGCATCCCTTGATTTTGATATTGCTCTTGTGCTCAATCTTGACGTGTTCCTCGTACACGCCCGGCAGCAGACAGATTTCGCCTCCGGCGGCGGGCAGGTGGTCAATCGCTTTCTGAATGCTGTCGAAATCGCCGAAGCTGTGCATGCCGTCGCCGACGCGGAAAGTGCAGCAGGTCGAGAGCCGCGTGAGCGGGCGAAAGATGTGACGGCAGTCTTCGATGTCGCCTTTGTCGAAAGTGATGATGACATCGTTCCACGTCAGCGTCGCCAGGGGGACGCGATGATACTCGATCCCTGCGGGCGGCTGGTTGTTGATAAGCGGCGAGCTATTTTTAATCTCTCCGGCTCTGACGGGAAACGTCCAGTAATCGCCGGGCGTGTAAAGTCCTGTTGTGGCAGGCCAGTCGAAGTCCAGCTCGATGCCGTCCTGCAAGGGCTTCGCGGTCTGGAAGTCCTCGATTTTTCTGGCATCATTCCAGAGACGGAAGAAGAAAGTCCCGTCCTTGAGCGTGCCGAAAATCTCGTCGGCAGTGCCGGGCGTGGGAAGCAGGAGCGCGCCGTTGCTGCTGTCGAGCGTGGCGCGCGCGCCGTAAGTCATGCGCCAGTAGCCGTAGTCGCCTTCGGGAGCGGGGTCGTACTCAAACGCTTCGAGATAAAAACTGCTCAAGCCGGAATTGAGTATCGCCTGTATGTTGCCGGTCAGCGCGACGCTCTTGTTCGCCGCGCTGAAGACGCCGCGCCCGACGAGGCCGCCGTTGAATTGCGACCACTTGAAGAGCGGCGCGCCGCCCGTCTTCACCTGCGCGATCTCAATGCGATACAGATTGTGCTCGAAGCCGGTGTAGCCGCCCGCCGCTTTGACTTCGCAATCGCCGCCGAGTGGCGGGGGCGCGTTCAGCGTGACGGTCAGCTTTCCCTTGTTGAGGAATTTGTCTTGCAGGTCTTTGACGATGCTCTCGCAGGTGTCGCCGTCCTTGAGGCGCATCAAGCGAAAGGCCGCGCCCGTGTGAACCCTTTCGGTCGTGTCAACTCCGCCGAGCGCGGGTTCGATCAGCTTCTCGAAAAGCTGGAAGCCATTAATCTCTTCGCGCCAGAGTTCGAGAATCACGGCGTCGCGCAAGGGGGGCAGGCTCGGCGGCTTGGGAATCGTGCCCGCCGGAGTTTGAATCGGCGGCTGCAAGTAAGTCGCGAGGCGTTTGACTTCCTTCGTCAAAGCGTCCGGCCCGAAGAGGCGCGAGAGCAGACCGTCAGCCCAGACGCGCCCCACGCCGACCGTCAGCTCAATCTGCTTGCCGCCCTTGATTTCGGCTTTAGTTATCTTGTAGCTGTCCGGCACGTCGGCGGGGACGGCGGCGACGAGCGCGCCGATGATGTCCTCGGCGGCGATGTCCTGCCAGTCGTTGGTGATGCGTGTTTGCGCGTTCCAATCGCTGTCCAAAAGGACGCGCCCCTGTTGATGCAACACGCCGCTGAAATTTTCTTTGCGCTCATCGCGCCAGGTTGAAAAGTCGCCTCTCATCGGTTGCTCACCTCTAGGTGACAGGAATCATGAGCGGCCTGATGCCGACCGGCATGAACTCTCTGTAGCGGATTTGAAGATTGAGCCATTTGTGCGCGTCTCTGAGAAAACCGAACGCGCCCATCTCATCATTATTCGGCCCGCGCTCGCGGATGCGCGCGTCACAAGCGAGGGCGAGTTGACAATATGCGTAGTGGCCGAAGATTTCGCTCGTGAACACGAGCCGCGCCTCTTCGCCCTTAATCGTCGTGATGCCTTTGACGCACGCGTAGTTCTGCGGCAGGCGATCCAGCGTCGAGCCGGAAAAGTAACTGAACTTCAAACACCCGACCTGCGTGTTCTGAACTTCGAGCGCGTGCGCGAAAATGCCGCCCGCGCCGTCTATCGTCTCGACGCGCATGCGTCCCAAGACCGTGATGCCATGCACAATCGTCGGCGGCCCCCACTCTGTCGCGGGATTCGTCGCGCTCGAAACCGCGAACTCGTCCACGGCGTCGCCGACGCCCTGCCCCGCGTCTATCACCGAATCGGTCAGGCACAGGCTGTAGCCCGAATCAAGCAGGAGGAGCCCTGTGACGGAGCGGTTGATGACGATCTCAGGAGTCTGCTTGAACTCGATTTCGTCAGCCGCTTTTTGAAAGCCGTAAGGCTCAGGCAGCTTGAGCGAGGTCAGGATGGGAGCGCGCGTGCCGTCGAGCTTGCGAAAACCGCCGGGGTCGAGCGTGCAGTTAATCAGCTCAAGACGATTAAGGGCGGCGCGCGCGATGAGCGGCTCGCCCGCCGGAAAATCTTCAGCGCGCGCGAGATGCACGCCTTCGAGCCTGACGGTCAACTTTTCCATCGCCGCGTCAAAGAGTTTCTGCTCAGCCGGGTCTGCGGTCGGGCTGGCGACATTGAGCGGGCGAAAGCCGAGCGGATGTTTCAATTCGATAATCGGGCGTTGATTGTCAGCCGCGCGAATCGTGAGCGGCGCGTTCAAGGCCAGACTCGTCAGGCTTTTTTCCGTAATGGTCGCGGTGCTGAGCACGCCCGCCGTCAGATCAAGCTGATGCGTGCGGCTGTCAGTGATTTCGATGACGACCGGCTTCGTCTCTTTTTGAATGTCCTTGAGCGCGTCACGCAAGGCGGTCTGATTCGGAGGCGTGAAATGAACCTGACGAAAGTTCGCGCTGCCTTCGGGCGCGTCGAGCTCTGCGGGCAAAGCGGCGTAGGTAATCGGATGCGCGCCGACGGGGCCGACCGCGCCGTAGGTGTAAGTCAACAGCAGGTTGCTCTCAAGCGCGTCCGCCTGTGTCTTAAAATCGCTGCCGATGACGATGCGCCCCGCGACCGGATCAATCGCAATCTCGTGATCGAGCAGCGGCGGGTTCAAGCCCCTCTCCCACGCGCACAGATTCGCGCCCCTGATTTTCCACGGCGAGGGCGGCGTCGCGCGCGGCCACTCTTCGCCCGAAAACTGCGCGTCAGGAATATGCAGTTGCAGTCCGACCTCTGAGATGTCCAGAGTCTTGAGGTCTGTCTTCGTCGCGTCGTAGGTCTCGACCGTGAGGTATTCTTCGGGCACGCCCGCCGGAGAGTTTTCCGAAAGCCGCGCCATCGGAATCGGCCCCGGCGTTTCGTCGAGCTGTGAGATGCGCGGCTCTGTCACAGTGAGATTCAAACTGTCAACGCCTTTGCGCGAGCGGTTGAAGAGGTCGAAGCGGTTCGTGTTAAAGAGCCTGACCGATTGTCCCGCAGGCACGTTGTCCGCGAGGACGTAAGGCGCGGAGAGGTTGTTCGGCGGAATCGGGTTGATGTTGAAACGCACTTTGAAAGTCGCGCCCTTCTCGCCCACTTTGGCCGGAACGTTGAGCGCGAAAGGTTTCGTCACCTGCAAGCGATAGGCGCGCAGACGCCAGAGAAAGATGGCGAGGTTCGGCAGGTTATAACGGATGCTGCCGATGACGGGCGGCCTCACGTCGGCCACATGCGCGAAAGGATCGAAGGGCGTGCCGAGCAGCTCAAGCATCGCCGGGTCGCGCAGTGTCACAGTGCCGCCGCGAATGACCGTCTCGCGCTTCACGCCCGGCAAACTGTAGGGCGGCGCGCCGCCTTCGTCCGGCCTTTGATGATTGAGGTGCTGATTCCAGACCATGTTCTCGCGCAGCTCAACGCAATGCACGCCCCACTCGGTGAGGTTGTAAGTCAAAAGCTCAATCGCGCCGAGCGTGCCCTTGCGCCGCCGGAGCGCGATGGTGTCGGCCACGTCCGCGCGCAGAGTCCAGGCGTCGCCCGACAGATGGCTCACGCCGAGAAGGTCGCCGATGTACGGGATGACCCACGCGTCGCAGGTCTCGATGAAGAGGTCGTGATAGAGCGATTCGATATTTTCGTGAATCGCGCCGAAGACCTCCTCGACCAGCGCGAGATAATCGCGGAGCTGGTAATCGGGCGCGGTCTCTGTGGTCTTCGTGCGATAGACTTCGGACAGTTGTCCGTCCTTGAGACGATAAATCTCAGGCAGCCGTTCGTAGAGCGAGACGCGCTTGTGGTTCATCGCTTAGCTCACCTCCGCGCTCTGCGCTTGAACGATGAAAGACAGGCTCAAGTGCGTCTGGTAGAGACTCAAGATTTGCGAGTCTTTGTCGCAGGCCACTTTGTCATGAAAGCTGAGCGTAAGTTTCGTCAGATCAATCGAGGCCGGGTCGTCCGTGTCCGACAGCTTGTTGAACGAAGTGACTTTCGCCCAGATGACGCCCGCGACGCGTTGTATCGCGCCTTCGATAGTGGTCGCGTACTCGCTCTGTCCGAAGCGGCGGCGGCGCAGGCTGAAGAGTCCGGTCTGATCTTCGAGGCCGGTGATTGCGCCCGTCGTGACGCCCAGAGCTTTTTCGATTTCGGGTTGTAACAACTCTGCGCGGAAGGTCGGGTCAATCGTGACCTGCGCGCTGAGGCTCACGTAAAGACGCGTGCCGGACGCGGCGATGACGGGAAAGCGTTGCGGGCCGCGTCCGCGATTGAAGCTGTTCAAGGTGTCCTGCACGGCCTTGATTTCGAGGGCGCGTCCCGTCTCCATCAGCGTCGTGATGATGACTGCCGGAAGATTGTCCTTGAGCTGCCAGGCGGATGCGGCGCGAGCCACGCCGGGAATCGCCGAAGCTTCCGTTTCAAAATCTTGCAGGCTGACGAGGCGGTCTAAACTCTGTATCTTGCCGGGCGCGGCGCGGCGCGCGTTGTCGCCGTCCTCAGGGTCTGCGCCGCCCGACGCCACATCCGGCATCTGAACTTTATCGAGTCCCGTCAGCCGCGCTCCCGCCTGAACTTTCGCGTCCGCTTGCAGATTTCCGAAAGCTCCAGTGCCCGTGCGATAAACCGTCGAGACGTTTTTGATTCCGGTCGGCAACCTCGCGCCCGTCTTGCCGTCGCCGAACTGAACCCAACTGTTGCCGTCCGCGTCCTCGCGCACAATGTAAATCTCTTCATCCGACTTGTGGCCGAAGAGCGTCGAGACTCTCTGCCACAAACGCCCGCTCACATAAACTTGAAGCTCAGGGGTTTCGGGCGGCGTGTTCGACGCAGAGATGAGATAAGTCAGTGGAGCTTTCGGCGCTTTGAAAGTTTGAAAGACCTGCGTCGCGTCGCCGTTGCCGAGCACGGCTTCGGGCTGCGACTTGCCTTCGGTCGCCAGCGCCAGATTTCCGTAAACGGTGACGAGCGGCGCGCCGTCCGCAGGAAAGCTCGCATAGCTCACGTCTTGTGAAAGCGAGATGAGCTGTAACTGCTGCGAGAGGGGCGCGGCGGTCGGCGCATTCGGAACTCCGTTGACTGTCAAGATTGCCGCCTCAGTCTCAGGATAATCGAGCATGAGCTGTCTTTGAGAGAGCGTCTTGACCTCTGCGTCCGTGCCGTAGAAAGCGAGCGTGTTGCCCGTCGCGGCGGTCGTCTCTTGCGGCGCGGCTGAGAGCGTGAGCGCGGGACTTGAAACCTCGTGCATCTGAATCGTGCGAATGTCGGCGTAGCCGTAATCGCCAATCGAAGTGTCGAGCGCGCTGTCCAGAGTGACGAGGCTGGTCATCGCCGTGAGTTGTCCCCACGTCGCGGAGACAGATTTGACTTTGCTGATGCGACGCACGAGCGTGAACTCGCTCGTGTTCGACGTGCTCTCCGCTTTTGAAAAAGTTCCCTGAAGGATGAAAGGCACGCCCGTCGGCAAATCCTGCACCTCCGCGTCAATCGGAAACTCCTGCTTGGCCAAACTCGGCTCGACGATTCGCACGGTCTTGATCGCGGCGTTCAAGATGTCCGCCAACCTTTTCAGCTCGTCATCCCAATTAATTCCGATGCTGCCCCAGATGCTCGATTTATAGCTGTATTGATACTTGGAGATCGAACCTATTTGAGAAACGGACTGATACAACGGAGACGAGTTGCTTGAAGTGCTGTTTGTGGTCGCGCCCGTTAGTGACCTGTAAAAAGAGACGCTTGATTGATCTAACTGTGTCGTGACGGTCGTGGTCTGCTTGCCGCCTGAGCCGGGCGTGGTCGTCGCGGTTGACTTCGGCGGGTTCGGAGTCTTGACGATGGTCTGCGGGCCGTTGAAGCCGAAGTGATGAAAAGAGCGTCCGAGTTTGAAGGCCGCGACGCTGTTGGAATTGTTCGTGCGCTGCAATGCCCCCTTGATTTTAATGAGGCTCATGCCGTGCAGAGCGCGCACTGAATCAACAATCACAATCTCAGCGTGCGAAAGCTTGGTCGGCAACCCGCCCGACGAAGTGTCCACGTCGCCCATCAACAGGCGGTCGCCCTTCTTCAACACGACGGGCGAGAGAAATTGATTCGGGCTGGTGATATAAAACTCAGTCGTCGCGGGCGTCACCTGCGTCGTCTGAAACGGGCGAAAGAGATTGAAGCGGCTGAGCCACGAATAGGCTTGCAGCTCTTTCGTCGTCTCAAACTCCGAAGGCTTGGCGTGCGCTTCGAGTTGAGCTTTGACCGGAAAATGCGCGGGCACGGTGACGGCCTTCGTTCCCTTCACTTCAAAAGCGAAAGTCGCGCCCCCGCCCATCCCCGGCGAGAGACGATAGCCGACGAGCCGCACCAACTCAGCGATACTGTCGCGCCATTGTGCGGTCGCAAGATAAGCTTCGTTGGCGTAAAGCTCTTGATAAAAAGTCAGGATGTCGCCGAGAATCGCCGCGCCTTCAAGCAGAGCGATGCCGGGGTCGTCCGCGCCGCGATGAGTCCAAGCTTGCAGGCTCTCGGTCTTGTTCAGATTGTGCAGCAGAAACTCGCGTATGCTCGCGTAAGTTCCGATGCGATAATTGATGTGCGAGAGTCCGGCGCGATTGTCCGCGCTCAGATGCTCGCCGCCCTCGCAGCAAAAGCAGGCCGCGCCCGCGCCCGCGAATCTCTGTCCCGGCCTTTTGGGAAAACGCAACGGCTCTGTGCAATCGTTACGACAATCAGTGCTCATCCGCGTCCTCCCTTGATCTCGAAACTGATAAAGCCGCGCTCCATGTGGTCAGGGTCGTTGAGGACTTGAATGATCTCGCTCGGACGCAGGTTGCCGTAATAATCGTTTGCGGCTGAAGGGTCGTTCCAGCGTTTGATGGTCACGCTGACGACGTGCTCGACGCCTTCGATCTGCAACGCGCGCCCGATAATCTGGCTCGCGTAAAGCGGCTGGCCGAATGTCCACAAGTCCGGATGAAAAAATCCCATTCGCCCGTCGGATGTCCAACCGCTTGAGAACTCTTCGTCAAGCGCGAAGCTCAAATCCTCAGGCCAATGGTCGGGCGCGGCGCAGAGCACGACCTTGATGTCGAGCGGGACGAAACGCGGCGGGCGAATCTCTATATCTTCGCCGATGAGGCGCACGGCTTCGAGATAACGCGCGACCTTCCGTCTGGTTTTATCTTCGAGGACGTTCGTCCCCACAGGATCAATCGTCAGACGCACTGTGCGCCAGCTTCCAGTCCAGGCATAGCTCGCGGCGGCGCGCGAAACCTCCGGCACTTCCTCAGCGCGCTTGACGTAATCTTGAAGCGTGACGGCGCGCAGTTGTCGCGCGCGAAAAGCTTCGGGCACGCGGCGGATGATTTCGGCGGCAGGCTCAGGCGCGCGACCGTTCGTGATGTCGAATGGATTCCAACATTTTTTGAGGAGCACGTTCGCCGGAGTCGAGACGAGCGTCGTCGCGTTAAAATTAGTCAGCATGTCCGCGCCGATGTTGCCTTCGAGTCCGTCGCCGGTTTGATACTTGCAGATGACGACCGCCTCTTCGGGCAGCTCTTTGCCGTTCTCGCCGCCCGTGATGCTGCCGAAGCGAATCAGGCTGTGCCGAAGCTCGTCAGTCTCAACAATGAAGTGGCCTCCGTTCTGGTCGCTCGTGTCGCTGTGAATCAGATTCGGCACTTCGTCCCACTGGTCGGGCGTGCCGCCCCCTTTATCAGCGACATGCACGTTGAGCGTGGAACGCGGCGCGACTTCGCCGCCCGGCGGCGTGTTGCGATAAGCCAGAGAGTTGCCCGGCAAGCGACAGATAGTCCCCCATCTCTCCGTTCGCTCGTAATAAAATTCGCTCGCGCCGATGAGAGTTTGCGTCTCGTCTTTGAAAGCGATGCTTTGCGGGCGACCGTGAAAGACTTCGACGAGGTTGCCGTGAAAGAGCGAGATGTTTTCCACTTTTCCAATCGGCGCGTCGCATTCAATCGTGAAGCAATAGCTTCGCTGTAATGCGTCCTGCTCGTCCCAGCGCACGCGGACGAACCATTCATTTGTGATCGGGTCGAGCAAAGCCGTCGCGCCGTCATTGCCCGGCAGCAGATGCAAGAGCTGTCTTTTCGTCGGGTCGCGTCCGGCCACAACTCCGGTCGTCGGGTTCAATCGCTCCTGTATCAAAAGCTGCGTGACGAATCCGTCTCGAATCAACTTCTGAACCGTCAGAGCCGAAGCCTGATCTATCGCGGGAATCCTCTCCGATGGTTTGAGGTCTGGATAAAACGCGACGAAAAGCTTTAAATCCGCAGACGTGCTTCCGGCGGCGAGAGCCGGAATCGAATCGCTCCAGGTGTAGAGGCTCATGCTGTTGAGCAGTTGATGCACGCGCGGCGGCTTGCCGTCCTCATCACGCGAGATGAAGACGACGGACGTGTCATCCTCAGTCTTCCTGCCCGACCAGACTCCGAAGCCGTCTTTGAGATCGAAGCTCGTCGCCACGTTCATGTGGTCGAGTTCGAGCGCAAGATGCGTGCTCGCCTGATTGCCCTGATGGATGTGATAGTCCATCATGCGCGCGTGCCTTGCGAGCGAAACGCGTTTGCGGCACGTCGCCAGATAGGCTTCGTTCATCACGCGGTCTTGATAATCGCTCAGCTCGTCAGCCGCCGCGCTGAACAATTCCAACAACACCTGATCGAAATCGGCTTCGCTCGAAGCCTGCCATTCGGGCACGCGCTCCATCATCGCCGCGATCATCGTCAGGCGAAACGATTCGTAATCCTTCGCCATGTAATCAATCATCGGCTCTTTGAGAGGAGCGAGCGGCGCGTCCGCGTCAGATTTGCAATTGAGGCTGAAGCAGCCGGGACGAAACTTGAAACTGATTTCGGCGAAGAGCGGATCGAAGACGGGCGGCGTCGCGCTCGTGATCTTCGCCGAATTGAGCGAGAGCACGTAGGTCGAATAATCTCCGACGGGTTTGACGGAGAGCAAGAGCACGGGCTGATCCGCGTCCGGCAAACCTATTGCATTCGACGGCGGCGCGAGCGACGAATCCACCTGCACCTGTCCGGTCGCGCAACCGGCGGTCACGCGATGCCCGCCCGAAATCGGCAACATGCTCTTGGCGCGTTTGTGGTCTGCGATGTACGTGGCGATGACCTCGGACAAAAAGTTCGTGTTGAAGAAATGGACTTCGAGCACCGCTGTGTCGAGCAAGCTGTCAACGCTTGCGACGCGCAGCATGCGAATGCCGTTCGGCAGCTTCAAGCATTTGAGAATGCCGTAACGCTGGTGCGGCGTGATGTCGCTCGCACGCCCCTGCAAGAGATAAAGAGCGCCATCCCCGCTCAGCTTGTAGAGCACGTCGGGCGCGGGCGCGGGCGGCGGCATCCCCGGCGCGGTCGTCAGAAACGCCTGACACGCAGCGTCCATCGCATCAACCGTCGCCTTCGGAATCTCCGTCGGGACAGTCTGGAGTCGGCGCGCGCGCTCTTCGAGCGGCTCTGGCCTTGCGATGTTTCTGAGCGGTTGACGCGTGTCTGTCAGCACTTGAAAATCTCAGCCCCCATGCCTCTGGAATTTGAGGACGCGCGAATCCTGCGTGCCCGCAATGCGATATTTGATCTCGATCTCAATCAGCGAATTCGTGACCTGAACCGTCAGCTCTTCGAGCGCGACGCGATGCCCTAGATAGCGCGAGACCGATTGCGTGATGATGGCTTTGGACATCGCGCCGGTCGTCTCGTCCGCGTTCTCAAAGACAAGACGCCTGACGCCGCCGCCGAACTCCGGCACGAACAGTCGCTCAGCCGGATTGGTCAAAAGCAGTTGCACAAGTTCGTCCCGCACATGCTCTTCGAGCGAAGAGACTGTCGCCGCGCGCCCGTCGTTGTTGACGCGAAAAGGAAATGAAAGATGTTTGCCGTTCTGCGGTCTCATGCTGTTGATTTCAAATCTCAGATTTCAAATCTCAAATTTTCCGGCGTCATTGCAGCGTGATTTTCATCTGCGTGTTGGCGATGATGGCGATGCCCTGTGTCGCGCCTTCCGCGCTGATGCATTTGCCGATGCTGCTCATGACCAAAACTTTCGCGCCGTTCACTGTCGCCTGCGCGCCGCCCGTCCACTCGACTCTGACGCAGGGCGAATACTTCGGGCCGATGGTGAACGGACAACCGGCGACCGGATGCACGTCCGATTCAACCAGCGCGGGCACGCCGTCAACCATCAGCTTCGCGTTCGACGTGAACAGAATCACGCTGCCGCCGTGCATGCAGAGAATCGTGCTGGCGATGGTCAGAACGGGTCCGGGCATTTTTCACATCGCTTTGATCGCGCCGTTGTTGACATCCGTGCCGGTGGCCGAAAGCTTGACTTTGCCGATGCCGCTCTGCAAAGAAAGCTCTGTCAAGCTCAATTTGATTTCGGTCGTGCCGACCTTCAAGCTAATCTCGCCCTCGCTCGTCATCTTGAATTCCGATTGCCCGATGATCAGACTGATGTCGCTGTCAGTCATCTTCAATTCCGCCCCGCCCGCATGAAGCAAGTGAATCTCTTTGGCGTCGTCGTCGAGCACGAGCTTGTGTCCAGCGGTCGTCACAATCGCGCGCGTCTTGGTCGCGCCGGGCGCGGGCAACTCGCCGTCACCCCACCAGCCGCCCGCCCAGATGGGACGCGAAATGTCGCCCGCCTCAAACTCAATCCAGACGCCGTCTTCGAGTTCCGGGATAAAGACAAAGCCGTGCTGACTTCCGGCGAACGGCGCGGCGGGCATCGCCCACGGCGAACTCGCTTCCTCGCCATAAATCTCCGGCACGAGAGCTTGAATGCGTCCGAGCTTT
>DASWRG010000092.1:0-5717 GCA_036403295.1 Pyrinomonadaceae bacterium
ACGCCACAGCATCCCGCCGGAAATCGGCGACGACTTGAGCCTGCGTCGTCGCGTCAGCCAGTCAGTCGTGGACACGCTCGTCCGTTTGCACGGCGTGGATATACACTCGACGGGCATCTCGCAGTTAGGCAAGCCTGCGGGCTTTGTCGCGCGACAGGTGCATGGCTGGGCTGAACGCTGGCAGCGCGCGAAGACCACAGAGTCTGAGGAGATGGAGGAGGTGATTCGCTGGCTCTTGGAAAGAATTCCTGCCGGGAGCGATGAAGGGGCTGCGACGCTCGTGCATAATGATTACAAGCTGGATAACGTGATGCTTGACGCTGAGAATCCGGCGCGCCTCGTGGCCGTCCTCGATTGGGAGATGTGTACGGTTGGCGATCCGCTTGTTGATCTGGGACTGTTTCTCTGTTACTGGACTTTGAAGGATGAAAGCGAAGCTGTTGGAGATTCGCTCGGCGTCGTCACCAACGCGCCGGGATGGATGACGCGCGAAGAGATTATCGAACAATATGCCGCGCAGACCGGACGCGACGTTTCGCGCATTAAATTTTACGAGACCTTCGCTCTCTTCAAAGTGGCGATTATCCTCCAACAGATTTTCTATCGCTACGCGCGCGGCCAAACCTCAGACCCGCGTTTCAAAAACTTCGACCGCCGCGTCCTCGCGCTCGCTCGCGCCGCGCATGAGCTGAGCAAGCATTCTAATATCTAATGAGAGTAAAGAACGGAAAGATTTACCACAGAGGACACAGAGGAACACAGAGGTTTCAATAAATTTTTATTTCTCTGTGTGCTCTGTGTCCTCTGTGGCTAATGTGATGACTCACACTTTGCGCCCGACGATACTCAGATACGATTCGCTTCCTTCGACCAACACGGAGGCGGCGCGGCAGGCCGTGCTTGGCGCGGGTGAGGGACTCTGTATCGTCGCGCGCGAGCAGATCGAGGGACGCGGGCGTCAGCAGCGCGTGTGGGTTTCGCCTGCGGGCGCGGGGCTGTATTTCAGTATCGTCCTGCGACCGCGATTCGAGATGCGCGCGTGGCCGCTCTTGACTTTGATGTGTGCGCTCGCGGTCGCGGATGCGCTCGGTGATGCGTGCCGGCTCGAAACCGACATCAAGTGGCCGAATGACATCTTAGCGGGCGAGCGCAAAGTGTGCGGCATTCTGGCTGAGACGGTCGAGACTAACGCGGGGCGCGCGGTCATCGTCGGCATCGGCATCAACTTGAAGCTGAGCGCGTTGCCGGAAGAGTTGTCAGTCGTCGCCACCTCGGTTGAAGAAGCGACGGGGCGCGCGTTTGATGAGGAGGAAGAGTTGTTGCGCTCGCTCGTGGATTCAATCGCGCGTCGTTACGAGGAGCTTCATCAAGCGCGCGGCGCGGACGAGTTGTTGAAAGAATGGGCTGCGCGTTCGAGTTATGCGGAAGGGAAGCGCGTGCGCGTCGCTCTCCCGGATGAGATGTTTGAAGGCACTACGCGCGGGCTTGCGAGCGACGGGGCTTTGCGTGTAGAAACGGACGCAGGCTCAATCAGGCTCGTGCATGCGGGAGATGTCGCGGCGGTTCGGCCTTTCACCGGATAAGAAATTTCAAAGTTGAGATTTGAGATTTGTAATTTTGATGAGTTCAAAAGCTAAGCGAATCGTGCTCACGACCTTCGGGTCTTTCGGCGACATACATCCCTACATGGCTATCGCGCTTGAGCTGAAGGCGCGCGGGCATGTGGCCGTGATTGCGACGAGCGAGATTTATCGTGAGAAGATAGAGGGCGCGGGGCTTGAGTTTCATCCCGTGAGGCCGGACATTCCGGGGCCGGACGATCCGGGGACGGAAGAGCTTTTGAGAAAGATTATGAATCCGCAAACGGGCGGCGAGTTTCTGTTTAAAGAAGTGATGCTGCCGCACCTGCGCGACTCTTATGAAGATTTGAGCGAGGCCGCGCGCGGCGCAGACCTGCTCCTGACGCACGTCATCACTTTCGCCGGGCCGATGATCGCGCAGAAGACGGACATCCCGTGGGTTTCATCCGTCCTCGCGCCGATCTCTTTGTGGTCTGCGCATGACCCGTTCGTTCCGCCGAACATGATTTGGATTGCGCCTTTCCTGCGCGCGGCGGGAGCGGGAGTCAATCGCGCGTTTCTGGGTTTAGTCAGAAGATTGACGAACTCTTGGATGAAGCCGATCTATCGTTTGAGAAAGGAACTCGGCCTGCCGCAAGGCGCGCATCCGCTCTTTGAGGGTCAGCATTCGCCTGCGCGCGTGCTCGCGCTGTTCTCAGAAGTTATCGGAGAGAGGCAGCACGACTGGCCGCCGCAAACAGTCGTCACAGGTTTTCCTTTTTACGATAAGAAGGACGAGACGCCGATTGCGCCTGAGCTGCTGAAATTTCTCGACGACGGCGAGCCGCCGATAGTCTTTACGCTCGGCTCTTCGGCGGTCTTCATCGCGGACGATTTTTTTCACGAGAGCATCGCCGCGACTAAAGAGCTGGGAAAACGAGCCGTGCTCTTGATAGGTGATGCGCGCAACATGCCGAAAGAGCCTTTGCCCGAAGGCATCGTCGCGTTTAATTATGCGCCTTACGGCGAGCTGCTGCCGCGCTCGAGCTTGATTGTGCATCAGGGCGGCGTCGGCACGACGGCTCAAGCATTGCGCGCGGGGCGACCGATGCTCGTTATCCCTTACAATCACGATCAGCCGGACAACGCCGCACGCATCGCGCGTCTCGGCGTCGGGCGCACAGTCTCACGCAAACGCTACAAAGGGGCGCGTGCGATTCAGGAATTGAAAGAGTTGTTGGATAATCCAAGCTATGCCGCACGCGCCGCCGAAGTCGCCGTCAAAGTCAGAAGCGAGAACGGCGCGCGTGCGGCGGCTGATGAAATTGAAACAGAACTCAGGATTCAGGATTCAGGAGTCAGAAGGAAAGGCTGAAACCGCTTCTATTCTGAGTCCTGAGTCCTGAATCCTGAGTTCTCCAAAACTTATGCTTCTAGTCATTGATGTCGGCAACACGAATACTTCGCTCGGCGTGTACGAGGACGAGCGGCTGGTGAATCACTGGCGTTTGACGAGCGCGCGGGCGCGGACGACGGATGAGTACGGCGTGCATGCGCGGAATCTGTTCTCGCTCGCCGGGATTGATTTCAAAGCGATCACGGGCGTCGTCATCTCTTCGGTCGTGCCGCCCCTGAACTTCGCTTTGAAGCGGATGGCCGAAGTCTATTTCAATCATCCGCCGCTCTTCATAGATCACACGACTGAAACGGGCGTGCCGATTCTTTACAATCCGCCTTCGGATGTCGGCGCGGACAGAATCGTTGATGCGGTGGCGGCGATTCACAAGTACGGCGCGCCGTGCATCATCGTGGACTTCGGGACGGCGACGACCTTCGACGCGATTAACGAGCGCGGCGAATACCTCGGCGGAGTCATCACGCCCGGCATCAACATCTCCGCCGACGCGCTCTTTGAACGCGCCGCACGCCTGCCGCGCGTCGAGATAAAGCGTCCCGCGACGGTCATCGGAACTTCGACGGTCGGCTCGATGCAGTCCGGTTTGTACTACGGCTACGCCGGACTCGTCGACGGCATCTTGAAACGCATGCTGTCGGAGCTTAATGGCGAGCCGCGCGTCATCGCCACGGGTGGCCTCGCGCCGCTCATCGCCACCGGCTCGGAATTGATTCAGACGGTTGACGACACGCTGACGCTCGAAGGGATGAGGATAATTTACGAACGGACGCAGGGTTCAAAGTTCAAGGTTCAAAGTTCAAAGTCGGACTTGAAATCTTGAACCTTGAACCTTGAACTTTGAACCTTGAACTATTTTAACTACTTCACCGAAATCGAAGACGCCTTTATTCGTCGTCGCGGCAAGCATCTCCTGCTCAGCCCGATGGATTGGGCTTTGATCGAGAGTTGGAAAGAGATGGGCGTGCCCTTGCATGTGGCCTTGCGCGGCATCGAGCACGCGTTCGATTCGTTTGAAGCGAAGCCGCGACGCCGGAGCGTCAAGACCCTCATGTATTGTCAGGAAGAGGTCGAGGCGCAATATGCCGAATGGCTCGAATCGCAAACGGGAGCGGCGGCAGTGGCGGCGGATGAGAACGGCGCTCATGCAGATGCGCTTGAAGCTGAGAAGGCGGAGCAACTGCCGTTTCCGCGTGCGACGATTCAGGCGCATCTCAGTCGGGTGAGCGTTGAGCTGAAGCGGCTTTGCGCCGAGCGAAAGAGGGCCGGGCGCGACGATTTTTGTGAGACTGTCACGCGCGCGTCGTCGCGGCTCGACGGCTTGGCGCAGGATTTCGAGCAGGCTACGCGCCCCAACGCAGAGAGCCTGGAAGAATCGCTGACGAGTCTCGAAAAGATGCTCGACGAAGCTTTGATAGCTTGTCTTTCATCAAAAGAGTTGGCGGCGGCTCGCGCTGAGACTGAAGCTCAGCTTGAGTCATATCGCAATCGCATGGAAGCCGCGACCTACCGGCAGACTTTCGACAATCTCCTGCTCAAACGCTTACGCGAGCAGAGCAACGTTCCGCGTCTCAGTCTGTTCTATCTCTAAACTTTATTGACAGGGATAGACAAAATGCACAGCATCAGAATTTGAGATAGCAGATTTGAGATTTCAAATCTTTATATCCTGTCCATCCCTGTTTGAATCTGATGAGAAAGCGAAAGCATCGGCGTGAAGAAACGCGGCCAGGGCGGAAAGAGACGGGCGCGCCGCTAGAAGTGACAATCGAACGCATCTTGCCGGGCGGTGCGGGGCTGGCGCACGCCGACGGGCGGACGATTCTCGTCGGGCTGGCCGCGCCGGGCGACCGACTGCGCGTGAAGATAGAGCGCACGAGCGGCGCGGTCGCCTTCGCTTCAATCACAGAAATCCTGGAGCCTTCGCCTGTGCGCGTCTCGCCGCCGTGCCCTTATTTCGGTCGTTGCGGCGGCTGCGATTTTCAACAACTAGATTACGAGGCGCAGCTCGCGGCCAAAGTCGAGATCATACGCGATTGCCTGCGCCGCATCGCGCGCATAGATTTTCCACATAACATTCCGATCACGCCTTCGCCCGCCGCCTGGCATTATCGCTCGCGCGCGCAATGGCAATTCGACGCGCGCCACAAACGGTTCGGCTACTTTGAGCGCGGCACGCACTCTATTTGCGACGTGGCGTCGTGTCCTGTGCTCGCGCCCGCGCTCGAAGAGAAGCTTGAAGAGTTGCGCGAGCGTCTTCGTCAAGGCGAGTTGCCGCGCGAGGCCGGAGAGTTTCAAGCCGTAGCTGGCGACGAAGGCGCGTCCGTCTTTCCGCCCTTCGATGAAGAGGGAACACGCGAAGTCACGCGCCACATCGGAGGCCATCGCTATCGCTTCAGCGCGGACGGCTTCTTTCAGATTAATCACGAACTCTTGCCCGCGCTCATCGACGCGGCGATTGGCGGAGCTACTGGCGAGACTGCACTTGATCTCTATAGCGGCGCGGGACTTTTCACGCTACCGCTCTCAAAAAGATTCACGCGCGTGACGGGCGTCGAAGCGCACGCCGGAGCGGTCGCCTGCGGTCGCCTCAATCTGGCGGAAGCGGGCGCAAGCAATGCCGTCATCGAATGCTCACTCGTCGGAGAATGGCTGCATGAACACGCGGCAGCGTTTGCTCCCGTGGATTTCATCCTCCTCGACCCGCCCCGCACTGGCGCGGAAGAAGGCATCATCGAAGGCAT
>DASWRG010000093.1:0-141558 GCA_036403295.1 Pyrinomonadaceae bacterium
CCTCTGCGCTTTGACCTTGCCGCCGCCTCCGGCCAGATGCACGTAGACCGTCTCGCCCTCTTTGCCTTTCAGCTCTTCGGACTCGATCACAGACTTGATAATTCCGCCCGTCGCTTCATCCAGCTCGCTCAAAAAACTTTCGTCAGTCTTTTCATCCTTAAAGACGGCGACGGCCAGAGCCTGCACGTCTTCATCCTGATAGCGTCCAGCGCTTGCCTGCACTTCCATTGTGTTATCCTCTCTGCTGTAATCTTTGATTCGACTATTATCTCTGATTTGTGCGTTCTTTCAACTGCGCGCGTGTCTCGCGCTCGACCGTGCGGCGCATCTCCGTCTCGCGCTTATCGTAAAGCTTCTTGCCCTTTGCCACGCCGATTTCAAATTTGATGCGACCGTTCTTCAAATACACGCGCGTCACGACCAGAGTCATCCCCTGCACGGTCGTCACCTGTTCGAGCTTCTCAATCTCGCGGCGATGCAGGAGCAGCTTGCGCGTCCGCAAAGGGTCGTGGTTCGCCCGGTTGCCATGAGAATAAGGCGAAATGTGCGCATTAAACAACCACGCCTCGCCCTCGCGCACGGCCACGTATGAGTCCTTGAGCTGCACGCGCCCGGCCATCACGCTTTTCACTTCCGTCCCCGTCAACGCCACGCCCGCCTCATACTTATCCGAAATATGATACTCATAAAAGGCCGCGCGATTCGCAACGATGGATTTTTCTTCAGTGGTTGCCATTCATTCCTATCTTTCAAACTCCCCGCGCAACGGTCTCGTCATCAACTCGCTCGCGGCGTCCGCCGCAGACTTGCCTTGATAAAGCACATCATAAACTTCATTCGTAATCGGCATCTCGATGGAAAACTTATCGGCCAGGAGCTTGACGGCCATCGTGGTCTTGACGCCTTCGGCGACTTCGCGCATGCCCTTGACGATCTCTTCGAGCTTGCGCCCGCGCCCAAGCTCGTGCCCGACGTGACGATTGCGCGAGAGGCCGCCCGTGCAGGTCAAGACCAGATCGCCGAGTCCCGCCAAGCCCATCAAGGTCTCAGAGCGCGCGCCCTGCGCCAGAGCGAAACGCGCCATCTCCGCCAGGCCGCGCGTAATCAATGCCGCGACGCTGTTCGCTCCAAGCCCCAGCCCCGCGACCATTCCTGCGGCGACGGCCATCACATTCTTGAGCGCACCGCCGATCTCAGTCCCGACCACATCTGTGTTCGTGTAGACACGCAAGTTCTCGAAACTGAGTTCTCGCTGCACGAGCAGGCCGTCATCCTCTGTTCGACTCGCCGCGACGATGGCCGTCGGTTGTCCCGCCGCGACTTCCTGCGCGAATGACGGCCCCGACAGGCAGACGAAACGCGGCTCGAAATGCTCTTTAAAAACTTCGCCCACAACCTCCGAGATGCGCTTTCCGCTCTCAATCTCGATGCCTTTCGTCGCGCTGATAAAGAGCATCTGCGGCTCGACGCAATCCAGCAATTGCATGAGCAAGCCGCGCGTCACATGCGAAGGAGCGGCCAGCAGCACGAACTCTGCGCCATGCACGGCCTCGCCGAGCTTGTTCGTCGCGCGAACGTTTTCCGGCACGACGTAAGATTTCAAGTACGCGCTGTTGACGCGGCGACGATTAATCTCATCAACCACCCCGGCGTTGCGCGACCACAGCCGCACCTGATGCCCCGCGCGCCCCGCGATAACGCTCAACGCCGTGCCCCAGCTTCCCGCGCCGATGACAGTAATGCGCTTCATTCAACGAAACTTATTTTCCGTGCCCTGCATCAGCCTGCCGATGTTGGCGCGATGCATAAAGATAATCAGCGCGCCGCCGATGACCGCGACAGTCAGAATTTCTCGCAGCCCCTCAACCGGCTTGACGAATATCGAGAGCAGCCACACGCACACGGGAAACGCAACGGTCGCCGCCATCGAGCCGAGCGAGACATAGCGGGTGGCCGCGACTATCAAGATAAAGACCAGAGCCGCGCACGCGACCGCGAGTGGCGAGAGAGCGAGAAAGACTCCGACGCCCGTCGCCACGCCCTTGCCTCCGCGAAAGCCGAGCCACACCGGAAAAATGTGTCCGGCCACAGACAGGATCGCCGCCGCCGCGACCCACCAGTTGATGCCGAAATCCGGCGTCAGAAATTTTCGCGCCAGATAGACCGCCGCCAGCCCTTTCGCCGCGTCGAGCAGAAGCGTGATGATGCCTGCGCTCTTTCCCGCGCGGCGCGTGACGTTGGTCGCGCCCGTTCCGCCCGAACCCGTCTCGCGCACGTCCCCTCCCTCTTTGGCGCGCACGATCAGATAACCGAAGGGGATTGAACCCAGCAGGTACGCTGCAATCAGAATCAGCACGGGTCGCATTAAGTGAGTACTCCGCGCCCAAGCGAGAAAACGGTCTGAGGGCGAAACGAGACTATAACAAGCAATGCGAGGGGGCGACAAGAGAACAATTCGCACAGTAGAGGTTAAGTTTGAGATTCCGTTGAATCAACGTCACGAAAGCATCTCACGCAAAGGCGCAAAGACGCAAAGAAAAACAGGCCAAGATTAAGTAGCACTCAACAACTTTGCGTACTTCCTTTGCGCCTTTGCGTCTTTGCGAGAACTTTTTTTCTTCCTTATATCAGCCTCTATTTCATCAACGGCGCGAGCGGCCCGTCGGGTTTAATCACATCTTTCAAGACGGAATACGGCACGACGACATGCTGCGGGCCTGCTGCATAAGAAGCGACCTGATAAGGATCGAAGTCAATCGCTAATCCCTTCTTCGAGATATTCCAGTTCTGATAATTGTCCGCTTCGGGGCCTGCTCCATTATTGATCCAATCGTCGTCAACGCCCTCCGGCCCCAGTCGCTTTTTCAGATCGATGACCGTATAACGCGAGATGACGCTCAAGTAGTCCGAGCCGGGCTTGAAGAGATCGGCCAGCTTCAAAGCCTTGCCGTTCTTCAAATCGTAATTGAAGACATGCGCGTAATTGTTCGGATGCGCCGCGCCCGCCTCAAAGTTCGAGAACTGTAACAAGATGCTGACTAAATCATCATTCGCCAGTACCACGTCATAGCCCGAAGAGATGTCGCTGCCCGTCTCCGCATCGGCGGGCACGTCCTCTGCGCTCTGTTCCTGCTCGCCCTTCTTGAAATCTCCGACCTCTTTGGTCGCCAGACTTTTGACTCCCTGATTGAACTTATCCGCGTTCGGATTGGCCGCGCCCGTCAACTCCGGATACTCAACCTCCACCGAATATTTCTTCTTCTTATCTTCCTCTTTAATCTCTTTGGTGACGACGCGCAGGCCGTTGTTGAATTCGATGAGCTGTTCGGTCGCGTAGAAATTGAGCGGCTCTTGCTTGCTGCCCGGCTTCGACCAGGTTCCCTCAAGCTCCGCGCCCGGCAGGTACTGCGGCTCGTTCCACTTGCCCTTAAATTCTCCGGTCTGCTTGCCGCTGTTATCAAACTCCTGAAGCGTGAACTCCCCTCCCTTAACCTGACCTTTGAGCGAGATGTCGCTGCCGATTTTTTGATAGAAGTATGTACCGGAAATCTGGTCGCCCTGACGATTAAGCGTCATCTGAATTTTTTTATCCGAGATGATGCCGGTAAAAATTCTGCCGCTCGCGGCCTTCGCGCCCGCGATGCCGCCCGGCTGCGCGCCTGCCTGTAGGTTAGCATTCTCGTTTCCGTTTTGAACGTTCGACTCAACGCCCGATTGTTTCTTAGTGCAAGCCGACGAGCTAATCATCAATAGCATCGTCGTCAAGACCAAACAGAGCCGCGCCATCTTCATTCGTGATCTCCCTTAAAAGAAAATTGTGCTGTCGGCGATTCTATCTCAAAGCCCGTCGCCGTCCGAATATTTTTTTCGACTTCCCGCCCGTGAGATTGAGTTTAGGTCGCGGAAAGTAGTATCGTGCGCCTGCACTTTAGCTTGTCCTAGCCGATCTGTCTGCCGGAGAACTCATCAACATGAAGCTCAACTCCCCCTCTTCCCGACCGCGTCGTATTCCATTCGCCTGCCTCCTGATGACAGCCATGCTGTTCTGGCTCGCGCTTCCCGCACAGGCTCAGAACACCTGGAACTACACTGCGCTCGGCGATTCGCTCTGCTACGGCCTGTGGGCTTTTCCCGGCAATTCATACGTCTCAAGATACCGCAACTACGTGCAGACGGATTACAACGTGACGGCGAATCTCAGTAATCAGGGCGTCAACGGTTGGACGAGCGCGCAACTCTTGAACGCGCTTCAGACCGATCAGAATTTTCGCACGGCGGTGATGAATGCGCGAGTCATCACATGGGACATCGGCGGCAACGACCTGCTCGATGCGCGCAGCACTTACAAATCTGGAAGTTGCGGCGGCGCAGACAATCAGGACTGTTTGCGAAGCACGCTCGCCACTTTCAAGACGAACTGGACGGCCATCATGCGCGAGATTCTGCTGCTCAGAGGCAGCAACGTCCTGCTTCGCACGATGGACATGTACAACCCTTACATTGTGACCGACAGCACGTCAAACACCTGGCCGAACGACGGCGGCCTTAATGATTATCAGGCGTTCAAACCTTATCTCGACGAGCTGAACAATTACATACACACGACCGCGACCATCAACAACATTCCGTGCGCACGCGTCTTCGTCGCCTTCAACGGCGCGAGCGGCGCGGAAGACCCCGTGAACAAAGGTTATATTTCAGGACTCGACGGCTTGCATCCGAACGACGCGGGACACGGCATCATCGCCACGCAGTTTCGCACGGCCACGCTTATCCCGCGCGTCCGCACCATCGAGCCGTTCGACTTTGACGGCGACGGCAAAACTGACCTCGCCGTGTGGCGTCCGTCAAATGGCACTTGGTACATCAATGGCAGCGCGGACAATTCCTTCATCAGCCAGCAATGGGGCGCGGGCAGCCTCTCGGACGTGATTACGCCCGGAGATTATGATGGAGACGGCAAGACCGACCTCGCAGTCTTTCGCTCATCCAACGCGACCTGGTATATCCTCAACAGCTCAAACAGCTCGGTCACGATTCAGCAATGGGGCGCGACGGGCGACGTTCCAGTGCCCGGCGATTACGACGCCGACGGCAAGACTGACCTCGCAGTCTTTCGTCAGGGCATCTGGTACGTCCTGCAAAGCTCGAACGGCTCTTTGCGCGGGCAAGCCTTTGGAACAAACGCGGACAAGCCTGTCGCCGGAGATTATGACGGAGACGGCAAGACTGACTTCGCCGTCTATCGCAACGGCGCGCAGAGCTTCTGGTATATCTTGAAAAGCTCAAACGGCGCGCTCATCGCGCAGCCGTGGGGCGCGAGCGGAGATGTAGCCGTGCCGGCGGATTACGACGGCGACTTCAAAACAGACCTCGCCGTCTGGCGCACGGGCACGGGCAGTTGGTATATCTTGAAAAGCACGGACGGCGCGCTCTTCGCGCAGCAATGGGGCAGCCAGAGTTTCGGCGACGTACTCGCGCCCGCAGACTATGACGGCGACGGCAAAGCAGACCTCGCCGTCTTTCGTCCCTCAAACGGATACTGGTACATTTCAAGAAGCACGAACTCCGCGCTCATCCAACAGCAATGGGGCGCGAGCGGCGACAAGCCCGCGCCGTCCGCGTTTGTTTCAAATTAAAGCGAAGAAGGTTTCACGCAAAGGCGCAAAGACGCAAAGAAAGACAAGCTGTTTCCTTTGCGTCTTTGCGCCTTTGCGTGAAACCTATTTTTAAATCAATCGTCTTCTCAACAGGTCGAGCGCGGCCTGCGATGAGCGCCAGCGAATGAGATGTCTGTCGCCGGGCAGCATGAGCTTGCGATGCTCCGTGTGCGCGTCGTCTGAGAGAGCGATGTAGACAAGGCCGACGGGCTTCTCTTCGCTGCCGCCGCTCGGCCCGGCGATGCCTGTGATAGAGAGACCGAAATCTGTGTCGGCGCGACGGCGCACGCCCTCGGCCATCGCCTCCGCCACCTCCGCGCTGACCGCTCCATGTCGCGCAATCAAATCGCCATCAACGCCGAGCGTTCTCACTTTCGCTTCATTTGAATAAGCGACGACGCCTTCCATGAAATAGACTGACGAACCCGGAATCTCCGTCAAGCGTTGTGCGATGAGGCCGCCCGTGCAACTCTCCGCGACCGCGAGCGTGAAGCCGCACACGGCAAGGCGAAGCCCGACGACCTCCTCCATCGTCTCGCCGCGAAAAGCGAAGATAGCGTCGCCCAGACGCTCCTCGATTTGTCCCGCCAGACCGTCAAGCAGTAGCTCCGCATCCTGCTCCGTTTTAGCTTGCGCCGTGAGATGTATCTCAATCTCGCTGCGATTGAAGAGAATCGTCGTCTGCGGGTTTGTGTACTGCGAATAGACCGGCGCGATGCGTTCGTCAACCGCCGATTCGCCCATCGCCGCGACTCTCAAGACTCTGCGCACGACGCGCACGTCGCCAGCCTTCGCCGTCAGTTTCGGCAGCACGAAGTTTTCAAACATAGGGCGCATCTCACGCGGCGGGCCGGGCAAGAGAATGACATCGCGCCCCTCGTGCTCAAGATACATGCCGGGCGCAGTGCCGTTCGGATTCTCTAAAACCTCCGCGCCCTCTATGACCATCGCCTGCCGCGAATTGATCTGCGGCATCGTGCGTCCCCATTGAAGAAAGCGCGCGCTAATCTCTTCCAAAACTTTTTCATTCAACATCAGCCTGCGTCCCATCGCGCGCGCGGCGACCTTGCGCGTGATGTCATCTTCGGTCGGACCGAGGCCGCCCGTCATGATGACGACGCTCGAACGCTTGATCGAATCCTTGATCGTCTCTTCAAGCCGCGCGTCGTCATCACCGACAATCGTCTTGAGCTTGACTTCGATGCCGATGCCGTTCAGTTTTTCCGTCAGCCAGAGGCTGTTCGTGTCCGCGTGATCCGGCGTCAAAAGCTCCGAACCGATGGCGATGATTTCAGCAGATAGCATAGTTTTAGTTTGCAGACTCAAATTTTCACCGCAGAGACGCAACGACGCGGAGAAAACATAAAAGGATAAGAGACGAGCTATTTAAGCTTTACTATTCGTTCTTTTATCTCTGCGTCTCCGCGTCTCTGCGGTGAGTCATCTTCTCAATTAACTCCGAAAACTTTAACCTCTCTCACCCACATTACGAAAGGCCGGTTGGGCGGGCCTTGTTGCGCGGGTTGCAGGATACGAAATCTGTTGGCGGTCACGGGCGCGAACTCGAAGGCCGCGCGGTCGTGGTCGTCGCCCGGTTGCAGAGTCGAGATAGTGCGCCACGAGCCGCTCTCGTCCGCCGTTTGCAATTCGACCCGCCGCGATGGCATGAAACGATCACGATCAAATCCCCAGTAAACATAGACGGCGGCGACGCGCGCGGGTTTTTGAAAGCCAAGCTCAATCCAGTGCGCTTCGGGCGTCTCGGCGGAGCACCAGTTGCCCGCGTTGTATTTCATGCGGCTGATGCGCCGCACGTCAGTCTCGCCGTCGGTCAACGGCGCGAAGCCGTAACCGTCATAGCTCGAATCAACTTTCACATTTTCAGGCTTCAACTCAGTGAGAGAGGATTCGGGCACGGGCGTCGTCGCGGGCGTTTCGGCGACTGGCGCATTGTTCGCGTTTGAATTCCGGCGGCCGAGCCGCGCGCGATAAATGAGAAAGCTGAAGAGCGCGAGCGCGCACAGCCCCGCGATAACCCAAACGCCGAGCCTGCGCGTTTTCTGCGCGGCGACGGATTCGACGTGCGTCAGCTTCGCCGTCGCGGGCGAAGAGCCTGTCTCTCGTCCGCACTGGCGACAGTGTTTGTCGCCGTCGCTCATCTCCGCGCCGCAATGCGTGCAAGCGTAAGTCTCAAGCGGCTGCGTGATGTAATTTTCGCGCCCGGTGGAGCGAGCGGTTTTGTCCGTGCTCTTTTCGCCCGCGATTGCTTTGAGCAGCGTCGAACTCTTTTCCGCAGACCTCTCATCCTTCAAACTCGCGCGCACCTCGCGCACGGCGCGCAGGAAGTCATCGGCCGAAGCGAAACGACGTTCGGGCTTTTTCTCAAGCGCGCGAAGGATTAAAGCTTCGACTTCAGGCGTGATCGCGTGATTGATTTCCGACGGCACGCGCGGCTGCCTTTCGACGTGCGCGCGAAGCGTTTCGGTGCGCGAGAGCGGAGCTTCGTCGTTGTCGAAAGGCGGCGCGCCCGTCAGCATCTCGTACAGAATAATTCCGAGCGAATAGATGTCCGAACGCTCGTCAACCTGCAAGCCCTCGGCCTGTTCGGGCGAGACGTACTGCGGCGAGCCGTAAAACGTCCCGAAGGTGTCGGAGGTTTCCGAGCCGACCAGTTTGACGATGCCGAAATCTGTAATCTTCACGCGATCATCGGGCGTGACCAAAATGTTGCCCGGCTTGAGGTCGCGGTGAATCAGGCCGCGATGCAGCATCCCGTTCTGATCTCTGTAGGTGAAGTCCTGCGCGTAAGCGATGGCTTCGAGAATCTGTTCAAACAGATGAAGGGCATGCTGTACGGAGAGCGGGCGTTCTTCGTGCGCGAGAAGCTGCGCGAGCGAGCGGCCTTCGACCAGCTCCATCACGATGTAATAAGTCTGCTCGGAGACGATGTAGTCGTAAATCTTGACGATGCCGGGATGATCGAGTTGAGATTGAACGTAAGCCTCTTTTTCAAACCGCGCCCGCAGCTTGCGCAGGTCGCGGCTTTCGCGCGCGTTGATGGATTTGATGGCGACTTCGCGCGGCAGTTGCAGGTGCTCTCCGCGATAGACGATGCCCATCCCGCCGCGACCGATGCATTCCCCGATTCGATAATTC
The DNA here is from genome assembly GCA_036403295.1 of Pyrinomonadaceae bacterium. Lineage (GTDB taxonomy): Bacteria > Acidobacteriota > Blastocatellia > Pyrinomonadales > Pyrinomonadaceae > JACMLC01. Next base: position 8,817 of record DASWRG010000093.1, read on the forward strand.
CCGATGATGTTATCCGCAGACATGACGAGACAAATCCGAGAAAGCAAAAGGGGAAAGGTCTGCAAAGCTTGCTTCCCTTTCCCCCGGACACTTTGAGCTGCACATGTTAAGCAGTCTTCTTTTCTTCTTCATAGACATCGCGCAGCACGTCCGCGATGGGCGGGGGCGGCGCGAGCGCGCTTTGCGGCTTGGCGATGACGGGTTTCGCTTCATGCTCTCCAACCGGCGAGGAATGGTCGTGAGAAGCTTTCGATGAAACAGCCAGAGACGGAATCACATTCAGACGCTCGCGGCTTTCGTTAAGCAAGGTCGCTCCGAAGTTGCGGCGCGTGCGCTCAAGGCTGCGAATCGCGGCCATCGTCTGCGGAGCTTCGGCTGGCTCGCGCTCCAGCTTGCGCAGGATATGCACGTAACGGCGCAGCTCCGGCGAAGGAGCATTGCGATGCCTCTCGTCCGAGAGATCGTTTTCGATGATGTAAGAGAGATGCTCGACCGCCGCTTCATGATCGCCCGCGTGGTGATAGAGCGCGCCGAGCGCAAAGTAGATGAGCGGCGGCGGGTCTGTCATCGTGTGCAGCACGCGCTCGCCGCGCTCGATGACTTCGGCAATCTCGAAGCCGAACCAGCGACGGTCTTCATCACGCAGGATGTCGTTGGCGGCGATGAAAAATTCAAAGATGCGCCCCGTCTCCTGATGCTCCGTGCGCTGCACTGCGCGCCAGATAAAATAGGTGACGATGGCGAAAAAGACTATCACCGAGACGGGAATCCCCATCAACGCCAGCATCGCAATAATCACGATGATGGCGAGAAATCGCTGCGCCGAATCTCTTCCCTTGCTGCTCATAAAAATTTGAGATTTGAAATCTGAAATTTCAAATCGGAAAACTAGCTTGACTTAATTCTCTGACGAATGGCCGCGCCCGCTTCTGCGGTCGAGAGCGTGCCGCCGAGATCACGCGTCGTCGCTCCGGCCTCAATGCTTAAGCGCACGGCAGCTTCGACCGCGCGGCTCGCCGCCGTGTAACCCAGGTATTCTAGCATCATCGCCGCAGTCAGAATAGAGCCAACCGGATTGGCGACGCCTTTTCCGGCCAGAGGCGGCGCGCTGCCATGCACAGGCTCAAACAGTGAGACGCGCCCCGGATGAATATTGCCCGAAGCGGCGAGGCCGAGGCCGCCCTGCATGGCCGCGCCCAAATCGGTCAGAATGTCCCCGAACAGATTGTTCGTCACGATCACGTCAAACTGCGACGGATTGAGAATCATAAACATCGCCATCGCGTCCACGTACTGATGATTCGATTCAATCGCAGGATAACGCGCCGCCACCTCTTTGAAAACTCTCTGCCAGAGGTCGCCGCCGTAGCGTTGTACGTTCGATTTATCGGCCATCGTCACGCGCCCTCGTCCATACTGGCTGGCATACTCGAAGGCGGCGACGATGATTCTCTCGACGCCGTGACGCGTGTTCAATTCTTCCTGCGTGGCTATCTCGCCGGGCGTGCCTTTTTTGAGAAAGCCGCCCGCGCCGCAATATGCGCCCTCCGTGTTTTCACGAAAGACGACGAAATCAATCTCTTCCACTTTGCGATTACGAAGCGGCGTCAGATGTTCGGCCAGGAGACGGACGGGACGCAGGTTGATGTACAGGTCTAAGCCGCGCCGCATGCCGAGCAGAATATCTTCGGCGTGCTGATTCGTTTTGACGCGCGGGTCACCGAAAGCTCCCGCGAGAATCGCGTCGAAGTCGCGCGTCAGCATGTCGAGCGCGCCATCGGGCAGGCTCACGCCTTCGCTCAGATATTTATCCGCGCCCCAATCGAAATGCGTCAGAGCCAGCTCGACGCCGTGCGTCTCTCGCACGCGCTCAAGCAGGGCGACGGCCTCGCGTATCACCTCCGGCCCGATGCCGTCGCCGGGAATCACCGCCACTCTTTTTTTCTGTTCAACCATTACGTTTTAAAGGTAAAAGGTAAAAGTAAAAAGGCAAAAGTTCGGCTAAAAGCATTTAATAAAAAGATGGTTGCCGCCTGCCTTTTACCTTTTCCTTTTGACTTTTACCTTCTCAAAAGGGAATACACAAGACAGGCACGCGTGAGCCGCGCAAGACTTTTTCCGCCGTCGAGCCGAACAACAACTCTTCCGGCGGAGTCGAGCGACCGCGCACGCCAATCACAATCATAGGCAGATCGAGGTCACGCGCGATTTTCAAAATCTCCACAAAAGGAACGCCGACCACAATCATCCGCTCGATATTGACGCCGCCCGTCTCAAGCCCTTCGAGCATCGCTTGAAAATCTGCTTCCGCTCTCTCGCGCAATCTCTGTGTGATCTCTTCGCTCGTGCCGAGCGAAGACGCCACCGCATCGTCTATGAAATCCTCGTCAATCACATGCAGCAAGGTGAGGTCGCCGTCAGGCTCTACGATGCCCGCCGCCGCCCGCACAGCGTTCAGCGAAGTCGGAGAAAAATCCACCGGCACCAGAATGTCCGACGCTTTAAGCATGCCGCCTCCTTTCCTAAAATTTGAGATTTCAAATTTAAAATCTCAAATCACTTGCTCTGCAAGTGCTGTTCGATTCGTGGCAAGCTGCCGAGGACTACGTCGCCGACAGTCTTCAAGCTCTCCGGCGAGATTTTGTCGAGCGTGTCTTCCGGCTTGTGCCAGTACGGATAAGTGCTGAGCTGTATGATGTCCACACTATCAATGCCAGCCTTGAGGAACGGCTCGTGGTCGTCGCCGCCGACGCCTTCGTTCATGTCCACGAACTGCCGTGCGTGTCCCATCTCGCGCGCGGTGCTCCAGATCGCGTCAACCAGCCACTTCGTGCTCATATCCATGTCGCGCCCGAACTCCAAATTCTTGTAGCCGATCATGTCGAGCAGGATCATCGCGCGCACGCGTTTGACCTCGTTCTTTGTTTTCAACTGGTCAACGAAATGGCGGCTGCCGTAGGTATTATCCGGGTCTTTGCCGTTCTTGCACTGCTCCCAGTCAAAACAAAAAGCCTCTTCGCCGTCGAAGAAGACGAACCAGTATGTGAAGCGCGGCTTTTGTCCGGATTGAGCCAGCACGCGCGCCAGCTCCATCAACGCGCCGGTCGAAGAGCCTCCGTCGTCAGCTCCGACAAACTGAAATTCTTTGAAGAGCTTTGTGTCGTAATGGCTTGAGATGATAATCACGTCGCTCGATTCGCCCGGCAGCTCGGCGGTGACGTTGACCATCTTGCGCACGCCAATCGGCGTCTTCGGATTCCACTCGTCCGTCGTCACATTCAAGCCATAAGACTTCAGCTCGCCGATGATGTACTCGCGCGTTTTCGCAAGCTCTTCCGAGCCTGCGGGTCGCGGCCCGAACTCGACCTGTTTGCGCACCTGCTCAAACGCGCGTTGCCCGTCAAACGCGCTGCCGCTCTTCGACTGCGACGACGGCGACGCAGAGGGCGCGGGAGAAGGACTGGCGTTCTGCGTCGGCGCAGGCGGATTCTGACAGCCCGCCAGCACAAGCAGCAGTGTGAGCGAGACTAAAAACAGCTTATGTGCGCTCGTGATTTTGAGAGCTGACGGGAGCAGAGTCCGGGCGATTTTTTTTGTGGAATGGGTTTGCATCAGCTTGTCATTCGGGAATCTTTTTTTGAGTCGCGCTGATCGAAAAATTTCGCATCAAATTTCGCATCGCCTGGCTGTCAAATAAAACCGATACGCGATAGGCGTCTGGTAGAGATGGTATTGCTGCGCAGCTCTGCTTCGCGCCGCGTCGAATCCTCTCGCGTCAACTCTTCTTCGGTGATGTGCTCGGTCTTGATGTACGAGATGTCGTTGAGATTGAGCAGGACGATCTCGGAACATTGTTCGGGCGTCTCGCATTGAAAAGAGCTGATGACGACGAAACGCACGCTTTCAGGAATATCTTCGGCATGCAAGGCTTCGCGCACTGTGTAGATCAGCGTCTCGCCGTTGGTGAACCGAATCGTCAGCCGGTGGCGATAGAAGCCGCCGCCCGGCGCGGCCTCGCTGCCCGTGTGCATCGAGCTATCGCCGACGAGCGAAGCGTCTTCGCTCATCCCTCAGCGTCCTCCGCAGGCTTCTCTTCCGCGACATCCGGCGCGCGATGCTCTGCGGGCTTACGCGCCTCGCGCTCGCGCTGGCTCATCGTGCGCCCGAATCCGGCCATCACGTCCATCACTTTCTCGCCGAGGGTGAAAGGCAAGCTGGCAAGCGAGCTTAAAGTTTCAAACGCGGTGACGGCTTCAAATTCGACGAGCGTCGCCAGCTTGCGATTCAAAGGCATCTCACGAAACTCTTTGCGAAAATCCTTGACGGCCTCTTCGGTCGTCTCCGCGCGCTCGGTCGAAGGCACAGGCATGATGACAAGCTGGCCGCCGCGCTCGATCTTCGCTTGACAGGCCAGACGCTCGCCCTCCGCCAGCCGTTCGGGACTCAGATGCTCACGCTCGGCCTCAGTCAGAGACGAGAGCAGTGTTGCGCCCTCTTTGACGACGACGGCGCAGGTGTCGCACTCGCCGCGCCCTTCGCACTCCGCAGGCAGACGCACGCCCAAACGCTTGGTCGCGTCCCAGATATAAGTCCCTTCGGCGACGATGCCGACCAAACCCTCCGGCTCGATTTTGATTTCCACGCTCATCTGTTATTCACTCGCTGCCCGCTCGATTGACGCGAGCTTGACGACACAAATTTTCGTTGGGGATGACTTTTGAAAATTACACCTAAACAGAAAAAAGGGCAAAAGGAAATGTAAAGGGTTCAAGGTTCAAGGTTCAAAGTTTAAGGTTAAAGCATCGCCTCTGTCTTTGAACCTTGAACCTTGAACTTTGAACCTTGAACCTCTTATTTATCCAGAGCAGTTGCGAGGCGCACGCGAGGTTGTGCGGCTCCTTCGGGTTTCTTGTGCTGGCGCGCTTCTCGCCTGCAATCCACGCAGAGGCCGAAGATGCGCAGTGAATGCTGCGTCGGCTCGAACTTGTATTTCGCGGCCATCTGATCTTGCAGGGCTTCAAGTTCGGCTGAGAAGAATTCGATGATCTTGCCGCACTCCGTGCAGATCATGTGATCGTGATGCTGATGCTTGTAGTTGTGCTCGTAATGCGTGCGCCCGTCGCCGAATCTGACCTCGCGCGCCAGCCCCGCTTCGGTCAGCAGTTTGAGCGTGCGGTACACTGTCGTCTGCCCTATGTTCGGGTCTTCACGTTGCACCAAACGGTAGAGGTCTTCGCTCGACAGATGCTCTTCCGTGCGCAAGAAAACGTCCAGAATCAGCTCACGCTGAGCCGTGCGCTTGAGTCCGGCTTTCTGTATGTGCTTGAGAAAAACTTCCTGCTCTTCAGTCATAGTCTTCGCCCAGAAATCACAAACCGTTTCGCTGCGCCGATTGTATCAGGCTCATATTAGCATTGCATCTGCGGCGATGTGAAGATTTGTGACGAGCGCGCCCCTCATGCTATCTTTTGCCCGGTGCCGGGGTGGCGAAATGGTATACGCGACGGACTTAGTTCTTTGAGCACTCAGAGCGAAATCTCTGGCGTGAATGGAGTCAAATTCGGTGAACCCTTTAAGCTGGCAACACCGAGCTAAGCTCAAAAGCTTTTAGCATTTGAGAAAGTGTAGAGACTAGACGGCTCCCGCCTGACTGCTATTAAGTTAGTAAAAGGTGAAGGTATAGTCCAGACCACAAACTGCTCATCAGTTTCGCAGGCGGCGAAAGTCGTAGTGGTAAGAAAATCCGTTGGCCGCAAGGCCGTGCCGGTTCGAGTCCGGCCCTCGGTACCAAGCATCTTTTTTGAGCAATCAAGGCTATTCGGTGGCTCCGGCCTGTCTGAGCAGGCGCACTGAATCGTCGTGCCCTCCTTCTACGGCAAGCATCAAAGCAGTCTTGCCTTCGTCATTCTTCGGGCGCACGTCCGCTCTGGCGATGAGCAGAGCCTTCACCACATCATCATGGCCAAAGCGCGCGGCTTCCATCAAAGCTGTGTTGCCGTGTTCATCCTTCGCGTTGACATCCGCGTTTGGCGCGGAGAGCAGGGTTTTGACGACATCAGCGTGCCCGGCTCGCGCGGCTCGCAGCAGGGCGTCCGCTTCAGGGCTGCGCGTCGTCTGGCCTGTCCGGCAGGCAGCGCCGACGAGCAGCACGAGGATGATGGAAACCAACGTGTAACGCATAGTCTTTCCTTCCTTCAAGACTGATTCGCGGTGTCGCGGCAAACGCTCTTCGCCTTTTCACACCATATCGTGCGGGAGATATTCTGGCTCGCGCACATAGTCTATTTCTCAAGCCGCAGATTAATAAACGGCCTTCCCTCTTTTCCCGCTAAATTATTAAATACTTAGTGTTACAGAAATAATCGGGGATAGTTGAGAAAGTGGCACGCCCATTGCTCAAGGGATAGTCGAGTCGGAGAGAGCATGAGTTTTGAGGCTCGCTCGATTCAAAAAGCGGAGGGGACAGTTATCATGACAGTCAGAAACAGCAAATTAGCACAAAGCATTTTTAGCCTCCTAGCAGTTATCGCGCTCGTCGCCGGAACAGTTCTTCCGGCTGCGGCGCAAACGCGTCGTCCGCGCCTTCGTCGCCAGACGCGCGTGACGCGCCCGAGACAGACGACCATCGCACCCGTCTATCACACAATCAATGCCAATCAAATAATTCGCGTCCGCATGAACGAGAGAATCACTTCCGAGACGGCGCGCGTCGGCGACAAGTTTACGACGACGACGGTCGATCCGGTTTACGCTTCGGGCGTCGAAGTGATTCCGGCGGGCAGCATCATCGTGGGACGCGTGACGGAAGTGAGGCGCGCCGCGCGCAAGAGTAAAGCGGGGATGCTCGGCGTGCAATTTATCTCGCTCAAACTCCCGAACGGCATGTCGCGCGCGCTCAACGGCTCTCTGTCAGACGTGTCGGGCGAGACGACGACTTATGACAACGAGGGACAGGTCACAGGCAAGTCTTCGATGAAGCGCAATGTAGTCTTTATCGGCGGCGGCGCGGCGGCGGGCGCACTGATCGGCGCGATTGCCGGTGGCGGCAAAGGCGCGGGCATCGGCGCGGGCATCGGCGCAGGCTTGGGAGTCGCGGGCGCGCTGTTCTCGAAAGGCAAAGAGGCTGAAGTCAAACCGGGCACTGAGTTCGGCGTGATTCTGAATCAACCTCTGTCACTGCCAGCCGCCAACGTGCGCTAAAGGTTTTCACAAGATCGGCAACCTCGCGGCTGCCGATGGGAGGAAGCACGCAAGCGAAGGGGAGAGCGCGGGCGTGCTTCCTACAAGAAATCTAAAGAGACCGGTCGCCCCTGCAATTGCGTAAGTGAGCGACCGTTTAGAAAAGCCCGTTGCGAAGGGGAGAGCGCGACGGGCTTTTCTTATTCAGAAGCCACCGGCCCCACGAATACTTTCATTTCCAGCGCAAAACATTAGGTTTCACACTTAAAACATTAGACTTCGCGTGTCAAACTTTAGACTTCGCGTGGCAAACATTAGCTTCCACAGGTGAAACTTTAGCTTCCGCATGTCAAACTTTAGCTTCCGCGTGGCAAACTTGACGTTCCTCATGTTAAAGAAGCCGCTCCACAGGTAAAACTTCCCATTATGCATGTTAAAGTTGGCATTTCCGGCGCAAAAGTTCTCGCTCCACAGGTGAAACATGAAGGCCACCGTGTAAAAGTTTATGTTTTCACAGCCGCTTTCTTATCATTTTCCGTATCATTCCCAACCTTGACGCGCTCTAATTGAGGATGCTCGTAAACCACGCGGCCTGCGACGATGGTGGCGATAGCCGCGCCGCGCATCTTCAAACCGTCAAAGGGAGTGTTACGGCTCTTCGATTTTGAGCGCGCGGCATCGAACGCCCAATTAAGTTCGGGATCAAAAATCGTCACGTCGCCCCACGCGCCTGTGCGGAGCGTGCCGCGAGCTTCGAGATTAAAAATCCGCGCGGGATTGACCGCGCAAAGCTCCACGAATCTTTCAAGTCCGATGACGCCTTGATGCACCAGACGATCAAGCGCGAGGCCGACGCAGGTTTCCAAGCCCGTGATGCCGAAAGGCGCGCGATCATATTCCAAAGCCTTCTCATCCGCGTGATGCGGCGCGTGGTCAGTAGCGATAGCATCAATCGTGCCATCACGTAAAGCTTCTAAAATCGCTTCGACATGCTCGCGGCTGCGAAGCGGCGGACTCATCTTCGTGTTCGTGTCGTAACCTTCGACGGCTTCGTCCGTCAGAGCAAAGTGATGCGGCGCGACTTCGCAAGTGACCCGAAGGCCGCGCTCCTTTGCGCGCCGCACAGCCTCTATCGCTCCGCGTGTGGAGACGTGCGCGAGATGAACACGCGCGCCAGTCAGTTCCGCCAGAGCGCAATCGCGCACGGCATCCATCTCTTCAGCCACCGCAGGGATTCCCTTAAGACCCAAGATTAAAGACCAACGGCCTTCGTGCATCGCGCCGCCGCTTGCGAGCGTGCGATCTTCGCAATGATCCACGACCGCCAGATTGAAGCCGCGCGCGTACTCCATCGCGCGCCGCATCATTCCAGCCGAAGGGACCGGGCGTCCGTCATCCGAGACGGCGACGATGCCAGCCTGTTTCATCTCGCCCATCTCCGCGAGTTCAGTTCCGGTAGAGCCTTTCGTAATCGCGCCGATGGGAAAAACATTTGCTAGAGCGGCGCGCCCGGCCTGCTCTATGATAAAACGCGTGACCGCCGCGCTGTCATTAATCGGGTCTGTGTTCGGCATCGCGCAAACGCTCGTGAAGCCGCCCGCGACCGCCGCCGCCGCGCCCGTCGCAATCGTCTCTTTGTACTCCTGCCCCGGCTCGCGCAAGTGTACGTGCATGTCTATGAAGCCGGGCGCGACGACGAGGCCGGTCGCGTCGAAAACTTCCGCGCCCTCCGGCACGCCCTCACCGCGCGCCGGGAATCCGGCGACGCGCCCATCTTCGAGCAAAAGATTCTTGCCGCTATTCTGTCCCTGCGAAGGATCAATCAGATGGCCGTTGGCAATCAACAATCTCATGAATCACTAAAGTTAAAAGTTAAGATGAAAGTTTTTCTAATTTGGTCTTAGGTCTTGGCCTTTGCGCGCGACTCAACCTTGAGAGCTATAATTCAAGATAAGCTAGACAGACAAAGACCAAAGGCCAAAGACCCAAGACCAATCTTTTCAAGAATTGACAGATACTCCACCTGCAAGCAAGTACAGAATCGCCATCCGCACGGCCAACCCGTTCGAGACCTGCTCAAGAATCAGCGAGCGAGCGCCGTCCGCCACATCGGAAGCGATCTCAATGCCTCGATTCATCGGCCCCGGATGCATCACAATAGCATCGCTCGCAGCCTTCTCAAGCCGCGCGAGATTGAGGCCGTAATGCACCGCGTACTCGCGCATGGAAGGAAAGAAGGCTGCGTCCTGCCGCTCGCGCTGGATGCGCAAGATCATCACCACGTCCGCGCCTTCAAGAGCCTGCTCGATGTTATCTTCGACGAGCAAGCCTTCTTCGACTAACTCTCCGAACTCCGGCGGGACTAAAGTTCCCGGCCCCGCCACGCTCACGGTCGCGCCGAGTTTGGTCAGCAGATGTATGTTCGAGCGCGCCACGCGCGAATGCAGAATGTCTCCGATGATGGCTACCTTCAAGCCCGAAATTCTTCCCTTTCGCTCGCGTATCGTCAGGGCGTCAAGCAATGCCTGCGTCGGATGCTCGTGCGAGCCGTCGCCCGCGTTGACGATTGCGGCGCGGCAGACTCGCGCCAGTTGATACGGCGCGCCCGCAGAGGAATGTCGCACGACGATGCAGTCCGGCGACATCGCTTCCAGATTGCGCGCCGTGTCGAGCAGCGTTTCGCCTTTGCTCACGCTCGAAGTTGACGCGCTGATGTTGATGGCGTCAGCCGAAAGACGTTTCGCGGCAATCTCGAAAGAGGTGCGCGTTCTGGTCGAAGGCTCAAAGAAAAGATTGATGACCGTGCGCCCGCGCAAGGTCGGCACTTTCTTTATCTCGCGCCGCGAGATGTCGCGGAAAGATTCCGCAATGTCAAGGATGTGCGTAATCTCATCAGGAGACAGCTCGCGTATGCCGAGCAGGTCTTTGTGTTTGAAAGCAGAATTCATCTCATTTCGCTTATAAAAAAAGCGGCCATTGCAGGCCGCCTTCAAGAAGCTTCTGTTGCCGGTCGCTCAAGAATAGCGACGCCCTCTTCGTCGTCGAAATCCGTGAGCATCACTTTAATGATCTCACTCTTTTTCGTCGGCACGACCTTGCCTATGTAGTCGGCCTGAATCGGCAACTCGCGGTGCTCTTTGCCGCGATCAATCAGGACGGCGAGCTGCACGCGTCGCGGCCTGCCGAAGTCTATCAACTGGTCGAGCGCGGCGCGAATCGTCCGCCCTGTGTAGAGCACGTCGTCAATCAACACGATATTTCGATTCTCGATGTCGCCGGGAAGCTCTGTGCGATTGACGACCGGGTTCGCGCCCACCGTCGAAAGATCGTCGCGGTAGAGCGTGATGTCCAGAGTGCCGACGGGCGGACGCTCGCCCTCCAAGTCTGCGATCTTATCGGCCATGCGCTCGGCGAGCGGCACGCCCCTGCGCCGTATGCCGACCAGATACAAATCGCCCGCGCCGTGATTCTCTTCCACAATCTCCGAGGCGAGGCGCGACAACGCTCGATTGATCCGCGCCCCGTCCATAATCCGTGATTTCTCCGTCAGCTTCATTGGCGCGGATACTAACAAGAACGGTGACGCGTGACAAGTGATGAGTGACAGGCAAGCGAAAATTTCGCCGGATGAAAAGTGACAAGCGAGAGCTGACAGGATACAATCCAATTCCGGCTAGATACCTGTCACTCGTCAATCATCACTGCTCTCTGATGCTGTATCGCTCAATCCTGCGCCCGATGCTGTTCCGGCTGCCGCCTGAGACGGCGCATGAAGCGGCGTTGACGGCTCTCTCAAAAACGCTCAAGCCTCGCCTGCTGCGCCGGATGGTCGAGCGACGATACGCGCGCCGGAGCTTTGGAGATTTGCAGAGGTTCGGCCTCAAGTTCTCAAGTCCCGTCGGCCTCGCCGCAGGCTTCGATAAGAACGGCATCGCGGTTGAAGCTCTCGCCGCGCTCGGCTTCGGATTCGTAGAGGTCGGCACGGTGACGCATCTGCCGCAACCCGGCAACCCGCGCCCGCGCCTGTTTCGCCTGCCTCAAGACCACGCCTTGATAAATCGTCAGGGCTTTAACAATCACGGAGCCGCAGCCTTAGCAGCTCAGCTCTCAAAGCAGAGCGCGGCTTGCGTCGTCGGCGTCAACATCGGCAAGAGCCGCGCGGTCGAGCTTGAGAGGGCGACCGGGGATTATCTGTCGAGCTTTGAAGCGGTCTATCAGCATGCGGATTACATCGCCGTCAACGTCAGCTCGCCCAACACGCCGAACTTACGCGAGCTTCAGCGCGCGGACGCGCTCGAATCATTGCTCACAGCCTTGCAGCAGAAGAACCGTGAATTGTTTGAGAAAAATAAGCGTCAAAAGCCTGTGCCCTTGTTGGTCAAGATCGCGCCGGACTTGAGCATGCCTGAGCTGGAAGCGATTGCCGACGTGGCTTTGCGCGCGAACCTCTCCGGCATCATTGCGACCAACACGACGACGAGCCGCGCAGGTTTGCGCACAAGTGAATCCGTCGTGACGGCTTGCGGCGCGGGCGGTTTGAGCGGCGCGCCCCTTCGCAGTCGTTCAAACGAAATCATCTCGAACATTTATCGCTTGACGAAAGGCAAGCTACCGATCATCGGCGTCGGCGGAGTCTTCACCGCCGCAGATGCCTGGGAGAAAATCTGCGCGGGCGCGAGCCTCGTGCAGCTCTACACGGGTTTCATCTATCAAGGCTGGGGCGTCGTCAAAGAGATTAACGAAGGGCTTCAAGAGATTTTAAGCAGAGAGAAAATTAGCTCGCTTGATGAAGCGATTGGATGTCATGTGAATCAAACTCAGAAAGGAAAATAATTGATGGCAGATGCAGTTGACAACAGATTGATTGTGGCTCTTGATGTCGAAACGGCGCACAGGGCGCGAGAGCTTTTCATCTCACTACGCGAAGTCGCGGGCGCATTCAAAATCGGCATGCAGCTTTTCACAGCCGCCGGGCCTGAGCTTGTGCGCGAGCTGGTCAAAGAAGGCGCGCGTATCTTTCTCGATCTCAAATATCATGACATTCCGAACACGGTCGCGGCAGCCGGAGTCGAAGCCGCGCGGCTCGGCGTCTTTATGTTCAATGTGCACGCTTCGGGCGGCGGCGAGATGATGCGGCGCACTGCCGACGCCGTCAGAGAAGCAGCCGCGCGCGAGGGATTGACGCAGCCCAAAGTGATCGGCGTCACTCTGTTGACGAGCGCGGACGGCGAGAGTTTAGCGGAAACGGGAATCAAGGCTGAGCCGGAAGAGCAGGTCGTCAGGCTCGCTCGCTTGACCGAAAGCAACGGACTCGACGGCGTGGTCGCGTCGGCGCACGAAATCCGCGCCGTCAGAGAAGCCGTCAAGCGTCAAGACTTTCTCGTCGTCACGCCCGGCGTGCGCCCCGTTGGCTCTGCCTCCGATGACCAACGCCGCGTCATGACGCCAGCCGCAGCCGTCCGCGCGGGCGCGGATTATCTGGTTGTCGGTCGCGCCATTCTCAACTCGACTGACCCCGTGCAGGCCGCGCTCGCAATCAGTGAAGAGATGAGAAACAGTTAGCAGTAGGCAGTGGGCAGTGGGCAGTTGGCAGTAAAGACAAAGGATAGATGTAAGGATAGATGTTTGGACGATCTGCTGTTTCTGCCAACCGCCAACTGCTCACTGCCCACTGTTTCTCATTCCCTTTTCCCTCAAGCTTCGATAAAATCTCCGGCGTCCCCGAAACTCCCCCTTTGAAGAGCGCCTGGCAGGCTGGGATTATCTGCGCTTGATGTGAGATTATCTCTGAGCTGCAAAAGCGGAACAATCGGATGCAACGCGCGTGTAAAAGCTTTGCGCCCCGTGTGCGCAGCCTTTGTGTTTTGCTGACTCACAACAGACCAAGAGGATTCGACGTTTGAAATATTTGCTGACGATTATCACGATTCTTTTATTGACGCTCGCGCCGTTTGCGCCTGCGGCGGCGGCGCAGAACGACGTGTCGACCGTCTCTTTTTCCAAAGCTCCGTACAGAGTCGGCGAACGCCTGACTTATAATGTTTCGTTCGCCAACTTCTTCACAGCCGCACACGTAGAGCTTTGGATTGCGGGTCATAATACTTACTTCAATCGTGATGGCATCCAACTGCGCGCACACGTCGAGACCACAGGCGTCGTCAATGCCGCGCTCTATTCGATCAACAACGACTACATCACGTACATCGCGCCGGAGAACGGACAGCCCTTTCGTACGCAGCAGTTCAGGCGCGAAGCCGGAAGCGGTGAGCAAGACATCTCGCGCGAATATAACGAGCCGGTCGGCGTGGACGCGATTCCGGCCAAAGTGAGAACAGGACTTCCCGGCACGTATGATTTTCTCTCCGCGCTCTATCGCTTGCGCGCGTTGCCTCTGACGGAGAGCGCGCGTTACAGCTTTACCATGCGCGACAATGATGTGATGTATGAGGCCGAGCTGAGAGTCACAGGCCGCCAGCTCGTCAAAACCAACGTCGGCTCGTTCACTACTATCGTCACGCAGCTTCGCTTTCCGCGTAACTCTTCGCTCAACGATTACAAGATTCAAATTTATTTCAGCGATGACGAGCGACATGTGCCGGTGCTTTTCACAGGCAAGCATCCTTCGGGCGAGATTCGCGCGGAGCTTGCAGGCTCAGAGCTTCCCGGCGCAAATCCGACCTCCGCCGACACGGCCATGCCCGATGTCGCCGCCACGCCATCACAGGTTCAGCCCGCGCCGAATCCGAATATCAATCCGAATACTAATCCGAATGTGAACCCGACACGTCCGAATCCGACGAATCCGAACACGACAACAACGACGACTCAGCCGGGCGGGATTCCGGGGATTCCGGGCATCCCCGCGAATCCGAACGTCACGAATCCCACCTTGCCGAACGCGCCGCCGCAAGGGATTCCCGTCAATCCGAACACGACCGCGCCGCTCAACACGCGACCGAACTCAACATCAAAAACCACGCCGAACTCGTCGCCGAACAGACCTTTGATCTCTGCGCCGAATGCTGCCGCGAGCGGAGCGGCGACCGCCCTGCCCGCCGGTCTGCCCTTCAACGCGGGCGAGCAACTCAACTTTAATATCTATCTTGAGAACGTACAGCAGCCGGTCGGCACGGCCTCTTTTCAAGTACGCTCGCGCTCCAAATATTTCGGACGCGACGGACTGCTCCTGACCGGCACGGCTCAAACCGTCGGCACAGCGCAGACCATCTTTTCCGCCAACGACGAGATTAACACTTACGTTGACCCGACGACGCTCCTGCCGTTTCGTTTCGAGATGAGCTTGAAGGAATCAAAGCGGCGTCTGACGCAGACCGTGACGATAGATCAGGATCGCGGCAACGCGACGACGGAAGCGGGAGCGAGGATGGATGTGCCCGTCGGCACTTACGACTTGCTCTCAGTCTTTTACGCTCTGCGCTCCTTCAATCTCAAATCGCCCAAGCCGAACGCCGTCTCCCTGCTCGTCAACAATCGCCCGCGCACGCTCTTCATCACTTTTCTCAAACGAGAGACGATAGAGCTTGGCGGTCAGCAGATTCCGGCTCTGCAACTGTCGCTCACAACCGATGACGCGCAGGGAGACAGAAACGCCCTACGGCTCTGGGTCAGCGAAGACCAACGCCGCCTGCCGCTGCGCCTGATGGCGACGACCCCGAACGGCAAAGTCCGCGCAGACCTCGCCATTCTTCCCATCACCAGACAGTAAAAATTTCAATAGCTTGCCTCTCATCAAATCCTCACTATGAAATTGAAATTTAATTTCAATTCGGATATAGTGCTTGATGGAAGGCGAGCTTTTCGCCTTCTCTTTTGTCCTCGTCGATTGAAACGCGGGGACGCGAGCGAATTTCATCGGCAATTTTTTCCGAGCCAGAGATTTTTAAAAGTTATGCGTAACGCCACCCTAAACAGCTTGCCTGTCACAGACCTTTCCCTCGCGCATCTGCCAGCCGGAGCGAGAGCGCGCGTGCTCGCCGTCACGGGCACTGGCGCGGTCGCGCGTCGTCTGATGGAGATGGGCGTCGTGCCCGGCGCGCCCGTGCGGATGATTAAGAGCGCGCCGCTCGGCGACCCGCTCGAAGTCCGCGTGCGCGGCTATCACCTCGCCGTCCGTCGCGAAGAAGCGCAAACCATTAAAGTGATAAGCGATGAGTAATCAGTGATAAGAAGCAAGCTGTTTTCACTTATCACTTATCACTCATCACTCATCACGTCATCTTTATGAGCACCACTGTCGAATCCCCTGCTCTACCGGGAAAGCACACGGGCGGCGCGCCCTTTGCGGCGCGTCCTCTGACGGTCGCGCTCGCCGGCAATCCGAACGCAGGCAAGACGACGCTCTTCAACTCGCTGACCGGACTCAGGCAAAAAGTCGCCAACTATCCCGGCGTCACAGTCGAGCGCAAAGAGGGCGTGTGGCCGCTCTCGCAAAATCTTCCGCCCGCGCGATTGATTGACCTGCCGGGACTCTACAGTCTCGACGCGACCTCGATGGACGAGCAGATCGCGCGCAATGTCATCACAGGTCAAATGACAGGAATGGCCGCGCCCGATGTCATCATCTGCGTCGTTGACGCGACGAATCTTGACCGCAATCTCTATCTGGTCGCACAGCTTCTCGAATACGGGCGGCCTCTGGTCGTCGCGCTGACGATGGTTGATCTCGCGCGCCGCCGCAATCTTGAGCTTGATGTCATCAAACTCTCAGCCGCACTCGGCGTGCAGGTCGTGCCGGTGACTGCTTCGCAAAAGTTCGGGACTGATTCGCTGGCGAAGGCCGTCTTGAAAGCCGCTGCCGAAGGCGCGCCGGGCGCGGGCTGGCGACTTCCCGAAGAGTCTGAGCGAGAATTGGCCGCGCTCATCGGCAGTGATGAAGACAAGATCGAGCGACACGCAGCCCTGCGCGATCTCTTCGGCGAAGAGTTGCCACAGGATGAGCGGCATCGTGAAGTTATCAAAGAGGCTCGACAGCGACTTGCGGATGCAGACCCGGACTGGTGGCAACAGCCCTTGCTCGCGCGCTATGACTGGATTGAAGAGGTCGCGGCGAGCGTCGTGCGCGGCGTGGATCATCAAGCCTCTTCGGCGACCGAGCGGATTGACAGAATCTTTACGCACAGATTCTTCGGCCCCCTGATTCTGCTCGTCGTGATGTATCTTGTCTTTCAAACGATCTTCTCGTGGGCTGCGCTGCCGATGGATTTGATTGACAAAGGCTTCGGCGCGCTCGGCGACGCAGTGCGCGCCGGGCTTGCGCCCGGACTTCTGACAGACCTCCTGGTTGACGGCGTCATCGCGGGCGTCGGCGGCGTCCTCGTCTTTCTGCCGCAGATTCTATTGCTCTTCTTCTTCATCGCGATTCTTGAAGACACGGGCTACATGGCACGCGCGGCTTTTCTGATGGACAGGCTGATGCGCGGCGTCGGCCTGCACGGCAAAGCTTTCATGCCGCTCCTGTCTTCGTTCGCGTGCGCGATTCCGGGCATCATGGCGACGCGCACGATTGAGAATCCGAAAGACCGCCTGGCGACGATTATGATCGCGCCTTTCATGAGCTGTTCGGCGCGGCTGCCCGTTTACACACTGATGATCGCAGCCTTCTTTTCGGGCAGAAAACTTTTCGGTTTTCTCTCGGTCGGCGCGCTGATGATTATGGCGATGTACTTGCTCGGCATCACGGTCGCCATCTGCGTCGCATGGATTTTGAAGCGGACGATCTTGAAAGCTCCGACGCCGCCGCTCGTGATGGAGATGCCGCCGTATCGCGTCCCGAATCTACTGACGATCATACAAATGATGCTCACGCGCGCAGGGCTTTTCCTGAAACGCGCGGGCACAGTCATTCTCGCCATCTCCATCTTGCTCTGGGCGCTCGTCGCCTTCCCGCGCGCACAGCATCCGGCACAGGCGAGAAGCGACGCTGCGACACAAGCGGATAACGCGAATGCTCCGAAGGTAGAAAGCGAGACGGCGGCGACGGATGAAGAGGGCGAGCAGCTTCGCCAGAGCTTCGCGGGACGCGCCGGGCATTTCATAGAGCCTGCGATTTCTCCTCTCGGTTTCGATTGGAAGATGGGAGTCGCGCTCATCGCCTCATTCGCCGCGCGCGAGGTGCTGGTTTCGACCTTGAGTATTATTTACAATGTCGGCAAGGATGATGACGCGAAATCGGATTCGCTCGTCAAGGCCGTGCGCGAGGCCAAACGTCCCGATGGAAGTCCGGCGTGGACGCCGCTCGTCGCGTTGACGATGATGGTCTTTTTCGTCCTCGCCTGCCAGTGCATGTCAACGGTCGCCATCGTCCGGCGCGAGACGAACTCGTGGCGTTGGCCACTCTTCATGGTCGCGTACATGACCGTGCTCGCTTACGTCGCTTCGTTTCTCACATATCACGGCGGGCGACTGTTGGGATTCAGTTGAAGGTTTTAAAGGAATGTTTGACTGGCAAACGATCATCGTTGGATTGATTATCCTGGCCGCGCTCTTCTACGTCGGGCGGCGCGGCCTCACGCGGCTGCGTTCATTCAATGCCGCGAAAGCGGGCGCGGCCTCCTGCGAGACAGGCTGCGGCAAGTGCGAGACGAGCCAAGCCGCAACTTCACTGAAAACTTTCGTGCACATCGAACGCTCTACGACTTCACCACGCCGTTAACAAATTTTATTTTCTTCTCGCAGAAAACTGTTTCGCCAGCTCGCGCTTGAGCAGCTTGCCCGTCGGCCCTTTCGGAATCTCATCAATAATATGAATCGTCTTCGGGCACTTGAAATCCGCCAGCCGCGCGCGGCAATGATTCAACAGCTCATCCTCTGTCGCCGTCTCGCCGTTTTTCAAGACGACGAAGGCCGTCACCTCTTCGCCGTAGAGCTTGTCGGGAATGCCGATGGTCGCGGCGGCGGCGACCGCCCCGTGTTCATACAAAGTTTCGTCAATCTCGCGCGGGTAGATGTTTTCGCCGCCGCGTATAATCATGTCCGACTTGCGGTCAACGATATAATAGAAGCCGTCCGCATCCCTGTAGCCGACATCGCCCGTGTGAAACCAGCCGCCGCGAAACGCGCGCTCGTTGGCTTCCGCGTTTTTGTAATAGCCCTTCAAAATATTTTCACCGCGCAAGACTATCTCGCCAAGCTCTCCGTCCGAGACTTCCCTTTCCTCTTCATCCACGACGCGCATCTCGTTGCCAATCGGCATCCCGCAAGAGCCGGGACGACGACGCTCGTCCGGCGGATTAAAGGTCGAGCGGCAAGTTGATTCCGACAGCCCGTAACCCTCTATCACCAGGCAATTGAACGTCTCTTCAAATCTTTTCAAAACTTCGGCGGGCACAGGCGCAGAGCCGCACATCGCAAAGCGTAACTGTTCGGTCTTCAAACCTTCTGGCACGCCTCTCGGATATTTTTCAAGGAGCATCGTGAGCATCGTCGCCACCGAGCCGAATGAAGTGATTTCGTAATCCGAGATAATCTGCCAGAAACGTGTCGCGGAAAACTTCGGACTAACGACCGTCGAAGCTCCGGCGTAGAGCGGCGTCAGCGTCGTCACAGACACAGCGTTCATGTGAAAGAGCGGCATCATCGTCAGCAGCCGATCCTTTTCAGTGAAGCCGAGCCATTCCTTAATCTGCCGCGCGTTCGCCATCAGATTGCCGTGCGTCAACAAGCAGCCTTTGGGCTTTCCGGTCGTGCCCGAAGTGTAAATAATAATCGCTTCATCATCCCGCTCAAGCGTTGCGACGGGCAGATGCTCTCGCTCACCCGAAAAATTCCCTGAAGCCTCTCTTTCATCATCAAACTCAATCACGGCATCGAGGCTCGGCAGTTCGTCCATGATGCTTTCAATCTGTGGCAGAAATTCCGAATTGACGAGCAGAGCTTTCGCTTCCGAATTATTGATAACGTAGGCCATCTCCGGCGGCTTGAGGAGCGAATTGATGGGCCCGGCGAGCGCGCCCATTTTGAAACAGGCGAAGTAAGCGATGATATACTCCGCGCTGTTCGGCATGAGCAGGCTCACGACATCGCCCTTCCCGACGCCGTGCGCCGCGAGAAGTCGCACCGCGCGATTGACCGCCGCGTCGAACGACGCATACGTGTAGCTTCGCCCGTCCGCTTCCGAGAAAAGAAAATGCTTTTCAGGATTGACTTGCACGCGCTCTTCAAGCAGCTCGCGCAAGTTATTCGGCTCTGCGGTCTGAACTTCGTTTGACATGTTTTCGCTTCGACTCATTGTGCCTTATGATATATTACTCAGCGTTCTTTCTACCAAGCTCTGATAATCCAAAATGTCGGATCAAACGGCCAGCCGCTTCAAGACGGCTTTCACATTCGGCTTTAGCTTCTAAAGACTTATGACTCTTTATCGCAATTACATCAACGGCCAGTGGCTCGAATCAAGCGGCGGCAAAACCGTCGAGAACATCAACCCGGCCAACACTGACGACGTGCTCGGCAGCTTTCGTCAGGCGACGCGCGAAGAGGCGCGGGCGGCGGTCGAGGCCGCGAGCGAGGCTTTCAAGGCGTGGCGCGGGACGCCCGCGCCGACCAGAGGACGCATCGTCGCACGCGCCGCGCGTTTGATGGAAGATGAAAAAGAAGCTTTGGCGCAGCTCTTGACGCGTGAAGAAGGCAAGACCATCGCGGAATCGCGCGGCGAGTTGCAACGCTCGATCAACGTCGCGGAGTGGTGCGCGGGTGAAGCTCGCCGCCTGAACGGCGAGACGATTCAATCCGAGTTGCCTTTGAATTTCGCTTACACCATCAAACAACCGCTCGGCGTCGTGGCGTGCGTCACGCCGTGGAATTTTCCGGTCGCCATTCCCGTCTGGAAGATCGCGCCCGCGCTTGCGGCAGGCAACACGGTCGTCTTCAAGCCCGCCAGCTTAACTCCCGCGACGGCGGTTCGCATCGTCGAGCTTTTTGAGGAAGCAGGAATCCCGAAAGGCGTGCTCAATCTGATTCTCGGCTCAGGCTCTGTGGCCGGCGACGAGATTATCAATCACAAGGCCGTGCGCGCCGTCTCCTTCACAGGCTCGAACGAGGTCGGCATACGCCTTTACGAAGAAGTCTCGCGGCGCGGCGCGAAGGTGCAGTGCGAGATGGGAGGCAAGAATCCTGTTGTCATTCTCGAAGACGCAGACCTGGACCTCGCGGTCGAATCGACGGCGCAGGGCGCGTTCGGCTCAAGCGGCCAACGCTGCACGGCGACGAGCCGCGCCGTCGTCGTCAATGACGTGGCAGATGAGTTTGTCTCTCGTCTCGTCAAGCGCGCCGAAGGCATGCGAATCGGCGACGGCAGTAATTCCGAAACGGAAATGGGGCCGAGCGTGGACGAGAGCCAGTTCAAGACCGTCCTCAGCTACATAGACATCGGGCGCGAGGATGGAGCGGAATTAAAGTGCGGCGGCGAGCGCGCGTTCGGCGACGGCCTGGATAAAGGATTTTTTGTGCGCCCGACGGTCTTTGATCGCGTCACGACCGACATGCGTATCGCGCGCGAAGAGATTTTCGGTCCCGTGCTTTCCGTGCTTCGCGTCAAAGATTTCGATGAAGCGATGCAGGCGGCGAACGACAGCGATTACGGCCTCTCTTCATCAATCTTTACGAACGACGCCGCGCGTATCTTTCGCTTCGTTGACGAGATCGAAACCGGCATGACGCACATCAACTCGCCGACCACCGGCGGCGAGGCGCACATCCCCTTCGGCGGCATCAAAGCGACGGGCATCGGCGACCGCGAGCAAGGCTCGACCGCCCTCGATTTTTATACCGAGCTGAAAGTCGTCTACGTGGATTACACCGGGCGTAAGCGCGAGGGGAATTTGTATTAACATTCAATAACAAGGAGTCGAGTTATGCAGAATGAGAAGTTGATTGAAAAGATCAAACAACTTCCGCCGGAACGGATGGCCGAAGTCGAAGATTTCGTTGACTTCATATCTCAAAGGGATGAACGCCGCCTCGTGCAAGCAGCAACCAAACTCTCAGAAGAATCCTTTAGACAAGTCTGGGATAATGAAGAGGACGCTGCCTATGACGAACTATAGCTTTGGCGATGTTGTGCTTGTGCCGTTTCCGTTTACGGATCAAACCAACAACAAAAAGCGTCCGGCAGTAGTCGTGAGTTCGGCAGTTTATAATAGCGAGCGTCCCGATCTGATTTTGATGGCCGTTACAAGTCAGATGAAAACAGTGCAGGCAGTAGGTGAAGTCATTCTTGAAGAGTGGAAGCAGGCAGGCTTGCTCAAGGCTTCGATTATTAAACCAGTGCTGACAACCGTTGAGAAACGATTGGTGATACGACGACTTGCTAAACTTCAACAGAAAGATCGTAAAGCCCTTCAGCAAGCATTAAAGTTGATACTCGGCTGAGCAGTAATCATCATGCTTAAATTCAAAAAGTTGTCATTCAAATTATCACTTGCTCTCGTCCTTTCTCTTTTGCTGATGAGTTGTCAACAGAACCCGACGCCGACGCAGAATCAAGCTCCGGCCTCGTCCACACAGTCGTCGCCGCAGTGGGATGCTTACGTCGCTTCATTCCTCAACGATTACTTCGCGGCGCATCCGGACTTTGCGGTCTACGCGGGGCGGCATGAGTATGACGGCAAGCTGCCGGATTGGAGCGACGCGGGAATTAAGAAAGAGATCGCGCGGCTGCACAGCGAGCGCGACAAGGCGAGCCAGTTCACGGACGCGTCGCTCGACGAACGCCAACGCTTCGAGCGCGACTATCTGATCGCGCAGATTGACAAAGACCTGTTCTGGCTCGAAAAGGCCGGGTGGCCTTACGTGAACCCGTACTTTTATGCCGACGCGATTGACCCGGACGTTTACGTCTCGCGCGAATACGCCGCGCCGGACGTGCGCCTGCGCGCTTACACGGCTTACGCGAAAGCAGTGCCCAACGCGCTCTCGCAGATTCGCGCCAACCTGCGCCTGCCGCTCGCGCGCACCTACATCAAAATCGGGCGCACGACCATCGGCGGCCTCGCGGACTTTTATAGCAAGGACGTGCCCGCCGTCTTCGCTTCCGTG
The DNA here is from genome assembly GCA_036403295.1 of Pyrinomonadaceae bacterium. Classification (GTDB taxonomy): domain Bacteria; phylum Acidobacteriota; class Blastocatellia; order Pyrinomonadales; family Pyrinomonadaceae; genus JACMLC01. The sequence goes on from DASWRG010000093.1 coordinate 31,050, forward strand.
AAGGACGAGGCGTTGCAGTCTGACTTTCGCACGGCCAACGAAGCGGCCATCAAGGCGATTAAAGATTTCGACGCATGGCTTGCCTCTCAAGAAGCGAGCGCGACGGACAACTTCGCGCTCGGCGCGGACAAGTTCAGCGAGATGCTCAAAGCCACAGAGCGCGTTGACGTGCCGCTCGATAAGCTCGAAGCCATCGGGCGCGCTGACATGGAACGCAACCTCGCGGCCTTAAAAGAAGCGTGCGACAAGTATGCTCCCGGCCAGACCGTTAAAGCTTGTGTTGAGAAAGCCAGCGCGCACAAGCCCGAAGGGAATGTGGTTGACGCCGCGCGCAAGCAGCTCGACGATTTGAAAAATTTTATCATCGAGAAAAACATCGTCACGATTCCCGGCACCGAGGTCGCGAAGGTCGCCGAAGCTCCGCCTTACAAGCGTTGGAACTTCGCTTACATCAACACGCCCGGCCCTTACGAAACCGGCTTGCCTTCGACCTATTACATCTCGCCGCCCGATCCGAAGTGGTCTGCCGAACAGCGCGCGGCATACGTGCCCGGCGTGGGCAGTCTTTTGTTCACTTCGGTTCACGAAGTGTGGCCGGGACACTTTCTACACTTCCTGCACGCGAACCGCGCGCCGTCGAAGTTCGGCCAGGTCTTCGTCGGCTACGCTTTCGCCGAAGGCTGGGCGCATTACACTGAAGAGATGATGTACGACGCGGGGCTTGGCGCGAACGACCCGGAGATGCACATCGGCCAACTGGAGGAAGCGTTGTTGCGTAATGTGCGTTTCCTCTCGGCCATCGGCATGCACACGAAGGGGATGACCGTCGCCGAGTCTGAAAAGATGTTTCTTGAGCAGGGCTTTCAGGACGCGGGCAACGCTCAGCAACAGGCCGCGCGCGGCACGTTTGATCCGGCTTATCTGAATTACACGATGGGCAAGCTGATGATTAAAAAGCTGCGCGAAGATTGGACGGCGACGCGCGGCGGGCGCAACGCGTGGAAAGACTTTCACGATCAGTTTCTCAAATACGGAGGCCCGCCGATTCCGCTCGTCCGCAAAGCGATGATGGGCAACAGCGACAACGGCTCGCTTTTCTGAGTTGGAAGAAGGTTACGAAAAACAATTTTCACGCAAAGGCGCGAAGAAAAACATTCAAGCATGAGAACGACTCAACACCTTTGCGTCTTTGCGCCTTTGCGCGAAACTTTTTTATTTGAAGGATAGAACACATGAGCACAGCCGAACCACAAACCACGCAATCCGAAATAGTCCGCAAGCACAAAGAGTTTCTCTTCCCGGCGGTCGCCACCTATTATCAAGAGCCGCTCGCGCTCGTGCGCGGCGAAGGCGAGTACGTTTGGGACGATCAGGGCAATCGTTACCTAGACTGCTTCGGCGGCGTGCTCACCGTGAGCGTTGGGCACGCAAACCCGCGTGTCAACGAAGCGATTATCGAGCAGGTCAAGACGATCTCTCATACTTCGACCCTCTACTGCAACAAGCCGCAGGCAGACCTCGCTGAAAAGCTACATCAGATCACGCCCGGTCGTCTCAAAAAATCTTTCTTCACCAATAGCGGCACAGAGGCCGACGACACTGCCATTCATGCCGCGAAGACCTACACCGGGCGACATGAGATAGTCGTCCTGCGTCACAGCTATTCGGGACGCTCCGCGACCGCGCTTTCGGCCATCGGCCATTCGACGTGGCGTTCGCTTCCCTCTCAAGTAGCGGGCATCGTCCACGCGCGCGCGCCCTACTGTTATCGCTGTCCTCTCAAGCTCTCATATCCCGACTGCGGCCTCGCCTGCGCCGAAGACCTTGAAGAGGTGATTATGACCACGACGACCGGCGAGATCGCTGCCTTTATGGCCGAGCCGATTTTGGGCGTCGGCGGCTTTATCGTTCCTCCGCCCGGATATTTTGAAAGAGTTTTTGAGATTACGAAGAAGCACGGCGGCCTCTTCATCGCCGATGAAGTTCAAACCGGATGGGGACGCACGGGCGACAAGTGGTTTGGGATTGAGCACTGGAACGTAGAGCCTGACATCATCACCTCTGCGAAAGGCATGGGCAACGGCGTGCCCATCGGCATGACCACCGCGACGCCCGAAGTCGCAGACGCTTATCCCGGCCTGACCTTCTCGACCTTCGGCGGCAACCGCGTCTCGATGGGCGCCGCGCTCGCCGTCATCAAAATCATCGAAGAGGACGATTTGAAGAAAAACGCCGCAGTCGTCGGCGCATATTTCCGCGAAAAGCTTGAAGGACTCAAAGAGAAGTACGCGGTCATCGGTGACGTGCGCGGGATGGGCTTGATGCAGGCGCTTGAGCTGGTCAAAGACCGCGAGACCAAAGAGCCAGACCCGCAATCCGTCCTCAAAGTTTTCGAACAGACGAAGAAGCAGGGCGTGCTGATCGGCAAAGGCGGCCTCTACGGCAACGTGATTCGCACAGGGATGATGCTCAACTCGACGAAGGATACGGTGGATGAGCTAATCGAAGCTCTCGATAAATCATTCGGCGCGGCAGCCTGAAGTTAAAGGAGACAGGCAGTCATGAAAACTCTTCTTCTGATTTTTATTCTCGCGCTCGCGGGAGTTTCGAGCGGCTCTGCGCCTGTGCAGAGCGCGTCCGAGAGGATGATGCAGGGCACTTGGCTCTTGGAGGGAGGCGGCGAGAAGAACACGCCGCGCTGGTATCTCGAATGGACGTTCGACGACAAAGGCAAGTTCTCGCTCAACGGCTACCCGCCGCTTCATCAGGAAGGCAGCTATCGCATCATCAAATCGAAGGACAACGCGCTGACGCTCGAACTCTTCGATCAAAAAGGCAACTTCGGCACGAGCAAGAGCCAGATGCAAGTCGTCGTTGACGGGAAGCAGGACAGGCTGACGATTAAAGACAAAGGCCCGTTCAGGCGTGTGATAAATAAGACAGGCAACTATTAAAGATTTCCTGTGAAGGACAACAGATGAAAACTCTCATTCGTAACGGTCGCATCATCACTGCCGTTGATGATTACAAGGCTGACATTCAGATTGAGGACGAAACCATCTCGATCATCGGCGCAAAGCTTGAGATGGAGGCTGACCGCGTGATTGATGCGTCCGGCAAATTAGTCATTCCGGGCGGGATTGATCCGCACACGCACATGGAGTTGCCGTTTGGCGGGACGCAGGCGTCGGATGATTTTCGCACGGGGACAATCGCGGCGGCGCATGGCGGGACGACGACGATTATTGATTTCGCGGTGCAGTACAAGGGACAGGCTTTGCTCGAAGCCGTTGACAACTGGCATCAAAAAGCGGAAGGCAAGACGGCGATTGATTACGGCTTTCATCTCATCACGACCGAGCTTGAGGACAATCAGATCGAAGAGCTGCACACGGTGATGGACGAGGGCATCACGAGCTTTAAGCTGTTCATGGCCTATCCAGGCGTCTTTCTGGTGGATGACGCGACGATCTTTCGCGCGATGAGCGCGGCGGGCGAGCGCGGCGGCCTCATCTGCATGCACGCCGAGAACGGCATCGTCATTAACGAGATTATCAAACGCGCTTTGGAGCAAGGCCGAACCGCGCCGAAGTATCACGCGCTGACCCGTCCGACGCGCGCCGAAGCCGAAGGCGTGCATCGCGCGATTGCGATTGCCGAGATGGCCGAGTCGCCCGTTTATATTGTGCATCTCTCTTGCGCGGACGCGCTCGAAAAGGTACGCGAGGCGAGAGACAGAGGCTTGCCTGCTTTCGCAGAGACTTGCCCGCAGTATCTCTTTCTCTCTTACGACAATTACGAAGAGCCGGGCTTCGAGGGCGCGAAGTATGTGATGACGCCGCCCTTGCGTGAGAAGTGGAATCAGGCCGAGTTGTGGAAAGGTTTGAAGACGGACGACCTGCAAGTCGTCTCGACGGATCACTGCCCGTTCTGCATGAAGGAGCAGAAGGAATTGGGGAAAGACGACTTCTCGAAAATCCCGAACGGCGCGCCCGGCGTCGAGCATCGCGTGCCGCTCATCTACAACGGCGGCGTGGTCGAGAATCGCATCAGTCTCAACCGCTTCGTCGAATTGACTTCGACCGCCGCAGCCAAGATGTTCGGCCTCTTTCCGAAGAAAGGCACGATTGCCGTCGGCTCGGACGCAGACATCGTCATCTTCGACGCCGAAAAGCAGCAGACCATCTCCGCCGCGACGCACCACATGAATGTTGATTATTCAGCCTACGAGGGCAAGACCATCACGGGCGTCGTCGAAACGGTGCTCTCGCGCGGGCGCGTCGTGATTGAAAACGGCGAGTACGTGGGCAAGGCGGGCGATGGAAAATTCCTGAAGCGTGGAACGTGCGTGGCGATGTAGCTCTTTTTTGTAATCAGCCACAGAGGGTACAGAGACAAAGTTTTCAAATTTGAGATTTGAGATTCTGAATTTGAAATTCCTCTGTGCTCTCTGTGTTCTCTGTGGCTAAATCAGAAATTTAACGGATGAGAGTCAAGCTGTATTCCAATGCTTTGATGTTGGGGCTGTGCGCGCTGCTTTTTGTCTCGCCGTGGCCTGTGCGGAAAAGCGTTTCGCAGTCAGTCAAAGACTCTCGCCAAAATGCTGAGCAGCAAGCGGCGCGGATTCCTTTCGAGTTGAACGATAATCATATTTTCCTGCAAGGTCGTGTGAATAATTCCGATCCGTTGTGGTTTGTGCTCGACACAGGCTCATGCAATTACGCGAGCTGCTCAAGCATGAGGGGCAAACGTTCGAGCTTGAAATCAAGCGCGGCGACCGGTTATTGAAGTTGAAATTTAAGACCAGAAGATTGATCTGAAAGACGTGCCCGACCATTCTCCGAATGCGTGAGGTGTTTAAGAGTGCAAGCAACCGACGATTCATTGGTTATCCAACACCCTGACGGCAGAGTTGAGTTGCGCGACTACGCGGCGATCAGCTCAAGCCCGCTCTACAATGAAGACCTCGCGCCCGTGCCGGTTGCGAAGCGCAACTGGACGACTTATAACTACGCCGCGCTCTGGGTTAGCATGGCGCATTGCATCCCGACTTACATTCTCGCGTCCGGTCTGATTAGCGCGGGGATGAATTGGTGGCAGGCGTTGATTACGATTCTGTTGGGCAATACGATTGTCTTGATTCCCATCCTGCTCAACTCGCATCCGGGCACCAAGTACGGCATTCCCTTTCCGATCTTTGCGCGTGCGAGCTATGGCACGCTCGGCTCGAATCTTCCGGCCTTGATGCGCGCTCTGGTGGCTTGCGGCTGGTTCGGGATTCAGGCGTGGATCGGCGGACAGGCGTTGCAGACCTTTCTCAATGCTATCTTCCCTAAGTGGCAGACGCTGCTCGGCGGCTCGCTCGGCGGACACACGCCGACGGAATGGATTTCGTTTCTACTCTTCTGGAGCTTGAACATTTATATTATCTATCGCGGGATGGACTTGCTCAGGCGCGTGGAGAATTGGGCTGCGCCGTTCGTTTTGGTGATGACCGCACTGCTGCTGACATGGGCGTTGTGGCGCGCGGGCGGCGTCGGCTTCCTGCTGCACGAGCCGGGCAAGTTTCATAGTTGGTCTGAGTTCAGAGTAATCTTTATCCCGTCGTTGACGGCGATGATCGGATTCTGGGCGACGCTCTCTTTGAACATGCCGGATTTCACGCGCTTCGGACGCAGCCAGCGCGAACAGGCGGTCGGGCAAGTGGTGGCTTTGCCGACGACGATGACGGTCTTCGCCGCGATGGGCATTCTGATTACGTCAGCCGCCATCGTCATCTATCCGCAATTGAGTTTGAACGAGCTGTGGGACCCGGTTAAGCTGGTCGGCCAGTTCAGCCAAGCATGGGTCATCGCCATCTCCATGTTTACGATTGTCGTGGCGACGCTCTCGGTCAACATCGCCGCCAACGTCGTCTCGCCCGCCAACGATTTCGCCAACGCTTTTCCGCGTTGGATTTCATTTCGCACAGGCGGACTGATTGCAGGTATCATAGGCATTCTGATGCAGCCGTGGAGACTGCTGGCAGACCCTTCGGGTTATATCTTCGCCTGGCTCCTGGGCTATTCCGGCGGCTTAGGCTCGATTGCCGGAGTGCTGGTCGCGGACTACTGGCTGATTAGAAACAAGCGTCTCGCGCTGGCCGACCTTTATCTCCCAAAGGGCGTTTACACTTATGCGCGTGGGTGGAACTGGCGCGCGGTCGCCGCCACACTCATCGGATGCGCGCTGGCATGGATCGGGCTGATTGTGCCGAAGCTGAGACCGCTCTATGATTACGCATGGTTCGTCGGCTTCGGCGCGGCTTTTATCGCACACTATGCTTTAATGAAAACCTTGCCGCCACAACTTTCCATAGCCGCAGAGGCGGAGGCGTAAAATTTTGCCGCAGGTGCGCGCTCATCTGCGGCTCATTTCCTGAGAGGATTATCGTATGTCACGAATAGTTAAATGCGGACTTATTCAAGCCACGAACGCCGCGCCGACCGACGCGCCGATTGAAGAGATCAAGCGCGCCAATATCGAAAAGCATCTCGGCATGATCGAGGACGCCGCGCGACAGGGCGTGCAGATTCTCTGCATGCAGGAGGTTTTCACGACGCCCTACTTTTGTGCAGAGCAACAGACGCGCTGGTATGAAGCCGTCGAGAAAGTGCCCGACGGCCCGACCGTCAAGATAATGCAAGAGACGGCGAAGAAGCACGGCATGGTCATCATCGTGCCGATTTATGAGGAAGAGATTACGGGCATCTACTACAACACGGCGGCGGTGATTGACGCGGACGGGACTTATCTCGGCAAGTATCGCAAGAACCATATCCCGCACGTTGCGCCCGGCTTCTGGGAAAAATTCTATTTCAAGCCCGGCAACTTGGGTTATCCGGCCTTCGACACGGCCTATGCGCGAATCGGAGTTTACATCTGCTATGACCGCCACTTTCCAGAAGGCGCGCGTATCCTCGGCCTCAACGGCGCGGAGATCGTTTTCAATCCTTCAGCGACGGTCGCCGGACTCTCGGAATATTTGTGGAAGTTGGAACAGCCCGCGCACGCAGTCGCCAACGGCTACTTCATCGGCGCGATCAATCGCGTCGGCCACGAACAGCCCTGGGACATCGGAGAGTTTTACGGCCAGAGCTACTTCTGCGACCCGCGCGGGCAATTCATCGCCGAAGCTCCGCGCGACAAAGACGCCCTCGTCGTCGCAGACCTCAACTTAGATTTAATCCGCGAAGTTCGCAACACATGGCAATTCTTCCGCGACCGCAGGCCGGAAAGCTATGACGAGATAGTCGCGGAATAGACGGACTGTTACTATTTTCGGCTCACTCTTAAATCTATGGTGCAAACGAAAGAGCAAGTTTTTTCCTTATTGCAGCAACACAGAGCGCAACTTAAAAGGTTTGGCGTCAAGCGTTGCGGCTTGTTCGGATCGTTCTTACGCGGTGAGCCAAATGTCAACAGCGACGTTGACCTGCTCGTCGAATTCGAGCCTGAGCAAAAGACGTTTGACAACTTCATGCACTTGGCCTTCTTTCTGGAAGAAACATTTGGCAGAAGAGTTGAATTGCTCTCACCGGAATCCTTAAACAAATACAGCGGCCCGGAAATCCTGCGCGAGGTTGAATATTAATGTCTACAACTCTCGACCCTTCCATTACTGTCGAACAGATCGAGCATAACTTTCGTGAGATCGCGCCGCCTTTGACGCAGGCTGAGGCCATGTTTGAGGCGAATCGTTGTCTCTACTGCTTCGACGCGCCGTGCATGCACGCGTGCCCGACGCACATAGACGTGCCCGCGTTTATCAAAAAGATTGCGAGCGGCAACCTGACGGGTTCTGCGCGCGTCATCTTTGACGCGAACCCGATTGGCGCGACCTGTGCGCGCGTCTGTCCCGTCGATGTGCTCTGTGAAGGCGCGTGCGTCGAGAAGACTTTGCTTGACAAGCCGATTGAGATCGGACGCTTGCAGCGTTATGCGACCGACGCCGTGATGCGCGCGGGTCGTGAGGTCTTCAAGGCGGGCGAAGCGAATGGCAAGAGCGTTGGCATCATCGGTTCTGGCCCGGCGGGGCTTTCGTGCGCGACCTATCTGGCGCGGCTCGGCTACAGCGTGACCATTTATGATCGCAAGCCTTTGCCCGGCGGCCTCGACACTTACGGGATGGCCGAGTACAAGATGCCGCAGGTCGTCTCTGTGGATGAAGCGAAGATGGTCGAGCGGCTCGGCGTGCGTTTTATGATGAACACGGAGATTGGGAAAGACATCTCGCTCGAAGAGTTGGAAGCAAAGCATGATGCGCTCTTTCTCGGCGCGGGACTCGGCGCGACGAAGCGGCTCAATATTCCGGGCGAGGATTTAGAGGGCGTCTACGAGGCTCTGGATTTTATCGGGCGCATCAAGACGCGCGATTGGAAGAGCGTGCCCATCGGTCGGACGGTCGCCGTCATCGGCGCGGGCAACACCGCGATAGATGCCGTGACACAGGCGCGTCGGCTCGGCGCAGAACGCGTGCTGATGGTTTATCGTCGCACTGAAAAAGAGATGCCGGCTTATGAGTATGAATACGAGCTGGCGAAAAAGGACGCGATAGAGTTTTGGTGGCAGACCGCGCCCGTTGAGCTGGTGAGTGATGAGAGCGAGGCTCGCGTGAAGGCTCTGCGTTGCATCAGAATGGAGCTTGGCGCGGCGGATGCTTCCGGTAGGCGCACGGCGCAACCGCTTCCCGGCTCTGAGTTCGACATTCCTGTTGACATGGTCATCAAGGCTCTCGGCCAACAAAAGATGCGTTCCTTCTTTGAGAGCATCAAAGGGCTTGAGCTTGACGAAGGGGGACGCGTCGTCGTCAACCCTCAAACGATGCAGACGGGCAATCCCAAATATTTCGCGGGCGGCGATTGCGTCAACGGCGGGCGCGAAGCTGTTGACGCCTCGCAGATGGGCAAGCTCGCGGCGATGGGCATTCATGAAGCGGTAACAGGCGAACGAGTGGATTTTGCAGGAGCAAAAGCATCTTCGCCTAAGAAGAAGAGTGGCATTCCAGCTCATTAAAGCTTCCGGCTCGATCAACTCACTTTGCGGTCAAGTTATGGGATTCATGTTTGAGGATATAGGCTTCCCTCTCGAATCGGGAATGGCTTACATGCACCTTCTTCACGAGATGGTGGAGCATGGTCAAATCATCAAGACGGGGAAAGGAGCTTATGTGTGGTGGACGCCGGATCAAGTGATAGGGGTGTCGGCGGAGATCAAAGAGCAAGGCGAGCTTGGCATGTTGCGCCCGCATTTCATGGGCGAGAGTAGTATGAAAGTCGCGCTGGTTGAGAAGTTTGCTTATCAAGATGTGAGGATGGCTGACGGCTTCTTTGTCGCTTACGCCAAGCCGGAAAAGTCCGACGGCTCTTTTGTGTCGAAATATAAGAATTTACATTACGGAGACGGGACGTATTCAAGTCATCTTCCGTTTATCTTCGACGTGCCGGATTATGAGAGATATGCGGACATCAGCCTACCTGCTCTGGTTGATGTCAAGCTCACGGGCTTTGCTCTCAACCTGCACGCATATGAAACCGAAGACGAGTGGATGGATTATCAGATTGAGACAGATACTAGCGGAGAGGAAGATCCTTATATCTGGACGGGCGAGGCTTTTTTGTCTTCGGCGATACTCGACAAGCGAGAAGACCCGACGCAATATTCGAGGCCGACTGCTTTTATCGCCGGAACAACCTTGGACACGGCCATTATGACAAACCCTGTGACCGGCTGTGACTTTTGCTGGGCGCGGCTGCGAACTGTAGCGGGTGAGTTTGAGATGGTGGCGTCGCCGAGTATCCTCAATGGCTATTTTGTCGCAGGCGGAGTCGCGTGCGGCGACTTCTACTTGTCTGGGAAGATTATTGGCGAGCCCAATATTTAATTTAGTCCCGAATGGAGTGAGAATTATGGCAGACCTCAGTGTAGATTTCGCTGGCATCAAATCCCCGAATCCTTTCTGGCTGGCTTCGGCTCCGCCGACGAACATGGGTTCGATGGTCGAGCGCGCGTTCGACGCGGGCTGGGGCGGCGCGGTGTGGAAAACTTTGGGCGAGCCGATACGGAATGTCTGCTCGCGCCTCGCGGCGGTGGACAACGGCGCGAGCCGCATGATGGGGCTGAACAATATCGAGCTGATTACCGACCGCCCGCTCGAAGTCAATCTCAAAGAGATACGCGAGTGTAAGAAAAAGTATCCGAAGCACGCGCTCATTATTTCGTTGATGGTCGAATCCAAGCGCGAAGCGTGGCACGAGATCGCCAAACAGGTCGAAGACACGGGCGCGGACGGCGTCGAACTAAACTTCGGCTGCCCGCATGGCATGAGCGAGCGCGGGATGGGTTCCGCGATGGGACAAGTTCCCGAATACACTTGCATGGTCACGGAGTGGGTCAAAGAAGCGACCAGGCTTCCGGTCATCGTCAAGCTCACGCCGAACGTGGCCGACATCAAACCGCCCGGACGCGCGGCGGTGAAAGGCGGGGCTGACGCGCTCTCTCTCATCAACACGATCAACTCCGTTATCGGCGTAGACCTTGAGACGATGATTCCCTATCCGAACGTCAACGGGATGGCCGCGCACGGCGGCTATTGCGGCCCGGCGGTCAAGCCGATTGCTCTGAACATGGTCTCGGAGCTGGCGCGTGATGCGGAAGTCACCGTGCCCATTAGCGGCATCGGCGGCATCTCGACGTGGCGCGACGCGGCTGAGTTTCTGCTGCTCGGCGCGACCACTGTGCAGGTCTGCACGGCAGTCATGCATTACGGCTATCGCATCGTCGAAGACATGATTGACGGCCTCTCAAATTATCTCGATGAGAAAGGTTTCGAGAGCGTCACACAGATTATCGGCCAGAGCGTCGGGCGCGTCACGGATTGGGGCAATCTCGATTTGAATTACAAGACGGTCGCGCGCATCAATCACGACCTCTGCATACGCTGCAACCTCTGCCACATCGCCTGCGAAGACGGCGCGCACCAGTGCATCCCCTTCACGGAAATCAACGGCACGCGTTTCCCGATTGTTGACGAAGCGGAATGCGTCGGCTGCAATCTCTGTTATCTGGTCTGCCCCTCGCCCGGCTGCATCGAGATGGTGCGACTTGACGACGGCAGCAATCCCGTCACATGGCGCGAGCTGACGAGCCGCGTGCCGGAGACGATGACCGGCGATTGATAGCTTACCTGTCAGATAAAACATATCGTCTGGCGATCTCTGCCAGTTCTCATCAGGGCTTTATATCTCGCACATGAAGGAGAATCTTTAATGCAATTCGACAAGAAGAAGTTTTTCGACGATTATCGCGCACGCTTTGGCCCCATCAAAGACCCGAAAGTGGTCGAGGGATTGGATTTTCTGCTTGACCAGATTGCGTCGGACAACGGCTTTACGATGATTCGAGAGGTAGCCTATCTGCTCGCCACCATCAGGGGGGAAACCGGCATCTTCCAGCCTCGTCGTGAAATTCGCGCCAACTCTGCGAAACAACCGAAACTCTGGAACATTCAGCAGAAATACTGGCCGAGCGGATTTTTCGGTCGCGGCTACGTCCAGATTACGCATCGTGATAACTACCTCAACGCGGGCAACAAACTGAAAGGCATCACTATTGACGTGCCGAACAACGACGGGAGCACGCGGCAGGTCGTTATTGATCGCAACACTTTCATCAACGAACCGAATCTCGTGATGCAACCTATCGCCGCCTACCTCATCGCCTCAAGAGGCATGCGCGAAGGATGGTTCAGGAGCCGCCCAAATGGAAGGGCTTACAAGCTGTCCGATTTTATTCAGGAAGGCACGCCGCCGGATTACGTGAGCGCGCGCAACATCATCAATTCGCCCAAAGACAGAGCCGGAGAATTTGCCAGCTTTGCCGAGAAGTTTGAGCTGTGCCTGCGCGCCGCGCAAACGAGTTAAGCTGAATCGCTCGTCCGCGAAATCGGATTGCTCAACGCTTTTTTTGTTTATCTAACTCAGACATCAACGCCGGAATCTCATCCAACAGCTCACGCGCGAGAAAGCCGAGGCGTCCCATTCTCTTCGCCAAGCGGTCGCCCGCACGAGCGTGTAGATAGACGCCCCACGCGGCGGCTCTCAAAGAGTCTGCGCCGCGCGCGGAGAGTCCGGCGATGATGCCTGACAGCGTGTCGCCTGAGCCGGAAGTGGCGAGGCCGACGTTGCCCGCGCGGTTCACGTAGGCTTCGCCGTCCGGCGCGATGACGTACGTCTCGCGCCCTTTTAAAGCGATGACCGCATGAAGCTCCACTGCCGCGTCTCTGGCGATTGAGAGAGGGTCGCGCGCCACTTCGCTCTTGTCTATCTTCAACATCCCGGCCATCTCGCCCGCGTGCGGCGTGAGAATGGCGTTGACTTTTGAGCGCGACAAAAAATCCGGCGCGCCCGCGAAACAGGATAAAGCCGTGGCATCGAGCACGACCGTCGTGTCTTTCAGATGCGGCAGCACGGATTTCATCAAACCCGTGACAGCTTTTTCGTCAACCATGCCGGGGCCGATGAGCACCGCTTGAGCTTCCTTCGCATGCTCTGCAATCTGTGAAGCGGCGGAGGCCGCGATTGCTCCGTGCTTCGTCTCTGCGAGAGCGAAGACGCGCGCCTCCGGAACGGCGACCGCGACCGCCTGTGCGATGCTGCGGCAGGTGGCGATCTGCAACTTGCCCGCGCCCGCGCGCAAGGCAGCCGTCGCCGCAAGGATGACCGCGCCCGGCAGCTCAGAAGCCCCGCCAATCACCAGCACGCGCCCGCGATCCTCTTTGTCTCCGTCTGCATCCGGCTGCGGCAAAGGCCAACGGCGCATGAGCTTCGGCGTTAAGATTGAGGGTGCAGGGTGTGGGGTGTAAGGTGCAGTTTTTTTCTTTCCTGATTTAACCATTGTGTGAATCGCAAGCTCAAGATGAAAGAGAGGCTTTAAAGATTTCGGCTTTTCCTACATCCTACACCCTCGCCTTATCCTTTCGCCGCGACGGGGGCATCCGGTTTTCTGGTGACGGGCGCGCCAGCTTCTTCGAGCGGCGCGACGAAGTTGAAGAGACGCAGGGCGAGCTTGCCGTGACGACCGAGCGTCGGGTCGAATTCGTATGAGGTGACAGAGCAGTTGGCGACATCCTTCTCGCGGTCAATCGTCAATATCTCTTCTTCGCTCATCCGCTCAAGCAGGTAACGAAAACAGTTGACGATGACTTGATGCCCGACGACGAGGACGCGCTCGCGCCTGTAATCGCGCGTGATCGTGTCAATCACACTCCTCAAGCGCAAGATGACATCGCACCAGCTCTCGCCGCCCGGCGGCCTGTGATAAAACTTGCCCAGGATAGTGCGAATCTCTGCCTGTTCGGGATATTTCTGGCGAACGCCGTTTTTGGTCAGACGATCCAGCACGCCGAACTCTTTCTCGCGCAGCCGCTCGTCCGTGACGAAAGTCACGTCATTGCCGATGTCCATTCCGGCGGCATCGAGCACGAGCCGCGCCGTCTCACGCGCACGCAGGTAAGGCGAAACGAGCACGACAGTCGGCTTCGCTTCATCCGGCATCTGCGCGAACCAGCGACCAAGCGCGTTCGCCTGCTGCTGTCCCAACTCTGAGAGCGGCACGTCAACATCACGCATCGGCAGATCAATTACAGCATGCCCCGCAGCCTCAGCCGCATCACGCGCGACATTGCCCGCGCTCTGCCCGTGTCGCACAATCCACATCACATCCGGCCATTTTTGCTCATCACTCACTTGTGACACGCCTCCCCAAATTTCATCTGTCTTTGCATCTCTTTGCGTCCTCCTTCTTTACGTTCTTTGCGGTTAAGTTGAACTTTAAACGCAAAGGGCGCAAAGGAAAGCACGCCAAGCACGCAAAGTTATTTTCTAATCTTGTGCCGCATATTTTATTTTGTGTATGCGCAGCTCTAAGCCTGAGATTGATTTGACGCATTCTTCGTACTCTTCGCTTTGCTGCTTCAAACGCTTGTAAGCTTCTTCGGTGAGGAGTATCTCGTTGCGCTCGGCCAAATCTTCGCCGAGCTTGGAAGCCAGATTGACCTCTGCGCCGAACAGGTCGTCGTCCTCAAGCATCAAGACCTCGCCGTAACCGATGCCGAATTTGCCGTACATATCAAACTCCGGCGGCAGCATCGTATTGGCCGCCGACAATCGTTTGAGAATATCAAGCGCGGCCTCGACGGCCTCTTCGACTTCTGTGAACACGGCGAAGACATTGTCGGCCTCGAACTTCACCACCTCGCCGCCGTGCTCTTCGATAGCCGGTCTGGCGATCTCATTCATGCGATGAATCATCGCCAGAAAATGGATGATGCCGTGCTGGAGCGTGACTCTTGAGAAGCCGGACATATCCATAATCAGAATCGCGTGAGTTTCGCTGAAGGTCTCTTTGATCTTCGCGTCAATCTCAGCCATTCTCTCAGGATGCTCGTTTCTCTCTTGCAGCATCCGTCCCAGTTCTGCTCTGTTTTTTCTCTTCATGATTTCGATTATCCGTTAGCAGTCGGCGGACTGGCTTCGAACATTTCATTATTTTTACGCGCCGCCGCCTCGGTCAAAGCGGTCAACAGCGACGGAGAGATGGCCGACTCGCTCTCTTTGCCTTTCGCGCGCCGCCTGCCGATGCCGCCCGGCGCGGGCAACAGGCGATTGACGAGGCCGAGTATGTCAGCCGTCAAGCCCGGAAAGAGGCCATGAAAGCGGACGGCGAGTTGAGCCTGCACTGTGAGCACGAGTTCGGCATCGCCGCGCCTGCAAGCGTCCACGATTTGAGACGCGGCGCGTTCCGCGCTCATCGAAAGCATGGGGAGCGAATCGCTGATGCTGAACCAGGCATACTCGGCTCTGTGTTGACCCTTGAAAGTAGCATTGCGCGGGCTGCCAGTTCGCATCAAGCCCGGGCACACGGTCGTCACGACCACGCCGTCCTTTTGCAACTCCGCGCGCAAGCCTTCCGAGAGTCCGACCAGCGCAAACTTGCTCGCGGAGTATGGCAACAGATGCGGGACGCTGATCTTGCCTCCGATGGATGAGATGTTCACAATGCGCCCGCCGCGTCGCCCGCGCATCTGTGGCAGCACGGCGAGCATCGTGTAAAGCGGAGCCCAGAAATGCACACGCATCGCCTCTTCGTAATCTTCGAGCGTCATCACTTCAAACGGCCCGACCTCGATCACGCCTGCGTTGTTGACGAGCACGTCAACCCCGCCGAAACGCTCGCTCACGATCTTGACCAATTCGCTGACCTGCTCGCGCTTGGTCACATCGCAAGGCACAGCCAGCACGCTTGCTCCGCGCGACTTCAAATCCGCACGCGCTCGCTCAAGCTCTTCAGCATCTCTGGCACAGATCGCAACCCTCGCCCCCTCGCGCGCAAACTCGCGCGCCATCACCAAGCCGAGCCCGCGCGACCCGCCCGTAATCAAAACGGTCTTACCTTTAAAGTCATACTCGCGCCACCGCCGGGTCAAAGCACGCGCGGCCAGCACAGCCCCGACGCCCGCCGCCGCCAACACTAAAGCATCCCTCTTATGCTCGCTCATGCTCGTTCTCCTATTTACTTAAACTCCGCCACGACCGGCGTATGATCCGAAGGCCGTTCCCACGCGCGCGGCTCTTTGTCAATCCACGATTTACGACAGAGAGCGGCGAGCGGCTCTGAAACCCAGATATGATCTATCCGCAAGCCCGCGTTGCGACGAAAAGCTCCCTGCCGGTAATCCCACCAGGAGAAATTTCCGCCCTCTGCCGTGTGCAGGCGAAAAGCGTCCGTGAAGCCCCATTTCTTAATCTCTTCGAGCGCGGCTCGCTCGCGCTTGCTGAACAGAATCTTGCCTTCCCACAAACGCGGGTCATACACGTCTCGCTCTTCCGGCGCGACGTTAAAATCGCCGCACAGTAAAACTTTTTCGCTGATGCTGTAATGCGCGTTGAAAAACTTGCGCAGGCGAAGCATCCATTTCAATTTGAAAATATATTTGTCAGTCCCGACCGCCTGCCCGTTCGGGATGTAGACATTCACAATGCGTATGCCGCGCACGGTCGCGGCAATCAGACGCGCCTGCGCCCCCTCTTCGTCATCATGCAGGCCGCGCCGCACATCTTCGCACCCGGCGCGCGAGATAATCGCCACGCCGTTATAAGTCGGCTGCCCGTATGCTTCGGACGTGTAGCCAAGCTCCGCGAAAGCCTCAGCCGGAAACCTCTCCTCCGTGCATTTCAATTCCTGCAAACAGAGCACGTCCGGCTTCGCCTCTTCAAGCCATCTCAACACGAGCGGCAGACGAGCCAGCACAGAGTTCACATTCCACGTAGCGATTTTCATCACGCTCAAGTTCAAGGTTCAAAGTTCAAGGTTCAAGGTTCAAGTTTCGCTCCTCTAACCTTGAACTTTGAACCTTGAACATTTTTATATTATCAATCCCGCGAGCATTGCGCCGCGCCGCGAGATGTCATCAACGATGATGTGTTCGTGCGCCGCGTGCGCGCCGTCGCCGTCAATCCCTAAGCCGTCGAGCACTGGCACGCCCAATGCCGCGATAAAGTTTCCGTCGGAAGCTCCGCCGACCTGCGTTTCCTGTAACTCGTAATCGAGAGCGCGAGCCACATGCCTTGCTTGCTCATAAAGCGCAAGCGTTTTTTCGTTTCTTTCGAGCGGTGGACGATTGATGCCGCCACTGACATGAATCCGCACGCGCTCGTCGTAGGGCTGCGACTGCAAAATCTCATTTTCAACCCGTTGCCCTTCATCCATCGTGCTGAATCGCATGTCTATCTCCGCGCGCGCCTCTGCGGCCACGACGTTCGAGCGTGTGCCGCCTGCGATGACGCCGACGTTGACGTTCACGCCGCTCTGCGGATTATTCAGAGCGTGCAGCCGCTCTATCTGCCGCGCGAGTTCGAGAATCGCGCTCGCACCCTTTTCCGGCTCAAGCCCTGCGTGCGCGGCGCGTCCCGTCACCTCCATCGTAAAAATTCCAGTCCCTTTGCGCCCTGTCTTGACGCGGCCTCCGCTCGCCGGAGGCTCAAGCACGAGCGCGCACGCGGCACGCCGCGCCTCAGCTTCGACCAACTCACGCCCCGTCGCGCTGCCCGTCTCTTCATCACAAGTGAGCAACAGTACGACCTCGTTTCGTGGTCTTAATTTCAATACGGAGCACGCGCGCAAAACTTCCAGAGCCAGAGCGCAGTTAGCCTTCATATCAAAAATTCCGGGAGCGTAAATGCGTTTGCCCTCCACGCGCCACGGACGCTCCCGAAGCGAGCCGCGAGCGTGCACCGTGTCCGTGTGCCCGACGAGCAGAATCGCGCTTTGCTCCGTCTGCCTCTCAGCAAAAAAGCTCACGCGCAGATGCTCGCCATATTCAGGGCTTTCAATTCGCTCAATCGAGCTGGCGCAACCAATCGTTGCCGCCGCCGCCATCAGCAGCCCGACCACCGCGCGGCTGCCCGCCACATCGCCCGAAGGCGATTCCGTTTCGACCAGCTCGCGGATAAACGCCAGCAACTCATCCTCGCGTTCGGAAAAATACGCGAGCAGGCTCGCGGCAGTCTCTCTGGAAATTTCGTCTCTCAAATCTCAAATCTCAAATTGATAAATCAGGAATTAGCCACAGAGGACACAGAGAACACAGAGATTAAAAAATTGGAAATGTATCTGCTCATTTGCTTGCCTCAGTGTTCTCTGTGCTCTCTGTGGCTAACTAGCCTTTATCACTTCTCTTCTCACCGTCACAGCATCAATGCGCCCGCGCCTGACTTCAAAACCGATGCCGGGCTGTTCAGGCGCGATGATCGTTCCGCGCCCTGTGATGGTGACGGGAGGCCAGATAATATCCTCCGCCCAGTAGCGCGCGCTGGCCGAGACATCGCCCGGCAAGGTAAAGCCGCGAAGCGTCGCCATCGCGATATTGTGCGCGCGACCGACGCCCGATTCCAACATCCCTCCGCACCAGACGGGCACGCCTCGCGCGCGACAGGCATGCTCCACAAGCTGCGCCTCAGCGTGCCCGCCCACGCGACCCAGCTTGAGATTGACCACCCTGCACGCGCCCAGCTCAATCGCGTGACACGCATCAACGGGCGTGCGTATTGATTCATCAAGACAGAGAGGCGTCTTCAGCTCTTTTTGCAGCAACGCGTGATCGAGCATGTCGTCATGCGCGAGCGGCTGTTCGATCATCATCAAATCGAACTCGTCGAGCGAGCGTAACAGCGTCAGGTCATTTAAGCTGTAAGCCGAATTCGCGTCGGCCATCAATCGAATCTCAGGAAAGCGAGCGCGCACGCGTTTGACGACTTCAACATCCCAGCCCGGCTTGATCTTGATTTTAATTCGTTGATAACCGGCCTCAAGCTCGCGCTCGATCTTCTCAAAGAGCTTTTCGACGCTCTCCTGTATGCCGATGGAAACGCCGCAGGGGATTTCGGACAGCGTGCCTCCCAAGTGTCGCCACAGAGGGACGCCCGCCCGCTTCGCTTCCAAATCCCAGCAAGCCGTTTCAAGCGCGGCCTTCGCCATCCGATGACCGCGCACGGGCTTCATCAAAGCGAATACGTCTGCCGCACGCTCAATCGCGCGACCCATTATCACCGGCGCGAGAAAATCTTTGAGCGTCGCCCAGGCCGTCTCTGTCCACTCTGCGGAATAGAAAGGCCATTCGCCCGCAGTGCATTCGCCCCACCCTTCCGCGCCGCTTGTGTCCGACACGCGCGCCAGCACAATCCGCCTTTCCGTGGTGCGCCCGAAGCTCGTCTCGAAAAAATGTACGAGCGGCAAGCGAATCTCTATCAACTCGACTGAGGCGATCTGCACAGCTTCATGGTCTCCGAAAATTGTGTGCGCTTATTATGCCTGCGTTATCAACTTTTTGTCAGCAGACAAAAAAAGAAGGCGGCCCGGTAAGGCCGCCTTCTTGACAAGCTCACTCATTGTCATCAACCGCTCTGAACTTTATTCGGTCGAGACAGTCTCTTCGCCGTGCAGGGCGGCGTGCATCGTGTGCCAGGAGAGGCTGGCGCATTTAACGCGCGCCGGAAAATCGCGCACGCCGGAAAAAATCGTCAGGCGTCCGAGATGATTCGGCACGGCTTCTTCATCCAATTCGCCCGTCACCATCCGGTGAAATTCATCAAAGAGAGTTTCGGCTTCGGCTTTCGATTTGCCCTTGACGCTCTGTGTCATCATGCTCGCCGCAGCCTTCGAGATGGCGCAGCCAGAGCCTTCAAAGCTGATGTCTTTGACGACTTCATCCTCCAGTTGCATGTAAACCGTCAACTGGTCGCCGCACAAAGGATTGTAACCCTCTGCGGAACGATTCGCCGCTTCCAGTTTATGAAAGTTACGCGGTTTCTTATTGTGATCGAGGATGACCTGTTGATAAAGCTCGCTCAGTTCAGACATATTAAAAATCGCAAATCTAAAATTCGTTAGCTAAAAACTTCAATCACTCTCTCAATCGCGCGCGCCAGCGTATCAACTTCCACTTTCGTGTTATAGAAAGCGAAAGAGGCGCGGGCGGTCGCGGGGACTTTGAATCTTTGCATGACGGGCTGCGCGCAGTGATGACCGGCGCGGACGGCGATGCCCTCTTGGTCGAGAATCGTGCCGATGTCGTGCGGGTGCACGCCTTCGATGACGAACGAAAGCACGCTCGCCTTCTCTCTGGCCGTGCCGATAATGCGCACGCCTTCGATGGCGGAAATCTTCGCGGTCGCGTAAGAGAGAAGCTCATGCTCGTAGGCCACCGCGCGTTCGCGCCCGATGCTGCCGAGGTAATCTATCGCCGCGCCGAGACCGATTTGAGAAGCGATGGCCGGAGTCCCTGCTTCAAACTTGTTCGGCAAACCCGCGTAAGTCGTCTTCTCGAAAGTGACTGTGCGAATCATGTCGCCGCCGCCTTGAAACGGATTCATCCGTTCGAGCCATTCCGCTTTGCCGTAGACGACGCCGCTCCCCGTCGGCGCGAACATCTTGTGGCCTGAGAGAACGAAGAAATCGCAATCCAAATCCTGCATGTCAACGGCGAGATGGGGCGCGCTCTGCGCTCCGTCGAGCAGCACCGGCACGCCGTGCTTGTGCGCCGTCGCAATCATCTCCTTGACCGGATTGATTGTGCCGAGCGCGTTCGAGATGTGCGCGAGTGCGACGATCTTCGTCCGCTCGTTCAGGAGCGCGTCGTACTCGTCAAGCAGCAGCTCGCCCGCGTCGCTCATCGGAATCACACGCAGGCGCGCGCCCTTCTCTTCGCAAAGCATCTGCCACGGGACGATGTTCGCGTGATGCTCCATCGCGGAGACGATGACCTCGTCTCCCTCTGTGACGAACTTGCGCCCGTAGCCGTGCATTACCAGATTGATGCCTTCGGTCGCGCCGCGCACGAAGATGCATTCCTTCGAGTCGCGCGCGTTGATAAAGCGTTTGACTTTCTCGCGCGCGCCTTCGTAAGCGGTCGTCGCCTTCATGCTCAGGTAATGCACGCCGCGATGAATATTGGAATGCTCTTCGCGCAAGTACTTCGACCCGCGATCAATGACGACCTGCGGCACTTGCGAAGACGCGGCGTTGTCCAGATACACGAGCGGCTTGCCGTTGACCGTCTGACTGAGCACCGGAAAATCCTCGCGCACGCGCTCAACATCCCACAACGTATCAACCGTCTCCGGCGTCTCCACCAAAATGTTATCAGTCGAAATCATAATTTTGAGAACTCAGGACTCAGAATTCAGAATAAGAAGCTCAAAATCTTTTCCTTCTGAATTCTGAGTCCTGAGTTCTGACTCCTGCCTTTTCATACTTCCAATTTCGCGTGCAGCCGATTCAAGACCGCCTCATCCAATTGCGCCTTGATTGATTCGATCTTGATCTTGTCAATCACCTCTTCGGCGAAGCCGTAGGTCAGCAGATTCTGCGCCAGCTCCCGGTGCAGGCCGCGACTGATGAGATAAAAAAGCTCTTCCTCTTCGAGCTGTCCGACGGTCGCGCCGTGCGCGCACTTCACATCGTCCGCGAAAATCTCCAACTGCGGCTTCGTGTCCACGCGCGCCTCTTTTGACAACAGCAAGTTGCGATTGGTCTGCTGCGCGTCCGTCCCTTGCGCGCCCTCATGCACGAACACTTTCCCGTTGAAAACGGCGCGCGATTTGCCGTCAAGAATGCCTTTATAAAGCTGTCGGCTCGTACAGTGCGGCTGCGTGTGGTCAATCAGCGAATGCGTGTCCGTGTGTTGACCCGCGCCGACGATGTACAGCCCGTCAACGCGACACAACGCGCCTTCATCTGCAAGCCGCACAGCGATATTATGCCGCGAAAGCTGCGCGCCGAGCGTAATCGTCGTCGTCTCAAAAACGCTATTGCGTCCAAGCTCGGCGGTCGTCGTCGCAATGTGATAGCCTTGCGCGCTCTCGCGCTGAACTTTGTAATGCTCAAGCCGCGCGCCTTCGCCAAGCACGACCTCGACCACAGCATTCGTCCAGTGAGCTACATCAGCCGCGCTCGCGTAACTCTCAATCAAAGTCGCCGCGCTCGATGGCTCTCCGACGACGAGCACGCGCGGGAAAGTGACGGCTTGCTCCGCGTTTGAGTCGGAGAGAAAGAGCAGGTGCACAGGCGTTTCAACCTGCGCGCCCTGCGGCACGAGCACAAACGCGCCGCTTGAGAGGAAAGCTGTATTGAGCGCGACGAGGCCATTCGAGTTGTAATCAGCCGAGCGCGCCAGATGCTCGCGCACGACTTCCGAATAACGCTCGTTCTTCAACGCTTCCGCGAGGTCTGTGACCACAAAGCCTTCCGGCAAAGCATCGAGCGCGGACAACTCCGCGCGATAGACGCCATTGACGAACACAAGCTGACTGCGGCGCGACTCTTCATACGTGAACTCTTCGAGCCGAGCTTGCGCCGAGACATCTTGAACAGCTTGCCTCTCAAACATCGTCTCGAACTGCGCCTTCACAAGCGGCGCAAGGTTCGTGTACTTCCACTCTTCCTCATCCGTCGTCGGAAAGCCGCGCTGCTCGAAGTTATCAAACGCGCTCTCGCGCAGACGCTTGAGCCACGAAGCATCCGTGCCCGCTTGCTCTTGAAATTTACGGAAGGCCGCGCTGTACGCGCCCTGCTCTGTTACTGTTTGCGTGACCATCTCTTGTTAGCCTGCTTGCGGCGCGCTCAGCCTTTCCTTGCCCGCGCTCGTTTTAATCCAGTCGTATCCTTTAGCTTCCAACTCAAGCGCAAGCTCTTTGCCGCCCTCTTTGACAATGCGCCCGCCCGCCAGGACATGCACAAAGTCCGGCACGATGTAATTCAAGAGCCGCTGATAATGCGTCACTAAAATAATCGCGTTCTCCGGGTTGCGAAGCTGGTTGACGCCGCCCGCGACGACGCGCAGTGCGTCAATGTCCAATCCCGAATCCGTCTCGTCAAGCACGGCCAGCTTGGGCTCAAGCACGGCCATCTGCAAAATCTCGTTCCGCTTTTTCTCGCCGCCCGAAAACCCTTCGTTGACAGAGCGAGACATAAAGCTCGCCTCCATCTCGACAATCTTCGCGCGCTCTTTCAACAAATCCTTGAACTCCAACGGGTCAAGCTCCTCCTCGCCCAAATGCTTGCGCTTCTCGTTATAAGCGAGCCGCAAGAATTGAGCGTTCGAGACGCCCGGCACTTCAATCGGATACTGAAAAGCCAGAAAGATTCCCTCTCGCGCTCGCTCGTCCGGCGCAAGCTCAAGCAGGTTTCGGCCTTCAAACAAGACCGCGCCCTCAGTCACCTCATACGAAGGATGCCCCGCCAGGACTTTGGCGAGCGTGGATTTCCCAGAACCGTTCGGCCCCATGATGGCATGCACTTCGCCCTTCTTTACCGTCAGGCTGATGCCCTTCAGAATCTCGTTCTCGCCAATCTTTGCATGTAAATTACGAATTTCCAGCACAATAATTATTCCTCATTAAAAATGAGTGATGAGAGACAAGCTTGCCTTTTATTCATCACATATCACTCATTACTGTCTTTTATCCAACACTGCCTTCCAACTTCAATCCGAGCAGTCGCGTCGCTTCGACCGCAAATTCCATCGGCAGTTGTAGGAAGACATCCTTGCAAAAGCCGTTGATGATAAGCGACACAGCATCCTCCTGCGAGATGCCGCGCTGTTGCAGGTAGAACAATTGTTCTTCGCTAATCTTCGACGTGGAGGCTTCGTGCTCGACGCGCGAAGTGTTGTTCATCACTTCGATATAGGGGAAAGTATTCGCGCCGCACTTTGAGCCGATAAGCATTGAATCGCATTGCGTGTAGTTGCGCGCGCCCTCGGCCTTCGGCATCACTTTCACGAGGCCGCGATAGCTGTTGTTCGACTTGCCCGCCGAGATGCCCTTCGAGATGATGGTCGAGCGCGTGTTCTTGCCGAGGTGAATCATCTTCGTGCCCGTGTCGGCCTGCTGCGCGTGATTCGTCAAAGCGACGGAGTAGAACTCGCCGATTGAATTATCGCCCTGCAAGATACAGCTCGGATATTTCCAAGTAATGGCCGAACCCGTCTCGACCTGCGTCCACGAAATCTTTGAGTTTCTTCCCGCGCACTTGCCGCGCTTGGTGACGAAATTGTAAATGCCGCCCTTGCCTTCTTCGTCGCCCGCGTACCAGTTTTGCACCGTCGAATATTTAATCTCCGCGTCATCGAGCGCGACCAGTTCGACCACAGCTGCGTGCAATTGATTGCGGTCAAACTTGGGCGCGGTACAGCCTTCGAGATAAGAGACGTGCGAATTCTCTTCCGCCACGACCAGGGTGCGCTCGAACTGCCCCGACTCGGAGTTGTTGATACGAAAATAGGTCGAAAGCTCCATCGGGCAGCGCACGCCTTTCGGGATAAAGACGAAAGAGCCGTCCGTGAAGACCGCGCTGTTGAGAGCCGCGAAGTAGTTATCATTCGTCGGCACGACCGAGCCTAAATATTTTTTAACCAGTTCGGGATGCTCCCGCACCGCTTCGGAGAACGAGCAGAAGATGACGCCGTGCTTCCTCAACTTCTCTTTGTAGGTCGTCGCCACCGAGACCGAATCGAAAACCGCGTCAACGGCGACGCCCGCGAGCTGTTTCTGCTCCTGAAGCGGAATGCCTAGCTTGTCGAACGTGCGGAGCAGTTCGGGGTCAACTTCATCCAGACTGGCCTTCGTCGCTTTCTGCTTCGGCGCGCTGTAATAGATTACGTCCTGATAATCAATCTCAGGATATTTGAGGTTCGGCCAGTGCTTCGGCTCGGTCATCGTCAGCCAGTGACGATAAGCCTTGAGGCGAAACTCAAGCATCCACTCCGGCTCGTTCTTCTTCTCGGAGATGAGACGAATCGTCTCCTCATTCAATCCTTTCGGAATGACATCGGATTCGATATCAGTGACGAAACCGTATTTGTATTCTTTGTTAGCCAGAACTTCGATTGTGCTCATCTTGTTTCCTCAGCTTCGCGCTCGAAGCTGTGTCTCTCCAAAAAAATAATTACTCAAGCGTTCTTCTGCGTCCGCATGAAATGCGACTGCAAGCCCTGTATCTGATGAAGCGTCGCATCCACGTTGGCTTCGTTGCCGACCAGCTTGGCGAGCGTAATCTCAGACAGAGCGTTCTGCACGATCTCATGCAGGCCGACGATGACCGGGCGAATGCCGCAGTCTCCCGTGTGAACGCAAACATCCAGCACGCCCGTGTAGCTCTTGCAATGCTCCTGCACAGTGTCTTCGTCAAGCACTTTGATAACCTCGCTCAAACGAATCTCCGTCGCCGGACGCGCAAGCTGATAGCCGCCCTTCGTTCCTCTGTGCGATTGAACGAGTCCGGCTTTGTTCAAAATCCAGAGCAGCTTTCCGGCGTTCGCCGTCGAGATGCCCTCGCGCTCGGCCATCTGCGCCAGCGTCAAAGACTCGCCCGACGGCAGCCGCGCGAGCTGCACCAGACACCGCAATCCATACTCTTCCTGTGACGAGACTTTCATAAAATGCCCTCAAACCGTCGCCCGACCAGCTTCAAATGTCTGCGAATGCCCGCTTTCAAAGTACCATCATAAAGATACATTACTTTTTTGTCAAGATTCCACAAGCTGTGACTTATCAATGCTATACAGCCATCAAAGCCACTTTTGGAGTTTATTGGGCGGTGAAGTTGAAATTAAGAAATCCGGTGACCCGGACGGCTTGACCGTCCGTGGTGGTCGGGCGGAACTTCCAACGCCTGGCGGCATCAACCGCAGCCTGTCTGAGCATGACGGGGCCTGTGTTGCTCTGCGCCGAGACGACGGAGCCTTTTTCGTCCACGACCAATTCGACGCGAACGACGCCGGAGACGTGCGCCGTCTTGGCAAACGCCGGATAAGTCGGAGAGATTCTTTGCGTCGCTTGTTCAAGCAGCGAACCGACGTTCAAGGGTTGGCCTGCCACCGTCGCGCTCGACTGTGCGTTCGCGGACGCAGCCGCGCCCGCATCATTCTTTGCGCTCTCGGTTTTGGCCTGAGGATTTGAAGTGGAGGCGGGGCTGCTGTTCGAAGCTGCGGGCGGCGGAGTCGTGATGCCTTTGGATGCAGCCAAAGCTGGAGACGGACTGGCGACTGCGACGCCACTGTTGCTCAGAGAGACGAGGCGCGAATCGGATGCCGTCAGATGTTGACGCGCATCCGCGACCTCGCCCTGCCAGCGCGCACGCTCGTCCATGTCACGCGACAGACTCGAACGCACGTTCGCCACGTCTTCAAGCAGAGCGAAGGCGTCTGTGTTTTTGTCATCCCCCGCTCCGATTTCTTTGGCCTGTTCGGCGACGCGCTCAAGCAGGCTGCGGAGACGGTCTAGATCATTCTTCGCCTCGGTCGGCAAATCTTTATCGGCGATGTTGAGGCCGAAGGCGCGATAGCGTTCCAGATGCGCGCGCACTCCGTTGATGGTTTGACCGGCGACCGCGAAATACGAGCGCGTCGCGCCTTCGTTTTGCGGCGTGCGAGCTTTATAAGTCTCTTCAAGTAAATTCTGCGCGCGACCGTAGTCGCCCTGCTCCAGATAAATTCCAATCAGCATAATTCGCGCGACATCGCGCACGGCATCGTCCGTCGTCGAGCTGCGAATCGCATCCAGCTCAAAGGCGGCGGCGGTCAGATTATGAGCCGCCGTCAGGGCGCGCGCGTGCATAATCCGCTTCTGCATCACTTCGACATCCATCTGGGCGGCGGCGGCGGATTGCGCGTGAGCCGACAGGGCTGAGACGGCTAAAATCAGCGTCAAAAATAGAATAAATTTGTACGAGGCGCGGCTTAAGTTTTCACATTTCCGTTTTTCCAACACTATTGCATACTCCATTAAAGCGAAAAAGCGAGCTTGAAGGCTCGCCTATCGGCACATCAAATTATTTGATGCATTATGGCCTTCTGAGGCGGCTTAATCAAGCCGCGACGATTCAGTTTTTCCCTGTTGTTGGCGTGCCTGCTGGGGCGAGGCTTTTGATAATCTGCTCGCGAAAGGCACGTGCGCGGCTCTTTATATCGCTTTCGTCCAAAGTTAGCAACCGCCGATCACGCATTACGACGCGCCCCTCGATAATCACGGTCTGCACATCACCAGCCTTCGTCGAGTAAATGAGGCTCGAATAGATGTTGTAAACCGGCGTTTGGTTCAGGTCGTCCTCGTCAACAATCACCAAATCTGCGCGCTTTCCGACCTCAATCGAGCCGATCTCTTTTTCGAGATGCAAGGCGCGCGCGCCGCGTATCGTCGCCATCTCAAAAGCCTCTTGAGCCGTAACCACCTTCGGATCGCCACTGATAAGCTTATGCAGCTTCGCCGCCGTGTCCATCTCTTCCCACATATTGAGATCGTTATTCGAGGCCGCGCCGTCAGTCCCCAATCCCAGATTCAAGTCGGCGGCGAGCATCTTCGGCACAGGCGCGACGCCCGACGCGAGCTTCATATTCGACTGCGGGTTATGAACCACGCCGACGCCCGCCCGCTTCAAAATAGCAATCTCTTCATCATTCGCATACACGACGTGAGCCGCAATCACACGCTCGTTCAAAAACCCAATCCGCGAGAGATAAGCCACGGGACGCGCGCCGTGATTCATCGTGATGTCGGCGACTTCCTTCTGCGTCTCGGCCACGTGAATCACGATTGGGGCTTTGGTTCTATCAGAGAAAGCGCGAACCGCTTTGAGATGCTCTTCGGAGACAGTGTAGGGCGCGTGCGGCGCAATGGCCGGAGTGATGAGCGGATTGCCCTGCCACTTCTTGACGAACTTTTCCGTGTAAGCCATCGCCTCAGCGTTGGTCTTGTTGTCCGCGACCGGAAAATCAATCACGGTTTCACCGAGCACGCCGCGCACTCCGGCTTTCGCCGTCTCGTCCGCAATCGCGTCCTCGAAATAGTACATGTCGCAGTAAGTCGTTGTGCCGCCGCGAATCATCTCCGCGAGTCCGAGCCGCGTCCCGACGCGCACAAACTCTTCCGAAACATTTTTCGCTTCCGCCGGAAAAATATATTTCGTCAGCCATTCATTGAGGTCTAAATCGTCTGCGAGACCACGAAAAAGCGTCATCGGGACATGCGTGTGGCCGTTCACGAGGCCGGGGATAACCACTTTGCCGTCAGCATTTACAGTCTCGCGCGCGGTGTATTTGCCTTCCACTTCGGCGCGCGTGCCGACGGCCACGACCCTCCCTTTTGTGACTGCGACCGCGCCGTCTTCGATGATCCGTCGAGCGTCGTCCATCGTGACAATCGTTCCGCCACGCACGAGCAAGTCAACGCTCGTTTTTTTCTCCGTGCGTTTCTTCGATTGCTTGCCCGCCGCAAGCGGTGTCGTTAGAGAAGCCATGAGAAGCAATGCCATCAAGATGCGTAAATGTTTCGAGCCGGATTTATCTTTGCGCCTTTGCGCCTTTGCGTGAAACCAATTCTCACGCAAAGGCGCAAAGGCGCAAAGAGGACGCGTGCTTTCGCTATCGAGTAGTTTCTGGTTCTTAGTCATTATCGCTTATTTGAAAGTTAGACATCGGAAGTCTGTTTCTCTTTCCCTGCTTCGCGTAAAAACTTGGCGTCGAAGGCGTCCGGCAAGAGATGCTGTATATCCACCGTCTTTGTGTCGCCGTGCAGGTTGGCGAGGACGATGGTCGTGTTGCGGCAGTGCTCCCAGATAATCTGCCTGCAAGTTCCGCACGGCGGCGTCAGCCTCTCTGTGTCCGCGACGATGACGAGGCGGCCAAAACATCTCGCGCCTTCGGAAATCGCTTTCCAGATGGCGACGCGCTCGGCGCAGACCGTGAGGCCGTAGCTCGCGCTCTCGACATTGCAGCCGGTGTAGATTTCGCCGTCCTCCGTTTCGACCGCCGCGCCGACGCGGAAATTCGAGAAGGGCGCAAACGCGCGTTCGCGCGCCTCTTGTGCTATCTCAATCAGTGACTTTAAATCGCGTTCGCTCATGCCTGTGCTCCGTTCGTGTGTGTGGTGTTGGACAGGCGCTCGCGTATCTTGCCGCTGATGAGATCAATGCTGACCAGATTGTGCCCGCCTTCCGGGATGATGACATCCGCGTAGCGTTTGGAAGGCTCGACAAACTGCATGTGCATCGGTCTGACGGTCGCCAAATATTGCTCGATGACGGATTCGACCGTGCGTCCGCGCTCGGCCACGTCGCGGCGCAGGCGTCGGATGAAGCGTATGTCATCGGGCGTGTCTACGAATACCTTGATGTCCATCTGTTCTAATAATCGCGCGTCGGAAAAAATCAGGATGCCTTCGATAATCACAATCGGCTTCGGCTCAATCAAAAGAGTCTCTGCGAGACGCATGTTCGCTTTGAAATCATAGAGCGGAAGCTCGACCGCGTTCCCCGCCTTCAATCGCTTGATGTGATGCACGAGCAGGTCGTTATCAAGCGCATCCGGATGATCGAAGTTGGCCGCCTGTTTGTAATCAAGCGGCAAATCTTTCAGATTCCGGTAATAAGAGTCCTGTTGGATGAAGACCACGTCTTCGGCGTTGACCGCTTCGAGAATACTTTTCGCCACAGTCGTTTTGCCCGAACCCGTGCCGCCGCTAATTCCTATAATCATAATTCAAGTGACAAGTGACAAGTGCGTTGTGACGAGTTCAAGACAAAAGAGCTTTTATCTTGTCACTCGTCACAACGCACTTGTCACTGTAGTCTCGGTATCACCCGCCGCAACAATTCCTTAAACGTCTCGTGAACGCGTGCGCCGGTTTCCATCACTTCTTCGTGATTGATGGGTTCGCCGATGACGCCCGCCGCCATGTTGGTGATGCACGAGATGCCAAGCACTTTGATGCCCATCTGCCGTGCGACAATCGCTTCGGGCACGGTGCTCATCCCGACCGCGTCCGCGCCGAGCGTTCTTAAGAGACGCACTTCGGCGGGCGTCTCATAGCTCGGCCCCGAAAGCGCGGCGTAAATTCCGCGTCTCAATTCCAAATTCATATTGCGCGACTCTTCGACGGCGATCTCCTGGTAGTCGCGCGAGTAAACTTCGCTCATGTCGGGGAAACGCTCGCCGAAACGATTGTCATGCGCCCCGCGCAAAGGGCTGACGCCCATCAGGTTGAGATGATCGTTGATGACCATCAGCGCGCCCTGATCGAAGCCGACGTTGATGCCGCCCGCAGCATTCGTGAGCACTAAGGATTTCACGCCGAGCAAGCCCAGGACGCGAACCGGAAACACCACTTCGTCAATCGCGTAGCCTTCATAATAATGAAAGCGTCCCTGCATCGCCGCGACCGCGACGTTCTCGATCTTGCCGAGCACGAGACGACCCGCGTGGCCTTCGACCGTCGAGCGCGCAAAGCCCGGCAGTTCTTCATAAGCAATAGCATGGCTCTCTTCCAAATCGTCCGCGAACGCGCCGAGGCCGCTGCCGAGCACGACCGCGACGCGCACCTCTTCCGTGTAGCGCGCGCGAATCGTCCGCGCAGTATGCTCGACGCGCTCGTACAAAGTGTCCTGCCCTTTGATTTCACTCATCGTCTTTCAGTCGGATTTCTCAGACTTCTCATCATTGTAAAGAATATTGATTGCCAGGAGAATAGCCCCGCCCGCCGCCACCAGAAAGAAGATGATGGCGAGGCCGGGATACCCCAGAATCTTGAAAGTGGTTTCGACGCGCATCAGCAAGGCCGCGCCGACGATTAAAGCCGCCAGCAAGAGTCCGAGCGTAATGCGATTGGCGATCTTTTGAAAAGCCGCCATCAGCTTCGTCTCGTCAATCGTGTCAACCTGAATCTTCAGCTCGTTATTCGCCACCGTTTCGAGAAGCTTGTTGACGCGTCCCGGCAATTTTTCGGCAAACTCTTTGACTTCGAGAGCCGAAGTGAAAAGATTTCCCGGCGACAGGCTCTTGAGCATGCGCTGGCGCACGATGTCCGTCGCGTGACGGCGAATCGAAGCGTTCGGGTTGAAGTTCGGGTCGAGCGTATGTACGACCTGATCCAGATTAAGCAGCGTCTTGGCGATCATCGTAAATTCGGGCGGCAGTCGAAAGCCGCGCTCGCCCGCGATTCGCGTGATTTCCAACACGACGCGCCCCGTATTTATCTCTTGCAGGTTAGAGCTTTTGTGCTGCGTCACCAGCTCCGCGATGTTGCGTTTGAACATCGCCTCGTCGAAATCATCTTTCGGCTCGCCGAGCTTGATCGTTATCAACGCAGCCTCGTCGCCGCGTCCCTCGCTGATGGCGAGCAAGAGTTGCAGCAGTTGCTCTTGAAAGCCCGGCGTGATGCGCGCGACCATGCCGAGATCAATCAAAGCGATTGAGCCGTAGTCAGTCAGAAACACGTTGCCCGGATGCGGGTCCGCGTGAAAGAAACCGTCAACCAGAATCTGTTGGAGATAAGCGTGAAAGAGATGTTCGGCGAGCGCGTAACCGTCTATGTCTATCCGCGCGAGCGGGCTGAGCGCGGTAATTTTCTTGCCGTGTATGTACTCCATCGTCAGCACGCGCGAGGTCGTGTAATCGTCAACCGGAAGCGGCACGGCGATGCGCTCAAACTCTCTGAGATTCCCGGCAATGGTGACGAGATTGCGCGCCTCCTGTCTGTAATCCAGCTCACGCAGAAGGCTCTTGCGCAGCTCGACGAGCATCGGCTGAAACTCGTAACGCTTGCCCGTCTCAGTATGACTGTCGAGAAACTCGGCGACGGCTTCGAGCGCGTCCAAATCTTCGACGATGATTTCGCGGACGCCGGGTCGCTGCACTTTGACGACGACAGGACGGCCATCACGCATGCGCGCGAAATGGACTTGGCCGAGCGAGGCCGCAGCCATCGGAATGGATTCAAACTCGGCGAAGCCTTTCGAGAGACGAAAGCCAAGCTCTGCTGAAACTATCTGCTCGACATCGCCGAACGAGAACGGCTCGACCTTATCCTGAAGGCGCGCGAGGGCTTCGAGATAAGCTAACGGCAAGAGGTCTGCGCGGGTCGAGAGAAGCTGTGCCAGCTTGATAAAGGTCGGCCCCATCCGTTCCAGATCGTCGGCCAACTCTTTGGCTTCACCGGCATCAACTTTTTCGATCTTCTCATCGAGCACATCTCCCAGCCCCGCCTGACTGACCAGATCGGATCGCCCGTACTTCATCAACAGCCAGGCGATGTCTTTGTAGCGTTTGAGATGTGCGGTGTTAAGCGCGATGGACATAATCATCAAGGACTCAGAACTCAGAACTCAGGACTCAGAAGAATAGCTTGTCTTTCATTCTGACTCCTGAGTTCTGAGTTCTGAATTCTGCTTTTTCACTTTTCCTTCTGATATGGCAGACCAAGCGCGCGCGGCGCTCTGGATGTGCCGATAAAGCCCGCGAGCACGATCATCGTCAGGACGTATGGAAACATCTGTATGAAGTGAACCGGAATAATCAAGACCTTGCCGAAAATTGAAATCGGAACGCCCTGCAACTGAATCGTCACTGCTTCGGCGAAGCCGAACAGCAGACACGCCAGCATCGTCTGCACCGGCTTCCACTTGCCGAAGATTAAGGCCGCGAGAGCGATAAAGCCGCGCCCCGCAGTCATGTTGCGCGTGAACAGCGAAGACTGCCCGATGGAAAGATACGCGCCGCCGATGGCCGCGAGCGCGCCGGACAACATGACTCCCGTGTAACGTATGAGCTTGACGCTGACGCCAGCCGTGTCCGCCGCCTCAGGGTTTTCTCCGACCGCGCGCAGGCGCAAGCCGAACGGCGTGCGATTGAGCACGTACCAGGTGACTGCGACGAGCAAGACGGCGATGATAATCGGCGCGTATGGCAAGAGATTGTTTTTCGGAATCTGCGGCGTCGCTCCCGTCGAATCAAAAAAAGCTCCGCTCAGCAAGGCCGGAACTCCGAGCATCAAAATATTTACCGCCATCCCGCTCACAACCTGATTGGCTTGATACTTGATACACGCGACGGCATGAATGCTGGCGACAAAGATGCCCGCCAGAATCGCCGCGAGCAATCCAATCCACGGATTGCCCGTCTTATACGTCACGACCGCGCCCGTAAACGCTCCGGCCAGCATCAAGCCTTCGAGCGCGATGTTGATGACGCCTGAGCGTTCCGAATAAAGACCGCCCAGAGCGGCCAGCACGAGCGGCGTCGCCAGGCGCATGGTCGAGAGGAGCAAGATCAGAATTAAGGCTTTACTCATTCATCTATACCTTTGAGCGTTTCATCAAACCGAACCGGTTCACAGGGCCGCGAAAGAGCTGCTCAGCCGCGATGAAGAAGATGACGACGGCGACAATGACCTGCACCAAATCTTTCGAGACATGCTCTGTGAAGATGTCCACGAAGAGCGCGCCGCGCAGCAAAGCTCCGAAGAAAATCGCCGCCAACAACACGCCGACCGGATGATTGCGCCCGACGAGCGCGACGGCGATGCCCGTGAAGCCGTAACCGATGCCGCCCGAAAAGCCCTCGTAATAACGATAGCGATAGCCCAGGACTTCGCTAATCGCGACCATCCCGGCGAGGCCGCCCGACACGGCCATCGCCAACACGATCTGCTTGCGCACAGAGATGCCGCCGTACTCAGCCGCAGTCGGATTCGCGCCCGTCGCGCGTATCTCATAACCCCACTTCGTCCGCCACAGAAAAATGTAGACGAGCGCGCAGGCCACGAGCGCGAGGATGAAAGCCAGGTTCAAAGGAATGCGTTCGGGAAAGGACGGGATGAAATGGCCGAGTCGCGCGATGTGCGCGCCCTCGCCGATGGGCACGGTCTCCATAATCGGATCGCCCTGCCCTTTGAGAAAGTGCTGTGTGAAGTAGCCCGCCAGCGCAACCGCGATGAAGTTCATCATGATCGTATTGATGACTTCGTGCGAGCCGAACCGCGCTTTCAAAATGCCGGGAATCGCAGCCCACGTCGCCCCGCTCAAGACCGCCGCCACAAAGCAGAGCGGGACGAGTATCCAGGCCGAGTGCGTGCCCAGTTTGATGCCGACCAGCGCGGTGACGAAGGCCGCAATATATAGCTGCCCCTCCGCGCCGATGTTGAGCAGGCCGCAGCGAAACGCGACCGCCACCGCCAGCCCCGTGAAAATCAGTGGCGTCGCATAAAAGAGCGTGTAGCCGATGCCGTCCGGCCACGAGAGCGCGCTGCCGATTAAGAGCCTGTAAGTTTCAATCGGATCATCGCCGATGAGCAGGACGACGATGCCGCCGACGATGAAAGCAGCGACGACGGCGATCAACGGAAAGAGAAGTTCGCGCAAATGTTTCATTTTGATTTTAGATTTTTGACTTTTGATTTTAGGTTGAGACCTTCGATGATGTTGCTCCCAATCTCAAATTTCAAATCTCAAATTTCAAATCTTTATTCGCCTCCTGTCATCAACAATCCGATCTCTTCATTCGTCACAACCTTCGGATCAACCTCGCCGACAATGCGCCCCTGACGAATAACTAAAAGCCTGTCTGCGAGCGCGGTCACTTCTTCAAGCTCTGCGGAGACGAGCAGCACGGCGCAGCCCGCGTCGCGCATGGCGACGAGCTTGCGGTGTATGAACTCGATAGCTCCGATGTCCACGCCGCGCGTCGGCTGTGCGACGAGCAGGAGTTTCGGTTGCAGGTCGAACTCGCGCCCGATGATGAGCTTCTGCTGGTTGCCGCCCGAGAGCGAGCGCGCCGGAAGCTCCACATTCGCCGGGCGCACATCGAAATCTTTGATAATCCGCGCGGCGCGTTGCCGGATAGCTTCCGTGTCAAGCAGCACGCCCGAGCCTGTCACGGCTGGCTTGCGATAATGCACACCGAGAATCGAATTTTCCGCGAGATCGAAATCAAGCAACAAGCCGCGACGCAAACGGTCTTCCGGGATGTGAGCGATGCCCAGATTTCTATGAGCGCGCGCGGACAGATGCGTCACGTCGCGCCCTAGAAAATCCACGCGGCCTTTAATATTTTCAGACGCGGCCAATCCGGCCAGAGCTTCAATCAATTCGGTCTGCCCGTTGCCTTCGACTCCGGCGATGCCGACGATCTCTCCCGCGCGGACTTCAAATGTGACTCCGTCAAGACGACGCGCCTCATCTCCATCTGCCGCGAGCGAAAGCTCTCGCACGCTCAAGACAGTCTCGCCCGGCACAGCGTCAGGCTTTTCGACACGCAACAGCACATCGCGCCCGACCATCAGGCGCGCCAACTCGGCGGCATTGGTCTCGCTCGTCTTGACGCGCCCGACGACCTTGCCGTCACGCATCACAGTCACGTCATCAGAAATCGCCAGCACTTCAGAGAGCTTGTGCGTGATAATGATGACCGTCTTCCCCTGATCGCGCATGCCCCGGAGGATTTGAAAAAACTCTTCGACCTCCTGCGGCGTCAGGACTGCGGTCGGCTCGTCGAGAATCAGCAGGCGCGCGTGCCTGTAAAGAGCCTTCAATAATTCGACGCGCTGCTCCTGTCCGACAGACAGGCTTTCAATCGTCGCGTTCGGATTAATCGCCAGCTTGAACTCTTCCGAGAGGGCGCGAATCTTCTTTTCAGCCCCGCCGAGGTCGAGCGCGGCAGCCGAACCCGGCTCCGCGCCGAGCACAATATTTTCGGCCACCGTCATCGTCTCCACCAACATAAAGTGTTGATGCACCATCCCGACGCCGAGCGCGATGGCATCGTGCGGCGTCTGGATGCGCCGCACCTCGCCGTCAATCAGAATCTCGCCCGCATCAGCCGTGTAAAATCCATAAGCGATACGCATCGCCGTAGACTTGCCCGCGCCGTTCTCGCCCACAATGGCATGAATCGTTCCCGGCTCAACCTTGATGTTGACGTGATCGTTCGCCAGCACGTCACCGAATCGCTTCGTTATGTTTCTTAGTTCAAGCATAAAAGTTTTCAGTTTTCAGTTTTCAGTTTTCAGTTTTCAGTTTTGGCAGAATGTTCTTCTACTCAAAACTGAAAACTGAAAACTATTGTTTAGTCATCGCATCTGTGACTTTGATTTCACCCTTGATGATTTTCTGCTTGGCCGCTTCAACATCTCTGATGACATCGGGCGGAATCAGTTTTTCGTTGTACTGATCCATCGCGTAGCCGACGCCTTCGTTGTCCAAGCCGTAAACGTGCAGGCCGCCCTGAAACTTGCCATTGACCTTGTCCTTGATGATTTGATAGACGGCGTTGTCCACGCGTTTGACCATGCTGGTCAGGACGAAGCCGGGCTTGACCCAGTTTTGATTCGAGTCAACGCCGATGACGAACTTGCTGTGCTGCTCGACGGCGTCGAACGCGCCGAGGCCGGAATTGCCTGCGGCTGTGAAAATCACGTCCGCGCCTTTGCCGATCTGCGCTTCGGCCAGCTCTTTGCCCTTGCCCGGATTGTTCCACGCCGAATCCGTCACGCCGACATAGTTGACGATGACCCTGATGTTCGGATTGACAGCCTTCGCGCCCTCTTCATAACCGGTCGCAAATCTGTGAATCAAGCCGATGTCCATGCCACCGATGAAACCAATCGTATTCGTCTGCGATTTTTTAGCGGCGATCATGCCGACCAGATATGAGCCTTCGTGCTCTTTGAAAACGAGCGAGGCGGTGTTCTGTAAAAACTCCTGTGTGGGATTGCCCTGCGCATCACGCTTGAAAATCAGGCCGTCAATAATCGCAAAGTTGAGGTTCGGATAATCTTCCGCGACCCTCTGCATAATCGGAGCTTGAGCAAAGCCGACGCCGATAATCAGATCGTAGCCGCGCTCTGCGAAAGCGCGCATGGCAGGCTCAATCGAAGTCGGGTCGCCCGGCTCTACGTCGCGCAGGACAATCGGAAAATCATTCTTCGCGCGCTTCGCGCCCTCCCACGCCGCAGCATTGAACGAGCGGTCGTCTTTCCCGCCGATGTCAAAGACGATGCCGACGTGAATCTTCGATCTATCATCAGCCGCGCGGCTCTGCATGTGGCAGGACGAAGCGGCGAGCGCGACCAGAGCCAACGCGAGAAAGATGGCGAGCGATTTCCAGATGCGTGACTTCATGACGTGATTACTTCCTTAATTAATTGATAAGCTTCTTGCGGCGGCTCAGCCGCGATGGTGTACGCCGCGCCGATTCGCGCCGAAGCCGAGACAGCATGCCCCTCATCGCGGCAAGAGAGCAGGCCGAGCGCGTCTCCCGCTTTCACTTCGCCTCCGAGCTTTATCTCAAACAGAAAGCCGACCGCCGGATCAATTTTATCCGTGATGCGCGCCCGCCCTCCGCCAATCGCGGCGACAGCATTTCCGATTTCGGTTGCGTCAACTTTTATCACAAATCCGTCGCGCGGCGCGACTATTCTCTCCTCATGCAGCCCCCGGTCGAGCAGGCGAGCAGGCTCGTCGCAGATGCGCGGGTCGCCGCCCTGCGCTTCGACGTTCTGACGGAAACATTCGAGCGCCGCGCCCGAATCCACGGCGCGTCTGACGGTTTCGCGCGCCTCGTCCAGCTTCGATTCGAGCCCGGCGGAAGTGAGCATCCGCGCCGTCAATTCGAGCGAGAGATCGAGCACGGGACGCGCACGCTCATCAGCCTCGCCGCGCATGAGAGCAATGCATTCATAGACTTCCAAAGCATTGCCGACCGCGTGGCCGAGCGGCTGGTTCATATCTGTTATTAAGGCTTCCGTTCGCACGCCGCACGCATTGCCCGTCGCCACCAGCGCACGCGCCAGCTCTCTGGCTCGCTCCTCTTCGCGCATAAAAGCTCCGCTTCCGGTCTTCACGTCGAGCACGAGGGCATCGAGTCCGGCGGCCATTTTCTTTGACATAATCGAAGCGACGATCAGCGGAATCGCTTCGACCGTCGCCGTCGCGTCACGAAGCGCGTAGAGCTTTTTGTCTGCGGGCGCGATGTCTGCGGTCTGCCCCATCATGGCGAAGCCGACGCATTTCAAGACGGCGCGAAACTCTTCGAGCGAGAGATGCACGCGATAGCCTTCAATCGCTTCGAGCTTATCGAGCGTGCCGCCAGTGTGGCCTAAGCCGCGACCGGAAATCATCGGCACGCAGAGGCCGCAGGCAGCCGCGAGCGGCGCGATAATCAGTGAGGTCTTGTCGCCGACGCCGCCCGTCGAATGCTTGTCTGCTTTCGGTTTTTCAATCTCCGAGAAATCGAGTATCTCGCCCGAATGCAGCATCTCCTGTGTGAGCGCGTGCTGCTCGGCATCGTTCATCCCGTTGAAAAAGATCGCCATCAAGAGCGCGGACGCTTGATAATCCGCGAGCGTGCCGTCGGTCACGCCGCGCACGAGGGACGCGATCTCTGCGGGCGAGAGCGCGCCTCCGTCACGTTTTTTCTGTATCAAGTCTTGCGGTCTCATCAGAAAACTCTGTCTTGCCTTTGCGCCTTTGCGCCTTTGCGTGAGATTGGTTTCACGCAAAGGCGCAAAGGCGTAAAGATAAGATGTCTCGTTTGATTCATGCTAACAGTTATTCTTTATTCACTCTCTAACAACACGACTGCCTGCGCGGAAATCGCCAAGCCTTCGCCGATGGCGTCAAGCCCTTCGCCGGTCTTGGCTTTGACGCTCACGCATTTCACGTCTGCGCCGAGAGTCTGCGAAAGATTCTCGCGCATCTCCGTGATATAAGGCCGCAGCTTCGGCTGTTCGAGCATGACGGTCGCGTCAACATTGACGACATGAAAGCCACGCTCTCCGGCCAGCCACACGACGCGCGCTAAAAGCTGCAAGCTGTTCGCGTCCTTCCACTGCGGATCACGATCCGGGAAATGCACGCCGAGGTCGCCTTCGCACAACGCTCCCAGGATAGCATCCGTGATTGCATGCGAGAGCGCGTCCGCGTCCGAATGCCCCTCCGCGCCAAGCTCCGACTCGACGCGCACGCCGCCCAAGACGAGCTGCCGCCCTCTCGTCAAACGATGCGTGTCACTGCCGATGCCGATTCTTAACATAAGTTCAAGGTTCAAGGTTCAAAGTTCAAGGTTAGGATGATTCAAACCTTGAACTTTGAACCTTAAACTTTGAACTCGCGCAGCAGGATTTCTCCGAACGCGATGTCTTCCGGGCGTGTGATCTTGATGTTGCGCGCAGAGCCTTCGACGACGGCGACTCTCTCTCCGAGTTGTTCGACGAGAGAGCTGCAATCGGTCGCTTGAAGGCCAAGCTGTTCGGCCTGCTCGTAGGCGCGGCGCAGGAGCGCGTAACGAAAACACTGCGGCGTCAGAGCATGACGCAGGCTCGCGCGCTCAAGCGTTCGCACGACCACGCCGTCTTGAATCTCTTTGATGGTATCGCTCGCGTGCGCGGTCAGAATCGCCGCGCCATGCTCCCGCGCCGCACAGATGGTGCGTTCAATCTCTTCGGCGGTCACGAACGGGCGCACGCCGTCATGCACACAGATGATCTCAGCCGTCGCCGGACGGACGCTCTGAAGTCCGCGCCAGACGGATTCGGCGCGCGTTTGTCCGCCTGAGACGACGCGCGCCAGCTTGCGTAGTTCGTGCTTGCCCGCGAGCGCGAGGAATCCGGCCACGTCCGGCGCGGGCAAGACCACGACCGTCTCCTGCACTTCGGCGCATTGCTCGAATCGTTTGAGCGTGTGAATGATAATCGGAAGGCCGGCCAACTCTAGGAACTGCTTGGCTCGACGGCCACCCATTCGCGTGCCCTGCCCGGCAGCCGCGATGATCGCAATATTCATAGGGATGACGGATGAGGGCGGAGGGATGCAGAAATGAAATCAGTTTTTATTTCATCCCTCATCCCTCCGCCCTCATCCCTTTGTTATTCCGCAACTGGCTCGCTGTGGTCTGCGCGGTTGGGGGCGATGCTGGTGGTGCGCAGGTCGCGCGCGGGGCGGCGCGTGCCGTTGATGCGCGAATCAGTGTAACCGCCGTTGCCGCTGTCAGACTCTTCCCACAGGCGTCCGAAGATCATTTTTCCGGCAGTCGTTTGGAGGACGCTGGTGACGGCGATGTCCGCGTTCTTGCCGATTAAGCGGCGCGCGTTATCAACTACGACCATCGTGCCGTCATCAAGATAAGCGACGCCCTGATTGTATTCTTTGCCTTCTTTCAGAATGAAGACGCGCATGGCTTCGCCCGGCAAGACGACGGGCTTGAGGGCGTTCGCCAGCTCGTTGATATTGAGCACGCTCACGCCGCGCAGTTGCGATACCTTGTTCAAGTTGAAATCGTTGGTCACGATCACGGCGTCAAGCTGCTTGCCCAGCTCAATCAGTTTCAGATCCACCTCGCGCACAGCCGGAAAGTCAGTCTCGATGATTTGAATATCAAGCGCGCTGTTGTTCTGCAAACGATTGAGCATGTCGAGGCCGCGCCGACCGCGCTGGCGTTTGGAGGAATCGGGAGAGTCTGCGACCTGTTGCAATTCGCGCAGAATGAATTGAGGGATAATCAGCGAGCCTGTCAAAAAACCCGTCTCGGCCACGTCCGCGATGCGACCGTCAATGATGACCGACGTGTCTAAAATTTTCAGATCGCGACGCGCGGTCTTGTCGCTAAAGATGCCGCCGAGCGCGGCGAGGTCCAGGTAATCGCCTTTGGCCGCCCCGACCATGAGGCCGACGTAAGCCATAAAGAACATGAGGGCGAGCGTCAAAAAGGCTTTGGTTTCCGCCGCGACCGCGCCGGATTCCTGATGACTGATGAGCACGCCGATCAGAAACGCGCCGACGATGCCCAGGATCGAGCCGACCGCCGCGCCGATCAGCGTTTTCAGGCTGGCGCGGCGAATGCGTATCTCAAAAAAGATGATGGCGATGGCGACGGCGGCGGCGGCGAACGCTGAAATCCAATGCTTGCCCGGCACCGGATGCAGAACGTACCCGGCTGCGACCAGAATCGCTGTGAAGATTACTCTAATGAGAATAACGTCCGTGCGCATGATGGAGCATATTAACACGCCTGTAACCTTTGCGTCACGAAAAGCTTTTCGCGTGGCGGCAAGCTATTCACCGCAGAGACACAGAGAGAAAAAGCAAAAGAGGCCACAGATTAACGCGGATGCACACGGATAAAGAGATAAAATAATTTATCAATCCGCGTTCATCAGTGTGTATCTGTAGCTTCTTATTTTCTTCCTCTGCGACTTTGCGTCTCTGCGGTGAGTTATTCGCTTGATGAATGCTGGCCGACGACGAGCGTCGCCTCATGATTGGCGTAAGCATTATTGACGAGCAGATCGAGCCGCTCGAACGTCTCTTCAATCGCAATGAACATCAGGCGCACATCAGCGCCGCGCGAGACATCGCCGCGCACTGCATGAGCCAGCGTGCCCGGCTCGCGCAGCTCATTAACCACGCTCTCGTCCTCTACGTCACGATAGTTGACGATGACGTAAGCTCCCTCAAGCGCGAGCTGCAACGCGACGGCGCAGCCAATCCCGCTCGAACCGTTCGTCACCAGCGCGACGCGCTCGGTAAAGCCTCTCAGTTTTTGTTTGGGCATCGCAAATAATCAGAACAACTCGTCCAAAGCCTCTTCGACCGAACGCACGCCGACGACGCGCACGCCCAGAAGGCGTTCGAGGCCGGAGGTGTTCGAGGCGGGCATGATGATTTTTTTGAAGCCGAGAGCCTGCGCCTCTCTGGCCCTGACTTGCGCCTGCATCGCGCCGCGCACTTCTCCGGTCAGGCCGACTTCGCCGAAGACGGCTGTGTGCTCGTCAATGGGCGCGTTCTTGAAGCTCGACGCGATTGAGGCGACGACGCCGAGGTCTGCCGCAGGCTCGTCAATCTCAAGCCCGCCCGCGATGTTGACGAACACGTCATCGCCGATTAAGTGAAAACCGACGCGCTTTTCGAGCATCGCAATCAGCAACGAGACGCGATTCTGGTCTACGCCCTGCGTCATACGCCTGCCCGTCCCGTACTTCGAGCCTGAGACGAGAGCCTGAATCTCAACCAGCACAGGCCGCGTCCCTTCCATGCACGCGGTCACGACAGAGCCTGCGACGCCTTTCGGCCTCTCCTGCAAAAACATCTCCGAAGGATTCGCCACCGCGACTAGCCCCGCGCCCGTCATCTCAAACACGCCGACTTCGTTCGCCGCGCCGAAACGATTTTTCGCGGCGCGCACAATCCGATGATTGTGATGGCGTTCGCCTTCAAAGTAGAGCACCGTGTCAACGATGTGTTCCAAAGCTTTCGGCCCGGCGATAGAGCCTTCTTTGGTGACGTGGCCGATGAGAAAGACAGGGAGATCGCGATTCTTTGCGAGCAGCAGGAATTGCCCGGCAACTTCCCTGACCTGCGAGACAGAGCCGGGCGCGGATTCGATGCTCGAAGAGAAGACCGTTTGAATCGAATCCACAATGACCGCACCGGGCTGCATCCGTTCAATCTCATCAAAAATATTTTCGAGATTCGTCTCCGGCAAGAGATAAAGCTTCTCAGCCGAGATGCCCAAACGCTCGCCGCGCAGTTTTATCTGCCGCTCAGACTCTTCGCCCGAAACGTAGAGCACGGTTTGCCCCGCCCCGCTCATCTTGTCTGCGGCTTGGAGCAAGAGCGTGGATTTTCCGATGCCGGGATCGCCGCCGATAAGTATCAGCGAGCCGGGCACGATGCCGCCGCCAAGCACGCGGTCGAATTCAGTGATGCCGGACGACATGCGCGCGTCGTCCTGCGATTCTATCTCGCCGTAAGCGACGGGCTTGACTTCGCGGAGGCGAAAACCTGTG
The DNA here is from genome assembly GCA_036403295.1 of Pyrinomonadaceae bacterium. Taxonomy (GTDB): domain Bacteria; phylum Acidobacteriota; class Blastocatellia; order Pyrinomonadales; family Pyrinomonadaceae; genus JACMLC01. Next base: position 73,253 of record DASWRG010000093.1, read on the forward strand.
CGCGCGGTCGCGCTCTCCTTCTTGACGGCGCGGGCGCGTTCCTCCGCAAACGTATTCCACGCGCCGCAATCGGGACACTTCCCGAGCCACTTGCGCGATTGATGCCCGCAATTCTGACAGACGTAAACTGTTGCTGATGCTTTTGCCATAACTCAAGTGATGAGTGATGAGTGATGAGTGATGAGAGTCGAGCTGTTTTTATTCACCTCTCATGACTCGTCACTCATCACTGCTTTTATATTTTCCGTTGGCCGACCGAGGACGGCGCGCGAGCCGCGTTCGACGATGGGGCGTTGGATGAGGTCTGGATGTTCGACCATCAAAGCGATTAATTCATCATCCGAATGCCGGCTCTCTTTTAGATGCAATTCGCGGTAGAGAGGCTCGCTCGTGCGCAGCAGCTCGCGCGGCTTCATCTTCATCTTGCGCAACAGCTCGCGCAGTTTCTCCTCACTGAGCGGTTCGATGTAATAGTTGACTTTCTCAAACGGGATGCCGCTCTCACGGAGCAGCCGGTCAACCTCTCGACACTTGCTTCAAGTGGGTTTTTCGTAAATGGTGATTTTGTCTTTCATAGCTTTTTTTCTTACGGAAATATTCCGCGCACGCTGGTCGCCTTGGCGACGCGGTCAACGGCGAGGATGTACGCGCCCGTGCGCATGTCCGTGTCGTGCAGGCCGGCTGTTTCATGCACTGAGCGAAAGGCCGTGCGCATGGTCTGTTCCAAAGTGTCGTTGACCTGATTCTCAGTCCAGAAGAAAGAGTATTGATCCTGCACCCATTCGTAATAGCTGACGGTGACGCCGCCCGCGTTGGCTAAGATGTCGGGGATGAGAAAGACGCCCGCGTCCGCGAACACGCGGTCTGCGCCGGGAGTGGTCGGGCCGTTGGCAAGCTCGATAATGATTCTCGCTTTGACGCGCTCGACGTTGGCGAGAGTGATGCTGTTCTCAAGCGCGGACGGGACGAGGATGTCGCAGTCTGTCTCCAAAACTTCTTCGCAGGCGATCTCCTTCACGTTGTCCAAGCCTTGCAGCGAGCCTGTCTCTTTCTTGTGCCTGAGCGCGGCTTCGATGTTGAGGCCGTTCTCGGCATAGACGCCGCAACGCGAATCGCAAGCGGCGACGACGCGCGCCCCGTCTCCCGCAACCAGCCGTGCGAAGTTCGCTCCCGCGTTGCCGAAGCCATGCACGGCGACCCTCGCTCCCTTCAAATCAATCCCTTTGACGCGGCAAGCCTCGCGCAACACGTACAGCCCGCCGCGCGCAGTCGCTTCAGAGCGTCCGGCAGAGCCGCCGAGCGACAACGGCTTGCCCGTCACGACGGCCAGCTCCGTGTGGCCGAGCACCATCGAGATCGTGTCCATAATCCAGGCCATCGTCTGCTCGTCCGTGTACACGTCGGGCGCGGGAATGTCTTTGCCGGGGCCGATGATCGGAGCGATTTCCGATGCGTAGCGGCGCGTGAGGCGTTCAAGCTCGTCGCGCGACATGCTTTTCGGATCGCAGACGACGCCGCCCTTGCCGCCGCCGTAAGGAATCCCGACAGTAGCGCACTTCCAGGTCATCCACGAAGCCAGAGCCTTAACCTCGTCGAGCGTGACCTGCGGGTGATAGCGTATGCCGCCCTTCGCGGGGCCGCGCGCGATGTTGTGCTGGACGCGATAACCCTCAAAGACTTCGACGCGACCGCTATCCATCTTGACCGGAATGGAAACGATGAGCTGCCGCTTGGCGTGCCTCAAGACATCGCGCATTGAATCCTCAAGCTCAAGATAATCAGCCGCGCGGTCAAACTGCTGCTTGGCGATCTCAAACGGGTTCAACTCCTCAGCCTGAGCCTTCGGGTTTTCTGTTTGTAGGGGCATAGGTTCTCCTATTTCGGATTTAGATTTCGGACTAATGAAGGCGTTAGATGCCGGTTATCTTTTCACCGCAGAGGCGCAGAGACGCTGAGAGGAAAATAAATACAGGGAATGTCCGAACCGCTTCGGTTTTTCTGAATATTTCATACCTCTCTCTGCGTCTTTGCGTCTCTGCGGTTCGATTTAATTCTATAAAATAGCAACTTGCGTTATTACTCTTCGGCCTTCTCTTCTATCTCCGTGATGTCGCCCTCCGTGAAGAGATAGGTTCGCATGTGTTTGTCAAAGACCGGATTGATGCGGCGCAGGTATTCGAGCGTCATCATGGCGTGCTCGATTTCTTCGTCGCGGTTATGTTCGAGGATGCGGCGCAGTTGCTCGTCTGTGGTGGCCTGTGCGCGCTGGTTGTACCAGTCGACCGCCTCAAGCTCTTCCTGCACACTCTTGACCGCACGCGAAAAATTGAGCGTCAGCTCGCTCATCTCCGCATAGTTCTCATGCCATTCAGCGCTTGTCGCCATCTTTAATATCTTCCCCTGAAATAGAATTTTGATTGAACGCCATCCATCCTAAAAGAAATGCGGCGCGGTGTACAGATGAGATTTTGCGATTTCGGGAACAAGCGAGGGGCGGTCGGAGTCTAAGCAGGCAGCAAGGAAGCTCCCAGCGACCCGCATGGCACCGGCTGAATTTGGGAGGAGAAGAGAAGAATGTTTACTAATCTAGTCGAATCAGCTTCACATCACACGGAGTTCAAGCGAAGAGGGCGTTTCCTGCTCGCCACGCTCGCGGGTTACGCGCTGGTCGTCATGTCTTTAGGCATCGTCAGCATTTACGCTTACGACGCGCATTTGGAAAATCAGGATTTGGAGTTTATCTCGCTCGTCACGCCCATGCAGGCCGAGCAGCCCGCCCCCGAATTGAGAAACACAGCGCCGAGGTCTTCGACCAACCCCGGTCAAAGAAGCACGGAGGGGCAAAGAATCGAACTGATAGATCGCATCGCCGAATCAACCAAAGTGCCGGACAAAGTTTCGAGTGTCGCATCAAGCGTGCCGGAGCTTCCGCCATTGGGCAATGTCAAACTCGGTGATTCAAACACTGAACCGACATTCGGCGGGCCTTCGGGAAACAGGAACTCTACCGGCGGGACGGATAACGGCGGTGATGGCTCAATGGTCAAGATAGACGCGCCGCCGCCGCTCAAGGAGAAACCCGCGACGCCCGCGCAGCCGACCATCATCAGAAAGAGCGTGCTGCTCAACAGCGCAGCGAAATCCTTGCCGAAACCCATTTACCCGCAGATAGCCAAGCTCGGACGCATCCAGGGCATTGTGAATGTGCAGATCACGATTGACGAGTCGGGCAAAGTGATTTCGGCGCGTGCCACTTCGGGCAATCCTGTACTTCACAGCGCGGCGGAGCAGGCCGCCTATCAAGCGCGCTTCACGCCTACCATGCTGAACGGCGTGCCGGTCAAAGTCTCAGGCATGATTAACTATAACTTCATGCTCAACTGAAGAGGCGAGTTTCAAACTCAGAAGCACAACCCTTTGCGCCTTGAGTTTTTCTTTGTTCGCGCCTTTGCGTGAAAAGTTGGTGGTTCTCGCTGGTGGCGCAAAGGAAAAACTCAAGGCGCAAAGGGTTGAGTGATTTCTGTTATGGAACGTAGATGCGCGGGACTCGCGCGCTGATGCCGCAGGTCACTTCATAAGAGAGCGTGCCCGCAGTCTTCGCCAGCTCTTCCGCCGGAACAGACAGCTCGCCGTCTTCGCCGAGCAGCGTCACGCGATCATTGAGGGAAACATCCTGCACATCCGTCACGTCAATCAAAGTCAAATCCATCGAGATGCGCCCCACCACCGAAGCATACGTGCCGCGCACGATCACGCGCCCGCGATTCGACAGCCCGCGCATGTAGCCGTCATGGTATCCAATCGGCAAAGTCGCCACCAGAGTTTCGCGCGACGCCTCGAACGTGCAGCCGTAACCGAGCGTCTCGCCTTTGGCGACGCGCTTCAAGAGCATGATGCGCGAGTGCAGCGACATCACCGGACGAAGCTGCGTCGCTTCGGCATCAGGCGGCAGGATGTCGCGCCACAAGCCGTAGAGTATGCCGCCCGGCCTCACCATGTTGCCCCACGCATCTTCGTGCGCGTATGTCCCGGCGGAGTTTCCGAGGTCTTCGTAGGTCGGATTGAATCCACGCGCGCGAAAGAGATTGACCGCATCCCTGAAACGCAAAGTCTGATCGCTCGTGAAGCAATCCCTGTCGGGATCGTCCGCCGCCGCAAAGTGCGTCATCAAACCGTCAACGCGTATGTGGTGAAAAGCTTTGAGAGCTTCAGCGAATTCCGCAGCCGCTTCATAACGGACTCCGAGCCTTCCCATTCCCGTGTCAATCTTGACGTGAGCGTCGGCCACAAAGCCCGCCGCACGCGCCGCGCGGTCAAGCGACTCGGCCATGTCTATGCGATAAATGACGGGCACGAGGCGGAAGCGCAAGCAGGCTTCGGCCTGTCCTTCCCAGAAACCGCCGAGACACAAGACCGGCGTTTCGATTCCTGCTTCGCGCAGCTCGATTCCCTCTTCGGGCGTGGCGACGCCGAACCAGTCCGCGCCCTCCGTGGCGAGTCTGCGCGCGCACTCGACCGCGCCGTGACCGTAAGCGTCAGCCTTGATGACGGCCATCACTTTGACATCGGGACGAACGCGGCGACGCACGAAATGAAAATTCCCGGCCAGCGCGTCCGTGTTGATGCGCGCCCACGTCGGGCGATGAGAGGTGTTTTCACCCTCGCCCAACGTCAAGCTCTTTTCCATTTCAACCTTTGCCATCCTTTGAAGATGTTCAACTAATAGTCAGAGGCGGGGGGAAGTTGATTTTTTGAACCTGAAGGAAGACTTTTCTTTGATCCAGGGGGAAGTTGATCGCTTGAAGATGGTGGATAATCAGGTGAATCCCGCCACATGTTCTCAAATCTGGTGAACTCTTTAAGGAACGCCAGCTTGATTGTTCCCGTCGGCCCGTTGCGTTGCTTTGAAACAATAATCTCAGCGATGCCCGCGTTCTCTTCCGTGCGATTGTACTGCTCCTCACGATAGATGAATGCCACCACGTCTGCATCCTGCTCAATCGCGCCGCTCTCACGTAAGTCTGCGAGTTGCGGGCGATGATCCGTGCGCGATTCGGGCGCGCGCGAGAGCTGGGAGAGAGCGATGAGCGGCACGTTCATTTCTTTAGCCAGACCTTTCAGCTCGCGCGAGATTTGCGAGACCTCTTGCTGGCGCGACTCTGCGCGGCGCGACGAGCCGGACATCAGTTGCAGGTAATCTACGATAATCAGATCGAGCCGCTTCTGCTCGGTCGCCAGCCGTCTGGCCTTCGCGCGCATCTCAAGCACACTGATGCCCGGCGTGTCGTCTATAAAAATCTTTGCATCCGCCAGACTACCGAGCGCGCCCGCCAGCCGCGCCCATTCGTCGCGCGAAAGAAAGCCACTCCTGAAACGATGCGCGTCAACATGCCCCTCGGAGCAGAGCATACGCATCACCAGAGCCTCCTTCGACATCTCAAGCGAGAAGATGCCGACCACCGCCTCCGAGTGAATCGCCGCGTTCTGCGCGAGCGTCAGACACAGGCTCGTCTTTCCCATTGACGGTCTGGCCGCGACGACGATGAGGTCTGAGGGCTGTAGGCCAGAGGTCATCGAGTCAAGCTCTGTGAAGCCCGTCGTCAAGCCCGTGAGCATGGCGGAGCGTCCGGCCATCTCCTGAACTTTTTCGAGCAGTTGATCGGCGACGGGTTTGATGTGCGCGAAGCCTTGCCGCGTCCGCTCGTCCGCCAGCGCGAAGATAGCTTGCTCCGCATGATCGAGAATGATCTGCGCGTCTTCCTCCTCCTCCAGAGCCTCGCTCGTCACCTTGTTGCAGACTTTGACGAGGGAGCGCATGAGGGATTTGTCGCGGACGATCTTGGCGTAGGCGGCGATGTTGGCGAAGTGCGGCAGGCCGTAAGTCAGATTCGTGATAAACGTGATGCCGCCGACCGATTCGAGCGCGCCGTCGCGTTTGAGTTCTTCGCCGATGAGAATCGGATTGATTTCCGAGCCGTGCTCGAAGAGGGAGATCATGGAGACGAAGATGCGACGGTGCGAGCCGACGTAAAAGTCCTCGGGTCGTAAAAGCTCTATCGCCTGACTGATGAGCGTGTTATTGAGAATGATCGCGCCGAGGATGGCGCGCTCGCTTTCGGGACTGCTCGGCAGAGGCCGTTCGATGAGTTGGTCGCGTGCCGAATCAGCGGGGAATGCCATCTGTAGTCTTTCTTAAAAAGAGTTTTTAAATTAAAGATGAAAGCCTGCGGTCAGAGACGAAATGCGCGACGGCACGGTGACCCGCGCCTTGCAGTCGCGCACTATACTACACGACGCGGCGCGGCGACAACACGAGCCAGCGCGACCAGGAAAATTTCACGCGTAGGCGCAAAAACGCAAAGAAAACCGTTAAGTTCTTCTTTGCGTCTTTGCGCCTTTGCGTGAGCTTATTTTCCGCTTTTTATTCCACCGCCGCTTCGGATTCCGCGCCCGGCTCGGGCGAGCCTTCGGCAGTATCTTCGCGCACGGCGGGCGTCGCCCCGGTTTCAGTCTCGGCGGGCGCAGTTGTCGTCGCGCCGCCTTCGCCCGTCACGATGACGGGGATTTCGATGTTGACATCGCGGTGCAGGCGGACGCCGACGGTGAACTCGCCCGTCTCCTTAATCGTTTCGGGCAGGGTAATCCGGCGACGATCAATCTCGTAACCGCGCTCCTTCAAGGCTTCGGCGATGTCCATCGAAGTGACGGAGCCGTACAGGATGCCGTGCTCGCCGACCTTGCGCTCGAAATTGAGGCTCAGCTTACGCATCTGCTCGGCCTGACCTTCGGCTCCCGAACGCTCCTTCGCCTCTTTCTTCAAGAGCGCGGCACGCTCCTGTTCGATCTGCCTGACGTTGCTCGCAGTCGCCTGCACGGCGAGCTTGCGCGGCAGCAAGTAGTTGCGCGCGTAGCCCGCTTTGACGCGAACGATCTCGCCGCGCGCTCCCAAATCATCTATGTCTTCCCGCAGGAGGACGTTTGTGTGTGCCATCTCTTTTCGTTCCTCCTCTTTAGTCTGTGGCGTAAGGCAAGAGCGCGATGTTGCGCGCGCGCTTGATAGCTTCGGACAGCATGCGTTGATGCGTCGCGCATGAGCCGGAGATACGACGCGGCAAAATCTTTCCGCGCTCAGGAATAAAGCCCTGCAAGAGCTTCACGTCCTTGAAATCAATGAGGTCAACTTTCTCACGACAGAAGCCGCAAACTTTGCGACGATGCGCGCGCCGCCCGCCGCCGCGACCGCCGCGACCGCCGCGATCTCCTCTGTCATCATTATCGTCGCGGTCAAACCCGCGATCACGATCATCGTAATTGCTCGACATAATCTTTTCTTCAATCCTCTCTACAAAAGCCGATCAGACCGCAGCCGACCGGAGCAAGGTCTTTAGGCTTCGTCGCTCTCTTCTTTCACCGGAGGGGCGACGACGGCTGTCGAACGCGCGCCTGCGGAAGCGGCCATCGGACGCTTGCTGGCGCGGCGCGCGCGCTTGGCTTTGAACTTCTCGGCGCGGCGGCGATCCTCGTCCACGCGCACAGTGATATAGCGCAAGACTTGATCGTTGACGCGCATCCGTCGCTCAAGCTCCGCGATCTCGCGGCCAGAGCCTTCGATCTCGAAAAGCACGTAATGGCCTTCGTTCTTGCGGCCAATCGGATAGGCGAGCGTACGGCGTCCCATGTCCTCGTTCTTCGTAATCGTGCCGCCCAAATCCGTCACGGTCTGCTGTAGGTTATCGGTCAAGCGTGTCACATCCTCTGCGCCCGCGTTCGGGTCAATGATGAACATCACTTCGTAAATTCTCTCTGCTGCCAAAATTTCATCCTCCTTTTGGATGTCTAGCTTCGTGTGAAGCAAGAAGGTTTTCAGTTTTCAGTTTTTAGTTTTTAGTTTCCAGTAGAAACGATTTGTTTTTACTGAAAACTGAAAACCGCCTACTGAAAACTGTTGTGAGTTGCCATTGCTTTCTCAATGCCATCCCGGAGGACGGCGCGGAGCGCGTCTGCGCTTCGCTCTAAAATCTTTTCAACTTCGTCGCGCTCGCTCCTCGAAAATTCTTCGAGGACGAAACGCCTGGTGTCGCCGACCGGATGCGGCGGCTGAATGCCGATTCTGAGACGCGCGAACTCTTCGGTTTTGAGAGCCGCGATGATTGACTTCAGGCCGTTGTGCCCGCCCGCAGAGCCGCGCGGGCGCAGGCGAATCGTGCCGAAGGGCAGAGCCAGATCGTCGCTGATGACGATCAACTCCTTCGCGCCCTGTGCGCGCGCCTCGTGTCGCTTATCAATGAGACAGGCGACCGATTCGCCGCTCAGGTTCATGTAAGTCTGCGGCTTGACTAGCTCGACCGTCGCGCCTTCAAAGTCTGCGCGACCGATGAGCGCGCGGCACTCCTTGCGCTTGACGAGCGCGCCCGTCTCGCGCGCGATTCTGTCAATGAGCATGAAGCCCAGGTTGTGGCGCGTCCATTCATATTCCGCGCCCGGATTGCCGAGGCCGACTATTAAAAGCATCAGGATTTTCGATTTCAGATTTTAGATTTGCGATTTTAGATTTAAGACCAATCGCAAATCGGCCATCGCAAATCTAAAATCGTCAGCCCTCTTCTTCGTCTTCCTTCTTGCCCTTGCCGATGACTTCAGGCTCGGCAGGCTCTTCGCCTTCAGCCGGAGCGGTCGGCTCAAGCACCTCTTCGCGGACGATGCCGACGGTCGCAATCACTGACTCAGGGCTTTCAAGAATCTCTATGTTCTCGTCAGCCGGAATGTCCGAGACGTGCAACACGTCATGGACGCCCAGGCCCGACACGTCAAGGTCAATCGAGTCGGGAATGTTTCGCGGCTCACAACGAATGTCTATCTCGCGCATGACCTGTTCGAGATGGCCTTGCTCTTCGCGCACGCCGATGGGTTCGCCCGTCAGGTGAATCGGCACGGTGACTTCGATCTTCTCGCCCTTGACCAGACGGCGCAAATCCGCGTGGACGAGACGACCGCGCACGGGATCGAGCTGACGGTCATGGAACATGACTTCGCTCTCTCCGACTCCCGCCACATCGAGCGTGAAGATCGTGTTATGCCCTGACTCCGAACGCAGGATGGCGGCCAATTCCCTGAGCGGCGCAACCGCCGAGACGGCCTCGCCCTCTCCGCCGTAAACTGTGACCGGAACCATGCCCTCACGACGCACGCGCCGCGCGTCATTCTTGCCCCGACCGTTGCGCAACTCCGCGCGCACGGTGATTGTTTCTCTTTCTGCCATGATATTTATTCGCTCTCTCTTAAAAAGCTTCAAGTTCCAAGTTTCGGTTTCCAAGCACAACTGCTCCGAACCTGGAAGCCGGAATTTGGAACTTGAGACTAAGTTGTCTTTGCCCTTCGTCAGACGAAGAGCGAGGAAACGCTTGTCTCCTCGTGGATCGACTTGATCGCTTTCGCCAACAGCGGAGCGATGCTTAAAATTTTGACGTTCTTGAGTTCACACGCCGCGCCGTTGAGCGGAATCGTGTTCGTCACTACCATCTGTTCAATATTTGACTTCGCAAGCTGCTCGCAGGCTCTTCCAGACAGCACCGGATGCGTAAAGCAAGCGTGAATCGTTTCTGCTCCAGCCTCTTTCAAAGCCTTCGCCACTTTCGTCAGCGAGCCGCCGGTGTCGCACATGTCGTCAACGATCAAACAACTGCGCCCCTCCACGTCTCCGACCACGTTCATCACTTCCGCGACGTTCGCCTTCTCGCGCCGCTTGTCGCACAGAGCGAGTTCCGCGTTCAAGCGTTTCGCGTAAGCCCGCGCGCGTTCCGCTCCGCCCGTGTCCGGCGCGACCACCGTCAGGTTCTGCAAAGGGTTTTCCTGATAATGACCGATCATCACGGGCGCGGCGTAGAGGTGATCCACGGGGATGTCAAAGAAGCCTTGAATCTGCGACGCGTGCAGGTCAATCGTGAGCACGCGATTCGCCCCGGCGACCGTAATCAGATTCGCCACCAGCTTGGCCGAAATCGGCACGCGCGGGCGATCCTTTTTGTCAGAGCGCGCGTAACCGTAGTACGGAATGACCGCCGTCACGCGCTCGGCAGACGAGCGGCGAAACGCGTCGAGCATCACGAGCAGCTCCATCAGATTGGCGTCGGTCGGCGGGCACGTCGGCTGGACGATAAAGATGTCGCCGCCGCGCACGTTCTCGTCAATCTGAAAGTTAAACTCGCCGTCCGAGAAACGCTCCGTGATGGCGCGCCCCGGATCGCAGCTCAAGTAATGGCAAATCTCCTCAGCCAACTGCACATTAGCGTTGCCCGAAAAGACTTTGATGCCGCCGGTCGTTCCCATAAAAGGTTCAAGGTTCAAGGTTCAAGGTTCAAGAGCTTTATAACTTTGAACCTTGAACTATAAAGTGGCTGGGGCGGGTGGATTCGAACCAACGAATGCCGGTTCCAAAGACCGGTGCCTTACCACTTGGCTACGCCCCAATTTCAAACTCTCGCGTTAAAGGAGCAGCCGCAGCTCCCAGTTCTTTCAAATAATCCGCGCGCGAAAGAGTCTCGCATTTGAAGAGACGCCAGGCCGCTTCTGTCCTCAAAGCTGGGGCGGCGCGCTCGCGCGTTTCCGGTTCATCAAAGACGCCGTAGACGCTCGCGCCGCTGCCGCAGAGCAGAGCCGCCCGCGCGCCTGCCTGCCGCAGGGCATCTCTGGCGCGCAAAATCTCAGGATGCAGGCCATAGATGACCGGCTCAAAATCGTTCCGCAGGTGATGATGCCAAGAATCCGAAATTTGCGTGTGCGGACGCGAACTGGAAAGGATAATGTCGCCCTGAACCTTTGTCAAGGCGGGCGCACTCAAGGCTTTATAAGCTTCTGCGGTCGAGACCTCGGCGTCCGGCTTGACGATGAGAAGATGACTCGCGGGCGCGTCCGCGAGAGCAGAGATTTCCGTCCCCAAGCCCGTGCCGAGCGCAGTTCCGCCCGTGAAAAAGAAAGGAACATCGGCTCCGATTTTCGCGCCCAGCTCTTCGAGCTGCTGCTTGTTCATCTCCACCCGCCAGAGCTGCGCGAGACCAAGGAGCGTCATCGCGGCATCGCTCGACCCGCCGCCGAGACCGCCCGCCGCCGGAATATTTTTTTCCAAAGTGATAACCGCGCCCTGCTTTATCTCAAAGCGTCGTTGCAAAGTTCTCGCCGCGCGCATGACGAGATTGCTTTCATCAACCGGAACGCCGGGCGCATCGCATTTGAGAGTGATGCTATTGTCAGTCGTGTGTGTGAAGGTGAGCCGGTCGCGGAGCGTGACGGTCTGAAAAACAGTTTGCAGCTCATGATAACCGTCCGCGCGCAGGCCGAGCACACGCAGCGTCCAGTTAATCTTGGCGAAGGCGGGAAGCTTGAAAGTCTCTCGAAACAAAACGGGCGGCCAGCCTCTTTTTTTGAGCGCGCCAGCCGCCAGCTTGTAAGCTTTAAATCGGATGAGCGTCAGGGCGCGATGAAAACCTGTGTAAAGAAGACGCGACCGTCGCGCGCGATGGCGACGCCGATGGCCGAGCGCGTCCAGCGTGAATTCAAAAGATTCTCGCGGTGCTTGGCCGAAACCATCCAGCGTTCCGCGACGAATGCAGCCGGATCATCGTAGCCCTGATTATACGCGATGTTCTCGCCGAGCGCGCTCCAACCGCGTATGCCCTGCGCGCGCGCGCGGTCAACCATCGTCACGCCGCCCGGCTCTGTGTGATTGAAGACATCCGAACGCGCCATGTTCTCAGAGTGCGAGCGGGCGAGGCGAGCCAGTTCGGCGTCCCACGCGAGCGGCTGCTGACCACGCGAGCGACGCTGCGCGTTGATGAGCTCGAAGGCGCGACGCTCAAGGCTCGCGATGTTTGAAGAGACCGCAGGCGCAGTTGCGACGGGAGCGGCGACGCGTGCCGAGTTGGAGACGACGACGCGCGGGCGTTCGGGCGGAATCGCGCCGCTCGCAATCATTCGCGCGACCGGACGCGAAGAGCTTCTCTGTGCGACCGCCACGGAGGCAGTCGCCGCCAGACTTGCTACGAGAATGAGCGCATAGCGCAAACCGATTTTTATCAATTGTCGGGGGAGCCGTGAAGCGACGGCAACGCGCGAAACTGTCATGACCTTAAAACCTCACTTCGGCAGCCGGACGATCTCAAAAGTTCTGTCGGAAACTTTTTTTGAGACTCCTGACTTTGCGAACCCGCATCACTGCGAGAGTGCCTTTTATCGGTGATGGCCGCGAATCTTTAGTTAAGCTGTGATTGAAATTCGGGGACAGCTCACACGAGAACGCTTTTGCCTTGCGGAAGCAGAGCGAGCGCAAACTAGACTGATGGATGGTGGCGGTAGGTGAGAAGCTTCTTGAGAAAAATACTGGTTAGAATTTTTCTCAGACCGCTTTTCGGCAACCAGACAGTCTCAGAATCGGGGGGCAGCCGGAGGTTTTTTCAAACTCTCCAAACTGCACTGAGATTCACGGCTTTGCGCCCCTGCCTCGCGGCAGGTTTGCCCTTTTCATGTGCAATCACTAACTTTACGAAAGATCAAAGGCCGCGTCTGCCATTCACAAAAATATGAAAATGACAGCCAACACTTTTGATTAAACAATAATTATTCGGGGGCTGTCAATAAACTTTTTGTTGGGCTTGTAAAGACTTGTGGTGATTGGGAATACTGGCGAGAGCGTAAAGCAAAAAAGTTTCACGCAAAGGCGCAAAGGCGCAAAGAAAGAACGCTAAGCTGTTGAGTGTCACTTATTCTTAGCGGCTTTTTCTTTGCGCCTTTGCGCGAGAATTTCTGCGCCGACAAATTCTATTTGAGATTACCGTTGAGCTTGGACTTAATCCGCGAAGCCTGCTCGCCTTCATTCAGGAATTGAAGGGATTTCTGCCACGCGGCGCGCGCCTGCACGGTCTTGCCCTGCTTCTGATAGACATCGCCGAGGTGTTCGTGAATCGTGGCCGAAGAGGTGTCGCGGCGCGCGGCATCGGCGATGTTGCGTTCGGCCATGTCGAATTGGCCGAGCTTGAAATAAGCCCAGCCGAGGCTATCGAGAAATGACGGATTGGTCGGATCGGCCTTGACCGCGCGCTGAATCATCTCCAGAGCTTCGTTCAAACGCTCGTCATGCTCGACTAAAAAGTAGCCCAGATTGTTGAGCGCGGTCGCGTTGTCCGGGTCTTTCGCCAATACCTGACGCAGAGATTCTTCCGCGCCTTTGACATCGCCCGCGCGCTCCTGCGCCGAAGAGAGCGTGATTAAAGCCGCAACGCTCAAGTCCGGGCGTTCGGCGGGCGCGAGCGCAATGGCTTTGCGCGCGGCTTCGACCGCCTCAGTCCCGCGCCCGGCCTCCGAATAGAGCGCGGAGATGCGCATGTACAATTCAAAATCCTGAAGCGAAGCGTTTTCAGCTTGATTCGCTTTGTCGCCCTGCGAGAGCTGCGCGCGCAGGAGAGCGACGCCTTCGTCAACACGTCCTAGATCGGTGAGCGAGATGGCTTCAAGTAGCAGAAATTCCATCTGTTGCGGAAAGCGCAAATGCGCAGCCTGCGCCGCCTGCAAGGCTTCACGACGCTTGCCCAAATCGCGCAGCAGTTGAATGTTCTCAATCTCAATCGTCGGATCATCGCTGCCCAGGAGACGACGCATGCGCTCAACGGTCGCCATCGCCTCGTTCGGTTTTCCCGCGCTCTTGTGCAGAGCGACGATGCGGCGCAACAACTCGCCCGCGAGTCGCTTGCTGTTGTCATTGGTGACGGGCGTGTTATCGGTGATGCCCTGCGACTTCAAAACCTCTTCATAGGCGGCGACCGCTTCCGCGTAACGCTGAGCGTCCGCGTTGGTTTGCGCGAGCGCGAGACGCAAGGCCGCGATGTTCTCTTTGTCGGATTCGGGATGGCGACTGATGGCCGCGCGCAGGGTTTGAACAGCTTCGTCAACGCGACCGGCGCGAGCCTGCATGCGCGCCAGCAGAATCGGCGCGGTCGTGCTCTGCGGCTCGGCGGCGGCCATGCTTTTAAGCTCCGAGACGGCGGCTTCGGCGTTGCCGCCGCTCATGCCTTCGATGGCTCTGCTCAAAAGCTCTTCGTAACTTCCGTTCTGCGGATTGAGCGCGAGCGCGCGACGAATGGCGGCGACGGCTTCGCGCGGGCGATTGGCGCGAATCAGAGCTTCGCCGAGACGCGCGGCGGCGGAATCGGGCGTCAGCTCGCGCCCGCCCGTGATGGTTTGGAAGAACGTGGGATTGACGGCGGCGGGCGCGGCAGACCAGTGCGTCAGCGCATTGATGGCCTCGTCCGTGCGTCCGAGAGCCAGATACAGCTCGCCCAAAATCGCCCACGCCTCCGCATCATTCGGAGCGAGGCGCGCGACTTCGCGCAGTTCTGTGATGGCGCGTTCGGCAACGGCTTTATCAAGCTGCTGGCTGTTCAGTCCGCTCCTCAGCGAGTAGATGCGCGAGAGTATCTGATGCCCGCCGAAGTTGTTCGGATTAGCTTTGATGGCGACGCTCGCCAGCCGGACAGCTTCCTCGACGTTGTGCGGCGGATAGAAGAGCGCGATCTCGGCCTGCGCCGTGTAAGCTTCGGCCAAATCCGGGTTGAGCTGCGTCGCTTCCTGCAAAGCTGCTTGCGCCATCAGGATGGTGGCGATGGCCGCAGCGCCTTCGACCTCTCCGCTTCTGACTTTCCACAAGAGACGCTGCCCCGTCAGCAATTTCACGTAAGCCTGCTCGCGCTTGGAGCGGGAGACTTCGGGCGTCTCGGTCGCGCCTGTCAATTGGCTTGGAGCGGCCGGCGGTAGCTGCTGCTGACTTTTGGTTGAAGAATTTTGCGCGCGCGCGGTGAGCAACAAGGCCGGGCTGATTGCAAAGACGCAAGCGAAAAGAGCGTGTCGAAAAAGCTTGTCAAAAAAATTCAAGTGATAGTTCCCTTCGCAGGAGGAGCGTCGACAATCCCTTTGCGCTCAATCCCCTGCACAACGCGCTGCCAAGAACCTTTCGCCGGATAGCAATACAGCAGCACTATGATGGCAACGCCCCCGGCACGCAGCATGTCAAATTTATTGCCCGTCCGAATCGTAATGATGAAGCCCATCAGCGAAATCGCTCCGGCGAGAAAAGCCAGTTGCACGGTCGTGCTGTGCAAGGTTCTGAGCAGGCCGGAGATGCCGCGCAAGGCCGCGATGTCCTGCAAACGCATCGTCGCGAATTTCGCGCGCCGCCAGACGAACGCGCCGAGGCCGCAGACGAGAATCGTAATCCATAAGGCCATCACTAGCGTCGGATCGCCCGGCCTGTAGAGCTTTTCGGCGGCGATGAAAGCGACGCCGAGCAAGACCAGCGTCAAAGCGAGCATCGCCAATACCGTCATCAACGCCGAGCGATGACGGCGCGTCAATTCATCCTGTGTGCTTTCCGGCGTTGGCGTCATAAGCTTTTTTAACCTACCAGCATGAAATTCTAGCACTCGCCTTTAAGAAGGTAAAAGGCAAAAGGCAAAAGGTAAAAGTTAAGCATAAAGATAAAAGCAAAAGTGAGGACAGCATGCATGCCATCCTCACTTTTGCCCTTTACCTTTTTACTTTTATCTTCTTAAGGAGTGCTTTTATTCTCAGGCGTCGGCGTCGGCTGCGGCCTCGCGGGCTGATTCTTGGGCACAGTGCGCGGAGCTTGCGGCGTGGCCGTGTCCGGAAGCTGCCCGCCTCTGGCAATCGCGATGTCAATCAGATCGCCGCCCTCTTTGCTGTCCTTGCTGATGAGGATGCCGTTCTTGTTGACCGTCACCGGATAGTTTCCGAATATCTGTTGATTGAGATTCTGCATGAATCCGGCACGCTCCGGCGGCAGCCGCTTCGAAGCCGTAGCGTCAGGCTCAGGGACAGCCGCACCGATGATGCCCAACTGCTCTTTAGCCTTCTCGACGTAATCGCTGTTCGGATAATTCCGCACAAGCTGCTGGTAATACTTCGCAGCCTCGTCCGGCTCTTCCTCTTCCTGATAAGTGTAGCCGAGATTGAAGAGCACCCTGTCCATGTAAGAGAAGTTCGGATACTTCTCATAAATCTCACGATAGCGCGACTGCGCGCCCTTGAGTCCGCCCTTCTTGGGTTTATAGCGGGCCTCAAGATAAAAGTCCGCGACCTTCATGTCGTGCAAGCCCAAATTCTCTTGCACCTCTGTCAGACGCTGCTCGACTTCGGGACGCAGCGGCGTGTTCGGGAACTGCTGCAAGAGGACTTTCAAACGCTGCTCGGCTTTCCGCGCGCGGCTCACGTCGCGGTCGGCCAGGCCCATCTGCCGCATTTCGGACTCGGCGACTTTGAGCATCACATCGTCGGCCAGAGGGTCTGTCGGAAAGAAGGTCAGCCAGTCCTGATAAGCCGCCGAAGCCTGTATCAGCGCGGGCGTCGTGCCCTCTAAATAGAAGGAGTCCGCGATGGCGAGCTTGGCGAGCGGGAGATACTGCGAGTCCGGATAGGTCGTGATGATCGTGTTGAAGAGCAGGCGACCTATCTCGTAGTTGCTCTTACGCACCTCTTTCGCAGCCAGCTCAAACAGCTCGCGGTCACGTCCCGGCGCGACCGTGCCCGTCAGCTCCTCATACTTATCATCGCCGCCGCCGCCCAACAGGCCGAAGAGGCGTCCCTTCTTTTTCTTCTTCTTCTTCGCGTTGCTCGCGGTCTCGCCGCCGCCCTTACGCACGCTCGCGGTGGCGAGCAGCCCGGCCTCTACGCGCGGAGAAACGTCCGTGACGGCGGCCTCCAATTTTTCAATATCTTTGACTTCATAACGCTCGGATTTCTCCACCTTGACGCGCAGTGAAGCGACATCGGACATGATCGAGCTGACTTCGCGCTCAAGCCCGCGCAGGCGCGTCAGAGCCTCAGCCTCAGGAGAATTTTTCTCCTTCTCCTTATCGCTTCCCTCCGTCGCGTTGACGTTGGCGATGGCGCTATTGAGCGAGCGTTTCATTCCATCGAGCTTTGAGCGCAAGACTTCGAGCCGCTGCACATGCGACCCCTGCGCCTCCTGCGCCCGCGCGACAGGCATCAGCCCCGCAATCAGAATCGCGCACAAACCGACCGCCGCCAGATAACGAGAATACATATAAAAACCTCCAAAAAATCAGTGACAAGTGACGAGTGACAGGTGACAGGCAAAGCAGCGATGAGTGATGAGTGACAAGCTTTTGTCTTTCACTCGTCACTTGTCACCTATCACTTGTCACTGCTTTTCAAACCCACTGCACAGACGCCTCGCGCAGGTCGCGGACGGCCTGCGCCGGGTCTGGCGCGCCGAAGACTGCCGAACCGGCGACGATAATTTCCGCGCCCGCTCCGACAATCTCCGAGATATTCGTGCGGTCTATGCCGCCGTCAATTTCAATCCGCGTGTGCAACCCGCGCTCTTCGATCATGCCTCGCAGGCGACGCAGCTTATGAACCGAGCTTGAGATGAATTTCTGTCCGCCGAAGCCGGGATTGACAGACATCAAGAGAATAAAGTCCGCGAACTGCAAAGCCTCTTCGAGCGCGGCGAGCGGCGTCGCCGGATTAATCGCAATCCCCGCCTGCGCGCCCTTCTCTTTGATAGACATTAACGTGCGATGCAAATGCGGGTCAATCTCGACATGCACGGAAACCATCTGCGCGCCGGCCTCGACAAACTGCGCGGCATAGCGTCCCGGCTCTGAGATCATTAGATGCGTGTCAACGGTCAAACGTGTCGCGCCCGCGACCGCTTTGACGACCGGCAGGCCGACCGTGATGTTCGGGACGAAATGCCCGTCCATCACGTCCACATGAACGACGCTCGCGCCGCCGCGCTCGACCGCCTCGATCTCCGCGCCGAGCCGCGTGAAATCCGCAGATAAGATTGAAGGAGCGATCTCAACCATTCAAGAGATTTGTTCATTTACTCATTTACTCATTGATTGATTTATTAAATGAGCCAATGAGCCAATGATTAAATGAGTAAATTTTATCAGGGCGTGCGCCGGTTGCCGTTCGGGATGAAAGGAGGCGTCGTCGTCGGCAGCGTCGTGCGCCTGTTCGCGTTTATGTTCGTCACACTGCGATTGCCGTTCGCATTGCGATTGTTCGAGTTCGCCGGGCGATTAGCATTCGCGTTGCGGTTATTTGCGTTCCGGTCATTCGCATTACGATTATTCGCATTGCTGTTATTGGCATTACGGTTGTTCGCATTGCGATTTCCATTCTTGTTATTCGAGTTATTGCTGTTATTGCTGTTGTTGCTATTGTTTGAATTGCGATTGCGATTCTTATTCTTATTTGAGTTCGCGTTGGCGTTGGCATTCGCGTTCTCATTATTCGCGGCTGAGGTTTCTTCGTTCGTGTTTTTATTGTCGGACGAGAACTTCTCTTCGGCGGCTGAGACGGGGCTTTCTCCCTCTTTCGCGTTGGCGCGGCTGATGACGACGGCGACCGTTTGCCCGACCTTGATAATCTCTCCGGCGTGCGGCGATTGATCGAGAATCGTGTTCGGCTTGGCATCGGGGCTGTAGCGCGTCGCTCTGCGCCGCATGTTCAACCCGTCTTTATCAAGAGCCTGCTCGCCCTCGCTCACGTCCTTGCCGATGACATCTGGCACTTTCACTTCAGGGCTGCGCAAAGAGTAATAGACCGTGCCGAGAAGCCCCACGAAAAAAGCGATGACGATGGCGACAATGATGCCGAGATTGCCCAACGCCGAAAACGCACGCTTTAAAACGCTCACTTCTCTTCTCGCACCTCTCCCGGTCAAAGTCCGGTCGCAAAATCAAGTTGCGCAGTCTAACACTCGCCTTCGTCGAGCCGCAAGCTTGACGGAAGCGGCAAAGTTGGAAAAGCGTCAACCCTTCGCGCGCTTTGCGTCTTCACCTTTGCGAGCTTTGCGTGAAACAAACACTTAACCGCAAAGAGAAATCACGCAAAGGACGCAAAAGAGAAGTTTGCTTCTCACTTGCTCGTCAGCCTCTCTCAAAAGCCGCGACGAAGAAACCGTCCGCGCCCTCTCTGTGCGGCCACGTCCGCAGAGAATATTCGTCCGCGCTTTTCAAAATATCGGAAGCATGAATCGCAACCTGTCTGAAATCCGCGTGCTCTCGCAAAAAGCCGGCGACGACCTCTTCGTTCTCCTCGCTTTCAACCGAACAGGTCGAGTAAACGAGGCGGCCTGTCGTGCGAACCGCCCGCGCAGCGTTGGAGAGAATACGACTTTGCCGCGCAGCCAAATCCGAAATATCTCCGGCTGAGATGCGCCAGCGTATTTCAGGGTTGCGCCTGAGCGTCCCCGTGCCCGTACACGGCGCGTCCACCAGCACGCGGTCAAATGATTGAGCCGCAAAGGGTAAAGCGTCCGTCGCGTCATGCGCCAGGACTTCGATGTGCTTAACTTTCGCGCGCAAGGCCGTCTCAAGCACAGTCTGCAAGCGATGCCCGTAAAGATCGCCCGCCGCGATCAATTTGAGTCCGGGAGCGAGCGCGGCGATGTGCGTCGTCTTGCTGCCCGGAGCGGCGCACACGTCCAAAACGCGCTCGCCCGCTCTCGCTCCAACCACATGCGCGACGAGTTGCGAAGCCTCGTCCTGCAAATAGATATGGCCCTCGCGCGCGAGCTTTCGCACAGTCGCGCCCGCGCCTTCGACACGCCACGCGCCGGGCGCGACTTGTGATTGTGTGACGGTCGCGCCCGCCTCTCGCAGTTGGCTCAAGATATTTTGCTCGTCCTCAATTTGTGAGGTGAGACGAAAAGCGACGGGCGGCGGCTGGTTGTTGGCGCGCGCAAACTTTTCCGCTTCCTCTTGGCCGAATGATTTCGTCCAGCGTTCGAGCAGCCACGACGGATGCGAAGTCTCAATCGCCAGCTTCTCAAGTGAATCAGCGAATCCGGCTGCCGGATTAAATTCCGCCTCGCGCGTCGCGCGTCTCAGCACAGCGTTGATGAATCCGGCAGCCGAGCGCAGGCGAGCCACGTAAGCCAGATTGACGGCTTCGTTGACAATCGCCGAAGCCGGAATCCGGGAGAGAAAGCGTAACTGGTAAAGCCCCAGACGCAGAGCGCGACGAACAGGCTCGTCCAAGCTCGCTGCCGCGCGTCCGGCGTAATGCTCTATCAAAGCATCGAGCCAGAGTTGCCAACGCAAGACGCCCAGGACCAGCTCGTAACAGAGCGCACGATCTTCGGCGCGCATCTCTTCATCTGTCGCGGCGAGCAGCACGGAAGCGAACGCGCCTTCGTCTTCGACCCGCCGCAAGATTTCAAAGGCCGCGCGGCGCGCGGGCGAAACAACTCGATGCTCGCCGCCGGATTTCGCGGACGGACGAGCAGACTTCTCACGCGCCTTCATCCAAGCTTCTCTCCCGCACGAACGCGCGTCCCGTTCAAGTAATCGCGCACGCTCATGCGACGTTTGCCCTGCGGTTGAACTTCCGTGAGATGCAAGCTGGTCTGGTCGCCGCACACGATGGACAACTCGTCTCCGTGCGCTCTGATAATCTCGCCCGCGTCGTGTGCGCCTTGCTCCGTCCTCTCAGCGCGTGCGCGCCAGATGACAAGGCGGCTCTCGTGATGATTCGTGAAGGCGTTCGGCCAGGGTTGAAAGCCGCGCACGCGCCGCTCGATCTCAAAGGCGTCGAGCTGCCATTCGATCAATCCGTCCTCGCGTCGCAGCATCGGAGCAAATGTAGCCTTCTCTTCATCCTGCTCGTGCGGCTCAAGCTCATCAAGCCGCCTGAGAGTTTCACTCAAAAGCTCCGCTCCTGTCACAGCGAGCCGCGACATCAATTCCGTCGCAGTCTCCTCATCTCCGATCTTCGTCGCGCGCTGCAAGAGAATCGCGCCCGTGTCAAGCCCCTCGTCCATCTGCATCGTCGTCACGCCCGTTTCGTGTTCGCCGCGCACGATTGCCCAGTTGACGGGCGCGGCCCCCCTGTACAGTGGCAGCAAAGAGAAATGCACGTTGATGCAGCCGCGCCGCGTCGCGCGCAAGAACGTCGAGGGCAGAATGCGCCCGTAAGCGACGACGATGGCCGCGTCTGCTTCATCGGACGCGAATAAATTCAGAGCCTCTTCGTTTCTGATTTTCGCGGGCTGCAAGACTTTCAAGCCCTTCGCCTGTGCGAACTCTTTGACGGGCGGCGCGGTCAACCGATTGCCGCGCCCCGACGGGCGATCCGGCTGCGTCCAGACGGAGACGACCTCGTGCCCGTCTTCCAGACATCGCTGCAAAGTCGGCACGGCGGCTTCCGGCGTTCCCATAAAGATTAGTTTCATAAAAGATGGCTCACGCAAAGGCGCAAAGACGCAAAGGAAGAACTCAACGTTTTCTTTGCGTCTTTGCGCCTTTGCGTGAGACTAAAACTTTCAAACTCAAATCGCCGCGCGCTTCTCGGCCTTCATGTTCGCGCCAACTTTTTCTGACATTACTTTGGCTTGCATAAATAATCCGAGATAGTCGCTGCCGCCCGCCTTTGAATCCGTGCCCGACATATTAAAGCCGCCGAACGGATGCACGCCGACGAGCGCGCCCGTGCATTTGCGATTGAAGTAGAGATTGCCGACGTGAAACTCTCTGCGCGCACGCGCGATCTTCTGCGGGTCTGAAGTATAAAGCGCGCCCGTCAAACCGTATTCAGTGTCGTTCGCAATCCGCAGAGCGTCGTCAAAATCTTTCGCGCGAATCACGGCCAGAACAGGCCCGAAGATTTCCTCCTGCTCAATCGTATCGCCCGGCTTCACGTCCGCGATGACCGTCGGCTCGATAAAGAACCCTTGTTCGCCGTCAGAGCCTCCGCCCGCGAGCAGCCTCCCGCCCTCGGCCTGCCCCTTCTCGATGTAATCGTTAATCGTCTTAAAAGCTTTCTGGTTAATGACGGCGGACATGCTTGTGCTGGGGTCTGTCGGGTCCCCGACCTTTATCTTCGCGGTTCGCTCAGCGATTTTTCCAAGCATCTCGTCGTACACGTCTGCGTGAATGATGGCGCGCGAGCAGGCGGAGCATTTCTGTCCCTGAAAGCCGAAAGCGGATTGCACGACGCCGTTCGCGGCGTCATCAATATCGGCGTCGGCTTCGACGATGATGGAATCCTTGCCGCCCATCTCGGCCACGACGCGCTTAATCCAGATTTGTCCCTCACCCACTTTCGACGCGCGCTCGTTGATACGCAGGCCGATCTCCTTCGAGCCTGTGAAAGCTATGTAACGCGTCTTCGCGTGATCCACAATCACGTCGCCGACCTCCGCGCCCGAACCCGTCATGAAGTTGACGACGCCCGCAGGCATCCCCGCTTCTTCGAGTATCTCGAAAAATTTGTAAGCGATGGCCGGAGCATCCGAAGAAGGTTTTAAAACGACCGCGTTGCCTGTGACGGCGGAAGCGGCGGTCATGCCCGCCATGATGGCGAGCGGAAAATTCCACGGCGGAATGACGACGCCGACGCCGAGCGGAATGTATTCGAGATGATTGTCTTCGCCTTCAATCTTCGTAATCGGCGGGTCGCCCGCGTAACGCAGCATCTCGCGCGCGTAGAACTCGCAGAAATCAATCGCCTCCGCCGTGTCGCCGTCGGCCTCAGCCCAGCTTTTGCCGACTTCGTAAATCATCCAGGCGGACATCTCATGCTTGCGCTCTCTGAGGATGGCAGCCGCGCGAAAGAGCAGGTCTGCGCGCTCCTGTGCGGGCGTCGTGCGCCACGTCTGAAAAGTCTCATGCGCGGTTTCGACAGAGCGTCGCGCCAATTCTTCCGTCGCCTTTTGAAAACGCCCGACCACTTCGGCTTTATTGGCCGGATTGAGGCTCTCAAACTTTTTATCCGTCGTGATGCGCTCGCCGCCGATGACCAGCGGATACTCGCGCCCCAACTCGCTCTTCACCTTTTCAATCGCCGCGCGCATGGCGGCGGCATTCTCTTCCTTGCTGAAATCCGTAAACGGCTCATTGCGAAATTCGCTCGGCATAATTCACTCCCCCAATAAAATTTGAGATTTGAGATTTGAAATCTCAAACAGTCTGTTTCTGAAAGTTGATTGCGTTGTAAACCGGATATTACCACACAAGCTAAAACGCGGTCATGCATGTAAGCACTGACCGCGTTCCGTTTGGTGAATTTGAGAGGTAAGCTGTTTAGACCCACTCTCCGGCTTTCTGCAATTTTCTGATCTTGCGCTTGACCATCTCGCGCTTGAGCGTCGTCGTCTTGTCAATAAAGACTATGCCGTCGCAGTGGTCCGTCTCGTGCAGCATGCAGCGCGCCGTCAACTCCGTCCCGTCAACTTCAAACAGTTCGCCGTTGACATCATGCGCGCGGACAATCGCCCTGAGTTCTCTGCGAACGTTAAAGTAGATGCCGGGGAATGAGAGGCAGCCCTCTTCGCCGACCTGCTCGCCTTCGACGCTGATGACTTCCGGGTTGACGAGGGCGACGCGACGCGCGGGGTCTTGCCCGCCGGAGCAATCCATCACGAAGAGACGCTGTGAGACGCCGACCTGCGGCGCGGCGAGGCCGACTCCGCGCGCGTCGTACATCGTCTCGAACATATCGGTGACGAGCTTTTTCAGCCTGTCGTCAAACACCGTCACAGGCTCGCCCGGCGTCAACAGCACAGGCTCTGGATAATGAACTATTTTCAGGAGCGACATTCTCGGTTTTCCCTATTCTCCGGCATGAGGTCGCGGCGCACGGCGCGCGAGCATTTCTTCAAACCCAATCTTACGACAAATCGCGCACACGCGCCAGAACAAGCCGACTTTGAAGCTTCCCGAACGGCTCAAAGTTGCCCGCCCACTGCCCACCGGACGACTCTTTTGCGTTGCATTTTGCACTTTCCCGTTGTTTAGAGGGACTTGCATCCTGTCTGAAGCAACTTTCACTCTGTATAAGTGAACTTTCAATGTGTTTGGAGCGACTTTCAGGCTGTCTGAGCAAGGTTTCGCATTGTATGGAGCATCTTTCACCTTGTCTGAGCAAGGTTTCGCGCTGTTTTGACCGACTTTCACTCTGTTTGGAGCTACTTTCACCCTGTATGAGGGAGCTTTCACTCTGTTTTGAACGACTTTTGCTCTGTTTTGAGCAACTTTAAGGCAGTTGAGGCCGGTTTTCTCTTCGCGCTTTCGAGTAGACCTCAGTAAGCACGCACCTGCGCGCGATAGCCTTCAAAGTTCCGTTGCATCTCATCAAGGCTATCGCCGCCGAACTTCTCGCGCATGGCTTGAGCCAGAACCAGAGCCAGCATCGCTTCGCCGATGACACCCGCCGCCGGAACGACCGTCACGTCCGAACGCTCGAAGGCTGCCAGCTCCTCCTTTTTGGTGTCTATGTCAACCGAGCGCAGGGCGCGGCGCAAAGTCGAGATGGGTTTTAAGAAGCCGCGCACGCGCACCTCCTCGCCGTTGGTGATGCCGCCTTCAAGGCCGCCCGCGCGATTGGTGTTGCGCGTGAAGGCGCGAGAGCTTTCGTCGTAAGCGATCTCGTCATGCACGCGCGAGCCGGGAAGCTCACTGGCTTCGACGCCCGCGCCGAGGCTCACAGCCTTGACCGCCGGAATTGACATCAACGCCTGCGCGATGCGTCCGTCCAATTTTTCATTCCAGGATGCGTGCGAGCCAAGCCCCGCGACGACGCCATGAGCGACGACCTCAAACACGCCGCCGAGAGTGTCGCCAGCGTGCTTCGCCTCATCTATCAAAGCGATCATGCGCGCCTGCGCTTCTGTGTCGGCACAACGAAGCGGAGCATCGGCTGGAATCGCCGCGATTGAATCCCATTCAAGCTGCAAAGGCTCTTCGGGCACGCCGCCGAGCTGCACGACGTGGCTCAGGATTTCCACTTCAAAGACCTTGAGCAACTGTTTCGCCAGCGCGCCGCAGGCCACGCGCGCCGCAGTCTCGCGCGCCGAAGCTCGCTCCAAAATATTTCTCAAATCACGCGCGCCGAATTTCAGTCCGCCCGCGAGGTCTGCGTGGCCGGGGCGCGGGCGTTTGACGCGGCGAGATTTCTCCGGCGCAATGTCGCGCGCCTCCGCCGCCATCACCTCCGTCCAGTTAGCCCAATCCTTGTTCTCAATCATCAACGCGACGGGCGAGCCGAGCGTCTGGCCGTGCCTCACGCCGCTCAGGATTTCGGCGCGGTCATGCTCAATCTTCATACGCCCGCCGCGCCCGTAGCCCCACTGCCGCCGCTCAAGCTCGCCGTTAATCTTCTCGACCTCGACAGGCAACCCCGCAGGCAAGCCTTCGACAATCGCAACCAGCGCGCGACCGTGTGATTCTCCGGCTGTGGTAAATCTCAGCGTCACAGGTATTCTTCCGAAAAAATATTTCCTCTTCCCAAAATTCCTGCGGGATCAAAAGCTCTCTTGAGCGCGGCCATCTCACGCAGGTGTTCGTCGCCGTAGAGGTCGCGCAGATACTCGCGCTTTAACTTTCCGATGCCGTGCTCGGCTGAAACAGTGCCGCCGACTTCGACTGCGCGCGTGATGAACTTTTTGTAGAGCTGGCGCGCAAGCTCCGCCTCCGCGTCGTCTCGCGGCAGAATATTAACATGCACGTGGTTGTCGCCGATGTGCCCGAAGATGACGTATTGCAGGCGGCTCGCGCGCAAAAGTTCTTTGTAAAAACGGAGCATCCCGGCAAACTCTTCATCCGGCACGGCCATGTCGGTCGAGACTTTTCGTTGATGATGATGCGCGAGCCATTCGTTGACCAGCACGGGCAGCGCATGACGAAACTCGCGCACGCGCTGGCGATCATGCTCGTTCGCTGCGAACCATGAATCATCAACCAGAGCCTCGTGCCTCTCAAGCAATGCGAGCCAGGCTGTCATCAATTCATCTTCCGTCGCCGCGCAAGTCTCCTGCTCAAAAAAGATTGCGCCCTCCGCCCACTGCGGCACGAGCGCGTAAGCGGGGCGCAGAAATTTGAGAGATTCGCTATCGAAATATTCGAGGGCGCGTGCGTCAACGCCGCGCGGCTCTCCGCTCTCTCTCGTCGCAAACGAGAGAGAGCGCGCCTCTCGCACAAACTCCAACAGGTTCTCTTCTCTCTTGAAAAAGACGACGCCGCTCAAGACGTTTTCCGGCTTAAAGAGCAACGCGGTTTCGATTTCGGTGATGACGCCGAGCGTGCCTTCGCTGCCGATGAAGAGGTCGAGCGCGTCCATCTGCGGCGCGACGAAATAACCCGAAGCATGTTTGCGCGTCTGCGGCATTTGATAAGACGGAAGCTGTGCTGTGATGCTCCAGCCTGACGCGAGCGGAATTGAAAGCTGGCCGGATTTACCCGCGTGAATCTCGCCGCGCTTTAAGTCAAGCGCCTCGCCCGTCGCCAGCGCGATTTGCAAACGGCTGATGTAATTGCGCGTCGCGCCGTATTTGAATGTCCTCGCGCCCGAAGCATTCGTCGCCACTGTTCCGCCCAGATAACAGCTCCCCTCGGTCGGGTCTGGCGGATAAAGCAGGCCGCGCGCGGCAACCGCCTTTTGAAAATCCGCGAGACGCACGCCCGCCTCTGCGACCGCGCGACCGCCCTGCTCTGCTTTGACAATCTCTTTGATTCGATTGAGCCTGTCGGTCGCAACGACGATGCCGCCAAAGGGGACGCGCCCGCCGACCACGCCCGTGCCCGCGCCCGCGATGGTGACAGGCATGCTATTGCGACTCGCTTCCGAGAGAATCGCGGCCACCTCAAACGCGCTTTCGGGAAAGACGACGCGCGTCGCGTGCCCGCCACACATGTTGCTCGCGTCTGCGAGGAAGGATTGAATTTCGTCAGGCTGTGATTTAATGAGCATGATTAAATTTGTCACAGAGGACACAGAGAACACAGAGCATTAATCAATCTCAAATTTGAGATTTGATATTTCAAATTCGTAATCTGAAATTTCAAATACCTGTTTTGTCTCTGTGTTCTCTGTGACCTCTGTGGCTTCATCAAGTCATCTGTAACTCACGCTCGCGCAAGTATTTGACGCGGTCGCGCAGTTCAGCCGCGCGCTCGAACTCAAGATTTCTGGCGGCGAATCGCATCTCGGCTTCGAGGCGCGCGATAGTCTCGTCAATCTTGTCTTTCGTGTATTCGTCAAACTCGTCGAGGTTGAGCGGGATTTTGAAATAGTCTGCCTCGTAAGCTGTGACGAGCGTGGCTTCGACGGGCTTGATGATGGTCTGCGGCGTGATGCCGTGCTCTTCGTTATAAGCCTCCTGGATAGCGCGGCGGCGTTGCGTCTCTTCAATCGCGCGACGCATCGAATCCGTGATTTTGTCCGCGTAGAGAATCGCCTTGCCTTTCGCGTTGCGGGCGGCGCGACCCATCGTCTGAATCAGCGAACGGTCTGAGCGGAGAAAGCCTTCTTTGTCAGCATCGAGAATCGCCACGAGCGAGACTTCGGGCAAATCCAAACCTTCGCGCAAGAGGTTGATGCCGACCAACACGTCAAACTCGCCGCGCCTCAAGTCGCGCAGAATCTTGATGCGTTCGAGCGTCTCGATGTCAGAATGAAGATAGCGGACGCGCACTCCGACTTCCGCGAAATACTCCGTCAAATCTTCCGACATTTTTTTCGTCAGGGTTGTGACAAGGACGCGCTCGTTGGCTTCCGCGCGCTGGCGGCATTCTTCCAGAAGGTCGTCAATCTGGCCTTTGACGGGACGCACTTCGACTTCGGGGTCAATGAGGCCGGTCGGGCGGATAATCTGCTCGACGACTTCGCCGCCCGTCTTGGTCAATTCATACGGGCCGGGCGTGGCCGAGACGTAGATGGCTTGATTGACGCGCTGCTCAAACTCTTCAAAGTTGAGCGGGCGATTGTCCATCGCCGAAGGAAGTCGAAAGCCGTACTCGACGAGCGTGCGTTTGCGCGACTGGTCGCCCTTGAACATCGCGCCGAGCTGCGGGACGGTTTGATGCGATTCGTCAATCACCATCATCGTGTCGCGCGGCAGATAGTCGAGCAGCGTCGGCGGCGGCTCGCCCGGTTGTTTGCCCGTCAGGTGACGCGAATAATTTTCGATGCCGCGACAAAATCCCATCTCCTTAATCATCTCAAGGTCATACATCGTGCGTTGATGAAGCCTTTGAGCTTCGACGAGGCGGCCTTCTTTAATAAGCATCGGCTCCCACTCATCAAGCTCCTCACGAATCGTCTTGATCGCGCGCTTGACGGTCGGCTTCGACATCACGTAATGCGACTTCGGGTAAATGGGCAGACGCGACGTGTGCTTGTGCAGGACTTCGCCCAGGAGTGGATCAATCGTCGAGACGGAATCCACCTCGTCGCCCCACAGTTCAATACGATAAGCCTGTTCTTGATAACTCGGATAAACCTCCACGACATCGCCGCGCACACGAAAAGAGCCGCGATCAAACTCTATATCGGAGCGTTCGTATTGCAGCTCGACCAGCTTTTGCAAGAGCGCGTCGCGCGACATACGCGCGCCCGGCTCGACAAAAAGCAGCATCCCGTAATACGCGTCCGGGTCGCCGAGTCCGTAGATGCACGAGACGGAGGCGACGACGATTACGTCTCTTCTCTCAAACAGGGCGCGCGTCGCGGACATCCGCAGGCGGTCAATCTCGTCATTAATCGTCGCCTCTTTTTCGATGTACAGGTCGGAGGCGGGGACGTAAGCTTCCGGCTGGTAGTAATCGTAATAGGAGACGAAATACTCGACCGAGTTTTCTGGAAAGAGCGTTTTGAATTCCTGATAAAGCTGCGCGGCGAGCGTCTTGTTGTGCGCGAGAACGAGCGTCGGACGCTGCGTCTTTTGAATCACCGAGGCGACCGTAAAAGTCTTGCCGCTTCCGGTGATGCCGAGCAAAACCTGATCTTTGACGCCATCATTGAGATTGCGCACGAGGGCTTCGATGGCCTGCGGCTGGTCGCCTTCCGGCTGGTATTCTGAGCGTAGATTGAATGGCATAAAAATACAATGATACGTGACAAGCGATAAGTGACAAGTTAAGAAACAATTCTAACTTGTCACTCGTCGCTTGTCACTTGCCCCTGTATTTCGTTGGTGCGTCATTTTGAAAAGAGGCAAAAAATCTTTCCGGGCTGCGTTACGTTTCCGCCGGGAACAGTCACACATAGACGCAAGCACGAAACCGAAGCAAGGTCTCGTACAAATCCGGCCTCAAGGAGAAAAATAATGACAAAGGAAAGATTGATTCCGTCCATCCTGTTCATAGTTATGCTGACCTCGGCGGTTATTGCTCAAAGCGCCAGAACTGCCGCGCCGTCACCCACCTCGGCATTGCCCAACGTACCCGCCCAACAATCCCTAACTGCGATGCCGGCGGCAGCGTCGCTTTATAACTGGCAAGTTCGCCCGAATGACAATGACGGTTATTTCTCGTCGAATATTCCGCAGCCGGTCTGTGCGCTGGACGGAGGCGTCTTCAAAATCTTTATCTTCAGCAACTTTGATTACTACCCCAGCAAGAACTTCAATAACTACTCGAACGCGGTACGCGTCGGCGCGATTACCACGCCCGCCGATACTTACCAGTTTTTGAGCAATAATGTCACCGGCGACAAAAACACGCTGCCGGGAGCGAGACAAGAGTTCGCGGCCACGAGCATCATTAAGGGGACTGATACGGAGCACACCATTTACATCTTCGGCGGCAAGAACTCGTCCGGCGAACTCGGCGATGTCTATTCGTACACCTCGTCGGCGGGCTTCACTTTCGTGGCAAACATTCCCACTTTTAACAGCACACCGGGCGCGCGTTCCGGGGCGGTAGCCGTGCCTTCAAAGGGAAAGATTTATCTCTTCGGAGGACAGCAAGGCAACACGGTGTTGAATCAAGTGCTGGAGTTCGATCCCGTCACCAAAATCTTCACGCTCCAACCGCCAATGCCCCAAGCTTTTTACGGCGCGAGGGCGATGACGAAAGCGGTCGGGACAAATAATTACATCTACTTGGTAGGCGGCAAGGAAATCTCCGGGGGCGGCTACAACAATAAGATTTACCGCTATGATGTCAACACGAAACAGATGAAGCAGATCATGGATTTGTCGGGCGCGCCGTTGCTGCTTCCGAACGACACGGGTTATCCGATGGCGACCTGGGACCCGAGCGGAAACGTGAGAATCATCGCCGCCGGTGGACACAACTCATCGGGAGTGTGGACTTGGGGAAACATGCAGGCGTGGATTCTGACTGACAATTACACGGGAGGGGCTAACGACGGAAGGGCAACGCTCGCCCCCGCTCCTTATAACGACGCGACACGGGCTAGAGATATGGCCGGCGCTGTCAAATGCGGGGATGCCACTTATCTCATTGGCGGAACTTACGGTCACGGGACAACATTCCAAAACCGTGGACTGCTAGTTGATAAGCTCGGCCTTCAGCTCATTAAAATGATAGATACCAGGGCCGTAAACATCAAGTCTCAATAGTCCGCGCCCCGGTAAATTGCTAATCGTTTAGAGAAATCCCGTGCCGTCGCAGACGCGGGATTTCTCTTTGCCTGAATTCTTCAACAAGCTGCTTTTACGCTGCCTGAGCTGCCTGATAAGCGTTGGACGCGGCGGCGGTGTCCATGTATTCATGAAAGCCGGAAATCTTGCCGTCGCGCACAGTGAAGACGTGCGCCCAATCGCCGCCGTACTCGCGCCCCGAAGCCTTCACGCGCCACTGATATTGACCGAGAGCGACCACCTTATCGCCCTGCGAGACAAACTCCTGCGGCTCGAACTTGAGCACGTCCTGCACGTCCGACAGAGTCGAAAAAAACTGCCCCACTTCTTGAAGACCGCGACGCTTGCCCGCGAACGGCACGTTCTCAATCTCGGCCAACTGCCATGTTACATCTTCCGTCATCAGGCCGATGAGAGCTTTGATGTCTCCGGTCTTAAAGTCCCGGTAAGCCTGCTGAACCACTTGTATGTTTTCCTGTTCGCTCATGTTTATCTCCTTATCGAATTTTCTATTGTTACGATAGAGGAGAAGCGTTTGGATTCGTCGCGTCGCGCGGATTGCCCGCGCGGGCCGGCTGAGAAGCCATTCCAAAACTCAACAGATTAATGACTCAAACTCTTTGCGGGCTTGAGTCTTTCTTTGTTTGCGACTTTGCGTGAAAGGTTGGTGTTTCTCGCTGGTGGCGCAAAAGTTAAGACTGAAGCTCGCAAAGAGCTGCTCCGAGTTTGAAACAGTATTTAAGATTGATGAGCCACGATGTCGAAGGTGAATTTGAGCTTGTCCCGCACGCGAATCGTGCCGTGCAGGGCTGAGGTCGCTTTGATGTTGTAATCGCTGCGCTTGATGTAGAACTCGCCGCGCGCACGCAGGTCGCGCCCGCTCACAGTCACCGTCGCCGGAATCGAGATGTGCCGCGTGACGCCGTGCAAAGTCAGGTCGCCACCGATTTGCACTTCAAACTGCCCGCCCGAAATCGGCTTGCCTTTTACCTCAGCGCTCTTGAAAATAATCTCAGGATACTTCGCCGTCTCAAGCACCAACTCGCGTATCTCTTTGTTGATGATCTGTTTCTGCGCCTCCGTGAACACGTCGCGCGTCTCCGCGAGCGAGTCAGCGCGGACGGTGAATTGCAGCGAGGCGGGATTAATCGCATCCAGAGTCAACCCGGCCTCGCCCGTGAACTCACGCACGGCGATGTAATGGTCGTGCCCCTTAAACCACAACAGGCCGCCGGAGAAGGCGCGCACCATAAAGCGGCTCTGCGCGGCATCCAAACGAAAACGTAAAGTGTTGGCTGATTGCGGCGCGGCCTGCGCCGTGGTCGAGAGCCTGTGTGATGAATGGAATCCGGAGAGCAGTAGAATTAAGAGCAGGAGCGCGGCGAGTTTCATGGCTTTCCCTTTCAAGCAATGCAGACGAAAAAGCTGGGGGCGGGAGAAACTGTCTCGCTTTTACTCCAATTGAATTTTCAAATCAAGGTTTCAGCATCGGATTCCTGGGCGGGCAGACTCCGGCTTGCAGTCACTTCGGAATCCTCTGCGAGAGGAGCAGAGTTTTCGACTTCAACCGCCAACTGCTCCGGCGCGGCGAGCAGAGGCTCGCTCTCGTGCGGCCTCGCGCTCGGTGGGTTCGAGCCGTTGACGGCCACGGAATCATGTGTGTGCATGAGCAGCACGGGATTTTTTGCTCCTGAGGCGGAAGCTTTCAAGAGGCTTGACATCTGCGCGCGGTCGTAACGCTTTTTCCTTGTGCGCTGGCTCTGAGGATTGTCATGAACGACCTCCAATTTATTCACATGACGCCGCCGCTTTCTCCAGACTATCTGTGCGACCAGCCCTGTGATGAGGATGGCTGTGATGGCTTTGAACGAAAAGATATAGGACAGGATGCCGTCGTTCGGAAGCTCACCGGGGGCTTGTGAATAGGCGGTCGTAGCCGTCAAGAAGGTGAATACGATTGCAGACGCAAACAAGTGCTGGCGCAGCCCGATTTTGAAATATGACATGGCAAAAATCTCTGTAGAGTAAAGTGAGGGTGAAAGAGAGGGCGGGCAAAATCCGTTGATAGTCGAAAAAAAGCTTTCAGGTCGTAAGCCGTTTACGGCGGAAGATAAAGCGTGTGCATCTCGTCCCTCTTCTCAAGCTGACGCGCCGGGCGTCTGGCTGCTGATTTGATAAATGGCTTCCATGACGGCTGAGCGAACTTCGGTCGGAAGCGAGCCGCGCACGGCGAGGCGGCGGAAGGCGGGCAGGATTTCCTGCTGGCCGCTCAACGCCAGAAGCTTGACGACGGCGAGGCGGACTTCGCTGTTCGGATGCTCTTCGACGGCGCGCATCAAGGGCTGGACTTCGCCCGCTTTCGACATTAGGAAGAGCAGCGAAAAAGCGTCGTAAGTCTTCTCACGGCTTTCGCCCATCAGGTGGCCGATGGCTTCGGTCGCAAGGCCGGATGAAGCGAGAGCCGCGCCGATGTGGCGGCGACGCTCTGCCGGAGCTTCGCGCA
Source organism: Pyrinomonadaceae bacterium (assembly GCA_036403295.1). Taxonomy (GTDB): domain Bacteria; phylum Acidobacteriota; class Blastocatellia; order Pyrinomonadales; family Pyrinomonadaceae; genus JACMLC01. Next base: position 106,177 of record DASWRG010000093.1, read on the forward strand.
GAGCGCGTGTGAATGAAGCCGCGCGGTCAGGGTTCAGATTGTAGAGAGAGCGCGCGGCGGCATTGCGCACTTCGGGCGAAGGATCGTCGAAGGCCGCGCTGATCTCGCGGAAAGAATCGTCGCCGCCGATGCGTCCGAGTTCGCCTACGGCTGCGGCGCGCTCGCTCGCGTCTTCGCTGGCGAGGCGGCGCAAGACGACGCTCGGCACGTTCGAGGCGTCTTCCGCCGCGACATCAAGCTCTTTGGAAGGCTCTACCGTTTCCGTAGCGACATCAATCCCTCTCTCTTCTGTCGAAGAGAGAGCTGCGGCCACAGGCGCGACGACGACGGGCGCGATGGTCGGCGCGACTATTTCGGGCGCAGCTTCGACCACCGATTCAATCACAGGCTCTGCGACTTGCGGCGGAGCTTCGGGCGCGGGAAGATCGGTTACAGCGGCTTCTTCGACCGGAGCGACCGGCGCGGACAGAGGCAGCGCGGCCTGGCTCGCAGGCGCACTCACGTCAACGTCAACCCAGTCGCTCGCAGTGCCGTCCGTGTGTTCGACCAAAGGCTCGGCTGTGGCGACGGGCGCGGGCGTCTCTTCCGGCATGGGCGCGGGCGTTTCCGCAGGCGCGGCTTCAACCACGCTCTCCGGGGCAAGCTGAACCGGCTCAGCCTCCGCGACTGCATCTTCGAGAACGACGGGAGCAGGCGGCTCAACTGAAGTGGGCACATGCGTTTCCGCTTCGACTTGCGGCGCGACATCTTCAGGGATGAGCGGAGCGATGACAGCTTCGCTTTCAACCGGCGCAGCCTCGATGGTCGGAGTTTCAAACAACTCCGGCGCAGAAGTTTCGACAGCTTCCGTTTCAGCTTCGACGACTTGCGGCTCGGCAGCTTCTTCTGCAATCTGCGGCTCAGTCGCTTCGACCACCTGCGGCTCGAAAGCTTCAACGACGGCGGGCGGCGCGGCTTCGACTGCCTCTTCCGCTTGAGCCTCTTCGACTGGCGCGGGCGGCTCGACGACGAAACCTGCGGGCAGCGGCGTGGTCTCCGGCGCGGCTGGCTCTGTGAGCGGCGTCGTGGCGTAAGGCGAAGCGACGGGCTGTGTCGGCTCGACTTTCATGCGCCCGATGACGCTCGCCTCAATCGCATGCTGAATCAAAGCGGCCGGAATTCTTCTGTCCTTCTCACGATCACGCAAGGCTTCGAGGGCTGCGACCCCGGCAGGGTCTCTGACTTCCGCGAGAGATTCGACCGCCGCGCGGCGCACTTCCGGCGAATCGTCTTCGAGGGCTGCGACCAGATGCGGCGTCGCCGATTGGTCGCGCACGAGTCCGAGCGAGCGCGCAGCCGAAGCTCTTTCAGCCGGACTCTCAGCCGTGCGCAGCGTGCGCGTCGCGTCGTCAAAATAACCGTACTTGATGAAAGCCTCGCGCGCACGCTCATGCCGCACGGTGTTGCGGCCTGCGAGCGCGGCCAAGAGTTCCGCCGCCACCATTTGACGCGCGTCGTCGTGCTGCGTGTTGATAATCGTTTCGTCGTAGCTGTGGCCTGCGAGCAAACTCCCCACCTCGTCCGCAGCCTGTTCGGTGGCGACCGTCTCTGTTGCAACAGGAGCGACAGGCACGACCGGCTCAAGCTCTTTGGCATGAGCAGCTTCTTCAGCTTCCACTTCTGCAACCGGCTCTTCTTCTTCCGTTACGGGAGCTGAAACCAACTCAGCCGCGAGGGGAGCAGCGATGGAAGCGGCAGGCCCGCTCTCCAGAGCCGCAGGCTCGCTCTCAAACTCAACCGGCTCGACCGCAGGCTCGACCAGAGGCTCTGCTTCGACCTTTGGCGCGGGCGTCACGACCGGAGCAACGAAGATGGCAGGCTTGGCTGTCGCCTCTTTAATCGGCTCAGCTTTGGCTTCGCGTATGCTCTCAAAGCGTCGCTCGACCGGACTCTCCGTGCGCGAGCGCGCCAGCACGAACCAACCGATCAGACATGCGGCAACCACCACGAGCGCGATGAAGACCCAGTTCTGTTTGAGCGTCGCTCCGAGCGATGAGCCGCTTGAAGGAGCGGGCGCGTTGGTCGTGACACCGGGCGGCGCGTTGGTCGTCGCCGGATTGACAGGCGTGTTGGGAAGCGTCTGCGCGACCTGATCCGAAGGCGTGGACGCGGTGGGCGAGGCCAGCGGACTCGGCTGATTCACAGGCGGGAAGCCCTCTGTCCCCGACTGTGTGACTGTCCCGTTCGGCGTGACCGGAATGCCCGGAGGCTGGTTATTGAGATTCGGATTAGTCGCTATTGGATTCTGCTGCCCGCCATTATTTTGCGGCGTCACGCCAATCGGATTTGTGCTGCTGCTGCCCGTGGAATTCGCGCTGCTGTTATTCTCGCCGCCGCTATTGAACCGCGTCCCGCCGTTCCCTGTGCGCTGGTTCGGATTAGCTGTGCCTGTGTTGCCCGTATTGCCCGCGCCCGTCGAGTTGTTCGGCTGAGTTCTGTTGTTCGGGTTGGAAGCGCTGTTCGAGTTGGCCGGGTTGCTCGTGTTCGTCTGCGAGTTGCTGGCGACGAGCGCGGGGACGGTGATGATGATTTCCAGCCGGTTAAACTTCTGGCTGACGCGCGCCGTCGCTCCTTGCAGCAGGCGAAAAGAGAGCAGCACATCAGCGCCGCGCTTCTGCGCGCGCACATCCGCGAAGCCGCGACCGCGCAGGCCGTTCGCCACGCGCGAAGCATCCGCCGCCGGTATCAAAACATAAAAGCGGTCGCCGCTCCGGTAAGCCGAATAATCGTTGAGCGCAGAGTCCGAGACGATGGTCAGGCTTGAGCCTTCGGGCGTCTCCGTCGTGCTCAGCTTCATCAGAGTTTTCTTCGGCTGCGTCTGAGCGGGAGTCGTTACGGCTTTGCCTCTCTGCTGCGCGCCTGCGCGCGAGAGGGCGAAGAAAAGCGGCGCGATGAAAACGAGCGCGACTAAAACCAGCCGCCAGTTATTGCTGTAGGGGAATGAGCGGGGCATGTTATGCATCATCCGGCGTCTCGAAGATTGGGCATGAACCGTCCTGCATTATGCAACGCGAAAGGCTCTCTTGTCACTAAAAGCTTTTGAACTGTCTGTATCGGTTTTCTCGAAGCTCACAAACAACGCTTTGTGAGCTTTGGTCTTTACTTTGCGCCTTTGCGTGAAATGTCAACTTTTCACGCAAAGGCGCAAAGATGGAACTCAGGGCGCAAAGGTTTGACTGGCTAGAGCCCGGAGTTTGAGAGCTTTATGCAGGCTGCATCTCGTCTATTTTATAAACGACCTCCATCAGTGCGGTTTGCAACTGTTCGGGCATCGCTTCGCGCACGGCCAGTTGGCGCAGAGCGGGCGCGATCTCCGGCTGTCCGTTGCTGCTCAAGACCTGAACCGCGACCATGCAGGTGTTGATGTCCGCGTGCCGCTCGATGAGTTCAAGAATCGGCTGCGCCTGACTCGCTCTGGCGAGCAGCGAGAGGAGCGAGAACGCTTCGTATGCCTGCCGCCGGTCATCGCTCGCCAGACGATCAAGCGCCTGCGCGGCCATCCCCGTCTTGATGCAGGCTTGCGCCACGTTCGTCAACTCTCCGGCGTCCGAAATCTCTATCACGCGAACGTATGCGTCCGCGCGGTCAAAGCTCAGACGAGAGAGCGAACGCGCCGCAGCCGCACGCACATCACGCGCCTCGTCCGCAAGGGCGACCAGCACTGCGGAAAAGACCGACTCATGGTCAATCGCGCCGAGGCTCGCGACCGCAGCCGCGCGCACGGCAGGCTCCGTGTCCGTCTCGGCCAACAGCTTCAAGGCCGCGACCGAACGCCCGACGCGATAGAGCGCGAGCGTCTGAGCCGCAGAGGCTCGCGCGTCCGCGTCGCCGCTCTGCAAATGAGCCAGCGCGTCAATCAGCGATTCCTCTTCGGAAGTCTCCGGCAGATCGTAAACGGTCGAAGCAGGCTCAAGCTGCTTAATCTCAGCACTGAACGGCTCGTTCATCGCGTTCAGGAACAGACCGGGCGTCGCGGGCATGTCGTCAAAGACGCCCATGAAATCAATCGAGCAGGCGTTGAGCGCGCTGCTCATGATCGAAGTCGGCATGTCTGGATACCTGTGCGCGATGTCAAGCAGCGCGCCGATAGCCGACGGCAACTTCAGTGCGCCGATGCTCTCGACGGCCTGCGTCCGCACAATCGCTTCCGAATCGTAAAGAGCTTCGAGCAGGAATTGGAGCGAAGAGGCGGCGGCGACTTCGCCGAGCATCCGCGCCGCAGCCGCACGGTCGCACGCATCCGCCGCAAGCAGCAGAGTCGCGCTCTGACGCGCCACGAAACCGTACTCTTCCAATGCCTGTCGAGCTTTCTGACGACCGCTCTCGTCCGTCTCCGGCGAGCGCAAGGCTTTCAGCAACGAAGTTTCCATCGCACGACGATCATCAGCCGCGCGCGAGGCCAACACGTCCATCCGATGCGGCTGTCCGAGCACGAGCTTGAAGACTTCCTGATCGACTCTGTACGCGCCGTAAAGCGAGGCGGCGGCAGGCGAGGCTGTGCGAGGTTCGAGCATCTGCTCGTGCGGCTCTGTGATTTCCGCTGTCACAGACTTCAGGTCTGTGCTTCTGCGTCCGCCGCGTCTGCCAACGCTCTTTCTTCTGTCGCCCACGCGGCGGTCGCCGACGATGGCATTGATGGCCTCCGGTTTCGGTGACGCAACGGCAGCAGGCTTTGTGGTTTTAGTTGAAGCGACGACCAACGGTTTCTCAGCGTTCCCAATCTCCTCCCACTGAGAGTTTTCGCGGCGACGCCACCACACCAGCCCGATCAGACCCGCGATGAGCAACACCGTCACCCACCAGCCCGAATAGAAAATCGATGAAGTCGCGCCGCGCGTCTCTGCTTCGTTGTCATTGGCTTCGGACGCGCTTGGCGAAGACTCGGCGGCAGCCGGAGTCGGCTGCACGGGCGCGGTCTCCGTCGTCACGCTGTTGGGCGGCAGAGACTGACTCGGCGGCTGCGCGCTGGCGACCATGCTCGCGGGCGCAGTCGCAGACATTTTCGCGGGCAGCCCGCCGCTCGTCTTCGACAAAGGCAGCGACGGCGAGGGCTGGTTCGAGGCGAACAGATCGGGCGGCGCGGAAGCCTTCGGCACGGACGATTCGCGCGGGGCGCGTGCGGCTCTTGAATACGCGACGGCGCGAGCTTCCTCACGCTGCGGCGAACTCGTTTGCGCCTGCGCCTGTCTCGCTTCAGCCGCAGCTTGTTGGTCAACGCCTCCGTTGACGACCAAGTCTAAACGATTGAAGCGCGGCTGCACGGTCACGTTCGAGCCGCGCCTTGCAGCGACTTCGACCTCCAGAGAATCGCCCACGCGACGCACTTTGACTCCGCCGGGCATGCCCTTCACGGCGCTCTCGCCTGAGCCGGGCAGGATCAGGTGAAAAGCTCCGTTCGGGTCTTGCCACGTCTGAATCCCGTTGAGCGCGCCGTCTGCGGAGAGCGAAACCACGTCGCCGCTCGCAGTCTTGCGCGTCGAGATGCCGGTCACTTTCGGCGGCGGCGTCTGCTTTGAACGCTTCTGTGCCAGCGAGTTGACGAAAGGCAGCGCGCAGCAGGCCGCGAGAACCGTTGCGATGGCGACGAAGCGCGTCAATGTGCTGTATCTGATTTTAGAGTTTTGCATGGCTTGTACTCACAAAGTTAGAGACGTGAAGAACCGAAGGGCAGTTCTTTAATTTCTTTTGGAGCGGATGCGTCGCACGCGCTGTTGATGTGCGGCACAAGGCGGAAGCTTAACAGCGGCAGGTGGATTTGCCGTTTGACAGCTAAAATTTCAAAGCTGGTTTCAGTCGTGCTCGTCGAAGCTCGTTCGACTGTGAGCGGAGTGTGAGAAGCGCGAGCTGTTTGATTACGGCTCGTCGCTGAATTTGTAACCGATGCCCCAGACCGTTAAGACCATCTGCGGGTTTTCGGGATTATCTTCGATCTTGGCGCGCAGGCGATTGATGTGTGAATCAATCGTGCGGTCGTAACCTTCATAGGAATAATCCCAGATTTTTTCAAGCAGGTACTTGCGGGGAAAAACGCGTCCCGGGTTCGATGCAAAGAGCCGCAAGAGGTCAAACTCTTTCGGCGTCAATTCAACCTGACGGTCACCGACCATCACTTCGCGTTTCGAGGGATCAATCCGCAGCTTGCCGCGCACAATCGGAGCTTCCTCGCTCGCGCCGTCCGTGCCGCCGCCCGTGCGAACTCGCCGCAAGACGGATTTGATGCGCGCCTCAAGCTCGCGCAAAGCGAAAGGCTTGGTGATGTAATCATCCGCGCCCATCTCAAGTCCCAAGACTTTATCAACGACATCGTCTTTGGCCGTCAACATCAGAATCGGAATGTAAGGAGCTTGCAGGCGTATCTCCTTGCAAACCATCAGACCATCCATCTTCGGCAGCATCAGGTCGAGCACGACGGCATCAGGATGATCCTGCAAAGCAGCCTGCACACCCGCCACGCCGTCCGCCGCAGTTCGGACGCTGTAACCCGCGCGCGTAAAATGCTCACTAATCATAGTCGAGATGTTTTCGTCATCCTCTACGACCAGCAATGAAATCTTACGCTCGCCTGTCACAGGCGTGTCCATCTCGCTCCTCTCTCCGGCCTTGGCTCTGTCAGTAGCAGTCTGCATTAACGATTCTGATGAAAAGCAGATGCGAATAGGACATTCGCACGGATGCGCGCCGGTGGCGTCGCGGCGCGGTTCAGACCCTTAAGAATATAACAGGACAACCGTATTAAACTCAAGCATTAAAATTAGTTGGCGGTTGGCAGTTGGCAGTTGGCAGTAAAGACAAAGCCCAAATATCTCAGCAATTTGCTTTTTCTGCCAACTGCCGACGGCCAACCGCCAACTGCTTACTGGCCGCCGTTTTTCTTCTTTAACCGCTCCTCGTACTGGTTGATTAAGAACTGGAATTCAGGGCGTTTAGCCGTGTTTCGCGCCGCCTGAAAGACCTGTAGGGCGCGTTGGTCTCCGAGATTGACGAGCGCGGCGGCGGTCGCGCTCGTCAATGAAGAGCTGCCGGAAGAGATGGCGCGCGTGAAGGCTTCGGAGATGATGGGAAAGACGCGCGGGTCATTTTTTCCCACTGCGCTCAAGAGCGAGATGGACGCCAGACGCACGGCTCGCGGATTCTCTGCGCCCGCATAGCGTATGCCCAACTCAAGCGCGCGCGCGTCTCCGAGCGCGGCCAGCCCGTTCAAAGCCGAAGCTCTGAGCGTGTCGCGCCAGGACGGAACGGCGACGAGCTTTGAGAGCGCGTCGAACGCGCCAGCCGCTTTGGTCTGACCGAGCGCGGCGGCGGCAGCCTGTATCGTCTCGTAACTGCGGTCGTCGAGCATCCCGATGTAAACATTCGCCAGCGACGGGTCGTTCGTGACCGCGAGCGACGAGACCGCAGCATGGCGCACATGCGCGTCCACATCCTTCGTGCCCGCGAGCAGAGCCGCGCGAGCCTCTTCGCCCGCGACGCCGCTCAAAGCTTCTGCGGCAGCCTCTCTCATCCCCCAGAACTTATCGCCCTTCAACGCTGCGCCGAGGCCGTCCGCAATCCGTCGCTTCTCCGCTTCGCTCACCGCGCCGTCTCTGACCCGCACGGCCAGTTGAGAAAGCGCCCACATGCGACCGAGCATGTCCTCGTCGCTCTTCAACTGGTAGAGCAACGCATCCGTCGTCTTGTCAAACGTCAGCTCCTTGATGATCGTCCCGTTATAATCGAAGTTGACGATGAGGGGTTCTGCGTCAACCGCGAAGGTGAAAGACTGCTCCTCTTTCGGCTCGATCAACACGCGCTCGACGCGCGTCTTTGCGCTCGTGCCGATTTCTATCTCGACCGGAGTCTGGAAATATTTGGTCTGCGGATAAGCGTTCTCAGGATCAACCGTCTGCTCCTGACGAACTTTGAGCGTCAGAGTCTTCGCCGTCGCGTCGTAATTCTGCGTCACGCGAAAGACGGGATGCCCCATCCGGTAAACCCACTCGTCGAAAAACCATTCGAGCGGCTGCCCCGTGGCCTCTTCAATCGCGATGCGAAACTGCTCCGTTTCGACCGGCTGATGCGGATACTTACGCAAGTAATAATTAACGGCGCGCCACCACTGCTCCTCGCCTAAAATTTTTCTCAGCATGTGCAGCACAGCCGCGCCGCGCGGGTACGCGTAAACATCAAAGACCGCATCCGGGTCTCTGTAATTTTTCGTCACGACGGGACGCCTGACGCCCTGATGCCAGGCGTTCAAGTAGCCCTCCTGATTGTGCTTCACATCCATGTAAAGAAAATCGTCGTGGCCCAAGTGATACTCGTTCCACACGCCTTCAAAGTATGAGGCGAAGGCTTCATTGAGCCAGATTTCCCCCCAGCTTCGGCACGTCACGTAATCGCCGAACCAAGAGTGCGCCAACTCGTGCGAGAGCAGATCGTCCTGCGTCTTATCAAGCTCAGTCCGCGCGTCGTGAATCGTTTGATCCGACATCGTCGTCGCGGTGATGTTCTCCATCCCGCCGCCGAAACCGTAAACGAACGATTGCCCGTACTTCGCGTTCGGAAACTTGACGCCCGTGCGCTCCTCAAAGAGCTTCATCATTTCGGGCACGCGCGCGACCGTCACCTTCCCTTGCTCGACCTGATTCGTGTACACGTAACTGAGAATCGGCACATTGCCGTTCGACTGCTCGATGGTGGCGAACTCGCCGACGACGATTGAGGTCAGATAGCTCGCGTGCGGCTCTTCCATCTTCCAGTGAAAAGTCTGCGTGCCGTCCGCGTTATCTTTTTTCTCTATCAGCCTGCCGTTCGAGATGACCATCAGAGGTTTTTCGACGGTGGCCGTCATCTCTGTGGTCGCAAAATCGTTCGGATGATCGAAGCACGGAAACCATTGATGATTCCACTCGGATTCTCCCTGCGACCAGATTTGGCGCGGGCGGTTCGGCTCGTCCAGCGTCGGCTTGATGAAAGTCAAGCCCCCTTGCCCCGTCAGAGATTGCGGCGTCGGCCCGTTGGTGTGATATGAGATGACGACCGTCAGCACGTCGGACGGCTGATAAGCTCTATCAAGCCAGACGCGCAATTTCTCGTGCGGCGCGTCAGCCTCATACTGAAGCTCCGCGCCATTTGAAAGCTTGACGGAATTAAAAGTCATGTTCGCGGCATCGAACTCGACCTGCTTGAGATTATTGGCGAGCGGCGCGAAGCTGATCGTCGCCGTGCCGAGAGCCTGTTCGCGCTCCCAGTCGAATCTGAGGTCGAGCGCGATGTGTCGCACGTCGTAATCGCGGCTCGGAATATATTGTGTCGGCGGCAGCGGCCTCGTGCGAAGCGTCGCCTGCGGAACTTGCGACTGCTGCTGCGCCGTCGCCGCTTGCGGCGCACAGATAAGCAAGAGCGCGAGCATGAAGCTCAACGCTTTGACGGAAAAATAAAAAGGCTTGTTTGATAACATTACTTTCTCCACGAACTTGATAACACCGTGCCCTTTTTGCTTTACGCGCAGCCGGTGAATGTAATATACAACGAAGCGGAGCGATTCGACCCGTCAGGCGCAAGCCTGCACGCAATTTTTTCTTAAGTCTTAATTCCAAAAATTCGGAAAGGAACAAACCGCATGACCCCCGAAGAGAGAACAGAATTGATTTCAAAATACGCAGACGGCCCCGCCGAAGTCGAGCGCATGCTCGAAGCTTTTCCAGCAGACTCTTTGACCGCGCATCCCCTGCCCGGCAAATGGAGCGCGTGCGAGATCGTCCAGCACCTGGCCGATAGCGAGATGGCGAGCGCGCTTCGCCTTCGACGCCTGCTCGCCGAAGACCGCCCCGTCATTTATGGTTACGATCAAGACTCTTATGCCGCGCGCTTAGCTTACAACGAGCTCGACCTCGCTCCCGCGTTCACGGCCTTTCGGGGCGCGCGCGAGGCGACCGCGCAGGTGCTCGCGCGCATGACCGAGGAGGACTGGACGCGCGAGGGCTGGCACACGGAGCAAGGACGCTACACGCCCGAAGACTGGCTCAGGATTTACGCCGCCCACGCGCACAATCACGCCGCGCAGATTCGTCGCCTGCACGAAGCCCTCAGCGAGAAAAGCAATTAACAGGGATGGACGAGATACACGGGATAAGAATTTCAGATAACAGATTTGAGATTTCAGATATTTGATTTATCTGAGATTTGAAATCTCAAATCTCAAATCTTTTTATCCTGTGTATCCTCTCCATCCCTGTTTGAATCCGCTTTGCCTTTCCATCCACCTTGACAAACATCCTGACGAACAAGCAAAATCCGGCTCGCCTCTTTTTCAAAACGCTAGTCTATTCCGCCGTTGAATCGAGCTACTCAAATGACTGCCGAGCCTGTCATGCAAACATCGCTGGCCGACCTTTCGCTTTCGCGCAAAGGCAAGGTGCGTGATGTCTATGCCGTTGACGAAGAACATTTCTTAATCGTGGCGACGGATCGCATCTCCGCTTTCGATTGTATCCTGCCGACGCCGATTGCGCGCAAAGGCGAAGTCCTGACCGCGCTCTCCGAGTTCTGGTTTGAGAAATTAAAGCACATCACTCCGCATCACCTGCTGACGACGGATGTCGGACAGATGCCCGCCGTCGTCCGCCAGCACGCAGACATTTTGCGCGGGCGCACGATGTTCGTCCGCCGCACGGATGTCTTTCCGGTCGAATGCGTCGTGCGCGGTTATCTGGTCGGCTCCGGCTGGAAGGATTATAAACGCACGGGCGAAGTCTGCGGGCATCGCTTGCCCGAAGGCTTGCGTGAGTCGGACAAGTTGCCCGAGCCTATTTTCACGCCCGCGACGAAAGCCGAAGAGGGGCACGACGAGAACATCAGCGAAGCGCAGATGCGCGACATCGTGGGCGCGGAGGTGACCGAAAGCTTGCGCGATACCTCGCTTCAACTTTACAAAGAGGCGAGCGACTACGCGCGCAGTCGCGGCATCATCATCGCCGACACCAAGTTTGAGTTTGGCCGTGACGGCGACGGGCGCATCATACTGATTGACGAAGCACTGACGCCTGACTCTTCACGCTTCTGGCCTGCGGACAAATACGAGCCGGGCAAATCGCAGCCCTCTTTCGACAAACAGTTCGTCCGCGATTATCTGGAATCGCTCGATTGGGACAAGACGCCGCCCGCGCCCCCTTTGCCCACGGAGGTGGCCGACGCGACCACAGAGCGTTACCTGGAGGCACACCGTCTGCTCACCGGAAACAGTCTGGAGTCTGAAGTCTAGCGTTAAGAGTTTGGAGTCACGGGTCAGGATTCAGGAGTCAAAAAGCTTTTTCGTCCTCAGACTCTTGACTTCAAACTCTTGACTCTCGACTTCTTCTTTCGGAGATCGCACATGCAATTACGCACTCGGCTTGAAGCCTTGATTGATGAGATGCTCGACGGACAGATCATGCTCGACGAGGCGCGCGACGAATTTGAAAAGCTCTATATCCAGAAAGCCCTCGCGCGCCACAAAAATCATCTCTCCCGCACAGCTAACATTCTCGGCATCCACCGCAACACGCTCTCCAAACGCGTCGCCGCCTACGACGCACAGGAACGCGCCGCCAGTCGCTCGGCCAAACGCCGCTCACGTTAAAGCGCAAGCTCCTTGACGAGCAAATAAAGCGCGGTTCAAAGCCGATTTGAGCCACTTTCACACTGTTTCAATCGACTTTCATTCTGTTTTGACTAACTCTCACGCTGTTTTGACCGACTTTCGCGCTGTTTTAAGTAACTTTCGCATTGATATGACCAACTTTCATCCTGATATAACCAACTTTCACGACGATATAAGCGACTTTCACGGTGATTTACTCAACTTTTATCCTGATATGGCAAACTCTCACACTGATATGCTCGACTTTCGCGGTGATATGATCGGCTTTCACTTTGTATAGCTTCCCTTTCAGCTTCAAATTCCCTTAAGAACAACTGTTTTTCACCGGAAGCATTGACATTTGGCCTGCTCTTGAGCTATTTTTAGCACTCGCCGTGAAAGAGTGCTAATATTTTCATCCGCACAGATCGGCGAGCGCAATAACTGCTGAAAAATCTTACATTTGAGTCGGTAACACCCGAAAGGAGAGCAAAGGTTATGGCAACGAATATTAGACCCCTGCATGATCGCGTGATCGTGCGACGGATTGAAGAGGGCGAGCAGGTGCGCGGCGGGATTATCATCCCGGACACCGCCAAAGAGAAGCCGCAAGAGGGCGAAGTGGTCGCCGCCGGCGAAGGCAAATACAAGGAGGACGGCTCGCGTCAGGCTTTGGATGTGAAGGCTGGCGACCGCGTGCTGTTCGGCAAATACAGCGGCTCTGAGATTAAGCTTGACGGCGAAGAGCTTCTCATCATGCGCGAAGACGAAATCCTCGGCATCATCGAGCGCGCGGGCGCGGCTTCGAGCAGCAAAAAAGGCGGCAAGTAATCTTTCGTTAAAGATTCACTGCCGCCCGGTTTTTTGTGAACAATAATTTTCATGCTTATTGATTAGGAGAAGAAAAGAAATGGCAAAGCAAGTAGTTCATGGTGAAGAGTCGCGCGCGGCGATTTTGCGCGGCGTCAACCAGCTCGCTGACGCGGTCAAGATTACGCTCGGCCCGAAAGGGCGCAATGTCGTCATTGACAAAAAATTCGGAAGCCCCACGATTACCAAAGACGGCGTCACGGTCGCCAAAGAGATCGAGCTGAAAGATTCTTTGGAAAACATGGGCGCGCAGATGGTGCGCGAAGTCGCTTCCAAGACTTCTGATGTGGCGGGCGACGGCACGACGACGGCGACCGTGCTCGCGCAGGCGATTTTCCGCGAAGGCGTCAAGACGGTCGCGGCTGGCGCGAACCCGATGGCCTTGAAGCGCGGAATTGACAAAGCTGTCGAGCGCGCCATCGAAGAGATCAAGCGTCTCTCGAAGCCCGTCAAGGGCGATGCCATCGCGCAGGTCGGAACTGTTTCGGCCAACGGCGACGCCAACATCGGCGGCATCATCGCGGAAGCGATGAATAAGGTCGGCAAAGACGGCGTCATCACGGTCGAAGAGTCGAAGACGATGGAGACGATGCTCGAAGTCGTCGAAGGCATGCAGTTTGATCGCGGCTATCTCTCGCCGTACTTCGTGACAGACCCGGAGCGGATGGAAGCCGTGCTCGATAACGCTCTGGTGTTGATTCATGAGAAGAAGATTTCCTCGATGAAAGATTTGCTTCCTCTGCTTGAGCAGGTTGCCAAGATGGGCAAGCCGATGCTCATCATCGCAGAGGATGTCGAAGGCGAAGCTTTAGCCACATTGGTCGTCAACAAGCTGCGCGGCACGCTGAACATCTGTGCGGTCAAAGCCCCTGGCTTCGGCGACCGTCGCAAAGCGATGCTCGAAGACATCGCGATCTTGACGGGCGGTCAGGTCATCTCGGAAGACCTCGGCATCAAGCTTGAGAACGTTAAGCTCGAAGACCTCGGTCGCGCCAAGAAGATCACAGTTGACAAAGACAACACGACGATTGTCGAAGGCGCGGGCAAGACCTCCGACATCGAAGGTCGCGTCAAGACTCTTCGCGCGCAGATTGACGAAACTTCTTCAGACTACGACCGCGAGAAATTGCAGGAGCGTCTGGCGAAACTCGTCGGCGGCGTCGCCGTCATCAAAGTCGGCGCGGCGACCGAAACCGAGATGAAAGAGAAGAAGGCACGCGTCGAGGACGCGATGCACGCGACGCGCGCGGCGGTCGAGGAAGGCATCGTGCCGGGCGGCGGCGTGACCTTGGTTCGCGCGGCGAAAGCTCTTGAGAAATTCCTGACCAACAAGGAAGGCGAAGGCGATCCTGACGAGCAGATCGGCGTGACTATCGTCAAGCGCGCGCTGGAAGAGCCGCTGCGCCAGATCGTGCAGAACGCTGGCAAGGAAGGCGCAGTCGTCGTCGAGCGCGTGCGCTCGGAGAAGAATGAGAACGTCGGCTTCAACGCTCAGACCGAAGAGTTTGAAGACCTCGTCAAGGCCGGAGTCATTGACCCCGCGAAGGTCACGCGCACTGCTTTGCAGAACGCCGCGTCCATCGCCGGACTGATGCTCACGACCGAAGCGATGGTCTCCGAGCTTCCCGAAGACGACAAGGGCAGCCCCGCGATGCCGGGCGGCATGGGCGGCGGCATGGGCATGTAAGCTCATAATCTCGCGCAAAGGCGCAAAGAAGAACTTAATTGTCTTCTTTGCGCCTTTGCGCGAGACTTTATCTTCGCTACGACTCAGTTCGAGATGAAAATCTTGCTTCGATCAACTCTCCATTTTTCAAACCGTGTTGTCGCGTGAGCTGCGGGTAGGTCTGCATCTCTGCTTCAATCCCGTCAAGCTCAAGCGTCTTCTCGGCTTCGACAATCGCCCGCTCTTCAGCTTCAATCTCCATAAAAAATCCGAACGGTAACTCGTCAATGACGACTTCGGTTTCACCGATGCGCCACGTCGCGCGCCGCTTCTCGTAGACGAGCGCGGGCTTGTAGCCGAGCGCGTCCAGAATCGCGGCCATCGCCTCCGCATCATCAATGCGCGTCTCGTCTTCGCGTTGATGTTTGATGGCGGAGGCGGAGGGAAAGCGTTCCTTGTAAGTCAGAACCGCATGGCCTTCGACACGGCGCAGGCGCAACGTACAGTTCTGCTGATTGATGACGCCGCCGGAGTAAAGCGTGTTCTCTTCAAACTCTGCGCCGCGAAACTCTGCGCCGACCGAGCGCAATCGCTCCGACACGCGCTCGCGCTCGTCTTTCGTCAAGCGGTACTTTTTTTCAATCTCAAGTCCCATGAAGGTTATTGAATCTTTGATTCAATCTCATGCCTGCTTAATCCAGCGCATGACTTCGGGAATCGTCGCGCGCTTGCCGTACATCAGCATGCCGACGCGGTAGATGCGCGCCGCGAGCCAGATCAACCCGACCACCGTCCCGAAGCCTATCCCCAGCGAGAGCGCGATCTGCCAGAACGGTGGCGTCTGCGTAATGATGCGCACGAGCATCACAATCGGCGAGAAGAACGGAATCATCGAAGCCCAGAAAGCGAAAGAAGAGTTGGGGCTGCGAATCACGACGAAAGAGATGTAAAAGCCCATCATTAACAGGAACAGCACAGGCATCGCCACCTGCCCGCCCTCCTGCGTGGTCGTGACCATCGAGCCGACCAGCGCGTAGAGCGTGGAGTAGATATAATAACCGAGCAGGAAAAAGAGAAAGAAGTAAACGACCACGTACCACGGCACCGCCGGAAGATGAAAGGGAATGCCGCTCGATTGCAGCATTCCGATTCCATAAACCGCGAAGATGATGAAGGCCACGCCCCAGATGGCAAATTGCGTCAGCGCGACCAGCGAGACTCCGATCAGCTTACCAATCATCAGGGTGAACGAACGGACTGAGGAGAACAGGATTTCGATGATGCGTGTTTCCTTCTCTTCGACCACCGCCGCGAGAATCAGTTGCCCGTACAAGATAATCGAGATGTAGATCAAAAAGCCGAGCACGAAGACGAAGACGAAGCTCGCGCCGCTATCTTCGGCTCCGACTTCCCCTTTGGCGTTGATGGGCTTGACGCTCATCTCGACCGGCTTTGACAACTCGCGGACGCGGTTCTCACTGATCTTCTCATCGGCCATGCGCTGTTCCCTGACGGCCTGACTCAAGCGCCGCTCAAGCTGCCCGCTAGTGATGACATCACCCGCATTGCGACCGTAAAATTGCGCCTTGCCTTCCTGCAAAATATCCTTCGGCAGCACGATATAACCATCCAGCTCGTCCCGGCTGATGCGCCCGTTCAACTCTCTCTGAACATCTTCGAGCGAGCGACCGTTGAGTTTTACCTGCTCGATGTCATAATTTCCTTTGAGCTGGCTGCCTGCCGTCTGCGCGCGGTCTTTGAGATTGGAATTAAGCGCCTTCTCAGTTGCGCCGGGGGCGTTCGCATTGGCGTTCGGCTCTTCCTCATCATCGCCCTGAATCGCTTCGCGCACGCGTCCCGTCAGTTTATCCGTCAGATCAACGACGGCGAGGCGCGTCGGCCCTCCGGCCTTGATGCTGAAGAGCATGCCCGGCACGACCGTAAAGATAGCCAACATCACCGGCCCCAGAATGGTAATGAGGATGAACATCTTGGTACGCACGCGCTGCACGTATTCGCGATGGATGATGGCTAGAAGTTTATTCATTGGCTTCACCTACCTTTATGATAAAGATGTCATTCAAGCTCGGCTCGACCAATTCAAACTTGGTCACGGTCGCGCCCTCGTTGACCAGTTGCCGCAAGAGTTCCTGAGCGTTCGTCCCCTCGTTGAGGAGCACTTCGACTTCGTCGCTGTGCTGCGTGATCTTCGCCACGAGCGCGGGATTGTTGAGCACGCTGTCGCCGCCCTCTGCGCGCAGGGCGATGGAGTTGCGCCCGAAGCCTTCTTTGATGTGCCGGATGCTGCCGTCCAAGACCTTGCGCGAGCGATTGATTAAACAGATGTCATCGCAGATTTTCTCGGCGACTTCCATCTGGTGCGTCGAAAAGATAATCGTTCTTTTCGACGCTTTCAATTCCAGAATGACTTCTTTTAAGAGTTCGACGTTAATCGGATCGAGGCCGGAGAAAGGCTCGTCGAGAATAATCAAGTCAGGGTCATGCATCACGGCGGCGATGAACTGAATTTTCTGCTGCATGCCCTTCGAGAGTTCCGAAGCCTTCTTGTCCTTCCACTCCGACAGCTTGACCCTTTCGAGCCAACGGTCAACCGTCTCATCGAGCGCACGCCCTTTCATGTTTTTGAGCGCGCCGAAAAAGCGCAACTGCTCGACGATCTTCATCTTTTTGTAGAGGCCGCGCTCCTCCGGCAAATAGCCGATCCGGTCTTGCAACTCGGGCGTAATCTTCTGGCCGAAGAGTTCAATCGTGCCGGAATCGGGCGCGGTGATGTTGACGATCATGCGGATGGTCGTCGTCTTGCCCGCGCCGTTCGGCCCGATGAGGCCGAAAATTCTTCCGGCGCGCACCGACAGGCTGAGGTCATTGACGGCTGTGAATTCATCAAAGCTTTTGGTGACGTGTGACAGGATCAGCGTATTGGCTTGCTCGTTCATCAGAGAAACTTTATCTCCTGCGCGAGCCGCGCCTTCGGAAAGCCGGACTCGCAAAGCGGGGTTTTCAAGATCATGGATTTAAGTACGGAAAAATGGAAACGAAAGTTTTGTCTCGATACAAGTTTCCATTATCGCACAAAAGGGTAACGCGTCGAATGTTTGTGAGCGAGGACGAGAAATCCCTTTCACGCAAAGGCGCAAAGAGGAAACGGAAGAGCGCAAAGGATTGAATGCTATTTCCTCTTGGCGAGCTTATGCTTTTCCTTTGCGCCTTTGCGCGAAACTTCTTTTTCCATACTTCGCAGACACGTGTTATGATGCGTGCGGTCTCCCCACACATCTGTCAATCAACTTTCAAAGCTGGTTATCGCCATGCTCTTGTCGGCTCTCTCCCTAAAGCGTTATGCGTGCGCTCTCTGTCTGTGCCTCTGCGGGCTCTGTGCGGCGGCGCGCGGCCAGCAGCAGCAAGCTCCGAACGGGCAGACGGATGAGGTCGTCCGCGTCAGCTCAACGCTCTTCCAGACCGACGTGACGGTCTTGGATAAGCAGGGACGCTTTATCGAGAATTTGCAGCGCGAGCAGTTCGAGCTGCGGATTGACGGGAAGGCGCAGCCCATCTCGTTCTTCGAGCGCGTCAAGGCCGGGACAGCGAACGAGGACGTGCAACTGGCTGCGGCGCGCGGCACGGCGCGGGCTTCTTCTTCTTCAAATACTTCGGACCCATCAAACACATCCGAGACGCAAAGGGTCGTGCCGCTCGACCGTGGGCGCGTCATTCTCTTCTATCTGGATGACCTGCATCTCTCGAACGATAGCTTGCAGCGCGTGCGCTTGCTACTGCGCCATTTCATAGACGCTGAGCTGGGACAGAACGACGAGGCGTGGATTACCACTGCGAGCGGGCAGCTAGGTTTTCTGCAACAACTGACGGGCGACAAGGCTGTTCTTCGTGCAGCCGCCGAGCGTCTTCAGGCGCGACCCAACATGGCGCGCGATTTCGACTCTCCGCCGATGAGCGAGCAGCAGGCTCTCGGGGTGGAAAGATTCAATCAGGATGTCATAGATTTTTTCGTCGAAAGAATTTTGGCGGACAATCCCAGACTGCCCCGCGAGATAGCGACGGAATATGTACACAAGCGCGCGGAAGCTCTGCTCCAACAGACGGCCAACATCACCGCGAACACGCTCCAGACGCTCAACAACCTGCTCCGCTCTTCCGGGCAGATGGAGGGACGCAAGCTTCTCTTTTTCGTCTCTGACGGTTTTCTGATTGACGATCAGACGGGCAGCGTCACTTCCGGCCTCAGGCGGATCACGGACACGGCGGCGCGAACGGGCGTCGTCATCTACTCGATTGACGCGCGCGGCCTGACGAGCGGCGCGGAGGATGCCACCACCCGTGGCAACATTGATCTGACGAGCAGGCTCAACAGAGAGAGCAACGAGATCACAGCGACGCAGCAACCGCTCCGCACGCTGGCGGCTGACACGGGCGGACGCGCGCTCTTGAACACCAACGCGCTCTCGTCCGTGGCGACGGCTGCGCTCAAGGAGACCTCTTTCTATTATCTGCTGGCGTGGCGTCCCGAAGAGGACGCGCAGGACAATAAGTTTCGCCGGATAGACGTGAGCATCGTCGGCAGGCCAGACCTCGTCGTGCGCGTGCGGCGCGGCTTCATAGAGCAGATTGAGAAGACCGCTCTGCCGCGCGCGGACGCGGTCGCGCGTCTTCCTGAAAACAAAGCAATCGAAAACAGGTCAACTGAAGATAAAGCGCCGACCCAGACGGCTCTGCTGCAAGCCATCCAGGCGAGCCTGCCGCTCGACGGTCTGCCGACTTCGCTCTTCGTCGGCTACGCTGACGATCCCAAAATCGGCTCCTATGTGACGGCTTCAATGGAGATGGACGGCGAGGCTCTCAGCTTTATTCCCACGGACGGCAAACTGTTGGCGACGGTCGACCTCGGCGGCGTCATCTACAACGATCAGGGCAAACGCGTCGCCAGCTTCTTGAATCAGATGCGCGTCAATGAGTCGGCGCGCAGGCACGGCATCGTTTATAATTATCAAGCGAAGCTCAAGCCGGGTTTGTATCAGGTGCGCGTGGCGGCGCGCGATAGCAAGAGCGGGCGCACTGGCAGCGCGATGCAGTGGATAGAGATTCCCGATCTCTCTTCGCGCCGCCTGATACTGAGCAGCGTTGTGATCGGCGAGCGCACGCCCGCCTCTGTTGCCGCGAGCGTCGAGAAGCAGGATGAGGCTAATAAGAACAAGACTGACAAAAACGAAGCTGGCGCAGAAAATGTTTTCTTCAGCGTCTCACGTCGCTTCACGCGCAATTCGAGGCTCAGGTTTTTAACCACCATCTACAACGCCGCGCGCGGCACGGACGGCAGTCAAACGCCCGACGTGGCCTTGCAAATCCAAATCCTGCGCGATAACCAGCCGGTGCTGACCACCGCGCTGAGCAAAGTTGAAACCAAAGGCGTGCAGGATTTATCACATCTCCCTTACGCCGCCGAAATCCCCCTCGAAGCCATGCCCGCCGGACGCTATCTCCTCCAAGTCGTCGTCATAGACCGCATCGCCAAGACCAGCGCCACCCAACACATCACCTTCGAGATAGCCTGACATAAGAAGGTAAAGTAAAAGCGCTGAATAAACAAGATCGTGCAGACCGGTGAGGTCGCGCGACAATGTGTTTATAAGCCGCCCGCTCTTGTTTTACCGGCGAAATTTATGATATGGGTTAGCAACGCTTGCTTAGTCATGTGCTATTTGGAAAGCGAAAGCTCAAAACCTTTTCGCTTAGCTTCAATCTCACAGCTATTTCAAAAATCGAAAGGAGTCAACTCAATGAGTCTGCCATCTGCCTGGGGGTTAGCGTATAGCGAGGTTCAAGGTCTGGCCCGGCTAGCTTATAAAGGACATAGCACAGAGGCTCTCTACCACTTTCCCAATAGTGATAGTGATTGGAGGGTGCTCCACATATTCGAGGTGAAAAGTTTCCGCGCCGTCTTAGTGCAAGGTAGCAAACGTGTCTTGTCATTATCTGGGACGGATGATGCGGGAGACTGGGTTGACAATATCTCTCAAACGGTAGCGGGTGTGTCGTGGCAATATCATCACGCCCTGAAACTGGCTAAGGCTACTGCTCCAGATGTGGTGGTGGGACATTCCTTAGGCGGCGGAATGGCTTCATACATTGCCATATACGGAGGCAGGTGTGCAGCAACTATCAACCCCGCCGCATTAAATGTTAACCTGTTCAGTCTGTTATCTATGTTTAAAAACGGCGATTTAGTTATTAACTATATTGCCCCCGGAGAGATTCTCTCTTTGCTTCCGGTATTCTGTCCGGTGCTGTCGATGATGACGCACACAGTGGGCAGAACTATCTGTGTCGGCTCAAACGGCGGGTTTGACCCGATTGCGCGACACGGACTCGCTGAGCTGGAGGGTTTTGAGGAGCCTCAAAGAAAGTAATCGGCTCGCGTCGAGTGCGCCGCCCAACAACTCCTTCAACCCGACCGCTCAATAGCTTACATCTCATGTTTCACTATCAAGTTGACGACGACTCGGAATTGCGGCTGCTCGAAGAGCGACATGCGGAGTCGTTGCTGGCTTTAATCGAGCGGAACAGAGAGAGGCATCCGGAAATCCCGCAGCTCCACACGCTCGAAGACGCGCGCGGTTACATCAGGCGCGACCTCGATCTGTTCGCGGACAATAAGGGCCTGGGCATCGGCATCTGGCATCGCGGGAAGCTGGCGGGGGCTGTGCGTTATCATGAGATTGATTGGACGAATCGAAGCACGGAACTGGGCTACTGGCTGGGCGCGGACTTTGAAGGACGCGGCCTCGTCACAAAGGCTTGCGGCGTCCTGCTTGAGCATGCCTTCAAAGAGCTGGGCTTGAATCGCGTCGTGATTAGCTGCGCCGCAGAGAACACGAGAAGCCGCGCCGTCGCCGGGAGACTCGGTTTCACGCAGGAGGGCGTCAGGCGGCAAGCGGAGTTGGTCGCCGGGAGGTTTGTGGATCAAGCGATCTATGCCCTGCTCGCATACGAATGGCGAGGTCTTTCATAAGCTGCGGGAGACGAGCCAGCTTTTCACTTTCTTTGTGCTCAAGAACTCAATCTCTATGAAGGAAAAATCAGCCGCCGGAGCGGAGGCGCGACCGACAGGCGCGTCGCCATCGAGTCGCTTAAACATCTTCGCCAGAACGAATCGCGGCCTGCTCCTTGACATCGTAATTTTCGTGGCGAATCTTTTTTTGATGCGCTCTCTGACGCGGCTCTTCAGAGATATTTTTCTCAGGGCTTCCGGCACAGATCGGCCAGCACAGCTCATCATCGGCCTGACCGCGCTCGCCATGTTCACGCTGCCAGCCGCCGGCGCGGTCTTGAAACGCTGGCGATTTCATCACCGGCTGGCTGCGCAGGGGAAGACCGTAGAATCGGAAAGAAGCGCGTTGGCGGGTTGTGTCTGCAATCCGATTTTCTATTTCTGTGTGAACATTTTGATAATGTCAGCCGTCCTCGCGGTGTTCGGCGAACAAATTTTCGGAGAGGACTTGACGAACAACGGCGCGAGATTTGTCCCGCTACTGTTCGCCGGACTCGGCCTCACAATCTTTCAGACCTTCCTCGTGTACCGCTACTTTTCGCCGCCACGCAAAGCCCCTAAGCTCGCCTTCTTACTCACGCCGCAGAGCGAGACTCTCGGCGATGTGTGCATCTTTCTGAACATGATTTTGTTTCAGGTGATGTGGAATCTCTTGACCTACGCGCCGCTCAGACGCGTCAGCGGCTTTGAAGAATTCGCGGGCAGACTCTTCTTTCTATGCTTCGCCGCGATGCTCTTCTACTTTCCGCCGCGAATCTTTTATCTGGCCGAAGACATACGCCGCCGCCGCACCTGGCTCACGATGCTACTAGCCAATTCGCCCGTCATCGTTCGCGTGCTAATCGGCACGGGCTCTTCGTGATTGGTAAAAATATCTCGCGCAAAGGCGCAAAGGCGCAAAGAAGAAGACGCAAAGAATAAGCAGCACTCAACAGCTTTGCGTTCCTGCTTTGCGACTTTGCGCCTTTGCGCGAGACTTCTTTTATCTGCTTGGGTTTTGATGAGTAAACAACTAAAATCCCTTAGACTTTTTATGTCAGTAGCTTATCGGAGACAAACAACTTGATGAAGATTGGTTTTCGCAAAATAATGGGCGCGAGTCTGTTGTTCGGGCTTCTGTGTTTCCAGTCCGTTCCGGCTCAGCGCACAAACACGACAGGCAAGCTTAACGTCTGGACGACTGCGCGTGTGTCGCGTGACCAGAATAGCTCGGCCAGCTTTCGGGAGATGCGGGTAGCGAAACAGAAAGGCTTTGACCGAGTCGTTTTCGAGTTTGCGGAGAATGTGCCCAACTACAATGTGCATTTTGAAAAACCGCCGATTACAAACTACGGCGGCGACGATCTCAAGATGAGCGGTAAAGCTTTCGTCGTCGTGCAATTTCATCTGGTCTCTTACCCGGAAGACGCTGACACGTCAAAGATCGTCCTTGAGATTCCGAGAAATAAATTGAGCGTGCCCGTCGTCACCGAGATAAAAAATTCGGAGTGGTTTGAAGGCTATCTCTCATTCGCCATCGGCCTCAAGCGACGAACGCCGTTTCGCGTGCAACAGCTCTCGAACCCCGCGCGTCTCGTGATTGATTTCAAGCAATGAAGGAGCTTTGCGCATCATGGAAACGGTCGGCTTACATCATTTCAATATCACAGCGCCGGAAGAGCTGCTTGAGAAAGTCAGAGACTTTTACGTGGAGGTCTTAGGGCTTGCCGTCGGGGCGAGGCCGGATTTCACGCGCAAGGGATTCTGGCTTTACGCCGGGCGCGAGCCGCTCGTTCATCTGACGGCCTGCGATGAGACGGACGCGCGCACGCAAGAGGCAGCCGCGCAGGGCTTCTTCGACCACATAGCTTTCTCCTGCAAAGGACTGGTCGGAATCATCGAACGCCTCACACGCCTGAATATTCCTTACGAGGTGGACGAGGTTCAAACGCTTCGTCAGGTACAGCTCTTTCTGCGCGACCCGGCGGGCGTGGGCGTCGAGCTGAATTTCTTCGACGAGACATTGGCTTAATCCATCAGTTGGAAACAATCTCACGCAAAGGCGCAAAGGCGCAAAGGTGTTGAGCGAGGCTTGAGCTTGCATGCTTTCTTTGCGTCTTTGCGCCTTTGCGGGAACTGCTTTTTCGCTTCATGCTTAAAGCTAACTCGACGGCTTCACTTTCATGTCATGTGAAGATGTGATATTTAAGGTCAAACGTTTTCCACTTTTCACTTTCAGACGAGGGCTTCAATCGAACATGTCAGAGCAGAATCAACCCGCCGGGGCGGACGTGCCGCCGACCATCGCCATGTTGCAGATGATCTCCGGTTTCTGGATTTCGCGCGCCATTTACATCGCCGCCAAACTCGGCATCGCGGATCAACTCAAGGACGGACGCAAAACCGCAGACGAGCTGGCGACCGCCACCTCGACTCATGCGCCGTCGCTTTACAGAGTCATGCGCGCTCTCGCAAGCGTCGGCGTTTTTACAGAGGACGAACGGAGCGGCTTCGCTTTGACGCCGCTGTCGGAGACTTTGAGAAGCGACGCGCCCGGCTCTTTGCGCGCCTTTGCGACGACAGAGCTGGGCGAAGAGCATTATCCGGCGTGGGGCGAACTGCTGCACAGCGTCAGGACGGGCGAGATCGCTTTCGATCATCACTTCGGCATGCCCTGCTGGGAATATTTCGCGCAACATCGTGACAATGCGAAAACTTTCGCTGACGCGATGACCGGCATGACGCTCGCGACTAATGAAGCCGTGCTGGCGAGCTATGACTTTTCAGGGATTGCACAGCTAGTTGATGTCGGAGGCGGGCATGGCAGTTTGATTGCCGCGATTCTCAAAGCCAACCCTGAGATGAAAGGCGTGCTTTTTGACGCCCCGCCCGTTATCGAAGGCGCGCTCCCACGGCTTGAAGCCGAAGGGCTGGCCGAGCGTTGTCAGACAGTGGCCGGAGATTTCTTCGAGTCCGTGCCTGCGGGCGGCGACGCGTATATTCTCAAGTGGATCATACATGATTGGGATGAAGAGCGCGCGACGCGGATTTTGAGGAATTGTCATCGCGCGATGAAGGAGAATGGCAAGCTCCTGCTCGTCGAAGCGGTCGTCCCGACGGGAAGCGAGCCGCACTTTAGTAAGTTCATAGACCTCAATATGCTGGTCATGACGGGCGGGCGCGAGCGCACGGAGGACGAGTACCGCAAACTGTTTGAGGCATCCGGTTTCAGGCTTGTAAAAGTCGTTCCAACAGGTTCGCCCATGAGCGTGATTGAGGGCGAGCGCATGCCAGAATAATGAATAATGAAGAATGTAAAATGCAAAATTGAAGCAGGCTTGAATGCTTTCTTAATTTTGCATTTTACATTTTTAATTTTGCATTCTTAACGAGAGGAGATGCTTATGCAATGGCTCTATCTTGTCGCGGCAATTCTCGGAGCGATTCTTCCACTCTCACAGCTCTTCCCTTTTCTGGCACAGTACGGTTTCGACGTGCCGCAGCTTTTCCGGCAGCTCTTCCAAAATCACGTCTCCGCCTTCTTCGGCCTCGATGTCATCGTCTCGTCCGTCGCGCTCTGGCTCTTCGTCTTCAGCGAAGGCCGCCGGCGCGGCATGCGAAATTTATGGCTCTACCTGCTCTGCAATCTGGCGGTAGGAGTCTCGCTGGCACTGCCGCTCTTTCTCTTCTTCCGCGAACGCAGGCTCAATTTCTTGAAGCACATCTGAACGCTTGCCGCTCGTCGTTGTTATTATAAACGGGCGGTCTTACTACTGTTAGGTTGCTTCTCAGTTTCAGGGTGGAAATGATAAGTTAACATTCTTGATGATATAAAGAGATGGTTAAAGAATGTCCCACATGCAAGCGCACTTACTCTGATGCAAGCATTTCCTTTTGCCTGGCCGACGGTTCGCTGTTATCTGCTCCATTTGACCCGGAAACGACGCAGCGTCTTCCTATTTCTCATCCCACTGAACAACCAGCAACAGAGGTTATGCATCCTGCACCCAATGTAGGCTCTCTGCTTCCTACGCAATCAGCACTAGAGCTTTCAGATATACCGCCAACCATTGCAAGTTCAGAAGCGGACAGCGAATCTAATAACTCAATGCTCATTAATCAACAGACTGTAGAGTCAACCGCATTAACAGGATTGACTCGACGAAAAGGCGTTAAGCTGTGGTTTGGTTTAGGCATCTTCTGTATTATCGCCGCAATTTATACTGGATCATTAATTCCGGCGCTTCCTGCTTTGGTAATGTTTGTCATTGCATTATTTGTTGGCTTAAAGAGAGGCGGGTATGAGCAGTTGTGATTACCTGATTTGGAAGACCTCACAACTCATTCAACCGGAGCGCCCCTAGCGTATCTTTCATCAACCTTGTTTTAAATCTCGTCGGGCGGCTAACGGATTGAGAAAAGTCAAAAACAGACTTCGCCTCATTGCGCTGTTTCTCGGCGGGCTGTCTTTATTCTATTGCGCAGGCTACCTGCTTTGTCGTAGGCGTCGGATCATTGTGCATACGTCGGCTTGCGCGGCGGCGCAGTACAGCTTTCATGATGTGGTCGCGGGAGATGCGAAGCTGTCGATGCTTAATCCGGCGATGGAGACTTTCTATACGCCGCTACGTTTTGTCGAGCGATTCTACTGGTATCGAGCGAAGCCAATCGGTTCGCCTTGCCCCTGATGACGCGCCGTAAGGCCAGGCGTTTTGAGTTTGGAAATCTAAACCATTACGGAAAGAGGATTGATATGACAAAGAAGGATGTCATCTGGTTGTTGATTAGAATTTCAGGTCTGTATTTTATCTTGCAGGGGATAGAAAGCCTGCTCGGCCTGTGGGCTAGTCTTATCACAGTTAACAACTCGCCCGGGATGTTGAAGAATTCCGCCGGAGTCCTCTTGCAATCATTTCTGCTGACGGCCATCTACTTCAGTTTTGGTATTTACATGGTGTCAAACGGCAGCTTCTTTTATCGCCTGCTGAGCCGCCAGCCCGATTCGGATGATTGACGGATTTCCTTTTTAGCTTTTCAAAGCTCTATCTGCCGCGCCGCGATGACAGGCTCGAAGGCTCGCAGCTCTTTGAGCGTGTCGTCGTTGAGCGGCGCGTCAATCTCAATGACTGCCATCGCCTCGCCGCCGCGCTCGCGCCTGCCTAAGTGAAAGCGACTGATGTTCACCTTGCGCTCGCCGAGGATCGTCCCGACCTGACCGATGACGCCCGGCACGTCTCTGTTACGCATCACCAGCATGTGGCCGTTGGGAATCGCTTCGATGTGGAAATTATTAATCTCCACAATCCGCCCGTCAGAGCTTCCGCCGCCCGCGTGCGCGAAGAGCGTGCCCGCGACCGTTTGTTCGCCTGTGCCCGTCACGACGCGCGTGCGAATCGCGGGCGCAAACTCGCTGCCCGTGCGCCTGTAAGCCGAAGTGACGCTGATGCCGCGCTCGTCCGCGATGAGAAAAGCGTTGACGACGTTGACCCTCGCGCTCATGTCGCGCAAGAGTCCCGCGAGAAAGGAGCGCGTCACGGGCGCGGCATCCATCAAGGCGACTTCGCCCGCGAACTCAAGACTCACTTCGCGCACGGCTGCTTCGTCCATCAACTGCGCCTGAAATCTGCCGAGCTTTTCCGCCAGAATGATATAAGGCTGCATCGCATTCAATTCCTGCGCGCCGAGAGCCGGGACGTTGACCGCGCCGCGAAGCGCGCCCGTCAAGAGATAATCACGCATCTGCTCCGCGACTGTGACGGCGACGCCTTCTTGCGCCTCTTTGGTCGAAGCTCCGAGGTGCGGCGTGACGATCACTTCGTCCAGAGCGAGCAGAGGATTCTCGGCCTGTGGCGGCTCTTCTTCAAACACATCCAGAGCCGCGCCCGCGACCTTGCCTTCTTTAATCGCATTGTAAAGCGCGCGTTCGTCCACGAGGCCGCCGCGCGCACAGTTGATAATCCGCACGCCATTTTTCATACGCGCGAAAGCGTCCGCGCCGATGATGCCGCGCGTCTCAGCCGTGAGAGGCGTGTGAACCGTGAGAAAATCAGCACGCGCGCAGACTTCGTCGAGCGTCGTCGTCTCTAATTCGAGATCGCGCGCCTGCTCCGGCGCGATGAATGGATCGTAAGCGACGACCGTCATGCCGAAGGCGTGCGCGCGGCTGGCGACGACGCGGCCTATGCGCCCGAGGCCGACGACGCCCAGAGTTTTCCCTTGCAACTCGACGCCGATGAATTTCTTGCGTTCCCAACGCGCGCTTTTAAGACTCGCGTTGGCCGCAGGCACGCGCCGCGCGAGTGAAATCAGCAAGGCCATCGTGTGTTCTGCGGTCGTAATCGTGTTGCCGTCCGGCGCATTCATGACGACGACGCCGCGCGCCGTCGCCGCCGCGACATCTATGTTGTCCACGCCGACGCCCGCGCGCCCGACGACGCGCAAGCTCATGGCCGCGTCCATCAAATCCGCATTGACCTTCGTCTCACTACGCACGATGAGGCCGCCGCAATCACGCAAGGCTTCGCGCAGCTCATGCACAGGCAGGCCGGTTCTTTTCTCAACTGTGAAACCGGCGGCGCGCAACGGCTCAAGCCCGCTCTCGTTCACATCATCCGCGACAAATATTTTTATCTCGCTCATCAAGTCCTGTTTCTATTCAATAAAATTATTGTGAAGCACGCATGAGAAGTTATCAGTTCGCACGCCTTTATCCAAGCACGGAAGCTAAGACTTCACGAAAGCGTAGCTGCTCTTCGTTCCGGCTTTTATGATAAACTCGCTCGCCGCGCGAAAGCTTTCTCGCCCGTGCGATTTCCGGCTTCATCAGCAGATTGAGGAGATTTTAGAGAGATGGATATTTTTGTGTATCGCGCAGGCTCTCAGAAAGTTGAAGAGGGTTTTACCGTCGAGCAACTGCCCGGGCTATTACTTGATGAAAGCCTCACGATCTGGGTGGACATGGACAAGCCGACGGAAGAAGAGGATGACCGCGTGCTGCTCGATGTCTTTCGCTTTCATCCGCTCTCGGTCGAAGACTGCCGCGCCGACCGTCATCAACCGAAGGTCGAAGAGTTTCCCGGCTATGTTTACTTTATCCTGCACGGCGTCACGGCCAAGACCGATT
Source organism: Pyrinomonadaceae bacterium (assembly GCA_036403295.1). Lineage (GTDB taxonomy): Bacteria > Acidobacteriota > Blastocatellia > Pyrinomonadales > Pyrinomonadaceae > JACMLC01. Next base: position 134,537 of record DASWRG010000093.1, read on the forward strand.
CGGAGGATTTCAGCACTATCGAGCTTGACGGATTTCTCGGACGCAACTTCGTCGTGACTTATCATCACGAGATGTTTCGCAGCATTAATTACGTCAAGCAATCCGTGCGCTCAAGCCCCAATCCGTGCCAGCGCGGCCCGGCTTATCTGCTCTATCAAATCCTGGATCAACTGGTTGATTACTACACGCCCGTGCTCGACGATTTCGACGAGAGCATCAGCGCGCTCGAAGATGAAATCTTCTCTTTGAGGACGCCGGACAATTCGATTCTCGAACGGATTCAGGACTTGAAGCGGAGTATCCTCAGATTGCGCCGCATCTCAGGCAAGCAATTGAATGTGATTTACCGCATCAGTCACGGCGAGTTTCAGCTTATCCCGCACGAGATGCTGCCCTTCTTCCGCGACATACACGACCACCTCACGCGCATCGCAGACCTCTCGGAAAACTACCGCGACCTGATCGGCGGCGCGCTCGATTCTTACCTATCGGTCGTCTCGAACCGGACGAATGACATTATGAAAGTGCTGACGATTTTTTCGGCGGTCATGCTGCCGTTGACTTTCATCGCCGGACTCTACGGCATGAACTTCGACAACCAGCCGGAGCTTCATTACCAGTACAGTTATTTCGTCGTCATCGGCGTGATGGTCTTCGTGGCTCTGGTAATGCTCTTTCTCTTCTGGCGAATGGGCTGGATCGGGAAAAAGGCCAAAAAGAGCAAGTCGGAAGGATAGAGGCGGAAGGATGAAAGAGAAGCTATAACAGCATGCCTTTCATCCTTCCACCAAATTCGAGATAAGAAATCAGCGTACCGTTAGCCCCGTGAGGGGCTGGAATTCGTCTTTGCTTCCCTTCTACGTCGAACGCACGTTACTTCATCCTTGCTTTCACATCGGGCCGGGGTCGTCTTTCGGGCTGTCGCCGCTCCGACTTTCATCGAAAGCTCCATCTGGCGAAGGCGAGGCCGTGTCGCTGCTATTGTCGCTCGCTTCATCCGAAACTTTTTCAGTCTCTTCAACATCCTTCAAGGTTTCGCTGCTCGTCGCTTCTTCGCTCGGAGCTTCCGGCGATTTCTGTTCTTTCTCTTCCTGCATCAGTACCTCCAGAACAAATAGATTGCTGTCACAAGCGATAATACCATCGCCGCGTATGCGCCCGCGAGCACGTCATCGGCCATGATGCCGAGGCCGGATTCGAGCGCTTCGAGACGGCGAATCGGGTACGGCTTCCAAATATCAAAGATGCGAAACAGTAAAAATCCGGCGAGGATGAGCGGCCACTTATTCGAGTCGAAGTAAGAGAGAAACGAAAGGGTGATGAATTGTCCGGCCACTTCGTCTATCACGACGATGCCCGGGTCTTTGCGCCCGGAAATCTTCTCTACGCGCGTCGCCGCCCAGATGCCGATGAGTGTGATGACAAACACCAGCGCCATCGTAAAGAGCGTCAAGAGAGGGCCAATTCCCGCCGGAATCGAGCTATCGTCGCCGCCATGGGCAAATACAAACCTGAGCATCAAGAAGTGCCAGAACTTAAAAATCACTATCCCGAGTAGAGAACCCCACGTCCCCGGCGCGAGCGGCATGTAACCGACGCCGCACGTCGCAATAGCGAGCGCGAGATAATCGCCCGCCGAACGCTTGCGCGCGGGGCGAGCAATCAAAACTCCCGTCGTCACGACGGGAGGATTCAACTCATCACTAGACTCTTTAACCGGCATCTTGATAAGTGACAAGTGACGAGTGACAAGTGACAAAATAAAACATCTTCTGGCTTGTCACTTGCCACCTGTCACTTGTCACTGTCCTATGATTTGTCCGACCAGATCATACTCGTGCGCTTCTGTAATCAGCACGTTGACGAACTGGCCGAGGACTGGATCGAAATCTTCGGGCGCGTCGTTGATGAGCACGCAGCCGTCTATGTCCGCCGCCTGCGTCTCCATGCGTCCCTGCCACAAAAGCTCTGTCTCTTTCGACTCGCCTTCAAACAGCACGCGCACGGTCTCGCCTATCCGCGCACGATTACGCTTGCGCGAGATGCGCGCCTGCTCTTTCATCAAGCGCGCGCGGCGACGCGACGCGGTTTTCGCGTCAACTTTGCCGGGCAAGTCGAAAGCGGGCGTGCCTTCTTCGTCCGAGTAAGTGAAGACGCCGACGCGATCAAACTCCACGTTACGGACGAAAGTCAGCAGCTCCTCGAAATCCTCTTCGGTCTCGCCGGGAAAACCCGTGATGAAAGTCGTTCTGATAGCAATGCCGGGGACGCGTGTCCGAACGCGCTCGATTAATCTTTCGAGACTCTGGCGATTGCCGCCGCGCTTCATCAGCTTCAAAACGTTGGGCGAAGCATGCTGCAAAGGCATGTCGAGATATTTGACGGCCTTCGGCTCGGTCGCCAGCACATCAAGGAAGGCATCAGAAATGTGCGTCGGGTAAGTGTACATCACGCGCACCCACTCGATGCCGTCCAGGTGCGACAGCTCGCGCAGCAAATGAGCCAGAGCATCTTGCTCTCCCAAATCTTCGCCGTAACGCGAGGAGTCCTGCGCGACCAAAACGATCTCTTTGACGCCTTGCTTCGCAAGCCCCTCTGCTTCCTTCATCACAGAGCCGAAGCGGCGGCTGCGAAAATGGCCGCGCATCTGCGGGATAAAGCAGAAGGCGCACGGACGGTCGCAGCCTTCCGCGATCTTGATAAATGCTGTGTAAGCGGGCGTCGCCAGCACGCGTGGCGTGGATTCGTCGTAAAGATAGGTCGCAGATTGATTGCCGAGCGGCAGCACGGGCAGCGAGCGCGTGTTGACCTTCTCGTCACAAACTTTTGTGATCTCTTCAATCTGGCTCGTCCCAATAAAAGCGTCAACTTCGGGCATCTCTTTTTTTAGCTCGTCGCGGTATCGCTCAACCAGACAACCCGCGACGACGAGGCGCGTCGCCTTGCCTCCCGCTTTCAAACGCGCGGCTTCGAGAATGGCTTCGACCGATTCCTGCTTGGCAGATTCGATGAAGCCGCACGTATTGACGACGAGCGTGTCTGCCTCGCTCGCGTCAGTCGTAATCTCATAGCCCGACTCCCTGAGCCGCCCCATCATGACTTCGCTGTCCACTAAGTTTTTCGGACAGCCCAAACTGATAAATCCAACTTTTTTCATAGCAATGAAGTGATGAGTAATGAGTGATGAGAGACAAGCAAAACAGCTTGTTTCTCATCACTCATTACTCATCGCTGCTTTCCCTTCCATGTGGCGCAGCCAATTCTCGATTTCCGTAATCTCGGCGGGCGCGAGCGATTGTTCGCCAAAGCGCACGCGATTATAAGCCCGTGTGACCTTCAGAGCCTCGGGCATCTCGACCGCGACGGCGAATTCGAGCGGCGTCTCGTTTGCCTCGCGCCTCAGCCCACGCGCGGCCAGCACGCGCGTCATCCGTTCATAAAATTCGACGGCGGAAACTGTCTTGCCCTCCGTCTGCCAGAACCGGAACGCGCGCCAGAAACCGATGCGATAAATTCTACGCAGGAGCAGGGCTGATAAAATTAAGACGAGCGCGAGCGGCAAAAGCAGAAGCGCAGCCTGCCAGCGCGCAGCAGACGAACCGACGCCGCCGCTCAAGATTGAACGCAGCCACGCGGCGGCGTTAGTCTTAAAGTTAGCGAACTCTTCCGCGATGGCCTGGCGATAATCGCTCAGCTTGTTTCGCACGGAGGTCGCCAGCGAACGCTGCTCGTGCTTGTCATAAGAGACGACGTATTGAATCCAGAGCATCTCCAGAGCTTCGGCGTATTTGCCGAGGCTCGTGCTGAGTCCCGCGCTCTCCGGCGGCGTGCGTCCGGCGGCGGGAGTCGGATCGAAAGTGACCCATGCTCCGCTCTCCGGAAAATAGACTTCGACCCACGAGTGCGCTTCCCTCTGCGTGACGATGTACGCGTCCGCCGCGTCATTGTACATGCCGGTCTGAAAACCATTGATGACGCGCGTGGCGATGCCTTGCGTGCGGAGCATGACGGCCATCGCCGTCGCAAAATATTCGCAGTGCCCTTCGCGGACGCGAAAGAGAAAATCCGCGAGCGGGTCTTTGCCTCCCGCTTTTAAATTGAGCGTGTAGCCGAATTCCGTTTGCAGATAAGATTCAATGGCGCGAGCCTGATCGTAACGGTTCTCTGCGCGTGCGCGCGAGATAACGTCGCGCGCGAGCTTTTCAATGCGCGGGTCGAGTGTCGGCGGATGCTGTAGATAACGATTGAACTCGACGGGATACGGCGCGGCGTCTGTGCGCAAGACGGATGCATCAGGCTCGCTCGTGTCGGAATAAACTCTGTAAGAAATTCTTCCCTGATCGTGACGGCCAGCGATGAGCGAGCCTTCGGTGTCGCGCTGTATGTCGGGAAAAGCTCCCTGCACGGCGACGACGCGCGAGGCCGCAAAGAGGACTCCGGTGTCAATCGGCTCGACGAAAAAAGTTTGGGTCGTCAGATGGTGCAAGCCATCGGTCGTGCCGAGCTGAAACAGGCCGCGCTCGTTCGCCGGATACAAACGGCTCGCGCCGACTTTGGATTTGCGCCAGCCCTGCCCCGTGAAATAATCCAGAGCCACGCCGCGCCAGCGCAGGTTTTGATTGCGTTCGGCCTGCGCATCTTCGACACGCACGCGCATCACGACTTCGTCGCTCTGCTGCAACCTGGCAATCGTTCCCAGCTCAACCGATTCCGAGAATCCGACGAAGCCCGTGAGGCTGTTATTCGAGCGCGCGAACGCGCTGTTGCCGTAACGCGGCGCGATGAAAAAGAGCGGCAAAGCCAGAGTGAAAATCAAAAGCAGCAGGCCGACGGCGACGACCGGCAAACGACGCGCGACGCCGTAAGGCTTGACAGAGCGACGCCGCATCATGCGCCGCACGATGGTCGAGTCGGGCGGCACGAGCAGGCGCGTCTCCGTCGCGGAGAGACCGCGCCCGGCCTTCTTAATCTCAAAAGAGACGATAGTGCAGAGCGCGCACAAAGTGTAGAGGCCGAGCATCACCAGATAGACCGGACTGATGCTGAGACCTGCGGCGAGCAGGACTTCAAAGAACGAGATGAGATACAGAAAGACCCAATCGCGGTCGGCTTTGACTTGAAGCAGCTTGACCGAAGAGAGGAACAGGATGAGATGCGCGAGCGCGCTCACGCCGACGCGTTCTCGCGCCTCGCCGACGCTCATCTGGTATTTCCAGTCGAGATAAAAAAGCGGCAGCGAAAGCAGGACAACCACCAAGCCGATGCGTTCGGTCAGTTGCCAACGCGTGCCTTCCAGGTTCCAGGCCAGACACAAGAGCGCGAGAAAGGCCAGAGCCAGCTCCGCGCCCATGCCGCCGGAGACAGCCAGCGTCAACGCGCCGCACGCCACCATCGCATAAGACGAAGCCCGAAAATACGTGTTGAAGCTCATACAGCGTTAGAAGCCATCACACCCAAATCAAACAAGCCAAAGAGATTCCGCATTAATAAAGATTCCGCATTAATCACACGCCATCGAATGTTAGACTCATGCTTTAAGATGAGAGATGGCCTGCACAGCCCGAAAACTACGAAAGCCCGCTCAGCTTAACACTGAGCGGGCTTCGTTTGAAAATAATCCCGGCGACTTCCTACTCTCCCACGCAGCTTCCCGCGCAGTACCATCGGCTCCAAGAGGCTTAACTTCCGTGTTCGGGATGGGAACGGGTGTGACCCTCTCGACAAAATCACCGGAAAACTTGTCAACTCTCTGCAAGAGAGCTTGGAAAATCGAATAGTGCTTGAAGTCCACAGGCAGCGACATGTGCATGCGCTGCAAATTTGCGTTGCTTGAGAGTAAATTTTACGGTCAAGCCTGGGGGCTAATTAGTACTGGTCAACTGAGCGCCTTTCAACGCTTGCATACCCAGCCTATCAACGTGGTGGTCTACCACGAGCCTCACTGGCAGGTCTCATCTTGGGTCTGGCTTCACGCTTAGATGCATTCAGCGTTTATCCATGCTCCACTTAGCTACCGAGCGTTACCGTTGGCACGATAACTCGTACACTAGAGGTGGATCCATCCCGGTCCTCTCGTACTAAGGACAGATTCCCTCAAACCTGCTACGCCCACACCAGATAGGGACCGACAATCTGTTACCAACTTCGATCATTCATCGAAGCCGGGCAGGTCATTTCTGCCTGCCTCTGCATGTCGCCATGCAGTTCGGACTATATCTTCACCTGCTTTGTGGCAGGCACTTGGCATATAGTCTCTGAGGGTTCTAAACTTTGCAGAAGATTTGCCAGACGGTGTTTTCTGAATTTCGCTCCGTTCATTGCGAACGCAATTTCTGAAATCTTTCTCAAGCCATTAACCGTCAGATGCTCTTTTCGATGCATCATCCGGATGACTTGAGCAAATCTTAGAAATTCTTGCTGCTTCTCCGAGCGCAGTGAAAACCGTTCGAAGAACGGTAACACTTTCTCGTAGAGATCGCTGTGCCTTTTTACGACATAAACGTAAGTCTTGTCGCGCGAATTTACCGAAGCGTTCTTCTTGATTGCGCCGCAATCAAGCGCTTCGACAAACAGTCGCAGCACTGAAATCCTTTCACCATTCTGGCTGACATGAAATTCAGGAATCACTTGCAAGCCGAGCGTCACATTTGAAGTCGGATGAACTCCTACATAAAAGCATCCTTCTCCATCTGCGAAGCCAGCCAGATAGCTTCCTGTTTCCACATCTACTTCCTGCATCGCTTAGCCTTCCCTGCTGATTATCCGCGCTGGACGCATTTTCACTTCCTAAGAAGTAGCGCCAGATTCTTCACCTCTTCACCTTTCGGCTAGAGGACGGACGTTCCAGCATATAGCCAAGTTTTAAGACAGCCAAGGTCATCAACTGTCTCGCGACGTTCTAAACCCAGCTCACGTACCGCTTTAATTGGCGAACAGCCAAACCCTTGGGACCTTCTTCAGCCCCAGGATGCGATGAGCCGACATCGAGGTGCCAAACCCTGCCGTCGATGTGAACTCTTGGG
>DASWRG010000094.1:0-17195 GCA_036403295.1 Pyrinomonadaceae bacterium
GCGTTTGTCAGAATCTTGAGCGCGCCGAGATCGCCGATGGTGATGATGTCGAAAAGGCCGTCGTTCAATTTCGCTTCGGGCGCGATCTTCATGCCGCCGCCGAAGTAGCGCGCGTTGGCGATACAGAGATTGGCGACTGTCAAGCGTCGTTCTCTTCCGTCATCGAGCTGAACAAATGCGGTCGTGTTCTCTTTGGTGAGCGTCGTCTGAAGCATGGCGAGCGCGAAAGAGGCTTTGCCGCCGAGCCAATCTGCGTCTCTCTCTTTGACGCGGCGGATGACCTCGCCGCTCATGCCGAATGAAGCGACGCCGAGAAAATATCTGCTCTCCTCTTCGCCGTCATGATTGATAAAGCTCGCGCGGCCTACGTCAATGCGACGCGTATGTCCTTCGCGCAGCACGCGCGCGGCATCGGCCACGCGTGCGGGAATTTTTAAGCTCTTTTGAAAATCGCCGCCCGTCCCGCTCGGCAAGATGCCAAGCGACGCGTCCGCTCCCGAACGCAGAATCCCATTCGCCACTTCCGAAATCGTCCCGTCGCCGCCGCAAGCAATTATCAAACGCCTTCCCTCTCGCGCGCCATCCAACGCGAGCCGCACGGCGTCGCCGCGCTCTTTCGTGAATGCGCAATTGAATGCGCCGAAGTGCGTCGCCAAATCGGAAGCGATGGCAGGCCAGGACTTGCGCGTCGCACCGCCCGCCGAAGCCGGATTGATAATGATGAGAGGCAACATGTTGGTGATGGGTGATAGGTGATTGAAAAAGATAGACAGCTTGTCTCTCATCACTCATGACTTATCACTTTTATCTTGTCAGTTGTAACCTGTCACTGCTTATTCCTTCAACTGCAAATGCGGCGCGGTCTTCTTCTCCGAGTTCCGCGATCTTGCTCATCACGTATTCCGCTATCTCTTTGTAAGTTCGCACGTGATCTTTCTTCTCTAAAAACGCGGAGAGGTCGAGCGGCGCGCCGAAGCGTATGCGAATACGCTCGCCGCCCGTCCAGTTGCTTGCGACCTGACGCGCGAGTTTGTTGCCGAGTCCGGCGATGAACACCGGAACGACTTGCGGCGCGGAATCTTTGATGAGCTTGCCGACGCCGGGTTGCGCGCGCAGGTAAGAGTACGGGTCGCTTGAGCGATTGCGCGTGCCTTCGGGATGGAAGCCGATGACGTGGCCGCGCCCTTCGCGGCAAAGCTCTGCGAGTCTCCGCACGGAATATTTGTCGAAGAGACGTTTTTCGTTCTCCGCAAAAATCGGCGGATACATAGACCACCAGCCCATCAGCATGTTGACCAGCATGCCCAGAGGCGATTCGTAAAAGAAACGCCCGCGCACCGGGAAGTAAAGCGTCTTCGGCCAGCGCGTGCGGCGAAAGAGCACTGACGAGACCGCGTACATGTCGAAGAATGAGCGATGATTGGCGACGAGCAGGAGCGGGCGTTCACGCGAGACGGCCTCGACGTGTTCAAGGCCGTAGACGTGCAACAGATTGTAAGTCGCAAGCTGAATCCAGCGCGAGCCGAGGCGCTTTTGAAACCAAGTCCAGAAGAGCTTCCAACGCCCCTGATTCATACGGTGCGCGACGCGAAAAGCGAAACGCTCCATGCTGTTCAAGACGGCGAGTTCTTCAGGCGTTGGATTTGATATTTGTACTTTGTGCTTTGCGCTTTGCGCTTTGTCGGCTGCCAATGGCTCTGCTTGAGATTCCGGCGTTTCACGAATTGATGTATCTTTCGCGTCCATCTTCAATTGCCAGACTACATCACACAGGTTAGTCAAACAAAACGCAAAGACCAAAGCGCAAAGGACAAAGCACGTTTTTATTCTATCGAAAAATACTTCGCCTCTTCGTGATGCACGATGACGGCGGAGGTTGATTGCTCAGGGTCGAGCATGTATTCGTCCGTCAACTCCACGTCGATGCGCGCGGGGTCTAATAGCTCGAAGAGCTTCGTCTGGTCTTCCAGCGTCGGGCACGCCGGATAACCGAAGCTATAACGCGAGCCTTGATAGCCCTGATGAAAGAGCTTCGTCAATTCCTTCGCATCATTATCCGAGATGCCAAGCTCCGTGCGTATGCGCTTGTGCCAGAGTTCCGCGAGAGCCTCCGCAGCCTCGACCGAGAGACCATGAAAGTAAAGATATTCGGAATAGTTATCGGCCTTGAAAAGCTCCTGCGAATAGAGGCTCGCGCGCCTCCCCATCGTCACCAGATGAAAAGGCACGACATCAATCCGACCTGAATCCACGGCGGCGAAATAATCCGCGAGACACAAACGCTTCCCTTCGGGCTGGCGCGGGAAAGTGAAACGCATGCGCTCGGTCTTCTCATCATCATGATAGATGACGAGGTCGTTGCCTTCCGACTGACACGGGAAATATCCGTAGACGACGCGCGGCGTGAGCAAGCCTTCACGCACAGAACGCTCTTTTAGCTCCTCATAAACAGGCCGGACTTTCTCTTGCACCAGAATGCGATATTCCTCGTTAGTCTTCTTGCCCTGCTTGAATTGCCACTGGCCTTTGAAGAGCGCGGTCTCATTGACGAAAGCGAAGACTTCATCGAGCGAGATGTCTTCGACGACGCGCGAGCCGTAGAAAGGAGCGCGCGGAATCGGCGCATCCGTGCTGACATCCGAGCGAACGGTGTGCGTCGTGTCGCCTGTTTGTTTGGCCGAGCGAGTGCGCGCAGCTTTCCGTCCGAGCTTGGCGTCTTCACCGACGAGGTCTTCCGCGTCATCGGCCTGTCTGTTTCCATTAGAGCCTGCGGAAGCCGCGACAGCTTTGCTTTCATCCTTCTGCGCGGCCTCGCCGTCGCCCGTCAGTGCGTCCATCGTGTGCAAGCCCGCGAACGCGTCTTTGGCGTAAAAGAGCGTGCCCTTGTAAATGGATTTCAAATCGTCCTCGACATAACGTCGCGTGAGGGCTGCGCCGCCGAGCACGACCGGAACGTTAATGCCCCGCTCGTTCATCAACTCAAGATTCTCTCTCATAATCAGAGTTGATTTCACCAGCAGGCCGCTCATCCCGATGGCGTCCGCTTTGTGCTCTTGAGCCGCGTTCAAGATATTGTCAATAGGCTGCTTGATGCCCAGGTTGACGACCTTGTATCCGTTGTTCGTCAGGATGATGTCGACCAAATTTTTGCCGATGTCATGCACATCGCCTTTGACCGTGGCGAGTACCATGATGCCCTTCTCGGTCGCACCGCCTTTGCGTTCGATGTACGGTTCGAGAAAGCGGACGGCGGCCTTCATCACTTCGGCTGATTGAAGGACGAACGGAAGCTGCATCTGTCCACTGCCGAACAGCTCGCCGACCACTTTCATCCCGTCGAGCAGAAGGTTATTGATAATATCCAGCGCGGAATATTTTTCGAGCGCGATGTTCAATTGCTCTTCGAGGCCGATTTTTTCGCCGTCAATGATGTGATCCTTGAGACGTTCTTCGACCGAAAGGCTGCTCAAATCTTTCTTCGCGCTCTTGGCCGTCACGCCTTCAAAGAGTTTCGTGAACACGCCGAGCGGGTCATACGTGCAAATCTCTCCCTCGAATTTTCTCTGATCGTAAATCAAATCATGCGCGACTTCACGCTCGCGCTCGCCGATACGATTGAGCGGCAGGATTTTGCTCGCGTTGACAATCGCGGCGTCAAGCCCCGCTTCGACTGCGTCATGCAGGAACACCGAATTGAGCGCGATACGCGCCGCCGGATTCAGGCCGAACGAAATATTCGAGACGCCTAAAATCGTGAAGCAGCCGGGCAGCTCACGCTTGATGCGCTCGATGCCTTTAATCGTTTCGAGCGCATTGCGCCGGTCTTCTTCGATGCCCGTCGAGATGGGCAGCGCGAGCGGATCAAAGAAAATATCTTGCGCGGCGATGCCGTATTTACCTGTCGCCTGCTCATACGCGCGCCTTGCGATTTTGAATTTGCCTTCGGCGTCGCGCGCCATGCCCTCTTCGTCAATCGTGCCGATGACGACGCTCGCGCCGTAACGCTTCGCCAGCTCCAAAACTTTGGCAAAGCGCGGCTCGCCGTCTTCGTAGTTAGTGGAATTCAGAATGCACTTGCCGCCCGCGTGCTGTAAGCCTGCCTCCATCTTCTGCCATTCGGTCGAATCGAGCATGAGCGGAATTTTGACGTTCGTCACGAGACGCGAAGCAAGCTCGTGCATGTCGCGTTCGCCGTCGCGCCCGACGAAATCCACGTTGACATCGAGCACATGCGCGCCCTCGCGCTCCTGCTCTTTAGCCAGCGAGACGAGGCCGTCCCAGTCCTCGGCGTTCAAGAGGTCGCGCATCTTCTTCGAGCCGCTCGCGTTGACGCGTTCGCCGACGATGAGAAACGACGTGTCTTGAAGATAAGGCTGCTGGATGTAGATGGAAGAGGCCGCCGGAATAAGCTTCGCGTCGCGCGGCTTCGGCTGTAAGCCTTGCATCGCCGCTACAACTTGCTTCAAGTGCGCGGGCGTCGTGCCGCAACAGCCGCCGACGATGTTGACGCCGAAGTCTCTGGCGAAGTGCGTAATCTGCGCGGTGAAAGATTCGGGCGTCTCGTCGTAATGCTGCGCGCCGTCCTTGACTTCGGGCAGCCCCGCGTTCGGCAAGACGGAGACGGGCAACGGCGCGTTCTCGCAAAGATAACGTATGCTCTCGGTCATGTGCTTCGGCCCCGTGCCGCAGTTCATCCCGATGACATCAATCGGAAACGGCTCAAGCGCGGTCAAGGCCGCGCTGATCTCCGTGCCGTTGAGCATCGTGCCGAAGGTTTCAATAGTGACCTGCGCGATGACCGGGCGGCGTTCTTTCGTCTTCTCGAAATACTCGAAGATGGCCGAGAGCGCGGCCTTCGTCTGCAATAAGTCCTGACAGGTTTCGACGATAAACAAGTCAACGCCGCCGTCAAAGAGACCGCGCGCCTGTTCCGCATACGCGGCCTTCAAATCCCGGTAAGTGATATGTCCGAGCGTCGGCAATTTCGTGCCCGGCCCCATAGAGCCTGCGACCCAGCGCGGCTTCTCTCTGGTCGAATAGTCTGCGGCGATACGACGCGCAAGCTCTGCGGCTTTGAAGTTCAACTCATAAGCCATGTCGGCGATGTTGTATTCGGCCAGCACAATCGAGGTCGAGCCGAACGAGTTAGTCTCCACCACATCGCAGCCGACATCGAAAAACGCGGCGTGAACTTTTTCAATCGCCGCAGGCTTGCTGACGAGCAAGTATTCATTGCAGCCCTCAAGCTGCGCGCCGCCGAAATCGTCCGCCGTCAGGTTCTGAACCTGTATGTTTGTGCCCATCGCGCCGTCAAAGACGAGGATGCGGTCTTTCAATGCGTCGAGAAAACTATTCATGCTTTTTATCTGTCTTTACAAAATCGAAGCCCCGCGCTTTAACAACGCGGGGCTTTCCACCGAATCTCTTGATTAGTCTCACGGGAAAGACCGAGCTGTTTAGCGGATTATTTTGCGTGGCCGCAAGTCGCCTTAACTCACCACGTTTGTCTCTGCGCGGCTATTGAAACATTGCGTGAGGGTCATGTCAAGACTCAAGGAAGCAGGTTCAGTTTATGCTGGGCGCAAAGCATAAGCCACAGAGGACACAGAGCACACAGAGAAGGTGGGATAAACTTTTGCGATGTCCTTTCTCTGTGTGCTCTGTGTCCTCTGTGGCTAAAAGGAGGATTACCAAATTTCCCGCACATTCAAGACGAAGCCGGGCAGGAGCGGGTCGCCTGCGACGGTTTCAGGATTTTCCAGACATTCGACCGCTTGTTGCGGGCGATAGATGTAAACCCGTTTGCTGAAAGGGTCAATCATCCAGCCGAGTTGCGCGCCGTTGGCGATGTACTCTTCCATCTTTTGCCGCACGGCTTTGACGGTGTCCGAAGGCGAGCGAAGCTCAAGCACAAAGTCCGGGCAGATGGGAGCGAAACCCTCTTGCTGTTTTTCGGTTAAAGCTTCAACTCGCTCGCGCCTGATCCAACTGACATCCGGCGAACGCTTCGCGCCGTTGGGCAATGTGAACAAAGTAGAAGAATCACAGCAGATGCCCGTGCCATCACTTTCAGCCCAGTTGTTTACACGTTGAGTTAGTTTGCTGTTGCGCACGCCTGTTTTCATTCCGGTGGGAGACATGATGACGAGTTCTCCTTTCGCTGTCAGCTCGATGCGAAGGTCTCGGTTGTCGCGACACAGGAGTTCAAACTGCTCTTCGGACAATTCAAGCGATTTGATATTCAACGTCACGGCGGCTGGCATCGGCGGAGCGACGGGCGGCGAGGTCGTCTCTTCCAGTAAGGTTTGTCGTGACATCTTAGAGTCTCCTTCAATTCAGAATTCTAAACCTATCACACACGGAACGGCAATAATGTTGATGACAACTCCTTCGACAAACATTTCCCGGCTATGTTAAGTTCATCCACGATTTATCAAACCTTTTGCTCCTGTGTTCACATCAAGCCTATGCGACGCGCAATCTATCCCGGCTCGTTCGATCCAGTGACTAACGGTCACCTGGATATTATAGAGCGCGGCTGCAAGTTGTTTGACGAGATCATCATTGCCATCTTAGTCAACCCGAACAAGCAGCCGATGTTCACGATTGAGGAGCGGCGCGAGATGCTGGCGGAGGTGCTCGCCAAGCTTGAACAGGGCAACTGTCGTCTGCACGTGGAGGATTTTCAAGGGTTGCTCGTGCAGTATGCGGTCGAGCGCGAGGCGGATGCGATTGTGCGCGGGATTCGCGCCATCTCGGATTACGAATACGAGTTGCAGATGGCACTGATGAATCGCAGGCTTGAGCCGCGCATCGAAACGGTCTTCATGATGCCCGCCGAAGCTTATTCGTATGTCAGTTCGCGTCTGGTGAAAGAAGTGTTTCAACTCGGCGGAGCGATTGACGGCCTCGTGCCTCCGGTGGTCGAAGCGCGGATGAAAGAGAAGCTTGGCAAAATCTGAGCGTCGGCTCTTTTCATTCATGTTATAATCGCGCGCGTTCCAGCTAAAAACCTTCGGGCGGAGACTTCTCTATTGAGAAATTTCACGCGACTTTCAACTTTCAAAAGGGAGGGTTCAAGGAATGCCAAGAGGAGACAAATCGAGTTACACGGACAAGCAGAAACGGCAGGCCGAGCACATCGAAGAGGGTTACGAGAAACGCGGCGTCTCGGAAGATGAGGCCGAAAAGAGAGCTTGGGCGACGGTCAACAAAGCGACGGGCGGCGGCAAGAAGAGCGGTTCAGGACGCGGCAAGCCGGTCAACAAAGCTCCGATGAAAAAGGGCGGCAAAAAAGGCGGCAAAAAAGCCGCAGCCAAGAAAGGCGGAGCCAAGAAGAGTTCTGCGAAGAAGGGCGGCGCGAAAAAAGGCGGCTCAAAGAAGGGCGGTCGCAAGTAACTTTTGATGTCGAGCGGCGCGGGGAGCGAATCGCTTAAAACTTGCGCCGCTCGCATCCGTTCATTTGAAGAAATATTTTCGGATGCTCATTCGTCTTCATCACGCGCAGCTTACGATTCCAAAGGGAGCGGAAGAAGAGTGCAGGCGATTCTATTGCGGCTTGCTCGGCCTCGTTGAAACGCCGAAGCCCGCATCGCTTGCGGGGCGCGGCGGCTTCTGGCTTGAGCTGGGAGAGATACAGATACACGTCGGGACTGAGGAGAACGTCAATCGCGCCGCGACGAAAGCGCATCTGGCTTATGAAGTGGATGACCTCGACGGCTGGCGCGCTAAATTGGAAGAGCGTCACTTAGAGATTCTGGAAGGCATCCCGATTCCCGGTTATGATCGTTTCGAGTTCCGCGATCCTTTCGGCAATCGCGTAGAGTTTCTTCAAAGGCTTAACTAATACTTCACCGCAGAGACGCGGAGACGCAGAGATAAAACATTAGAAATTGAAAATCTGAAATGTGCCGATTACCCCTTTTGTTTTCTCTGCGTCTCCGCGTCTCTGCGGTTTAAATTTCTGATAAATGAGCAAACCTGTGAGCGATTCTTTTCCCGTTTCGGATAATGTCGGGCGGATGCGCGCGAGTTCGACGCTGGCGGCGATGCAGGCGGCAGTGGCTCTGCGCGCGGAGGGCGTGGACGTGGTTGACCTCGGCGCGGGCGAGCCTGATTTCGACACGCCTGAGAACATCAAAGGGGCGGCCATCGAAGCCATGCGCGAGGGAAAGACCAAGTACACGCCGACCGCCGGAACGCGCGCCCTGCAACAGGCGATCATCGGTTTTTATGAAAGACAGTTTGGCGCGAGCTTTGACAAGTCGGAAGTGATGGCGACCGCAGGCGGCAAGCAGGCTATCTTCAACGCAGTGGTTTCGCTCTGCCAGCCGGGCGATGAAGTCTTACTCGTCAAACCCTACTGGGTCACGTTTCCTGAGATCGTCACTTTCGCGCGCGCGACCCCCGTGTTCGTTGACACGGAAGAGACGGGCTTCGTCCTCAAAGCCGAACAGGTCGAGCGAGCCATCACGCCGCGCACGAAGCTCATCATCTTAAACTCGCCGAGCAATCCTTCGGGGCGCGTCATCCCTCCCGCAGAATTTCGCCGCATCATCGAAATTCTCAACGAGCGAAAAATTTACGCCATTTCGGATGAATGCTATCTGCGCTTTGTTTATCCGCCTGCGGAAGTTTACAGCGCGGCCACTTTGCCGCCGGAGCTTCGCGCGCGGATTTGCATCGCGGGTTCGTTCTCTAAAACTTACGCGATGACGGGCTGGCGCATGGGTTACGCGCTGGCACGGCGCGAATGGGTGCGCGAGATGCTCAAGGTGCAGGGACATTCGACGAGCAATCCGACTTCGATTTCACAATGGGCTGCGACCGAGGCTTTTAATGGGGCGCAGGAATCGGTCACGGCGATGCTCGAAGAATACAGGAAGCGTCGTGATTGGCTCATCAATGCGCTCTGTGAAGTGCCGGGCTTTCAGTGCGTTAATCCGGAGGGAGCTTTCTACGCTTTTCCGGACGTGCGCGGCTGCCTGAAGGGCGAGATCAAAACTTCGGGCGAGCTGGCGGACATGCTGTTGAAGGAAGAGCACACGGTCGTCACTGACGGCGCGGGTTTCGGCGCGGAAGGTTTTATACGCATCTCTTACGCGACCTCGCTCGAAAGATTGCAGGAGGGCGTGCAGCGTATCAAGCGCATCGCCGAGCGGCTGGCAAAATAGATTAACGTTAGTTCTAACGTCAGCAACGAAACTCAAAAGAGCCTGCGTGAGCAGGCGGCCAGAGCGTAGCCCCATGCGTGAGCATGGGGTAGCGGCACATCAGATTCTATAGAGCCTGCGTGAGCAGGCGACGGACGCTTGCTTTGCCTCTCATCTGTCGCCAGCTCACGCAGGCTCAATTTCTAATTTGGCTCTGTCCCCACGCTGACGCGTGGGGCTACACGCTCTCGCCTGCTGGCGCAGGCTGGTTGATAGCTTTACGTCTAGTTGATGTTCGATTAGCTCGTCTCAAGCTCATCTTAAGCTCTCTATTTCCCTGTTCCGGTTAACAAAAAAAAGAGGACTGAAGAGATTATCTTCAGTCCTCTTTGGTTTATGGCGCAGGCGCGGATCGTGTCCGAGCCTGCGTTCTGATTGTTGATTAGGGGTGATACCCGTCGGGCACGGCGTTGTCGCCGTTCTGTCCGAAGTGTCTCTGCTCGGGCACGTAGTCAACTGCATCGGGACGACTCAGAACGTCGGCGCTCTTCAGGATGTGCCAGTCGCCGGTGGACGGACGGAAGACGGCAACATCGAGAGTGCCGTCGCCATCGTAATCCGCCGGAACGGGGATGTCTCCGCTCGTGCCCCACGCCTGCGTTCTGATAGCGCCGGTCAGGCTTTGAAGGATGTACCAAGTGCCATTGGACGGACGGAAGACTGTGAAGTCAGCCTTGCCGTCGCCGTCAAAGTCACCGACCACAGTCTTGTCATTTGCGTTCCCCCAATTCGTCGAGACCACGGAACCGTCTCTGCTCTGGAGGACATACCAAGTGCCGGTGGACGGACGGAAGACTGCGAAATCGACCTTCGCATCGCCGTCATAGTCTCCCTGCACCGGACGGTCGCCATTCGCGCCGAACGGCACAGCCTGTAGGCTGTTATTGGAACTTCGCAGCACGTACCAGGTGCCGGTGGACGGACGCCAGACCGCAATATCAGTCTTGCCGTCGCCGTCGTAATCAGCTTGTACGCGTAGGTCAGTGTTCACGCCCCACGCCTGCGCGCGGAAGGTGAAGTCCGAGCTGTTCTCGATGTACCAAGTGCCATTGGATGGACGGAAGACCGCGTAATCGGTCTTCGTATCGCCATCGTAATCGCCCGGCACCACAAGGTCTCCGTTCGAGCCGAAATGCTCGTACTTGGTCAGCCCATTGGTGGACTGGAGAACATACCAGAAACTATCGTTGGGATCATCTCCGAAGCTGTTGCTGGGTCGGAAGACGGCCAGGTCGCTGTTGAAGTCGCCATCGAAATTGCTGATGCGTGCGCTGTCATCATCAACGATGATGCCGACGCCCGTGCCATCCGCGATAGTCACGCCCACCGGATTGCTCAAGGTGACGAAGAACGTCTCGTTGGCTTCCTTATTCGTGTCACCGAAGATGGTGACGGTGAAGGTGCGGGTCGTGATGATCGGATTGCCGTCCGTGCCACCAACGGAGTCGTCTGCCGCGCCGAAGAAGAGCGTTCCGCTCGCCGGTTGGTAGTCAGCAGGCGGCGTCGGACCCGGCGTGGCCGTCCCGCCTCCGGTCGCGTATTGCACCGAAGCATTCGCCGGCGGCTGGGTGTTTGTCGTGAGCGTCGCCGTGAAGGTGACGGTGTGCGAACCCGAATTGCCTTCCACCGTCCTCACGTCGTTGATGCTGACCGTGCCCGGAACGGCATCATCATTCTGAATCGTGCCCTGTCCTTGATTGTCCAAGATCGTCGCGTTCGTCGGATTGCTGAGATTGACGAAGAACGTCTCGTTCGCCTCAAAGTTGGTATCGCCGATGACCGATACGGTGACAGGCAAGCTGGTCTGCCCCGGCATGAAGGTCAGGGGGGTGTCCAGAATCGCCGTGTAATCGCTCGGAGCCGTCGCCGTCCCGTCCGCCGTTTGATAGTGGACCGTCACGGACTGACCGCTCGCGGCTGAGAGCGTCACGTTGAAGGTAAAGTTGGTCGTGCCGACATTGCCTTCGAACTGACTGACATCGTTGATGCTGATGGACGGCACCGTGTCGTCATCGGTGATGGTTAAGACCGCCGTGCCCTGTGCGCCGATGGTCGCGCCGCCCGTTGCGTTCGAGAGCGCAAGGTTGACGGTCTCACTAGCTTCGTTGGTCGTGTCGTTGCAGATGGTGATCGTGAACGTCTTGGGCGCGCTATCGCCATTAGTCCAGTTGAGCGTGCCGGAGGCGTTAACGTAATCCACGCCCGCGCCGCAGGATGCGCCGCCCGTGGCTGTGCCGCCCGCGACGGTCGCGTAGTCAACCGACACTGCGCCGTCGCTGCCGCCCGTGCGCGTGACCGTGATGGTCGCCAAACCGCCCCCGACATTCTCGGCCACCGTGTAGGTCGGCGCGCTGAACTGCACCGTGCCGGGCATCGCCACTTCATCGTCAACGATAGTGACGACCGCCGAAGCTTGTGCGCCGATGGTCGCGCCGCCCGTCGCGCCCGAAAGCATGACGTTGAAAGTCTCATTGCCTTCAAAGACGGCATCGTTACAGATGGGAACCATGAACGTCTGACTGGCCTGACCATCCGCAAAGTTGACCGTGCCGCCGGTGTTGACGAAATCCACCCCTGCGCCGCAAGCCGCGCCGCCTGTGGCCGTGCCATTGGTCAAGCTGTAATTGACCGCGACCGCGCCGTTCGTGCCGCCCGTGCGGTTGACCGTAATGGTCACGCTGCCTGCCGCTTCGCCCACCGAGTAGGTCGCTGAACTGAGAGCCAGTGTGCCTGCGACAAGCTCATCCGCGCCGATGTCCGGCATGGCATCGCGTGTCTGGTTGTCAAAGTCGTTGGTGACTCCCGCGACGGCCATGCCCATGTTGACGAGCGGGCTTGTCAACTGTAAGTGCAAGTCTGTCGCGGAGACAAAGAGCGGGTCAACCGATTTCGAGTTCGCGTCCTGCGCGACTGCGGTCTGCCAGGCAGCCAGCGTCGCGTAGAACGTGCCGCCGCTCCCGCCGGTTGCGCCGACGCGCGACTGCGCGTTAGCCGCCGGAGCGTACCAATCGTTGAAATCAGAGCCGCCCGTGCCCCAAGCATAGGTCGGAGACGGGATGTTGATTGCTGCATGTAACAACGTCGCGGTGTTCGAGCTTAAGTCTATGCCCGAGATGTCATCCTTCATGGTCAAGTTGGTCGCGGTCGCAAAGGCCACAGAGATGCCGAACGAGCTGAAGGAAGATGAAGCTGCTGTACCCGGATCAATGTCTCCGGTTAAGTACACGCTGTTATGAACGACCTTGTCGCCGTTGCCGTTCGAGATACCGATGCCGACCGTCTGGTCGCCCGACGTGCCATTCGCCAGTATGTTGTAAATCATGTTGTTGGCGATGGTGTTGTTCGTCGGGTTAGCGGCGTTAGTGCAGTTTTCAACAATTCCGGCAGCCGAGAACGTGGCGCGTTCGACGATGTCATGAATCAGGTTGCGGGAAACGTTGGCGTTGGTCACAGTTCCGACCACCGTCGGTGCGGTAGTGCCTGACCATGAAGCATTTCCGGTACAGAGGGAAATTCCAACGTGGTCTCTGCCGCTGCTTCCGCCGGTCGTCGCCGCATCACCGATAAACCTGAATTCGTTGCCGACAATATTAGGCGCATTCTCGTTAAAGATAAGCACGCCGAGCGTCGAAACTTCATCCACGCCGAACGCCGCCGGTCCAATCAGGTTATTGGAGATCGTCGTGTTCTGGTTCGGGGATGCGGCCAGTCCGCCGATTGAAATAATACCCACGCTGACTTTCTTAATGAAGTTGTTGGTGTAGGTATCGTTGTTGTTAAGCGAGCCTCCGGTCAGGATTGATGCGCTGGAGGACGAGATGATGGCGAAGTTGAACACGTTGGTCACGCTCTGGTCTACACCGCCTGCGAGATTCGTGTTCTTGACGATGTTGTTCTGCGCGCCGTTGGTGTTGCTGGCAACCCAGATGACAGTCGTGCTGGCGGCAGGATTCGTGTTCGTGATGGTTAGGCTGCGGTCTGTGCCGCCGCTCAATGAACCGTCAAGCGTCACGTTGTCGGCGTCGTTCAGTTTGATGACCGCCACCGCCGTGTTCGTGCTCGTGATTGAACGAGCCGCGCCGCTCGGCTTGATGAGTACGGTGAAGCCGCCCGCCAGTTCGTTCAAGGCGACTGAACCCGTCTCGCCGCTCAAATCCGAAGTGATGTTGATGGTCACGTTGCTGCTTGCGCCCGCCGCGTTCAGAGCCGCGAAGATGCCGCCCGGATTGGTCAGCGAAGTAAAGGTCTGGCCTGTGCCGACATTGACCGCGCCGGTAATCGGAGCGAGCACAGTGATCGTGCCCATGATGGAATCGTTGGCCGGAGTCTGGTCGCCCACGAGTTCCGAAGCAGCCATGATGGTGTAAGTTCCCGGCGTCGGCAGCGACGTGCTCGGGAAACTGACCGTGACGGTTGCGTTCGGAGCGATGGACGGAATCGTCGCCGTCATGTTGTAGACGACGTTGTTCGAGGCATCAATAATCTTGAAGCGAACCGGGACGTTGGTCTGCGTCGCCGTGCCGACATTAGTAAACGAGGCTTGCGGCGTGAAGGTCGCTCCGGCTCCGAGCGTTCCGCCGTTGGGCGGGTTGACGAGAGCCGCCGCCGCGATGTCGTTGGCCGGAGGCGTAAGACCGCTCGGCTCGTCCGCGCCGATGTCCGGCACGCCGACGCGCAACTGGCTGTCAATATCGTTCAGCACGCCCAGACCGGACATGCCCATGTCAACCATCGGCGAAGCGACCGCGATGTGCAGGTCTGTGTTTGACAGGAACTGCGGGTCAACCACCTTACTCGCGTTGTCGTTCGTGCCCGCCGCGCTCAGTGTGTTGGTATAAGTTCGCAGGTTCGTCGTTGATGCCGTGTCGGCTGGATTGAAGTTCGCAGCCGTGTACAGCCCCGCGTAAGTCGTCGGGCCTGCCGGGACGGCTGTGTAAGTCGTGCCGACATGAGCGATACCCGCAGAGCCTGCCGTGGTGTTTGCAAAATAGTCGTTATTGTTAATCGTCAGGTTCATCGCGCTCGTCGCGCTCGAAGGCAGGAAGATCGAGACGTGTGCGATGCTGGTCGTGCCGCCCGTCAGGGTATTGGAGAAGATGTTATTTTTGACCTCAAGTCCGGTGATGGTTGTCGCTGTGGGAGTGAACGCGGAAGTTAAGATAGAAGTAGTTGCCGTGCCGAGCAACGTGCCGAACAGGTTCACAGAGTTATGATAAATCTTGTGATTAGTTCCGCCCGCGATCCTGATGCCATGCACGCCGAACGTCGTCGAGAACGCCCCGCCGCCCGTCATGTCCATGTTGATGTCGCTGATGAAATTGTTTTTGATGAGGATGCCGGTTCCGGCAGTCAGGTTCAGACCGAATGCGCCGAAAGTGCCGGTGTTCCGGTTGTAAACTGTCTGAATCTTGTTACGCTCAATCGTGCCGCCCGTCGAGGCAGACACGACTTCCAGGCCGTCCGTGCCGGATGCGCCGGCCAACGCCTGTACGTTCGTGATGGTATTTCCGGCGATGGAATAAGTGCCCGTCGTCGAAGTCACCAGAACCGCTTTGACGATGCTGACGGTGCCGTTATTGGCGACGGTGTTGATCGTATTATTGCTAATCGTTGAAGCGGTCACCGGACTGGGAAGCTCAATCGCCGTCATCGTCGTGCCCACATACGAGATGATGTTTTTGAGCGTATTGCCGCTGATGGTCACGGCGGCTGTGCCCGCGACCCAGATGCCTTTGGTATAGACGGTTGTCGCCGGAGCAGTATAGGGAGGCGTCGCCGGCGTCGCCGCGCCCTGATCGCCGATGACGTTATTTGAAACGGTCACGCCGGTTGAAACCGTCGCCACCGCGCCGTTGAAGACGATGGCTCGCGCGCACTGGTTGACCGTGTTGTTATCAATCGTCAGGTTGTTAACGGTCGTGCCGGAAGGCGCGGTGTTGGCCGTCACGGAAGTGATGGCCGTCGGTGCGCCCACCGCAGTCGCGCCGCCGTTGCCGCCGACGTAGATACCGAAACTGGAATTTGAAGAACCCGCCGTCGAAGTTATCGCGGCTGCGTTTCCTGAAGTGACGTTGCCGAGCAGGACGAGGTTCTTAATCGTGTCATTGTTTGCGCTGAGGACGGCGGCAGAGACCGCGATGCGGATAGCCGAGTTAGCGATGATCGTGTTGGTCGCGGTGTTGCTGACCGTCAGGTTTCTATTCGTTCCGGCAGAGTTCGGATTGTCGCCGTCAATGGTCACGCTGTCCGAGCCGTTCAACTGGATGACGCCAAAGCCCGTCACCGGAGCGCCCGTGATGGTCAATCCGTCAACCAGAGGATAGATATTGACCGTAGTAAAATTGGCCGGAGCCGCATCGCCGCTGTTGAGGGTCGCGGGAGTTGCGCCTTCGTTAGTGCTCTGGCAAATCTCAATATTGATAGCGCCCGTATGCGTTCCGGCGTTGATCGCCGTGAAGGCTGCGCCGAGCGTAGCGTAGCCCGTCGAAGTGGCGTTGGCCTCGACCTCAACGGCCATGCCGGTATCGCAAGTGTTAATGGTGAACGAGGCTTCTTGTTGCGCGCCCGATGTATTATTCATTAACGCCGCAGCTTTGTGTGAGCTTTCGGCGGAAGCCTTGACTGAACCGAACAGCCCGAAGCCGTCCCATGCGGCGGCGAGCGTGAAGCCCGCGCCGATCATCAGTATGAGTGCGACCAATCCAACGCGAAGCGAGAAGAATCTGGTCAAACCTGAAGGAGTGTTTAAGTTTTTCATATATCCTCTTCTGTTGTGATTGGTCTTCGGGGAAGCAATGCGGGTGGCTGACGCTTTCATGCTCATGGCTCCTTAAATAATAGGTCGGTTACGTGTGGGATCTGTCGCTCAAAGCTTGAGGACATACACAGATTTCAAATCCGTCATCCTGTGTGGCGACAGTTGATCGGGGCTTGCGGGCTTTAAGCAGCACGCCTTTACGGCACAGGTCATTCCCCGGCAAGCACACTTAAACCTTAAAAGCCACTGAGCGGCTTTCAGGCTGGGACATTTCGCGGCATGGGGGAAACCACATTCAGTCTAAAACTTTTCCGGTTTGCGAATGATTTTTGACGGGAGTTGTTCCAGATAAAACTTGGGCAAGATCCGTCTGCTGACAATGTAGGCGGGCACAGTACACATATTTCACAGAATTGTCAACAAAATTGGCGAAGCGTCTCAGCCGGTCGCTTAAAAGCTGAACAGCCGCACTGTTCTCTCAGTCACTCGCAAAAAAGCTTGCAATCATTTCGTGAGATGTAGAAACAAAAAGAGGGAGAAGAATTCTGAGCAGAATCCCTCTCCCTCTTTAGTTTCCGATTGTGGCCGCGAGCCGTCAGTAGATATTGAAGTTGTACTCGACCTGTATGTACTGCGAGACAGGCCGCCCGTCCTTCGTCGCGGGCGTGAACTGTATTCTGCGAGCGGCAGAAATCGCCTTCTCGGTCAAGCCGAAGGGCAAGCTGCTCAAGGCGCGGATGTTCGTCACCGCTCCCGATGACGAGAACACCATCCGCAGTGTGACTGTCCCGGTGATCTGATTCTTTCGAGCCTCTTCCGTGTACTCCGGCGATGGCTTCTGGAGGATACGCGCTTTGGTCGTCACCTGGCTCGGATTGAAGACTTTGTTGTAATCGGTGTCGCCGCCGCCGCCGCCGCCCGGGCCGCCGCCGCCCATGTTGCGGTCACCGCCGCCAGTGTTGCCGCCACGACCCGGCCCCAGTCCGCCGTTCTCACCTGAACCTGCTCCCAGTCCGTTGCCATTGCCAAGGCCGCCGCCCGTGCCCGTCCCGTTCGACGGAGTGGTCGAAGTCGAGTTCGGCATTCCATACGGCGAGGGGCTGTTATCTATTTTCGCCAACTGCTTGTCCAGATCAAGACTTGGCGGAACTGGCAAGGCCGCATTCGGAATCGGAGGCAGTTTCAAGTCCGGGCCACGCACTTGCTGCACATCCGGGTCAGCCACA
>DASWRG010000095.1:0-58593 GCA_036403295.1 Pyrinomonadaceae bacterium
AGCCGCGTTTAAGAATAAAGCGAAGACGACTTGAATCAGATAATTTCAGAGGTGTAAATGGCTGAATCACGAATTGATACTTTCAAGCAGATGTTGCTCGGCGATCCCGATAATTCGCTGGTGCGTTTCGGGCTGGCGAACGAATATTTGAAGGCCGAGCGATACGAGGAAGCGATTGACGCGCTCAACAAATATTTGCAAGGCACGGACGACGAGGGCGCGGCCTTCGGGATGCTCGCGCGCGCTTATGAGAAGGTCGGGATGCGCGACGAGGCGCGCGAATCCTACCAGCGCGGCATCGAGGCGGCTGAGAAGCACGGGCATCCTTCGATGGCTGAAGATTACCGGATGACGCTTGAGGCGGAGTACGCAGATTAACACGCGAATTTTAACACTCAGGAGACGAGACGAGATGGCGACTGAAATGAAGGCGCGCGAGTATAGGGGTCTGGACAGAGAGCAGATGCTCGGCATCTTTCGCACGATGTACCTGTCGCGGAAGATTGACGACAAGGAGATTCAGCTCAAAGGCCAGAACAAAATCTTCTTTCAGATTAGCGGCGCGGGACACGAGGCCGTGCTGGTCGCGGCGGGCATGGCTTTGAAGCCCGGTTATGATTGGTTCTATCCCTACTATCGTGATCGCGCTCTCTGTTTGCAGCTCGGGATGACGCCGCTCGAACAGCTTCTCTCCGCCGTCGGCGCGGAAGCAGACCCGAACTCGCATGGCCGCCAGATGCCTTCGCACTGGGGACACAAAAAACTGAACATCGTCTCGCAGTCTTCGCCGACGGGCACGCAGTTCTTGCAGGCGACCGGATGCGCCGAAGCGTCTTATCGCGGCGCGTTGCTCGATGAGATGAAAGACAAAGTCGAAGGCTTCAAAGGCGACGAGGTCGTCTACTGCTCTTCGGGCGACGGGACGACGAGCGAGGGCGAGTTTTGGGAAGCTTTGAACACGGCCTGCAACTTAAAATTGCCGGTCGTCTTTCTCATCGAGGACAACGGCTACGCGATCAGCGTCCCGGTCGAAGTGCAGACGGCGGGCGGCGATGTCTCAAAGCTCGTCGAAGGATTTCCGAATCTCTACATCCAACGCTGCGACGGCACAGACCCGATTGAATCGTTTGAGACGATGCAGCGCGCCGTCGAGCATTGTCGCGCACGCAAAGGCGCAGCTCTGGTTCACGCGAAAGTGATTCGCCCTTATTCGCATTCGCTCTCGGATGACGAAAAGCTTTATCGCTCGGACGAAGAGAGAACGACGGACGCCGAGCGCGATCCGATTAAGCGATTCGGCGCGCTCCTTGTCGAAGAGGATTTCGTCACTCAGGACGAATTGCAGCAGCTCAAAGATGAGATTGACAAAGAGGTGACGGAGGCCGCAGACCTTGCGCTCGCCAGCCCGCAGCCCGCGAAAGAGACCGCGACTTTGTATGTTTACTCGCCCGACGTTGACCCGACCTCGAAAGAGTTTGACACGGAGGATAGCGCGCAGCTTTCGGGCAACGCGGGCACGATGGTTGATTTAATCAATCGCTGTTTGCATGAAGAGATGGCGCGCGATTCAAGCATCGTCGTCTTTGGCGAAGACGTGGCCGACTGTTCGCGCGAAGAGAATCTCGAAAAGGTGAAAGGCAAGGGCGGCGTCTTTAAGGTGACTGCGAATCTGCAACGCAAGTTCGGAGCAGTGCGCGTTTTTAATTCTCCTCTGGCGGAAGCGAATATCGTCGGTCGCGCCATCGGGATGGCGACGCGCGGTTTGAAGCCGGTCGTCGAGATTCAATTCTTCGATTACATCTGGCCTGCGTATCATCAGATCAGAAATGAGCTGGCGTTGATGCGCTGGCGTTCGGCGAACGACTTCAAAGCTCCGGTCGTGATGCGCGTGCCGGTCGGCGGCTATTTGAAGGGCGGCGCGATCTATCACTCGCAAAGCGGCTCTTCAATCTTCACACATATTCCGGGCTTGCGCGTCGTCTATCCTGCGACCGCGCTCGACGCCAACGGACTTTTGCGGACGGCGATTCGCTGTGACGACCCTGTGCTCTTTCTCGAACACAAGCATCTCTATCGTCAGGCTTACAACAAATCGCAGTATCCTTCGGACGGATTTATGATTCCCTTCGGCAAGGCCAAGACCGTGCGCGAAGGGACAGACCTTTCGATTATCACTTACGGCGCACTGGTCAACCGCTCGCTCGTGGCGGCCAAGCAGGCCGAGCAGCAAGGCATCAATGTCGAAGTGATAGACCTCAGAACGCTCGCGCCTTACGATTGGAAGAGCATCACGGCGACCGTCAAGAAGACCAACAAGGTCATCGTCGCGCATGAAGACTCGCTCTCGTTCGGCTACGGCGCGGAGATCGCGGCGCGCATCTCAAGCGAGCTGTTCGAGTATCTGGACGCTCCCGTGCGCCGCGTCGCCGCGCTCGACACCTTCGTGGCTTACGCGCCGCAGCTTGAGGACGCGATTCTGCCGCAGGTGGAGGATGTGGCGAAAGCGATTACTGAAGTTTATAGTTACTAAAATACGAATCTCACGCAAAGGCGCAAAGATGCAAGGGAAGAGCTTGAAAGCTTTTCTTTGCGTCTTTGCGCCTTTGCGTGAGACTTTATGAAAACTTGCAATACACACATGTATCGTAACATTGCGTTAATTTCTCATAAATCCGCGAAATCAAGCCGCTTCGGATGGCACTGTTCTTGCCACTAATTCTGTGTTAAACCCCGCGATCTTCCCCGTCAATTTGAACTTTTAGGAGGAGAATATCTTATGAGCAGACGTTTGCTGAGCATCGCAGGAGCTATCTTGCTCTTGCTGGCGATGGCCGCCATGGCCGTCGCGCAGGACAACGTGACAACCACACAGACCACAGCCGTGCAGAATCCCGACGGCACTTGGACGGTCATCGAATATCCGGTGGACAAAGAAGTGCTGGTCAACTTAACGGCGACGAATGATTTTCCCGGCGCGACCGGCACGGCCAGAATTCATCGCATGGCGAACGGCACGATGATTAATCTTGACCTCAAAGGCGTGACCGGCGACATGACGAACTTTAACCTTTACGCGATTGATCCGACGGGGCACGCGACCTTGCTTGCGCCTGTGACGATCACGAATGGGACGGCTGCGGTCAGCACGATGACGCCGCTCGACAGGTTCATGCTCGTGCTCTCGCCCGAAGCCAATCTGGCGACCGTTTCGCCGACGACCAGAGTCTTCTTCAGAAGCGCAGTGCCGGACGGCTTTGCGGTCATCCCGCTTGGAAGTCATGGCGAACGTGACGGCGCGCCGGTCGCCGAGCGCGTCTCCGCGACTTCGACCAGTGGAGGGACTCCGGGTTATGCCGCGCCGCTCTTGAACATTCCGGGTTTTCGTCGCGGGACTGACACCGAGATGAAGATTCGTTTCAGCGGCGCACTGACCGGCTCGCGCGCCAACGTCTTTCTTGAACCGCGCAAGGACGGGCCGACGACCATCAAGATGCGTTTTCATGAATTGAAGGACGCGCCTGCGGGTCAGGTCTATGTCGTGTGGGCTGTCTCGCCGGACAACAAGTTCCAGCGTCTCGGCCAGATCGTCAACACGGGCGGGCGCAATGAGGCGCAGATTCAATCCGAAACTCCGTTTCAGGATTTCGGTCTCTTCGTGACACTCGAAAGCGAGTCCTCGTCGCCGACCGGAGCTATTGTCGGCACGGTTGAGAGATAATATTAGCTTGCGCTTCTGCCATTCCACAGGAGAGAGCGGCACAAGCATAAGCTAATCAAAGAGGCCGTCCTTGATGAAAGGCGGCCTCTTTGTGTGAGCGAAAAACAGTTTCGCGCAAAGGCGCAAAGGCGCAAAGCAGAAGCAAAAAACAAGCAGCACTCAACAGCTTGGCTTTCTTCCTTTGCGCCACCAGCGCCTTTGCGGGAGATTCTTCCGTGACGCATGAGAGGCAAGCTTTTGGAAAATTTTCCCGCGAAGTCTTGATTCCGACACCCGTTTAGGTGTTATATTATCTCTGGCCGTCCGGTTGCGAGCGGCGACCCCGACGCTAAAGTCTCGCTCTCGGAACACGGCAATCATTGAACGGCTCTCATTGACTCCCCGAAACAGTGAAAGCTTTTGAGCTTCAACCTTCCTGACGGGCTTCGACCGTCCCGCGCAGCCTGCTCTAACTGAAAATTAAAGCCATGAAGAAATGCCAACTCCCCCTTTGGCTGATGCTTATTCTTTTCGTCGCCCTTGCGGCGCAAAGCGTTCGCGCACAGCAGCAGCAACAGCAAGACCTTCTTCCCGAACTCGTCCGCCGCGTCAAGCCTGCGGTCGTCAGTATCATCACCTACGACGCGAAAGGCGAGATGAAGATGACCGGCAGCGGCTTCTTCATACGCCCCGGCCAGGTCATCACCAACCTGCACGTCATTGACGGCGCGCATCACGCGGAGATACGCACCTTCGACGGCAAGGGCAAGACTTATCCCGTGCGCGGGATGGCCGCGATTGACGAAGAGGGAGACATCGCGCTGCTCAATATCGAGATGCCTGAAACGCGTGCGCGCACGCTTGAGCTGGCGTCGGCCGTGCCCGACGAGGGCGAGAAGATTTTCGTCATCGGCAATCCTTTGCGCCTCGAAGGCTCTGTCGCGGACGGCATCGTCTCAGCCGTGCGCGAAGTCCCGAACCTCGGCAAGATCATACAGATCACCGCGCCCATCTCTCCGGGCAACAGTGGCAGCCCTGTCTTTAACATGAAGGGCGAAGTGGTGGGCGTCGTCACTATCAAAGTGACCAACGGGCAGAACATCGGCCTCGCACTGGGAGCGCAAAGAGTCTCGGAGATTAAGCCGGGCAGCAAGCTCATCACGTTTGAAGAGTTGTCGGCGCGCGGCAAAGATAATCAGAAGGCGGAGGCTCTCTCGGAGTGGTGGTATCAGAACGGCTTGAACTCGCTGTGGCTCGGCAGATACGAAAACGCGCTCGGCTATTTCGAGAACGCCGTCAATAAAAATCCGAATCGCGCTGAGGCTTGGATACAGGTCGGTTATTGCCAGGTCAAACAGGGCAACAACCGCGACGCCATCAAAGCTTTCAAACAGGCCATCCGCCTGCGTCCCAACTCTTACGAAGCTTACAACAAGCTCGGCGACGCCTATTATTACGCAGGAAGTTTTTACGAAGCGCTCGCCGCCTATCGTCAGGCCGCGCGCCTGCGCCCCGACATCGCCGAAATCTATTTCAATCTGGGGATGACCTATCTCGAACTCGAAGACCGCGCGTCAGCCATCGCCGCGAGCCACACCTTGCAGCCGCTCGACAAGGGTTTGTACGAGAAGCTGATGGGCGAGCTTCAGAGATAGAAAAAGTATCAGGGTAAACAGAATCGAACTACTCAAAGCGAGAAGGCTTCGTCCCAGAACCTTCTCGCTCTTTTCATGTCGAAGCTGTTTACCCTGAAGCCGCGAGATTCAATTGTAGGGGCAGGGCTTGTCCCTACTGTTTCTTAATAGCGCATTAAGCTGACATCGCCGGAGGCGGTTGAGATGTGTATGCTGCGCGAGCCGCTGCCGAGGCGCGCGTGCGCCTGACTGCCGGGGCCATAGCGTTCTTCTTTGACCTCAATCGGAAAATCCGTCTTGATGCTGCCGGTCGCGCTCGACAGCGAAACGTCCGCGTCGAGATTCGCGGGCAGACGCACATGCACGTCGCCGCTCGCCGAAGAGAACTTCATATCTTCCGTGCCTACGAGCTGAGCGATCTCGACTTCGACGTTGCCGCTCGCGCTCTGCGCGCTGACCGCGCCCGTCACATCGCGGACTCGCATCTCGCCGCTCGCCGTCGAAGCATTGATGCGGCCATTGACCTGCTTGACCGTCACATCGCCGCTCGCCGTGGCGACGCCAATCTCGCCGCGCACGCCTTCAACTTCAATATTGCCGCTCGCGGTCGAAATCCGATTAATGTTGTAATTGACCGAGCGCGGGACGCGAACCTCGAAACGCACGCTCGCGTCGCAATTGCAGTTCGGAGCATAACGCACGCCGATGTCCACACGATTGTCCGTGCTGCGGTCTTCGACCGTCACATCTTCGCGGTCGCGCCCCTCTTTGTAACCGTTGACGACCACCACATCGCCGTCGTAGCCGGTGATTGAAACGTCGCCGGAAACATTCTTGATGCTGATCGAGCCGCCCGCCGCGAGCTTGTAAGAATGCTGGAACTCCTGCGCCTTGATGGGCGTCAGGATAAGCAATACGCCGAACACTAAGAGAGCCAGCCTGCACCATATTCTGCACATAATTTTAATGCTCCTCTTCGGATGAAATGATGCCGACAGCCTTTCGCGGCATCGAATGGATGAAGGACAAGCTGTCAACGCTTCATAAGCGAGCGCACGTCCGCCTGCTTTCATCGCTTCAGACCACTTGCGGTCTGCGGATGAAAACTACTCGCTCTTAATCCTTCCAAATTGAGAACACCGCGCCGGAATAATTCGTGGCAGAAATATTTTCGTAGTGAATAAGGAAAGGAGCGCAAAGCGAGACGACACAAAGCGGAGCGCGTGGGAGTTTCAAATTCACAATCTCAAATTTGAAACTCCCACGCGCTCCGCTTTGTTAATCCGCTTCTCGCTCCTTACATCATGAACCCGAGATTCGCTGTCGGGAAGTTGTTGATGTAGGGGAAGACGAGAGGAATGTCTGCCGTCGCAACGCCGTACCAACTGGCGAGCGTGGCCGCGAACATCTCGACCGAAGTCGTCGGGATAAAGCGACCGCGCGTGTCCGTATCGTCCGGGCCGCCGCCGACCAGCGTCGGAAAGACCGTCCCGTTCGGGCCGGGCGTGCCGTAAAAATCGCCGCCGCGAACAGCCCCGCCCATCACGAAGACGTGATTGCCCCACGCGTGATCCGAGCCTGCGCCGCTGCCGGTGCCGGTCGGATTAAGTGTGCGGCTGAAGTCGGAGAGCGAGAAGGTCGTGACCTGCGAGGCGATGCCCTGCGCGACCGTCTCGTCATAAAAAGCCTTCATCGCCTGGCTCAGCTCAACCATCAACGGAGCTTGCCTTGAGAGTTGGCTGGTGTGCGTGTCAAACATGGCCGCGCTCTGCACGTAGAAAATCTGACGGCTCATGTTGAGCTGCGTGTGAAACTTCATCAGCTTGGCGACCTGCTTGAGCTGGTTGCCGAGCGTGGTGTTCGGGAAGGTGACCGTCAACGGCGGGTCTGAGCTTAACTGTGTGCTGACGCTGACGGCCTGTTGCGTCAAATCGCTGGCCGCTCTGACGAGCGTCCGGTCCGCGTCCATCATTCTGATTAAGTCCATGCTGGCGCGACGCGCGTTGTCTTCGCCGTTCCCCGTCACGAAGCCGTTCAGAGCGAAGACCTGATTGAGCGGCGTCGGCGCGGGCGCGACCACGAGCGGAGTCGTCGTATTGCCCGCCGTAAAGAGCGACGTGCCGTTGACCGAAGTGACCATCGCAATGGCCGCGCCGGGATTCAGTGCGCCCGTGCGGTCAGCCATGCGCCCGCCCCAGCCGGTCGTGGCGGCAGTCGCCGAGATGGCTGTGCGATGCTGATTGGATTGATCAGAATGCGAGAAAAGCTGCATCGGACGCGGCATGCCCGCCTGATATTGCGCGCGGGTCAAAGGCTGCACGAGCGGGCCAGCGTTGGTGACGATGGCCAGCTTCTGTTGATCCCAGAGCGTTTTCAGCTCCGTCAGGTTCGGATGCAGGCCAAAGTTAAGGCCAATACTCGGCGGCGTGATCGGCAGCAGACTGGCCTGCGGAATAGCCAAGCCTTGCGCGGCTCGCGCCGCAGAGTATTGAGCGTAGCCCGCCGTGTGATTCGGGACGACCGTGTTGTTGCCGTCGTTGCCGCCGTTCAGAAAGATGCAGACGAGCGCACGATAATCCGGCGGCGCATCCGCATTCTGCTGTGCCATCGCATCAACAAGGCCGAAGTGACGCATGTTTGTAGCCAACGCCGCCATGCTGAGGGCTGCACACCCACTCCTACGCAAAAAGTCTCTTCTTGAATGTGACATAGCTTTTACCTCTGCACCTCATACTGCGACGAAGTCGCGACAAGATAGACAGCCGTTTGCGCGCGCTTCAAAGTATTCGCGGGAGCAACGGCCTGCACGGCCTGCATGATACTGCTGCGCATGGACGCTGACATCGAGCCATGCATCATCAGCCGATTGAGCATATCAACGAGCTGACCTCCCGTCGGGTCTGCCGCCGCCAGAGCTTGCATCCGATCCATCGTGATCGAAGTCCCGTTCGGGATATTATTGTTGGCATTGGCCGGGATGCCGCCCGTCGCCCCGGCGAAGATCATCTGGTTGGCGAAGTTGGGACGCTTGAGAGCCGTCCCCGTCGTCAGAATCGCGTACTCAGGCCCCACGATAGCGCTGTTCGGCACTTCAAAATCCGGCGGATAGTAGCTGAAGACCGTCGGCGGATTAAAGACATCCTGATCGAGTCCCTGTGTGATGCCGTTGATGACGCCGTCGCTCAAGGTCGTGCGGGTGCCCGACCTCGGATCAAAGGCGCGCAAGATGCTCGTGACATACAGCAAAGGCTCGCGCAGTTTGCCGTAATCCGGATCGGTCTTGATGTCTCCGCGCGCTTCCGGGTCGAGCAAAATCGCCACCACGACCGCTCTCAAGTCGCCGCGCACGCCCTGACCGTTATTCTCAAAGACAGTCGCCACGCGTTGGACATAAGCCGGAGTCGGGTTGCTGGTGACGAGCTGTTGGATGAGCGCCCTGCTGATAAACGGCGGGACGTTCGGATGATAGAAGATGTTGTCCAGAGCCAGATTCAAATCCTCATCCGGCGAGAGTCCGGCGGGAATCGTCGGGATCGCGCCCGAATAATTCAAGAGCGTCTTCTGCGACGTGTCATGCAGGCTCGGGTCAACTTTCATCGGATCGATGTAGTTAAGCAGGCCGGGCTGCGATGCCGGGCAACCGGCATTACAGAGCTGCCACCCGGTAAAGACTTTGGTGAAATTGTTGATCGTGTTCTGGTCATAGGTCGGGATGCGATTGCCGTTCTGGTCGAGCTTCGGCGTCCCGTCCTTTTTGAGCAGATTGAGTCCGACCGAGAAGAGCTGCAAAATCTCGCGCCCGTAGTTCTCGTTCGGATTCGCATTGGTGCTCCGCATCATGTCCAGATAATTTCCCATCGCCGGATTGAGCGTCAGCTCGTAGAGCAGATCGCGGAAATTACCGAAGGCGTTGCGGTCTAAAATCTTCACGTAAGGCAGCATGTAGCCGAGCTGCTGCGTGTCGCGGCCTGAGACGACTAGAATCTGGCTCAAAGCCCACGAGACGCGGCGGCGAAGCTGCTGATCCTCGCCGTACATGGCTTCCTGAAACATCCAGTTCTGAAGCTTGTACATCGTGTAGTTGTCACGCAGACAAGCTCCCGTGCAACTCGTCGGGATATTGGTCGGCATGATCGTGAACGACGGATACGGGAGCGACGAATAGCGCGGGTTGCTGTTGGTATCGAACTTCGGCGAGGTCTGCTCTTCGAGCCAGCGTTGGATGCCGATTCTTCTCAGATGCAGCTCGGAATTGAAGGTCGTGCCGAACGTCGCCTGTTCAAGAAAGCGTACGTTGTCGCCCGCAAAAGGAGGCGCGACGCGATTCAAGTCGCCTTGAATCGGCTCGCCGACTTTGGGACGCACGGTCGGAGCAGGCGTCGGGATAGCTCCCGGATCATCGCTCAGGCCGCCGCCCGCGTGACCCACTGCGAGGCGCACGCGATTGCTCGCCATGCCGCGCCAGTTGAGCCTGACCAAGACATCGCCCGCGTCTCCGACATCGGGATTGAGCCGCAGCGTGACGGCGTAAATCCAATCGTAATTGGGCAGCGCGTTGAGCGATTCGACCGACAGGTAATAACGACGCCCCGACTCGGTCTGCGCGTCAACGCGAAAAGCGTTCGCGCCTTCGCCGGGCATCAGGTCAAGATTGGTGACGAACAACGTGACGCGCATGTCGCTGCCCGCCGGCCAGACGACTTGCGTCGGCGTCGGCAGGCGACCCGGTCGCCACGTTGCAGAATTTACGGCCAACGCGCGCGTCGAAACATCATCGCTGATGAGCACGGGCACGCCGGGCACGTTTCGCGCCGCGCCGAGCGAGGCACACATTAAGATTACAGCGCATGCGCACATCAACTTCAGAAGGCGCACACCTGAGCCATCAGGAAAGTTCTTATTCATGAGACTTCTCTCCGTTGCGGGACACCGCAGTCCATAGAAAGACTTGCGCAGGACGAACTACCAAAAACACACAAGGCAGGGGATTTTAGACCGGTTTGATTGCTTCGACTTATTCGGACAAGGCGAGTGTATACACCATTAACAATAAAATCGCAATCTTTTTTCGGCGACGAATGCATAAAAGTTATCACTTTATTTTGACGAAAATTTTCTAAAAGCTTGAAGTCGCGTCGGAGAAATATTTGTTGACATTTGCGCCCGACAGTTTTAATTTCCACTTCGTCGCCCAAAGCTAACATGATTTGATGAGTCTTGCCGGTGTGCATTTCCCCCCTGCTAAATTGCAACGAGCAAGAAGAAGAGATTCGGAATCCCTACTCCGCGAAGTTTTTATCTGCTGAATGACAACGGAGCGTTGCTTTCAAGGCCGAACGCTTTAACTCCCGGCAGCTTGAGATGCGCTGCTCTCTTTTCGGAAACGCCGCGTCCGTGCGGTCTCACATCATTTTAAGGGGATACTATGCGAAACACCTCGACGCTTAAAATAGGAAAGTTTAATCGGACGCTTTCAAGGGTTTCGGTTCTGTTATTGATTCTGAGTTTGCTCTTCAGCGGAATTCATCGCGGCGCGGCGACGGCGGCTCTTTCGCAGGACGCGACGCAGAGTCCGGACACCATCGGCTACACTGAAAACTTCGACGGCGTCTCGGCTCCGCTTCTGCCCGCCAACTGGACTTCGACGGCTTCGGGCGCGCTCGTGCCCTTTGTGACTTCGACCGCTTCGCCCAACACCGCGCCGAACTGTCTGTTCGTGCCAGACCCTTTGGCCATCGGCCTTTCGGAGATCGTCTCGCCGCCGATTCAACTGGGGAGCATCAACTCTCAGCTCATTTTCAAAAACTACTACTTCACTGAGAACACCTTTGACGGCGGCGTGCTTGAGATCAAGATCGGAACGGGCGAGTTTCAAGACATCCTCACGGCGGGCGGCAGTTTCGCCGGCGGCGGATACACAGGCCCTATCAGCACCGGCTTCATGAACCCTCTGGCCGGACGCATGGCATGGAGCGGCGATTCCACCGGATACATCACGACGACGGTTAATCTTCCGATGGGGGCTTTGTCGCACGTTGTTCAGTTCCGCTGGCGGATGGGAACGGACAGCAGCGTGTCGGCAACGGGCTGGCGCATTGACGGAGTTCAGATTACTAACACGATCACGGCTGAGAACACAGCCAGCATCGCGATTCCGGATTCCGGTGTGGCTTCGGCTTATCCGTCGAACATCACGGTCTCGAACCAGCTCGGCGCAGTGACGACCGTCGTCGTCGCCCTCAACAACTTCACGCACACCGCGCCCGACGATGTAGACCTCATGCTGGTCGCTCCCGGCGGTCGCAAGATAATTTTGATGTCCGATGTCGGAGGCTCAAATCCGGTCAGCAACCTCTCCTTAGCTTTCGACGATGCGTCTCCAAACTCGATGCCCGATAGCGGCGCGCTCGTCTCAGGCACGTACAAGCCGACGGACTTTGAGCCGGGAGACGTTTTTCCCGCGCCCGCTCCTCAAGGGGCTTTGACGGGCACAACTCTGTCTGCCTTCAACGGCATCAACGCGAACGGCACTTGGAGTCTTTATCTCGTTGACGACAATGGGAACAACGCGGGCACTATCTCCGGCGGGTGGGGACTGCTGCTGGCGACCAATGCTTCCGCCTGTTCGCTGAATCTGACGCCGGGGCTGCAAGTCTTTCCCATCACGGGAGGCAATGGCAACTTCGACCTCTCGTCGCCCTTCGGCTGCGACTGGACGGCGACGAGCCTGTCCAGCTTCGTCCACCTCACTTCCGGCACGGGGGGCGCGGGCGGCGGTGGCACCATCACATTCAGCGTTGACCCCAACATGGGCGCGGGGCGCAACGGTTTGATTAGCGTCTCGACCGCTAGTCTGACCAGAACCTTTACGGTGCAACAGCCATCGGGCTGTCCCTTTTCATTGAGTCAGGAGTCAGTGAACTTCGGCGGGGCAGGCGGAACAGGCAACGTCGCTGTCACCGCCGCCGGAGCGTGTGGATGGTCTGCTTCGACCAAAGAAAACTGGATTACGATTCAATCAGGCACGGGCAATGGCAACGGCAGTGTGAGCTTTACAGTCTTGGCGAACACCTCCGGCAGTCCCAGAGTCGGCACACTGCTGATCGGGGCCAGAACACTGACGATCAATCAAGGGAGACAGAGCAGTGCGCTCTATGACTTTGACGGAGACGCGAAAGCTGACCTCTCAGTGTTCCGGCCATCGAACAACACCTGGTACATCTCGAATAGCTCGAACGCGACGGTCAATGCACAGCAGTTCGGCCTCAACACAGACAAGCTTGCTCCGGCAGACTACGACGGCGACGGCAAAGCTGACATCGCGGTCTTCCGCAATGGCGTGTGGTACATCCTGCAAAGCATGAGCGGCTCTATCAGGTCAGACCAATGGGGATTGAGCGGCGACACGCCTGCGCCTGCGGATTACGATGGCGACGGCAAAGCCGACCTCGCCGTCTGGCGTTCTTCAAACGGCACCTGGTACATCTCAAACAGCTCCGACAATTCTTTCAGAGGACAGCAGTTTGGCATCAACGGCGACAAGCCAGCCCTCGGCGATTATGATGGCGACGGCAAAGCTGACCTCGCCGTCTTTCGTCCAAGCACGGGCAATTGGTATGTCTATCTAAGCTCTAACGCAGCCACGCAGTCCGTCCCCTTCGGTCTCGGCACAGATAATTTAGCGCAGGCCGATTACGATGCCGACGGCAAGACCGATTTCGCGGTCTACCGCGCGAGCAACGGAACTTGGTACGTGCTGCAAAGCTCCGCCGGATTTATGAGCCTTCAGTTCGGCCTCGGCACAGACATCGCCGCGCCAGCAGACTACGACGGCGACGGGCACGCGGACATCTCCGTCTTCCGCAATGGCGTGTGGTATATCCTGCAAAGCACAAACGGCTCTCTGAGGACAGAGCAGTGGGGCGCGAGCGGCGACGTGGCCGTGCCCGCTGCTTTCAATAATTGAGCAGACGCCGGAATTCAAGGGATGTGTGATAAGTGATGAGTGATGAGAGTGAGGCTGTTATCTTTAGCTCATCACTCATGACTTACTTCCGCCGCGCCGCCTGACACATATTGACGAGTTCGCCGTCCCAAGTCAGTCGGCCTTGCCGGCAAGCAGTCTCCCCTGTTTCTTAAGCTTAGCGTTTATGTCACCTTCCAAAAACAGACCTGACCCCTTATCCGCCCCCAGTTGTGGCGAGAATGGAGAATCGCATGCACACCTCGGTTAACCTCGAACTTCAACTTCGTAACCTGACGCTCGCCTTGTCCCCCCGGAGTAGATGCAGGCATCTGTTGCCGCTCATTATTCTGGTGACGATGATGCTCGGCATCAACAATGATGCCCTGGCTACAGACCCTTCTCATCTCTTCGATTACGATCACGACGGAAAAACAGACCTCGCCGTCTACCGCCCAAGCAACGGCGTCTGGTACGTGCGTCGAAGCTCGGATGGCACTGTCACAGTTCTCACGGTCGGGTCTCTGGAAGATAGTATTGTGCCCGGTGATTATGATGGCGATGGAAAATCTGACCGTGCAGTATTTGTGCCCGACGATGGAACAGAGGGGGGGACAAATTATTGGCGAATCTGGCCGACGGCAGACCCGACCAATGCGTTATTCAATCAGTTTGGCCTTAACGCAGATCTCAAAGTTCCGAGAGACTATACTGGTGACGGTGCAACCGATCTAGCAGTTGTTCGCCCCGAAACGTCTAATCTCATTTGGTACATACGGAAACGCCCGGATAATTCCACTGTTCGGATTGTGACGTTTGGTCTGTTGACCGACCACATCGCGCCGGGAGATTATAACGGCGATGGCAAGTCGGATGTCGCCGTCTATAGACCCAGCAATAGCACCTGGTACATCCAGCTAGGTACTGACGAGCAGCCAAACATTGTCTCTCAGCAATTCGGCTCCGGCTTTGTAGGCGCACAATTGCCGGCTGAAGATTATGACGGTGATGGCAAGGCCGATTGTGCAGCGGTGGTCAAAAATCAATCAGCCGATACAACTACCTGGAACATCTTGCAAAGCTCTAACGCCGCGACCCGAACCGTGGCGTGGGGACTCTTTGATGATATAGCTGTCTCTGGAGATTATGACGGAGACACCATAACGGATGTGGCCGTCTGGAGACCGAGCACTGGCGTTTGGTACATTCTGCAAAGCTCTACGGGCACGCTGAGAGCAGAAACCTTTGGACAAGATGGCGACATGCCGATTCCAGTGATTAAGCTGGGCTGATGTCGGACGCGGGCGGCAGCCCAGC
Source organism: Pyrinomonadaceae bacterium (assembly GCA_036403295.1). GTDB lineage: Bacteria > Acidobacteriota > Blastocatellia > Pyrinomonadales > Pyrinomonadaceae > JACMLC01. The sequence goes on from DASWRG010000095.1 coordinate 14,612, forward strand.
CGTCGCAAACGTCTCGTTGACGTTTGGGGATTGAGCGGCGACTCGGCTTCCGCCTAACTTTTACATTTTTACTTTTATCTTTCGGAGATTCAAATGAATCTCAAACTGACACACTGTCTGGATGAAAGTATTGCTATCCTCTTTCGCTTGAACGTCCGCGCCGGGTAGCCTCCAAAACAGAGGGGAGTTTTAAAACTATGCGAAGTGCTTCGACTGCTATCTCAAACAGCTTCGGCAGAGCTTTGTCATGGAGTCTGATTATCTGTCTGGCCTTCAGCATGCTCGCGGGGACTTGGCGCGGCGCGGCCTCGGGCGCGTCGCAGGCGGAAGTTCAAGAGCCGGACACCATCGCCAACACATATACTTTTTCCAATGCCGCCACGATCACCATTCCTCTCGGCGCGCCGATGAGCACCCAGGGCGTCGCCGATCCGTATCCTTCGATCATCAACGTGTCGGGCGTGCCGAGCACGATTGAGAAGGTCAGTGTGACGCTCAATAATTTCCAGCACACTTTTCCCTCGGACGTGGACGTGCTCTTGGTCAGTCCGGCAGGCCGGGCGATGACGCTGCTGTCAGACGCGGGCGGCGGCACAGCCGTCTCCAATATCTCATTGACATTTGACGACGCGGCTAATTCGCAAGTGCCCACGCCCGTCACTTCGGGCGCTTACAAACCGACAGACGTGACAACCGGAGATAATTTTCCGAATCCTGCGCCGACCACTTTTCAGGCTGCCCCGCCCGCAGGCGCGGCGACTCTCGCTTCCACATTTAACGGAACTGCGCCGAACGGAACTTGGAGTCTGTTTGTGGTTGACGACGCGGGGGCGGATGTCGGGGCTTTCAGTGGCGGATGGAGCATCTCGATTACAAACTCCATCACCGCGCAGAACACGCAAGCGATGACGATTCCCGATTCGGGCGCGGCTTCGCTCTATCCTTCGAGCTTAAACGTTTCGGGCTTGCTCGGCGCAGTGACGAACGTCGCAGTCAGGCTCAATGATTTCAGTCACACCGCGCCGGACGATGTGGACTTGTTGCTGGTCGCGCCGGGCGGGCGCAGCGTCGTGCTGATGTCCGATGTCGGAGGCGCGACTCCGGCCACGAATCTGACTCTGGCGATTGACGACGGCGCGGCCAATTTCATGCCGGATGAAGGGCCGCTCGTCGCAGGCACATTCAAGCCCACCAACATCGGAACGGATGACGCGTTTCCCGCGCCCGCGCCATCGTCGCCCCCGACGGGCGCGACTCTCTCTGCCTTCAACGGCATCAATCCGAACGGCGCGTGGAGTCTCTATCTGGTTGACGATAACGGCGGGAATTCGGGCAGCCTTGCGGGCGGATGGTCTATTTCTATCACGACTTCGGCCACGTCCTGTTCGCTGAATCTGACGCCGGGCTTGCAAGTCTTTCCCATCACGGGAGGCAACGGCGGCTTTGACATCAACACGCCCTTCGGCTGCGACTGGACGGCGACGAGCCTGTCCAGCTTTGTCCACATCACTTCCGGCACGAGCGGCGCGGGCGGCCTTGCGACGTTGACCTACAGCGTGGATGCCAACATGGGCGCGGGGCGCAACGGTCTCATCAGCGTGTCAAACACAAGCGCGACCCGCACCTTCACCATCCAACAACCGTCGGGCTGTCCTTTCTCTCTGAGTCAAGAAACACAGAACTTCGGCGGCGCGGGCGGCTCTGGCAATGTCGTTGTGACTGCCGCCGGAGCATGCGGCTGGTCTGCTTTAACTAAAGACAACTGGATTAACATCACCACCGGCACCGGGACAGGTAACGGCACGGTTTCGTTTACAGTCTTGCCGAACTCTTCCGGCAATCCGCGCACAGGCACGGTCACAATCGGCGCGCGGACTTTAACCATTAGCCAAGCGAGACGGAGCAGCGCGCCCTTTGACTTTGACGGAGACACGAAAGCAGACCTCTCAGTGTTCCGGCCATCGAACAACACTTGGTACATCTCGAACAGCTCGAACGCGACCGTCAATGCACAGCAGTTCGGCCTCAGCGCAGACAAGCTTGTGGCGGCGGATTATGATGGCGATGGCAAAGCTGACCTCGCTGTCTTTCGCACGAATGGCAACTGGTACATCTTGCAAAGCATGAGTGGCACAGTCAGAGCCGAACAGTGGGGACTCGGAAGTGATCGGCTCGTTCCGGCGGACTACGACGGCGACGGGCGCGCGGACATCGCCGTCTGGCGCGAGAGCACTGGCGTTTGGTACATACACCAAAGCTCTGACAATCAGGCGCGGGTCGAACAGTTTGGCGCGACGGGTGATTCTACGGCGGCTGGAGACTACGACGGCGACGGCAAAGCCGACCTCGCAGTTCGACGCAGCAGCAACAACACATGGTACATCGAGCGCAGCTCTGACGGCGCGTTGCAGTTTTCTCAATTCGGCCTCGCCCCGGACAAGCTCGTGCCGGGAGATTACGACGGCGACGGCAGGACGGACATCGCAGTCTTTCGTCCCGCAGACAGCACCTGGTACATACTGCAAAGCTCCGCTGGTTTCACGAGCCGCCAGTTCGGCCTCGGCACAGATTCACTCGTGCCCGCAGATTATGACGGCGACGGGCACACAGACATCGCCGTCGCCAGAGGCGGCATCTGGTATATCTTGCAGAGCACGAACGCCGCGCTCAGAGCAGAGCAATGGGGCGCGAACTCCGACACGCCCGTGCCGTCTGCTTTGATAGCTAATTGAGAAGAAGGAGCGGGGGCAAGCCCCTCTTCCTGACCTGTGAGACGTTCAATCATGAGAGCTAAGCTCTCAAACATGAATGTCTCAAGGGTTGGGAAGGTGGGCTTGCCCCCGCTTTTCTTTTATGCTGCTCACGATAACTTTCAATCGCTCGCGCTCGCCACCTGTTCCGTCGCCGCAGCAGCAGCTTCCTCTTCCTGCTTCTGCTCGTGTTCCAACTTGAGCAGAGAGGTGTGATAACGCACCTCGCCGAAGAGAGTGTCGCTCACGGCTTTGACGAAACCGAGGATGGTCGGCCCGAGGACGATGCCCGGAATGCCGAAGACGTACACGCCCGCCACCAGCGAGAGAAACATCCAGTAGAAGCTGAAGCGGCGCGCCTCTTTGCTCGCCAGCTTCGGGCGCAGGAGCAGGGACGAGCCAATCGTCATCATCAATCCGATGGCGAGATAAACGCCCGCGCTCACCGGCTGTCCGCGAAAGACGAAGAGATAGATCGAGACCGGCACGTAGATAATCCACTCGCCCACGAGCGGAAAGAACCCTGAGAGGAAAGTGACGATGGCGAGGACGACCGCGAGCGGGACGCCGAACGCGAGATTGAGAATCAAAATCACCAAAGCCTTCAGGCATTGATCTATGAAGACCGCGCGCAAAGCTCCGCGTAAAGCTCCGCCGATATTCTCGGTCAGCTTCTCATACAGCGGCAGGTAATCGCCCGGCACACGTACCTTGATATATGAAGAGATGCGCGTGCGCTGTGTCAGCACGTAAAAGACCGTGAAGAAAAAGACCGCGAGCGAGGAGAGGAGCAGCGCCGACTTACGCTTGAGTCCCTGTATCGCGTCCGCCGAACGATTGACAGCCTCCGTGAAAGCCGTCTGCAATCCGAGACGCGTATTCTCGCGCACGCCCGGCAAGTAAGATTCCAGCGAGTTGCTGATGGAATTGATAATCTTTTCCCGCCTCTCGATGACGACGTTCGAGTAGCTCGACATCTCGTGCCACGCGTAAGCCGTGAGGGCGACGAGCGGGACGACGATCAAAGCGATTGAGATGAGCGCGCTTCCGGCGCGCGCGCGCAGATGTCTTTCGAGCCATTCCTGCACCGGCAAGAGATACACCGCCGTCACGATGCCGAGCAAGAGCGCGACCAGCACGTGCCCGATCAGCATCCCGAACAGCACGACGGCGAGAACGACCATGATGCCGTAAACCAGTATCCGCTTGGCATCCCCGACCGTGAGGTCGCCCAACCGCCTTGAATCATTCTTCCCCATGTGTGCGACACATCATAACACGCGCACGCCCGCGCCCTGCCCGGGATTTTCTTTCAATCGAATGATGTTTGAGAAGCGGAAAGCTAGACAGTAACCAGCCGATAAACCTCTTCGAGCGGCAGGCGGCAATCAATCGAAGCTAGAGCAAGGCTCTCCGATAAGCCATTCGTCACAGTATAGAGCCATGCGCCGTCGGGCTGGCGTGAGAAATGCTCGATGAAGGCTTTGCTCTGTGTGACTAAAACATAATCCTTGAGCGTGGCGAGGTGCGTGCGATAGCGCAGGAATTTCTCCCCTCGATCATAGGCTTCGGTCGAAGGCGACAGGACTTCAAAGATGACAGTCGGATTCACCAGCACGTCACGCCGCTCGTCGTGAAAAAGCGGCTCGCCGCACACGACCGCCAGATCAGGATAGGCATACAGACCGCTCTCATCCGTCCGGACTTTCATATTCGGCGAGAATCCGCGACAGGGTTTGTCTCTCAATTGCGCGTGTAGAATTCCAGCGAGATTAAAACAGATGGTGCTGTGCTCAGGACTCTCACCAGCCATCGCATAGACGAAGCCGTCCAGATACTCGTGCCTGATCTCCGACATTCGCTCAAGAGACAAATACTCTTCTGACGTGAAAACCGGCAAGGCTTGTGGAAGACTCATACTTATTCTCCGAAACTTCTATAGATTAGCTGTTGGCAACTCCTTTTATCAATCTCTTTTGATGATCAAGCGATATATTTCTCTTGTAGCCCTGTATAAAAAAGTGGCGAGTAGAGCTATCACTACTCGCCGCTTTCTCTCTTCCTCATCAACGTCTTCTGCTTCTAGTCGGCCACCGGCGCGACGGCGCGGACGGCTTCGGAAACTCCGTCGGCGTATTTCTTGAAGTTCTCGTTAAAGAGTCGAGCCAGTTCGCGCGCCTTCTGATCGTAGGCTTCTTTGTCAGGCCATGTGTTGCGCGGCGTCAGGACTTCCGATGGCACGTCGGGACAGGAAAGGGGCACGCCGACGCCGAAGATTGGGTCGGGTCGCGTTTCAATCTGCGCGAGCGAGCCGCCCAAGATGGCGCGAATCATGGCGCGCGTGTGGGCGATGGACATGCGCTTGCCCGTGCCGTATGGGCCGCCGCTCCAACCCGTGTTGACGAGCCAGCAGGCGGCCTTGCGCTCCTGCATCCGCTTGCCAAGCAGGTCTGCGTAAACGCCCGGATGCAAGACCATGAAGGGCGCGCCGAAGCAGGTCGAAAATGTCGCCTGCGGCTCGGTGACGCCTCTTTCAGTGCCCGCGACTTTCGCCGTGTAGCCAGAGAGGAAGTGATACATCGCCTGCTCGGGCGAGAGGCGCGCGACCGGCGGCAGCACGCCGAAAGCGTCAGCCGTCAGCATGATGATGTTCTGCGGATGCCCAGCGTAGCCTTCGGGCATGATGTTCGGAATGCTCTCCAAAGGATAAGCGGCGCGCGTGTTCTCCGTCTTCTTCGCGTCATCCAAATCAAGAGAGCGCGTTTCCGGGTCGTACATCACATTCTCTAACACCGTTCCGAACATACGCGTCGTGCGATAGATGTCCGGCTCCGCTTCGGGCGAGAGCTTGATGACTTTGGCGTAGCAGCCGCCCTCGAAATTGAAGACGCCGTCATGCGACCAGCCGTGCTCGTCGTCGCCGATGAGCTTGCGTTCGGGGTCTGCCGATAAAGTGGTCTTGCCTGTGCCGGAGAGGCCGAAGAAGATCGCCACGTCGCCCGCGTCGCCGACGTTCGCAGAGCAGTGCATGCTCATCACGTCGCGTTGCGGTAGCAGGTAGTTCATCAGAGTGAAGACGCTCTTCTTCGTTTCGCCCGCGTAATATGTGCCGCCGATTAAGACCAGCTTCTGACTGAAATCCACGAGGATAAAAGTGGGCGAGCGCGTCCCGTCGCGTTCGGGGTCGGCGGTGAAGCTCGGAATATTGATGACTGTGAATTCGGGTTGATGATTGTCCGCGCTCTTGCGGATAAACATCGTCCGCGCGAAGAGCGAGTGCCACGCGAGTTCCGTGATGATGCGAACCGGAAGCTGGTAACGCGGGTCTGCGCCGACGAAAGTGTCCTGTACGAAGAGGTCGCGTCCATCGAGATGCCCCATCATGCGCTCTTTCAGAGCGTTGAACTTTTCCTGCGAAAACTCTTTGTTCACTTCGCCCCACCAGACCTTGTCTGCGCTCGCAGGCTCTTTGACTATCGCCTTGTCTTTGGCCGCGCGCCCGGTGTGCTCGCCCGTGTCCACGATGAGCGCGCCGTGATCCGAAAAAATCCCCTCGCCGCGCTGTGCGATGACTTCATAAAGCTCAGGTGTATTAAGATTCCAATAAACTGTCCCGGCCTCGGCGATGCCGTAATTATCCAAACCATAATCGCTATGCCTGTGACCTTTGTCCTGCATCTAATTTTCTCCTCTTAAAAACAGTGATGAGTAATGAGTGATGAGAGGCAAACTATTTCTCTTTTACTCATCCCTCATCCTTCATCCCTTGTTCTCTTCCTCTCATGCGCCAGTTCGCGCAGGGCTGCGACGAGGTTGCGCGCGGAGCGTTCGAGGGCGTCGGCGCAAGCCTCCAGCTCTTCGGTGTCAGTTTTTGAGCGCAGGGCGACGGCGGCCAGCGCGCGCTCGATATGCGTGTTCAAACGTCCGGCTTCGGTCTCGGTTTCTTGTTCGGCTCTTGACATCTGAGGTCTTGCTACCCTTGCGTCCATAATCATCCCAAACGGGTTCGGAGACAATCGCAGCTATTTCGTGCCGCCGACCCGCGTTTCTCCCCTGGTGCGCTTTTCGGGGGCGGCCTCAAAAAAAAGCTGTGGCTCGCCGTCTCAAAATTGCGGAATGTGTTTCGCGTGCGTAATGTCTTACATCAAGCGAGGCACACATATCAAGTCGTGATGAGCGATTTGCTCGGAAACCGGAGAGAGATTCGCGGAGCGTGGCCGGGAGAAGCCATGCGCCGCCGCCGAATTTTGTTGTGGACAAGCGATTGGGTTCAACGTACAATCCGCACACTCTCGCGTAGGTTTCGCAAGTTGATTTTACGCGGGCGCGTCAACCTTCTTCAGGCGCGCTCTAATGATAGCGCTCCTCAGTTCTAATTCCGGCGCGCGCTCAAAGCAATCCCAGAAGATGAGGCGCGCGTGTCACACTCAAGCTCAAACAAACATCGCAAGCTTTATTAAGCGATCCTCAACCATAACGCATTGCCAGATTTTCCCTGTTAAGAAAGGAGCCCCAAGATGAAGAGAATCTTTTTCGGATTGCTGCTGCTCTGTGCCGTCGGCTTCCTAGCCTGCGAGAATAAGCCGAACAGCAACAACGCGACGCCGAACGCGAACGGCGCAGCCACCCCCACTGCCAGCACTAGCCCTTCACCGACGATCAGCACAGGTGGCATGGCCACCCCCGGAGTGCCGATCACCATTTACATCACAGACAAGAGCGGTAAACCCGTGATTGACCGCATAGACCCTGACGAGGCCGATCTGTCGGACGGGAAGCAGGCGGACTGGATAATTGCTAATCGCTCAAGTCTCCCGACCGGCCAAAACGCGTCGGTGGATATCAGCCATTTCAAAGGCGATGCGACGGGCGGCGACATGCCCTTCGGCGCGCATGCGGGCTCAAACGATTTCTACCTGGATTTGTTACAGGAAGGAACGACTCGCCACTCCATTAGCAATCCGTCGAGAGACGATGGGAAAAATTACAAGTACAAATACACCGTGACGCTCTATCAAGCAGACGGCACACAGCTTGACATCAAAGACCCGCAGATCATCGTCGGCATCGGTGGGGGCAAGCCGCAGAACGGAACGGCTCCGGCTTCGCCGCCGAAAGCTTCGCCAACGAAGTCGACGACGAAACCGTGAGCTGAGAGAGCGTCTTATTCGCGCCGCCCGGCGTCGGATTGTGTGAAGAGCAAGCGATACTCGGCGCGACTCCGCAGAGGCTCCAGGTCGGGGTCGCGCTCGGCTTCCGAGCGGCTGTAGCCGTGCTTTAAGGCGTCGCGCAAATATTCGGCGGACTGCTCCGTGCGCCCGACCAACGAGAGGACGACGGCGCGCTGGTACATGAGCATCGTGTTGTGCGGCTCAAGCTGGCTCGCGCGCTCAATGCTTTTCAAAGCCTCATCCTCGCGCCCGACTTTGGCCTGACTGACGGCGAGGCGTCCCCAGGCTTGCGCGCTCGCGGGATTCGTACGCAAGACATCGCGTATCAACTCTATCGCTTTCTCAAACTGCGCGGCGGCCTCGCCCGCTTGACCCGAACGCAGCAGCGCGTCGCCCAGGTTGCGATAGAGAATATCGTCCGCCGGATCAAGCTCGATGGCGTTGTGATAAGCTTCGACGGCTTCGTCGTAACGTCCGAGATAAAAATAGTTGCTGCCGAGATTTGAATAGGCTTTGGCCGCCGGATGAATCTCGATGGCGCGCCGGTGCATCGCCGCCGCGTCCTCGTAACGTCCGAGCAGGTAATACATCGCGCCGAGATTGTTGTAGCCGTGATAGTTGTCCGGCTGAATGCTGATGATGCGCCGGAACTGCTCCGCCGCCTCGTGATAACGCCCCAACGTGTAGTAACAGGTGCCCAGGGAGTTGTAGTTCTCCCAGTAGCCCGCGCGAATCTTGATGGCCCGCTGAAAATGCTCCATCGCCAGCTCCACCTCGTCGCGCTCCATGTAACAGCGACCGAGCCAGCGATGCGCGTCATCGCTCAAAGGCTGACGCGCCAGCACGTTCTCAAACTCCTCGATGGCGCGCTCCAGCTTGCCCGTCCCGTGATAGACGATGCCCAGAGAGAGATGCACCTGCGCGTGCTGCGGGTCGAGTATCAGTGCGCGGTCTGAGGCGGCGATGGCGCGCTCGACCCACACCTCTTCGTGCGAAGCCTCATACTTCATCCAGTAAGCCTCGCCGAGTCCGGCCTGCGCGAGCGCGAACGTGGCGTCGAGCTTCAAAGCCTCTTCAAACATCTGAATCGCGTAATCAATATTGCGCGTCACCTCGTGCCGCTCAAGAAAGGCGCGCCCCTTCGAGTAATGCTCGAAGGCGTCGAGGTTGGCGGCGGGTGGCTCGGCAAAGTGGTCGCGCACGTCCGTCGTGATGCGCACGCGCAAGGCCGCCGCGACCGATTCGCAGACCGTGTCCTGGATTTTGAAGAGATCGGATTCGACGCCCGAATATTGATCGCCCCAGATGACGCGCCCGCTCTCGACATCGCTCAGGCGCACCATGATGCGAAGCGTCTGGCCTGAGCGCATCACTTCGCCTTCGAGCAGGATGGTCGCGCCCAACTCGCGAGCATAAGCGCGCGGGTCGCGCTCTTCCTGCGCCCCGCGCCCCGCGCTCGCGGCCTTCGACAAGACCGAGAGGTCGCGTATCTTCGCCAGCCCCGTCGTAATCGAATACGCGAGGCCGATGCCGATGAAAGAAGTCTCGTCCGCAGACCCCACGGCTTCAAGCGGCAGGACGAGCACCGTCGGCGGCGTATTCGTGGCGGATGGCGGCGTGGTGATGATCGAGTTCGGTGTGGCGATGGTCGAGTATTGCGAGTTTCTGAAATTAACTCCCGACAAAGGATGCGGCGTGAAGGTTGGCGTGAAACCCTCCGGCTTGATTTCCAATCGCACCCAATCGTCTCTGACAGCTTCGAGCGCGCGTTTGACTTCCGCGAATGTATCGAAGCGGCGGTGACGATCTTTTTCGAGCACGCGCTTGATAAAGGCCGGCACGCTCGGCGGCAGCGAGGGCGAAAAACAGTCCGTGTTGACCTCTTCGTTTTTGAGAATCAGCGAAGCGATCTCAAAAGCGTTCAAGCCCTTGAAAGGATGCTTGCCCGTCATCATCTCAAAAAGCACGATGCCGAACGAGAAGATGTCCGAGCGACGGTCAAGCTGTTCGCGCCTGAGCTGTTCGGGAGCCATATAGGGAAGCGTGCCGACGATGGCTCCCGAATCCGTCAGGCTGTCAACGATGGTCGCCCCGTCCTGAGTCGAAGTGAACGCGCCGAAGTTGCGCGCCAGTCCGAAGTCCAAAACTTTGACGCGCCCGCGTTCGGTCAAGAGAATATTTTCCGGCTTGATGTCGCGGTGGATGACGTTGTGCTCGTGCGCCTCCGCGAGCGCGTCGGAGATTTGGAGAGCGATGTCGAGCGTCGTCTGCGGCATCAAATCGCAGGCCAGAATCAGCTCGCGCAAGCTGCGCCCCTCGACGTATTCCATCACGATGTAGGCGTGATTCTCCGTCTCGCCCGCCTCATAAATCGTGATGATATTCGGATGATTGAGCTGCGAGGCGGCGCGCGCTTCTCTGAGGAAACGCCTCTCGGCGGCGGGCGAAATCTCTTTGTGGCGCGCGATGAACTTGATGGCGACGGGGCGGCGCAGCTTGAGGTCTTCGGCCAGATAGACCTCGCCCATCCCGCCCGCGCCGAGCTGCGAACGAATCTCGTAATGGCTAAAGCTCGTCCCCGCGCCGATGTGAATCATCCCTAAACCTGTTCGAGCGTGGTCGATTTTCTCTCTCGGACGCGAGACTAACTCATGGCACGGTAAAGTCAAGAGTTGAGATTGCATTGAGCCTCAAAATTGTCTCTCTAATTGATTATGACCTGCGCCCCGCGAATTATTTCAAAAAATTCTTTGTGCAGCGGTTTTGTACGCCAGGCGACGTGATTCGTACACGAAGCGACAGGAGATGAGTGCCAACGCCGGATTGCCATTTTACGGCCATTTTCGGCCTCTTCTCCGCTCAACTTTTCGATTTACAAGAGACCACTTTTGCGTGTATTAGTGCGTCTTAAGATGTCTTTGCCGGGAGAGAGTCAGAGAACTTTTGACTCCCGCGCGCGTAAGAAACTTTCCCTCCAAGAGTGGCACAAAGATTAAGATGAAAAGGATGACGCGATTGATGCTAATTTACAGGCTTGTGACGATTCTGATGTTGACGACCTTTGCTGCGATGACGAGTTACGGCGCTTCCAAAAATTCGGAAGACGCTCCGTTCTGGACGGGCACGCCGGACGCGGCCACATTCGAGAAAAACATGAACGACCGGCTGACCAGAGCGCAGGCCGCGCTCGATAAGATGCTCGCCGTCAAGGGCAAGCGGACGATTGAGAACACGCTCCGGCCTTATGACGAGATTCAGGTTCACCTTGACGCGGCGGGCGCGCAGGCCGGCCTGATGGAGGTCGTGCATCCTGACAAGGCTGTGCGCGACGCCGCCGAGCGGGTCACGCAGAAAGTCTCCTCTTTCGCCACCACGCTCTCGCTCAATCGAGCCGTGTATGACGCGCTCGCCGCGCTCGACGTGTCGAAGGCTGATGCTGTGACGCGTTTTTACGTCGAGAGGACTCTGCGCGAATTCAAGCTCGCGGGCGTGGACAAGGATGAAGCGACGCGCGCACGCATCTCGGCTCTGCGCGACGAGCTGGTCTTAATCGGTCAGGAGTTTGACAAGAACATACGCGGCGACGTGCGCAAGGTGACGGTCAATAATGTTTCAGAGCTTGAAGGGCTGCCGCAGGATTACATTGATCGCCACAAGCCTGACGCCAACGGCGTCATCACACTGACGACGGATTACCCGGATTCGCTCCCCGTCTTCACCTACGCAAGGAGCGAAGACCTGCGCCAACGCATGTACAAGGCTTACAACAACCGCGCTTATCCGATGAACATAGACGTGCTCAATCGGATGATCGCGCGTCGTTACGAATTGGCGAATCTCATCGGCTATTCAAACTGGGCTGACTACATCACGGCCAACAAGATGGTCGGCAACGCGAAGAACGCTTCGGACTTCATAGACAGGATCGTGACGGCGTCGGACGCGAAAGCGAAACGTGAATACGCGTCCTTGCTCAAGCGCAAACAGCAGGACGTGCCCGGCGCGACCGTCGTCAATTCATGGGAGAAAAGCTATTGGTCAGAGCTGCTGCGTCGCTCCGATTACAATTTCGACTCGCAGCAGGTGCGACCCTATTTCGCTTATCAGAACGTCAAGAAGGGCGTACTCGATGTGACGAGCAAGCTCTTCGGCGTCACTTTCAAGCAGGTGCAGAATGCTCCCGTGTGGGCGGCGGACGTGGAAGGCTGGGAGATGTTTGAGAACGGCAAGCTCATCGGTCGCTTCTATCTCGACATGCACCCGCGCGAGAACAAGTACAAGCACGCGGCTGAGTTCGTCGTCCGCACGGGCGTGAACGGGCGACAGATACCGGAAGCGACGCTCGTCTGCAACTTGCCGGGCGGCGACGCGAATGACCCCGGCTTGATGGAGCATGACGATGTCGTGACTTTCTTTCACGAGTTCGGACACCTGGTTCACGAGCTTCTCGCGGGCAGGCAGCAATGGATCGGCGTCGCGGGCATCAGCACCGAGCGTGATTTCGTCGAAGCTCCTTCGCAGATGCTCGAAGAATGGACTTGGGACCCGAAGGTGCTCGCCTCTTTCGCCAAACATTACAAGACGGGCGAGCCAATTCCGGCTGAGCTGGTCAAACAGATGAAGCGCGCCAACGAGTTCGGCAAAGCCCTCGGCGTGCGCCGCCAGATGGTTTACGCCAAGCTCTCGCTTTCGATTTACGACCGCGACCCGAAGACGGTCAACACCGACGCGATGGTCAAATCTTTGCAGGAGCAATACGAGCCGTTCCCGTTCGTCGAAGACACGCACTGGCAGACAGCGTTCGGACACCTCGACGGCTACTCCGCTGTCTACTACACATACATGTGGTCGCTGGTCATCGCCAAAGACATGTTCAGCCAGTTCGACAAATCGAATCTGCTCGCGCCGGGCGGGGCGGCGGCGCGCTATCGCACCAAAGTCCTCGCGCGCGGCGGCTCTGCTCCCGCCAGCACGCTCGTCTCGGACTTCTTAGGCCGCCCGTTTAACTTCAAGGCTTATGAAGAATGGCTGAACGAAGAGGGCGATTAAGTTGATGAGCTTTTGAGCTGGACAAGAAAAACAGTTCACCACAGAGGACACAGAGGAACAGGGAGGATTGCATGAAATTGCTTTCCTCCCTGTTCCTCTGTGTCCTCTGTGATTAATCTTCCTTCCGTAGTTTTCGCAACTCGCTTTTTTGTTATCGTTCGCCTATCCTTAGCCTCAATGATACGTGAATTTATGAGGCTGAAAGATCAGGGGAAATTATGAGATTCAGGGGTCTGGGTCGGGCTTTAATGGCGGCGGGTGTGGCGTGCATGATTTTTTATATCCTTATCGCTTTGTACTCCGTCACACCCGACTTGAGAAAGTTCGGAAGTGTGCTGTTTTATGTCGGCATCGCGGCTATCCTTATCGGCCTCGTCGTGCGTTTGTCGAGACGGAGTCCGAGCGCCTGACCGCTTTGAGCGGACATGGTGACGCGGGCGCGGCTCAATCCTGAAAAGAGCCGCGCGCGGTGGAAGCCAGTCCGGATTGAAGGATGCTGTTGGCGCGGTTCTGCGAGTCGGTCATGCTGGTTCGGTTGCGTCGCTGGATGTAGATATTCAACACCGTGCGCTCGTCCTGATCCGTCCACGTTTGCGGATTATTTTTGCCGCTCGCGGTGATGAATTGATTGACCGCTCCGGCGAGCGTGGTCGGGACGTTGCCGGGACGATTGACGTGCTCGTCGAGGAGCATCGCCACGCCCGCTTCCGAGCTGATGAAGTCCGCGACGAAAAGACCCTTGATGCGGTGGCTCGCGTCTTTGTAAAAGAGATCAATGCGGCTCGCCGCATGCTCGACCTCGACCCGTCGCATCACGTCATTCTGTCCGGCCTTGAAAAACTGATAAGCGCGCTCCAAAGTTCTGAGCTTTTGCGCTTTGTCGGCGGCGCTCCTAATGGGCGCGCCGTTCAAAGAGAAGAAGCCGGTCGGAGTTTGCCCCGGCGGGCTGCTGACGGAAGCTACGTCAAGCCCGGACTGGCCGAAGAGTTGATTGAAGACGCTCTCATCGCTCTGTTTCAGGCGCGCGATCAGCGAGACCAACTCGCCCGCTCCGCTCCCCGCGCCCGCCGTCCACTGAAACGCGCCGAAGGTCAGAAAGGCGTTATCCCAAGTATTGATGGCTTCCAGTTTCCCTTCGTTAGCCGAGACCGCCTGCATCACGCTGAGGCGCGAAGGAGAGAGCGCGGTGAACACTTCGCTGTGCGCGCTGACGAATTGCCCGATTGAAGTCTGCCCGTAATTGTAGATGCCGAGCTTGTTTTTTCTGCCGAACACAGTGCCGTCGGGAGCGACCGCTTTGTTGCCCTCGAAATGAAAGCTGCCCGAAGTTGCGGGAGCAGGAGCGGGAGCAGGAGGACTCGGCGCGTCCGGTTGTGATGGCTGCCCCTCATCCTGCTTGATAAACTTGGCGGCCACGAAACCGGTCTTGCCGTCCGCGTTGACCTTGAGGAAGCCGTTCTGCGATTCGATAATCTCGACGACTGCGCCTTGTTTCAAAACGTCCACAATCGTGCCGCCCGGCGTAGCGCGCAGATTCAATCCGGCAGAGATGACAGTTCCTGTTTGAGCCATGTGCTCCTCCTGTGATTTTTGTTTGAGAGGACTGCTACGGTCGCAGGCCGGCTAAAAAGTGAAGCTCAATAACGCCCTTCAGATGCGCGCGGAGCGTACTGCCACGCTCTATATTTTGTCAACCAAAATATCAGGCGCAAGGCCAAAATCTTGCCACCTCATAACGAATGCTTTATGCTCGCAGCTTCCGATTTTCAGTTGACGCGTGCAATAAATATCTTTCAGGTGTCGGCAAGCGATAGTGCATGAGTAATCTTTCCTTCAAACTCAGTCTTCGATTACACGCGCCTTGAGCATGAGGCGTGTGGATTGCTTTCTCATTCGTCAAGAATTCCGAATTTTTGAGGAGGAGAAAAGCATGTTCAGGAAAATTCTGTCGCCGTTGCTGGTGGGACTGCTGGTTCTGATCGGAGCTAATCAGATTTGTGCGGAATCGAAAGCGGAGAAAGAGGCTCGCTTTGCCGGGAAAGTCAAAGCGGGAATCGGCAAGCTGAGCACGGGCGAGGACGCGCGCGTCTAGGTCAAGCTGCGCGACGAAACGAAATTGAAGGGCTACATCAGCCAGGCGGATGAAGTTTCTTTTGTCGTCGTCGGCAATGACGGCGCGGCCACGAGGGTCGAATACTCGCGGGTCAAACAGGTCAAAGGAAACAATCTCTCAACCGGCGTGAGAATCGCCATCACGGTTGGCATCGCCTTCGCCCTCGTTCTTTTGCTCGGGCTGGCAGTCACAACTTGAGGGGAATGAAAACAGATGATGAATGTTGAGCTGAAACGCTTTGACAACCCGGACGAGACGCGCGTTTTCGAGAAGGGCAAGTTTGAGATTGTCACCATCGGCGTCATGACTATCGGCAGAGCGACTTACGAGCCGGGATGGAAATGGTCTGAGCATGTCGGCCAACTCACCGGCGCGCCCCTGTGTGAAGTCGAGCATGTCGGCCTCGTCATTTCGGGGCGCGCGGTCGCGGCCATGTCAGACGGACGCGTCATCGAACTCGCGCCCGGAAATCTCTTTTACATCCCGCCGCTCGCGCATGACAGTTGGGTCGTCGGCGAAGAGCCTTACGTCTCCCTGCATTTTCTGGGGGCAGAGCATTATTCAAAGTGAGGACTCGAATAAGAAAAATCTCTGGACTTTGTATTCATGACAACGAAGCCCGACAGAAAAGCTTTTACCAGAAGAGAATGGCAGCTGATTCAAACGCACAAGACGCCGCGCGAGGCGCAGCGATTCCTGAGCACGCTGCCATACAACTGGGAACACGAGGGAGAGACGCAGCGTTCGTTTCGTCAGGTCTTGCGGCTCAAGAAAGCACACTGCATGGAAGCCGCGCTCGCGGCGGCGGTGATACTTGAGCAGCATGGATACCCGCCCCTCATCGTCAGTTTGGAATCACAGGACAAGCTCGATCACGTCATCTTCGTTTTCAAACACAGAAACAAGTGGGGCGCAATCGCTCGCTCGCGCGACACGGGGCTACATGGCAGAAAGCCTGTCTTTCATACTCTGCGCTCGCTCGTGTGGAGCTACTTCGACCCCTACGTTGACCTGACGGCACGCCTCACGGGTTACGCTCTGACGAATCTTGATGAGCTTGGCAATTACGACTGGCGATTCTCCGCCAAAAATCTCTGGAAGGTCGAGAACCACCTGCGCGAGATTCCGCACACGCCTTTGAAATCTTCCGACCAGAGATACAAAAAGCTCGTCGCGCGTTACCAAGAGTTTCGCAAAACTCACCCGACGGGCGCGCCGACCTACTTCGGCAGTCGTGAGACGTGGATGCTATGAGGAAAACAATTTAGCCACATGAGGACACAGAGCGCACAGAGGAAAGAAGTGATTTATGCTCTGTGTCCTCTGTGGCCAATCTTTCTCAAGTCATCTTTAACCTGGCCTTTCTCGCGCTCAGGATCGTGTGTATGAGGACTGCGATGATGATAATCGCGCCGCCCAGGATAGCCCACTGCGAAGGCCGCTCGCCCAAGAGGAGAAAGACCCACACGGGATTCAGAATGGGTTCGATGTAGCCGACGATTCCGGCGTCGAGCGAGCGCACGCCGCGCGCCATCCCGAGCGTGAAGAGCGTGTACGCGATTCCGATTTGAATAATACCGAGATACGAAACCGCGATGGCGTCATGCGCCGTCATCTTTGGAATGGCCGCGAGACCTGCGGGCGCGAGCGCGATGACGAGCAACAGGTTTCCGTAGATTACGGAGGACGCGCGATTCACAGCCTGCGAGCGCGTGTGCCTGAGCAGCAGCACGTAAAAGGCGAAGCAGAGGCCGGAGGCGAGCGCGGTCAGATTGCCGCTCACGTCCTGCGGCCTCAGCTTGCCGACGAAAAAGAGCGACATCCCCGCGATGCACGCGATAACCGTGAAGAGGTCGCGGCGTCTGAACTTCTCTTTATAAAAAAGAGGCTCAAGCACGAGCACGTAAATCGGTGCGGTGTATTGCAGAAAGATAGCGTTGGCGGCGGTCGTCAGCTTCGTGGCGAGGACGAAGAGCAACAGGAGCGCGGCGTACAAAACGGAAGTGATGACTGTGATGCCGTTGAGGCCGAAGCCCTCGCGCCGCGTGAAGAGCATCACTGTCAAGGCCGCGAGTAGTGAACGCCAGAACGAAAGCTCGTAAGCAGACAGAGTAGTCCACTTGATGAACAGGCCGCCCGTGCTCCACAAAATCGCCGCCGCCAAGACGAGCAGCAGCGGCGAAGACAGATGCGGCGCGCTCCTTCCGGCGGCGCGCGCGTTCTCTAGCGGCTCAGTTTGCAACGCCGTTCGTGGAAAGGTTTTCAGTCGCCGCCGCCGCAGGAGTTTCCGACGCGCTCTCCTGCTCACGCTCTTTCAGATATTTTCCGAAGACGCCGTTCCACGGCGGGATGACGATTGAGACCGCGCCGGTCGAGCGCGCCATGCACGCGAGACGTATGATCGGCTTCGCCTCGTCGGTTTCGATATAGCCGAACTCCTTGATATTTTTTCCTTCGAGCTTCTTCACGTCGGTCAGCTTTTCCGCGCCGCCGAGCACGCCGACCCAGCATGTCCCGCACGAAGCCGAACGACACTCGACCGGAATCGGCCCTTCGATGCAACGCTCGTCACGCTCGCGCCAGTTGCGCGACTGGTCGCGCGCCGCAGCCGAAGCCAGTTCCTCATCGCTAATCGCCTTGAAACGCGCGCGAGCGTCCGTCTCGTCATAAGTCACAGTCCACTCTTTGTCCACCGTCTTGAGAAAGCCGAACAAGCCCTGACTGTTATCCCTCGCGCGCTCGCTTAAAACCTCTGCGGGACTTTTCCGAGCTTGTTTCTTATCAATCAACATCGCGCCCGCCGCCGCCACGAACGCGCTCATGCCGACTTGCGTGACCGTCATCAAAGCCGCCGCCGTGATGCCCAGGACGAGCGACACGTCCGCCTTCGCGCGCCCCGCGACCGCTTTCGCCACCTTGCGAATCTCGTCCGCGAGCTTCACATTCGCAGACGCTTGAAAAGCCGGCGCGTGTTCTTCGACCGCCCGCTTGACCTCAGGCCAGTAGCGATGCCCGTACAGAAATTTGTGCGAAGCGTCAATCTGATCTTTGAGATAATAGTTGCCCTTCAAGAGCAGACGACGCGCCAGAGCCTCCGCGTCCTCGGCTTCACTTAATTCGCGCCAGAGCTTGAGCGGGTAAAACCGAAACCAGATTTCCGTCGCATTGCGATCCACCTCATGCACGTCGCGCATGATGTCCGTCAAGGCCACAGACCAGGCGGCCTCGTCCTGCTCGCGCAAGAAATTTTCGAATGATGTTTGATTGCTGATATTCATAGAGACCTCTGAATGATTTATCACCTCTGAACCGAAACCCGATACTTTAACAGCATCTCGCGCAAAGGCGCAAAGGCGCAAAGAAAAACACGCCAAGAGTAAGTGGCTTCGACGACTTTGCGTTCTTCCTTTGCGCCACCAGCGCCTTTGCGGGAAACTCTTTTTCTTTTCTTTATTGGTGAAACTGACCCATTACCGCGCGCCGGGCAGCCTTGTTCATCAGTCATGGATTGTGCTAACTTTTGCCTATCTTAAAAGAGACGCGTGCGACGCGGTTCGTCTTAATCTCCAACTCTTCTAAAGTTACAGGGACTAGCGAATTATGGAAGCAAAGAAACTGTCGCAGACCGGCTCGCCGCAGGCCGCCGGGCGCACATTTGACAGCGCATACGGATTTTCATTTGCCATCGCGCTCGGGTTGGTGCTCTTCATCGCGGGTCTGGTCGTCAGCCTGACGATGGCCGATGACAGCAGTTTCGGCCTGCTCTTCGGGATTCCGCTCCTCCTGGCCGGACTCATCGTGCCGCTCTTTATGGTGCGAGATATTTTCACGCGCAATGAGATTGAGGACGCGTGCCCGAACTGCGGGACGATGATTAGAACTTCGGATTCGACGCTCAAGCTCGAATGCCCGAACTGCGAGAAGATCATCAACGTCCGCGAGCAAAAATATTATCTGGAAGGCTAGTCTTAAGAGAAGATTAGTTAGCCACAGAGGACACAGAGATCACAGAGGAAAATGATATGAAACCTCTGTGATCTCTGTGTCCTCTGTGGCTAATGCTTTTAGCCTGAGCCTAAGTTGTATTGCCCGCTCGAACGGCTCATGTAATCCGTCATCACCAACGCAAAGAGAATCGCCAGCCAGAAAAATCCCGCGACCACAATCACCCACGTCAGGCGCGTGCTGTAGCGCACATGCATAAAATAGAGCACGACGAGCGTCGCCTTGATGACCGCGATGGTCAGAGCGACGACCGTGTTCGCGCCCGTGAATACGTAGTCGAGATCAACGAAGGCCGCCATCACAGTCAGAATCGTGCCGACCATCAGCGCGCCGAAAATCAGAAAGTAAATCTTCTTTGAGACGATATGTTCCGACATAACTTTTTTGCGCCTCAGTGTTCGCCCAGATGCCTGCCCAAGAGATACAGGAGCGGGAACAGAAATATCCACACGATGTCAACAAAGTGCCAGTAGAGGCCGGAGATTTCCACGGGCGCGTGATATTCGGGGCTATAACGTCCGCGCCAGGCGAAGTAGACCAGAAACGACAGGATGCCCAAACCGATAATCATGTGGAGCGCGTGCAGCCCCGTCATCGCAAAGTAAATCCAGTAAAACATCTGCACCTGTTCTTGCGTCACGCCGTGCGGGAGCGTGCCTTCATAATGAAACATCCCGCGCACGGGGATCAAATGGTCAACATACTTTTCATGATACTCGACCGCTTTGACGCCCAAGAACGTCGCGCCGAGAATCATCGTGGCGACCAGAAAAACTATCTGAAGCTTACGCACGCCGACCTGCGCGTAATAGACCGCGAGCGCCATCGTCAAGCTGCTGACGATGAGAACGATGGTATTAAAGCCGCCGAGCTTCCACGCGAGGTGATTGCTGCCGACCGCAAAGCCCATCGGATATTTGTAGCGATAAAGCAGGTAGGCCATAAAGAGGCCGCCGAAGAACATAATCTCCGTAACCAGAAAGACCCACATTCCGATAGAGCCAGCCTCGCGCTGTTGCTCCATATTGTCGAAGTGGTGCTGCAAGGCGCTATGTGCTCCATGCGCCCCGTGCGTCTCACCATGACTCTCAACCTGTGCAGCCACTTTTCTCTCCCAAACCAAAGTGATGAGTAATGAGTGATGAGTAATGAGTGATAAGAGAAAACCTGTTTTGGCTTTTACTCATCCCTCATCCCTCATCCCTTCGTTACGGTGCAACCTCAATCGGATTGTCTCCAGCGTCTCCCGGCTCAAGCTTGCCGACGACTTGCATCTCTTCGGGCGGCGCAAACTCGTAAGCTTCCCACGTGACGACGGGCGTGACGTAGAAGTTCTCGGTCGGCGGCGGGCTGGCCGTGCGCCATTCGAGTCCCGGCAAGTGCCACGGGTTGGCCGACGCCACGCGCCCGTACCGCATAGACCAGACCAGATAGACCAGAGGAATCAACAGCCCCATGCCTAAGATCGAAGCTCCCGCCGAAGACATCACATTGTAAATCTGAAACTCGGGCGCGTAAGCGTGATAGCGGCGCGGCATGCCGAGGTAGCCCGCGACGAACTGCGGCAGAAAAGTCAGGTTGAAGCCGACGAAGATGACCAGCACCGCGAACCTGCCCCAGCCCTCAGGGTACATCCGCCCTGAAATCTTCGGCCACCAGTAATGCAGGCCGCCCAGGTAGCCCATCAAAGTCCCGCCGACCATCACATAATGAAAATGCGCGACGACGAAATAAGTATCAGTCACATGTACGTCGAGGCCGAGCGCGGCCAAGAAAAGTCCAGTCATTCCGCCGATCAGAAACAGCCCGATGAAGCCGAGTCCGTACAGCATCGGCGTGTCATACGAGATCGAGCCTTGATAAAGCGTCGCCGTCCAGTTAAAAACTTTAATCGCGGAGGGAATCGCCACCGCGAAGCTGAGGAACGAAAAAATCATCCCCGCGTACATCGACTGCCCGCTCGCGAACATGTGGTGTCCCCACACGAGAAAGCCGAAGACCGCAATCGCGATTGACGAGAAAGCGACGAACGAGTAGCCGAAAATATTCTTGCGCGAAAAGTTGGCAATCAGTTCGCTCACCACTCCCATCGCGGGCAGAATCATGATGTAGACAGCCGGATGCGAGTAGAACCAGAACAAGTGCTGGAAGAGTATCGGATCGCCGCCGAGCGCAGGGTCGAAGATGCCTATGTGAGCCGCGCGCTCAAGCGCGACGAGCAAGATGGTGATGGCGATGACGGGCGTGCCCAGAATCATAATCAGGCTCGTCGCGTAGTGCGCCCAGATAAAGAGCGGCAGGCGAAACCAGGTCATGCCCGGCGCACGCATGGTGTGAATCGTGACGATGAAATTCAAGCCCGTCAGAATCGAAGAGAAGCCGTTGATAAAGATGCCGAGTCCGGTCGCAATGACATACGTGTTAGAAAAGGTCGTGCTGAACGGAGTGTAAAAAGTCCATCCCGTATCCACGCCGCCGTTAATCATCGCCCACAAAGTGAAGATGCCGCCGAGCGTGTAAATGTACCAGCTCAAAAGATTGATGCGCGGAAAGGCGAGGTCTTTCGCGCCGATCATCAAGGGCACTAGAAAATTTCCCAAGACCGTGGGGATTGACGGAATCAGAAAGAAGAAGACCATCAGCACGCCGTGATGCGTGAAGAGCTTGTTATAGGTTTGCGACTGCACCAGATCGCCCTGCGGCGTCAACAATTCAAGGCGAATCATCATCGCGTAGATGCCGCCGAGCATGAAGAAGAGCGAGACCGACCCCAGATACAGAAGCGCGATTCGCTTGTGGTCTCTGGTCAAGAGCCAACTCTTGATGCCGTATTGCGCGTTCAAGTAGTTGACGCGAGACTCAACCGGCTCGACCGGCAAATCCGGTGATACTCTTTTTTCTATGTCCATGTTTACTGCCTGTTTTGATTGCCGCGCGAATTCGGCGCAGCCGTATTATTACTGCTCCCGCTTTGCGGCGGGCGCGGCGCGGTCGAGTTCAAAGGATTCGACCTCTGCGAGTCGAGCGATTTTGCGCCCTGCCCTTCAGGCGTCGCCGCTCCCGCCTGCGGATTGTTCGAGCGCGCGGGCGTGGTCACTTGTGTGCCGCTCGTCTGTCCCGGACTTAAAGATTTGATATATGCGATGAGCTGCAAAATCTGCTCTTCGCTCAGTTGCCCCTTAAAGGTCGGCATGATCGGCTGAAAGCCCGCGACGACCTGCGCCTGCGGATTCAGGATTGACTCGCGGATGTATCCCTCGTCGGCAGTGACAGTCACGCCGCCTTCGAGTTGCACGGTCTTGCCGAAGAGTCCGGTCAAAGCCGGGCCGCGCCCGCCCGTCCCGTCCGCGTTGTGGCAGGTCGCGCAGCCGAGGGTCGTCGTGAAAAGCTGTTGACCGGCGGCGACCGGCGACATCTGATTCGCGTTGCCGCTCAGCCAGTTATCAAAATCGGTCTGCGTCATGACTTCGACCCAGCCGCCCATTCCAGAATGGTTCGTCCCGCAATACTCCGCGCAGAAGAGATGATAACGTCCCGGCTTGGTCGCCTCGAACCAGATCGAGGTGTAGCGACCGGGCACGACATCTGCTTTGGTGCGAAACGCGGGGACGTAAAAAGAATGTATGACATCTTCGGTCGTCATCGTCAGCTTGATCTTGCTGCCGACCGGAACGTGCAGCTCGTTAATCTCGCGCTGTCCGGTCGAGTGCTGAACCTTCCACATCCACTGTTTGCCGACAACGAAGATTTCCATCGCGGAGGCTGGCTCTTTCGGCATCCGATACATCGTAAAATAGAGATTCGCGCCCCACACGAAGATGCTCATCGCAATCAGAAACGGAATGACAGACCACAGCGTCTCAAGCTTGATCGAGCCGGCGATGGGACGCGGGATTTCAAACGGCGCACGCTTGCGATATTTGACGACGAAGAAGATAAGCACCGAGACGATGAGGAGCGTAAAGAAGATCGTCAGCCCGCAGAGATAAAGATAGAGAGCATCCACCCTCGACGCGAAGGTCGAAGCCTGCTCCGGCATAAATGGTATCCACGACTGCATAAGTTTTAAGCGACCCCTCCCGCCGTGAGGCCATCTTCGCGGACACGGCCACCGCCGCGCCGCCGCAAGACGAAGAGCAGCACGAAGATGCCGACGACCGTCAGCACTCCTGCCAGTCGCACGATGTTTATAATCGCGAGTCCGTATTTCCCGCTCGTCGGGTCGTAATGAAAGCAATAGAGCATCAGCGCGTCCACGGGCGTTCCGACCTTTCCGGCGGAAGCTTCGACGATGCCGAGCCGCAGCTCTTTCGGCGCGTATTCGATTCCGTAAAAATAGCGCGCGAGCTTGCCTTCGGGCGTCGCCAGCATGATGCCGCTCGCGTGCGCGAACTGCTTCGTCTTCTCGTCATACGTGTAACGAAAACCGACTGCTGTCGCCAGCGCGTCAATTGATTTCTGCTCGCCCGTCAAAAAGTGCCAGCCCGCCGCCGCGCCCGCGCGGCCATAACGAGCCACGTAATCCTCTTTCTTCGCGGCGGCCAGCTCTGGCTTCTCGCGCGGGTCGAAGCTGACGGTCACGATTTCGTACTCTCTGCCGACATCGAAAGATAATGTCCGGAGGCTGCCCGTCAACGCGTTCAAGACCTGATCGCAGAGCATAGGGCACTGGTAATAAACGAGCGTGATGATGACCGGCTTGCCGTGATTGAAATATTCGCCGAGGCGAATCTCGCGCCCCGTCTCATCACGAAAAACGGCGTCGAGCGGCACTTGCTCATTCAATCTCTGGTCAATCCCCACGCTCTGCAAAGGCTTCGGCAATCCGCTCTCGGTCGAGCCAAGCTCAGGTCGCGGCCCGTACAAAGGCGAGTTGCTGTACTGCTGCCCCATCTGTGCGAAAGTTTGAGAAGACAGAAGACAGCAGACGGAAGACAGCAGACAGAAGCTGGCGAACGAACGCGCTCCCGCCAACAGCCGCTTTAGATCAACTGCTTTCTGAAAACTGAAAACTGAGAACTGAAAACTGCCATTCTTCATTGCCTTCTCACTTCCATCATCCGCCCTGAGCTTGGGTATGAAGGTATCTCCATCGCTTGCCTGTATGTCTTCTGCCCGTCAGCCGCAGCCCTCGCGGGCAATCCCTGTTGCGCGATTTGCTTGATGGCCTGCTCAATCGGAATCGAAGTCATAGCTCCGGTCTTCGCGTCCTTCTGTCCGTTCTCCAAAACTCGCCGCCAACGCTCGCTCAAGATTTTGTACTCTTCCTGCGGAGCTTGCAGCTCAAGATTCTTGCCCTCGCCAATTTCAAGATTGTCGCCGAAGCCGGGAGCGACTTGCAGGCGCGGCTCGGGCGGCAGCCGCTCCTTCGGTGTCAAGGCCATCGGCCCCGCCGGAGCTTTCTCCTCGCGCTTGACCTCGCGCGCCTCAAAGGTTCTCAGCATCAGCCACATCAGAATGTGAACCGTGACGGCGAACACCAGGAGTCCCACCGTGAACTGCAAAATAGCCTTGATGTTGACATCGCTCTCCTCATGAGCGACTTCAGGATTGTGTATGTGCGTCACATCCGGCGTCGTGTGAATGTCATCGCGTCGTTTTCGCATAACTGAATTCCAAACTCTCTATCTGCCAACTGCCAACTGCTTTTAATGCCCTTCATGCTTGCCGCGCTCAATCGCTTCTTCCAGTTGCGGGTCGTTGAAGGGAAAGAGCGGACGCTTGCCGAGTTCCCATGCGAAGTACCATAGCCAGATGCCGCCGATGGCGACGGGCGCGACAAAATCCATCCAACTGAAATGAATCCGCCCCTCATGAAAGACCGGCACGATGAGCCACAGCAAATCCACGAGCCGCATCAGAAAGACAAGCAGCGCAATCCACATCAGAGCGCGTGCGCTCCGCTTGAGGTCGCGCGAGAGCAGCATCACGAACGGGAGCGCAAAGTGCAGCAGCACGACCAGCAGCGCGATGTAGCCCCACCCGCCGCGCAGACGATACAAGTACCAACGCGTCTCTTCGGGAATATTGCCCGACCAGATAATCAAGTATTGCGAGAACGAGAAATATGCCCACAGCATGACGAAGGCCAGAAGCAGCTTGCCGAGGTCATGAAAGTGCGCGGGCGCGACCACGTCCGACATCGGCTTGCGCGTCGAGAGCACGGCCATCAGAGCGATCACGAACGAAAAGGCCGTGAGCACCCAGTTCATCAAAAAGAGCAGGCCGAAAATCGTCGAGAACCACTCGGCGTCGAGCGACATCACCCAATCGAAAGACGCGAACGTGACCGCGAAGATAAAGAAGACCAGCCCCGGCCCGCTCAGCTTCGACAGGTTTTTCAACAATCTTCCGTCAGCCGTCCGGTCGTTCTCCCTCGACCACTTGTTCAGGAAATAGACCAGCCCGCCCCACAGCGCGAAGTAGAGCGCGGCGCGAATCCAGAAAAATCCGGGATTGAGATAACCCAGCTTGTGCTCGACAATCGTTCTCGCTTCCGGGTCGGCAATCGTCTCTGGATGAACCCAGTGATAGACGTGGCCGAGTCCCAGGGCCGCAAGCGGAAGAAAGAGAAGGATCATCAAAGGGAGCGTCCGTGTTCCGGCTTCGAGGACGCGGCGGATGACCGTGCCCCACGCGCCGCCCGTCAGGTATTGCAGCATCAAGAGTCCGAGGCTGCCGAGCGCGAGGCCCGTCCAGAAGATGAAGCCGATCAAGTAAGAGCGGAAGAACTGCTCTCGATTCAGAAACGCCCCGGCCAGAAAAACGATGACGAAGACGACGCCGACGATGAGCGCGGTCTTTTGATAGCGACCTACTTCCGGCGGAGTTGTGTAAGCGGCATCCATGCTTTTATCTTCGTCCTCCGGTTTCGGCGCGCGGCGTCTGCATCGCTTGCGGTTGAGCGGCGGCGGCAGCAGTCGTGTTGCTTATCGTCGCCTGCGGGTTCTGGCTCAGTTGCAGCGCACGTATGTAAGCGACAATCGCCCAGCGATCCGTGACGGGAATCTGCGCGGCGTAAGACGGCATCGCGCCCCAGCCGTTCGTCATCACATCAAAGAAATGGCCGACCGGAGCTTGCCGCAACTGATCCGTATGATACGAAGGCGGGCGACGATAACCGCGCCTGACGATCATCCCGTCGCCGTAACCGGTCGGCCCGTGACACATCGCACAGAAAATGTTGTAACGCTCTTCGCCGCGACGCACGATCTCTTCGGTCACAGGAAACGGAAAAGTGTCAACCACGTCAGGATAGAGCGCGGCGGCAGACAAGTTCGCATTGCCTGTTCCCTGTTGCTGTGCGACCGATTGATTCTGCAACGCGCCCGTCGCCGCAGCCGTCGCCTTTCCCGTCACATCTTTCTTGCCCGTGTAAAGCTGCTTGTCGTCTTTCAGAAAACCGCGCGGCACAGTCCCTTCGACCGGCTTGCGAATAGAACCCTTCTCATAAGCTTCGTACTTCGGCTGATCCTGCATGTCCATGCGACAACCTGTGAACAGTAGGCAGTGGGCAGTGAGCAGCAGGCAGTAAAAGGCTTGACGCGTGGTGAAGCGTCCTGCCAACTGCCAACCGCCAACGGCCCACTGCTTTTTACGATTCGACATCGAACACCTCTCGCGGCTCTAAGGTTTGCATGAACTGCTTGGTCTTCTCGTAATCGAACCGGGGGTCGCGCGCCTCAATCGCCAGAAAGAAACGGTCGCGCGTGGCTAAGGCAAAGCGCGGCGCGTTGAAGACCGGATGATACGGCTGAGGCAGATTGTTGAGCGCGAGCATCCCGAAGACAGCCGAGAGCGCGGCGCACAATACGGTCGTCTCAAAAGTGATCGGAACAAACGACGGCCAACTGTGATAAGGGCGGCCTCCGACATTGAGCGGGTAATACTGCGTCGCCACGTACCATTGCATCAAATAGCCGCCAAGCCCGCCGATGATGCCTCCAATCAACACGATCAAAGGCAGCCGCGTATGATGAAAGCCGATGGCCTCCGACAGCTCCTCAATCGGAAACGGCGAGTACCCGTTGATGCGCCTGTAACCTTCCTCATAGGTGCGCCGCGCAGCCGCCACCAAATCGGTCGGGTTATCGAACTCGGCCATCAAGCCGTAAATTGGATGCGTCGTTTTCATAACTTTAAGTTTTCAGTTTTTAGTTTTCAGTTTTTAGCTTCAGTCATTTCACTGAAAACTGAAAACTGAAAACTGAAAACTGTTTATGCCGCCTCCTCTTCAACCTCCGCCTCCGGCAAGATCGTGCGCATCTCGAAGATGGAGATGACGGGCAGGAAGCGTATGAAGAGGAACATCAGCGCAAAGAACAGCCCGATTGTTCCGATGAACATAGACCAGTCCCACATCGTCGGCTGGTACATGCCCCACGACGACGGCAGAAAATCTCTGTGCAGGCTCGTCACGACGATGACGAATCTTTCGAGCCACATGCCGATGCTGACGATGATCGAGATGATGAAGATCATCGGGATGCTGTTGCGCACGCGCTTTGACCAGAGAAACTGCGGCGTCAATCCGTTACAGAAAATCAGTGCCCAGTAGTAATACTTGTACGGCCCGAACATGCGATTCTGAATCATGTAATGCTCATACTCGTTTGCGCTGTAATAGCCGAAGAAGGCTTCGATGATGTAGCCGTAAAAAACAATCAAGCCCGTCGCCAGCATGATCTTCGCCATGTTCTTGATGTGGCGCATGGTGATGAAATCTTCCAGCCCGTAAAACTTTCTCAAAGGGATGGAGAGCAAGAGCACCATCGCGAATCCGGCGTAGACCGCGCCCGCGACGAAGTAGGGCGGAAAGATGGTCGCGTGCCAGCCCGGAACTTGCGAGACGGCGAAGTCGAAGCTGACGATGGTGTGAACCGAAAGCACCAAAGGCGTCGAGAGTCCGGCGAGCAGGAGATAAGCCGTCTCATAGCGATGCCAGTGTCGCGCGCTCCCGCGCCAGCCGAGCGAGGCCATGCCGTACACGATCTGAAAGAAACGGCTCTTCGCTCTGTCGCGCAAAGTCGCAAGGTCTGGCACGAGGCCGACGTACCAGAAGAGCGCCGAGACGGTCGCGTAAGTCGAGACGGCGAACACGTCCCACATCAAAGGGCTGCGAAACTGCGGCTGAATCCCCATCGTGTTCGGATACGGAAAGAGCCAGTACGCGAGCCACGGTCGCCCCGTGTGCAGCAATGGATAGAGCCCCGCGCACGCCACGGCGAAGAGCGTCATCGCCTCCGCGAAGCGGTTGATCGAAGTGCGCCATTCCTGACGCAGCAGCAGCAGAATCGCGGAAATCAATGTTCCGGCGTGGCCGATGCCGATCCACCACACGAAGTTGATAATCGGGAAAGCCCAGCCGACCGGAATGTTCGTGCCAAAGATGCCGATGCCCGTCGTGACCAGGTAAGCGATGGTCAAGAGCAGCACTTGCGCCAACGCAAACGAGATGGCGAAGCCGATGAACCAGCCAATCGGAGTCTTGCGCTTCAAGGTCAGCGAGCTGATCTTGTCCGTCACAGACGCGAAGGTATGCCCCGGCTCGATGACCGGCGCGGTCAGGTGCATCCCTACGTCATCATGTGGTTCGTCCGCTTCGTGCATGATCTCTAAGCCTTCTCTTTAATCTCTTCGTTCGGATTGCGCAAAGATGCCAGGTAGGTCGTGCGCGGCTGCGTGTTCAATTCTTCCAGAAGCGAGTAGTTGCGCTGCTGCGCTTTGAGTTTCGCCACGCGGCTGTTCGGGTCGTTGATATTTCCGAAGACGATGGCTTCAGCCGGACAGACGGCCTGACACGCGGTCACGATCTCGCCGTCGCGCACGACGCGTCCGTCCTTCTCCGCCTCGATCTTCGCGTTCTGAATACGCTGCACACAGTAAGTGCATTTCTCCATCACGCCGCGCGAGCGCACTGTCACTTCCGGGTTGCGCATCAGCTTGTAAGTCGGCTCGTTCCAATCCTGATACAGGAGGAAGTTAAAACGCCTGACCTTGTACGGGCAGTTGTTGGAGCAGTAGCGCGTGCCGACGCAACGGTTATAAACCATGTCGTTCAAGCCCTCCGCGCTGTGAACCGTCGCGTGGACGGGGCAAACAGGCTCGCACGGAGCTTGCTCGCAGTGCATGCAGGGGACGGGCATGAAATGCATGCTGTCGGGATTGTTCGGGTCGTTGCCTTTGAAGTAGCTGTCCACGCGCAGCCAGTGCATCTCGCGGCTGCGTTGCACCTGAGCTTTGCCGACGGTTGGAATATTGTTCTCAGCCTGGCAGGCGACGACGCACGCGCTGCATCCGACGCACGAGCTGACATCAATCGCCATCCCCCACTTGTAATCCTTGTACTCGTACTGCGGATACATCGAGAGGTTTTTCAATTCCTCTTCGCGCTTCTTGAGTTCTTCCTCGTGCTGCTCATCCGATTCGTTCAGATAATCAACCAGAGACTTCGAGCGCACAATGTCGCGGCCTTCCATGTTGAAATGAAGCTGCGTGACGGCCAACTCATATCGGTCGTCAGCTTTGAGAACTTCCAGTCCAGTGCTCGACCAGAGCGCATTCGAGTTGCGAAGCTCATAAGCGTTAAAGCCCGCGTCGTTGCCGACGCGACCGGCGCGCGTGCGACCGTAGCCGAGATGCACAGTGATGACGCCGTCCGGCTGACCCGGCATAATCCAAACGGGCACGGGCTTGCTCGACTGCAAGCCTTGCAGCTTGAGCGTCACGGTGTCGGCGTAGACATTGCCGCCGTGCTTTCCGATTTCAGTTGTGAGGCCGAGTTTCCCCGCCGTGTTCGGACTCATCAGCGCGGCGTTGTCCCAAGTCAGTTTCGTGAGCGGCTTCGGCAGTTCCTGCAACCAGCCGTTATTGGCAAAGCGTCCGTCGTAGATGGTCGGGTCTGTGCGAAAGACGATCTCGTAACGGCCACCTGAAACCGGCGGCATGTCGGGCAACTGCTTCGCCCAATCGCCTTTGACAGACAATCCCGCCTTCGTCTGCAAAGCCGTGTTCGGAATCACGCCGTCATGCAGAGCCTTGCGCCAGGCCGTTTCAAAATCCTGCGACGACGCGGCGGCAGAAGCGGCGGCAGGCGAAGCTGGCGCGGAAGTTGACGGCGAAGCTGGCGCGGCTGGAGTTGCGTTTGAAGCAGGCGAAGCTTTTGCGGCTGGCGTGGCTGCGGGCTGCGCGCCGTTCGAGGCTTGCGGTTGCGCGTTCGCGTTCGCGCCTCCTGCTCCGAGCTTCTGGCCTTGCCAGTACTTGCGCAGGATGTCGTAACCCGTGCCGCTCGTCTCGGATGAGAAAGCCGCGAGAAATTCGTGCGCGCTCTTGCTGTTATAAAGCGGCTCGATCAAGGGCTGCACAATCGAGACTGAGCCGTCGAAGGCTCGCGCGTCGCTCCATGCTTCCAGATAATGCGATTCGGGAATGTGCCAGTGGCAGAGTTCCGAAGTCTCGTCTTTGTAGAGGCTCAGGTGAACGCGAAGCTTAACTTTATCGAGCCGCGATTTGTCGAACCGCAAATCAGCCGGAGCGTTGTAAACAGGATTGCCGCCGAGCATGATGAGCATCTCGACGCGCCCCGCGTCAATGTCTCCGACCAATTCGCGCAGGCCGTCAAGCTGGCTCTTCTTCGCCTGCTCGTCAGTCGCGCTGATTTCAACCGCGTCTGTGTAAAGCACAGTCTGACCGACGTTGCCGAGAACATCATTCATCGCGTGAGCCAGAGCATGCACGGCGGGCTGCTGTTCGTCGCCCGCGATGACGATGCACTTGCCGCGATTCGCTTGCAGGTCGCGCGCGACCGCCGCGATCCATCCGGCGTGTGCCGTGTAAGCCGGCGCGCTTGAGCCGCCCGTGTTCGCGCCGACGGCTGTCGCAACCGCGCGAGCCAAGCCTTCAATCTCCGAAGGACGCAAGGCCAACCTGTGATCGGCCTTCATGCCGGTCAGCGTCGGCGTGCTCTCCGCGACGTACAGGCGATTCATCGTCGTCTTGCCTTGATCCACGCGCCGACGCGTCGCAAAGTCTCTCACGTAACGCACGGCGCCCGTCCCGCAAGTCAAAAAGTCCGCGTCGAGCGAGAGCACGCGGTCGGCCAAATCGAAGCGATAAATCGTATTGACGGGTTGACCGAAAGCGGCCATCGCGCCCACGCGCGCATGGTCGCGTCCGGCAGGCTCGTACTGATACCACCGTGCCTGCGGATACTCTGCGAGGATGGCTTTCATCTGGCTCGCCAAAGTCGGCGATGAAACGGTCTCGGTCAAAAATCTGAGGCCAGCACCTTGCTTTCCCTTCTGGTCGTCGAGAGCCTGCCGCATGTCCGTCAGAAAAGTAGTGAAGGGTCGTTCCTCTTCCCTGTAAGCCGGAGTCTTCGAGCGGTCAGGGTCGTAGAGCGTCAGGAGCGAAGCCTGCGCGAAGAGGTCTGTCGCGCCTAAACTGGTCGGATGATCCGGATTGCCTTCGAGCTTGGTCGGGCGGCCTTCGTTGCTCTTGGCTAAGAGGCCGAGCGCGATGCCTGAGAGCGTGAAGGCGGTCGCAAAAAAGAGCGGCTTGCCCGGCACGAGGTCTTCGGGCTGGCGAACGTATGGGACGATGGCTTCGGGCGGTTGATAGACGCAGCCGGAGAGTCCGGCGAGCGCGAGCGAAGCTCCCATGATTTTCAAGAACGCGCGGCGGCCGACCGCGTCGTCCCATTCATCGGCTTGATGCGGATACTCGCGCGAGATGAACTCACGGAACTCGCCCGTGTCGGCGAACTCTTCGAGGCTGCGCCAGTACTCTTTGCCCTGACTTGCCAGAATGCGCTCACGCATCAGGGCGAAATTCTTTTTGCTGTCTTCACTAGGCATCTAAATCGTCCCTTTGACCCGCGAATTATCTGTGACAGGTCGAGCAACTGGTGATAATCCGCGCATCTTTCACGTCATAAGCTTTAGCCCATTGCCGCCCCTCATTAATCTCTTCCGCAGACTTGTTCTCCGCGCGCCACTTCATATCAAAGACTTTATCTTTCGGCCTCACGAAACGCTCCGGCTCGCGGTGGCAGGCCAGACACCATTCCATCTGCAAAGGCGCGGCCTGATAGACGAGCGGCATGTTGTCCACCTGCCCGTGACAGGTCGAGCAGCCGACGCCTTTGGCGACGTGTATGCTGTGATTGAAATAAACGTAGTCCGGCAAATCATGCACGCGCGTCCATTCAATCGGCACGCCCGTCTTGTAGCTCTGGCGAATCGGCTCAAGGTACGGGCTGTCAGCCCAGATTTGCGAGTGACAATTCATGCAGGTCTGCGTCGAAGGCATGCCCGCCGAGTTCGATGTTTCGACAGAGGTGTGACAGTAGCGGCAATCAATTCCGTCGTCGCCGACGTGATGCTTGTGGCTGAACTGGACCGGCTGCTCCCGCTCTATGAATTGCCCCGTGTTGTAGGAAGAACGATTGATTTCGGCCAGCACCCACATCGCCGCCAGGAGAATAAAGACGGCTCCGAAGATACTGAGCTTGGCGAGCGTATTAGTGCTGTGATGAAAAATCTGGGGCATCGCTCATGCCTTTCGTCCGACCTTTCAGGCGATACAGCATGCAAGAAGAGACCGGCGAGATGGAGAAAGACCTACGGCTCGTCAACAGACGGACGCAAAACTGCGGCGGTGTAATCTCGAAGTCGAAACGCTGCCGTCAGCAGGCTCTCTACTCATTTTCAGAACTACGAAGTTTACAAGTGATACTACTTTTTTATCCGATGTGCAAGTTTTCACTATATCAAAAAAGCCAAATTTTTTGCGTGCGCTTGAACCTACGCCGCAATTGCCACGAAAGCATGTTGAAGTGAACTAAAAACTTTGGCGAGCAGAGGAAAGCAATTGCAAAATTGAAGATTCATTTCAAAACCACTCAACCCTTTGCGCCTTCAGACTTATCTTTGCGACTTTGCGTGAAACCAGCTTTTCTCGTCAAGGCGCAAGAAAAGAAAGTCCGAAGGCGCAAAGGGTTTGAGTTGATTCGCCCCTGACGTTTTGAAATGGGCTTCCAGATTTATGTCTTCACCTGTACACACTATCTTTTTTTGTACACACTATTGAGCGTCACCAGCTATCTGTAAATACAAAAAGCCCCGCAGACAGGAAATCCTAATCACTGGCATTAAAGCTGCCAGATAAAAATCAGCAATCAGTGTGAAATATTTTAGGCTTGAGAAAATGATTTACGCCAACCCCCAATCGGTAAGGTAACTCCCACCAGCCCAAGGAGGGCTTTCCTCATGACAGATTCAATTCTTTTTTGGAACGCAGTGGCGCTCGAAGCCAACCGCGTCAGTCATAGCGACCCGGACAAAAGAGAACAAAACGGGCCGACGCTCTCTTCGCGGGCATTAGCGATTGTTCATCTGGCGATGTACGACGCTTTCGCGGGCGTTCAGAATAATCCGGTCACATTCCCGCGTTATTTACCCGCGCCGCCGCCACCGCCGCCGCCCGGCGCATCGGCGCGAGATGCCGTGGCGGGTGCGGCTCACACGACGCTGGTCGCGCTTTATAAAACCCAGAAAGATTTTTTCGATGCACAGTTGAGTTGCTTCAACACGACTGACCCGAGCTTCAACTTTGGGAGAGTAGTCGGCAGGACTCTGCTCAATCTGCGCGCCAACGACATGGACGGGAGAGACTGCGGTTACGTGTTTTCGCTTGATCGCGGCAGGCATCGCGTTGATCCCGACAATCCGGGACAGGGTTTTTACTCGCCGTATTACGGGGCGCAGTTGAAAGGCTTTGCCTTTTCCACCCGGCACACCCTTAATCGTCCGCCCTTCGACAATGGCAATAATGCTGATTACTTGCTGGCGCTGAGAGACGTGCGCGCCAGGGGAATCAGACCCGATTTGACGGCAACTTTGCCTGACAATCTTTTCAACAAACGAAGGAACGGGCTGGAAACGCTGACCGGCATTTATTGGAGTTATGACGGCTCGAACCGTTTAGGCACGCCGCCGCGCGAGTACAATCAGATAATTCGCGTGGTGGCGGCGCAGCAGGGCAACAATGAAGGGCAAAATGCGCGGCTCTTCGCTTTCGTCAACGCGGCGATGGGCGACGCCGGAATTCTGGCGTGGCAGCAGAAATATTGTCACGACTTCTGGCGTCCCATTCTCGGCATCCGGGAACACGACGAAACCCTCGGGCCGCGCGCGCCGCATCCCGTAACCGTCAATTTCAATGATGGCGATCCGGGATGGCTCCCGCTCGGCGCACAGAGCACCAACTCGCCGGGCATGAAAAACATGACGCCGAATTTTCCCGCCTACCCGTCTGGACACGCCACGTTCGGAGCCGCCGCTTTCCACATTACACGGATGTTCTACGGCATAGCTCCGAATAATAAAAGCAATGACAACTTGTTCCCCGGATTCTTTGTTTCCGACGAATTCAACGGCGGCAACCGGGACAATAATGGAACGGTGCGTCCGAGACACGCGCGATTTTTTCCCGGTGGTCTATGGAACATGATAATCGAAAACGCCACCAGCCGGGTTTTACTCGGGGTTCACTGGATATTTGATGCCTTTGACTTTACACAGGACCAGAACGGCAATTTGGTGCCCGATTTGAGCAACGAGAATATCGGCGGCGTCGGTCTCGGTTTGCGAATCGCCAGAGACATCTTTGCTCACGGCAACGGTCTCGCGCCGCGAATGCCTCCGAACACGGCTGCGGCCAACCCGCCGATAACGACGCCCGCGCCCAACTCGCCCATGCCGACCATGCCTAGACAACCGGCATCGGTGGAAGGCTGCGCCAATACCATCGTCGCGGCTGCGGCAGCGGATACAACCAGCCCGGATGCGGAAGAAGGAGAGATGGTGAAGAATATTTATCCGTCGGGCGCTTCGCCGCGCTAGTCGAAAAGCTGCCCGGAGCAGTTCTCATTCAAGAGCGAGTTGCGCGTGAAAGTTGTCGGGGCGGCGAACAGTTCCGCCCCGACAAAATTCGTCACGTCAACTTTTGAGTCAACTATATTTATGCCCTGATTTTGCAGGAATTGTTATCGAGTCATGGTGGTCGCGGCGTCGCGCGCGAGGAGGGCTGCGCCGATTGAGACGGCGTTCGTGCCGAGGGCTGCGGCGACGATCTGCGTGGCTTCAAAGCAGGGTTGAAAGGCTCTGCGCCCGGCCTCGCGGATGATCGGATTGAGAATCAGGTCGCCCGCCTCCATCACGCCGCCGCCGAGGACGATGCGTTCGAGGTTCAAGAGATTGATGACGCTCGCCACCGCCGCGCCGATGTACTTGCCCGTCCGCTCGATCATCAAGAGCGCGAAATCGTCGCCCGCGCGCGCCTCTCCCGCGATGTCTGCGGCGGTGAAGTCTTTGTTGAAGGCGAGCTTTGAGAGAGAAGAGGTCGAATCTCTGTAAAGCCTCTCATGCGTGCGGCGGACGATGTTCGGAGCCGAAGCGACCGTTTCCAGACAGCCCGTGTTGCCGCACACGCACTCGATGCCTTCGGCGTCAATCGTGATGTGGCCGAACTCGCCCGCGAAGCCGCTCGCGCCGAGCCACGGCTTGCCGTCGAGGATAATCGCGCCGCCGATGCCCATCCCGATGGTGACGTAAAACATATCGCGGCAGCCGCGTCCCGCGCCGACCTTGTATTCGCCGTAAGCTCCGGCGTTGGCATCATTCTCAAGCTCCACGCGCAAGCCCGTCGCTTCCATCAGCTCCGTGTGCAGGTTGCCGCGCACGAGGTTCGGTAAATCCGTCGAGACCAGCACGCGATCCGTCTGGCGATTGACGAGGCCGGGAATCCCGACGCCGAGCGCGGCCACATTCGGCGCGACATCGCGCAACTCGCGGACGACGCCAGTGATCTGCGCCGCCACCGTCTCGCGCTCAAGCGGAGACTCGCGGCTCTCGATGACCTCTCCTTCGTTTGAGACGAGCGCGGCATGCAGGGTCACGCCGGAGACATCAACGCCGATGTAGTTAGCTTCTGCTGTCGATACGGAGCCTGTCATGTTTCAGGAGCCTTCCAAGGCGCACGATTAAGAAAATATTCTCCAGGTAAGAGGCTGCTTGCATTCTAGTTGACGGCTTAAGGGCTGTCAAACAAAGCTCTCTGCGTGTAGAATGGCATGTGCTATTTTAGATTTTAGATTTGTGATTTTAGATTTTGTTTGAGGATTGGATGAGGATTTCAAATCTCAAATCTAAAATTTTCTTATGATTATCAAATCCATCTTGCTGCCGACCGATTTCAGCGAATGCGCGGGGCGCGCGCTCTCTTACGCGGCCTCGCTGGCGCGCCAGTTTTCGGCTTCGATCATCTGCGTCCACGTCGTCGAGCCGGTCATGCCGACGGTCGGCTACGCTGGTTTGACAGAGCCCCTGCCCATCGCAGACCTCAGCGAGCAGTTGGAGGAATCAGCCGAGCGCGAGCTGCCGAAAATCGGCGCGTGCGATGAATGCCAGGGGCTTGAGATCGAAGAGGTCATCGCGCACGGCGACGCGGCGGCAGAGATCGTGCGGGTCGCAGGCGAGCGCAAAGTGGATTTAATCGTCATCGCGTCGCACGGACGCACGGGCTTGGGGCGCATCCTGTTCGGCTCAACCGCCGAATCCGTCGTCCGCCACGCGCCGTGCCCCGTGCTCGTCGTCAAACAGACTCAAGAGAGTTAGTTTTCAGTTTTCAGTTTTCAGTTTTTAGCTTTAGGATTTGGCTGAAAACTAAAAACTGAAAACTGAAAACTGTTTTTTATGGATAGTCATCCGTTTTACGAGCTGATCGGGCAGTATGGCCTGTACGCGGTATTCTTTCTCGCGATGATCGAGGGGGATATTACGCTGCTGCTGGCTGGCGTTTTGGCGCACAGTGGGTTTTTCGGCGAATACAGTTTTGCGAAAGTCCTGATCGCGGGAACGCTCGGCGGCGCGTCGTCCGACACCATCGCTTATTGCGGCGGGCGGGGTTTTGGCAAGACCGTGCGCGGCTTTCGTTTCTACCGCGTGGCGAGTCCGCGCATCGAGCGGCTGACGGACAAGTTCGGGCCGCTCTCGATTTTTCTGTCGAAATACATTTACGGCTTGCGGACGGCGTCTTGTGTTTTTTACGGCGTCGGGCGGATGCGTTTCTGGCGTTTCCTGCCGCTCGCGGTGGCGAGCTGTTTCGCGTGGGTTTTTATCCTGAGCGGCGCGGGCTATTTTTTCAGCAGCACGATCACGCGGCTCATCGGTGACTTTCATCAGATCGGTTTCTTCCTGCTGGTGATCGTCGTCGTCGGCATTACAGGGTTTTATCTGGCCGAGCGTTTCTGGCTCGGCAAGAAAGTCGAAGAGGCGAATCCAGAGCGCATACAGGTCTTCGAGCAGGCCGCGCAGGAGAAGCTCCACGAGATTAAAGAAGAGATACAGGAACGCATACACTTCAAAGCACAGACGCCGCGCCGCAAGGATTCTTCCACCAAGAGCATCCCACGCAAACACGGCGGGGCAGAGGGAGATTAGCAATTTGAGATTTTAGATTTGCGATTTTAGAGTTGAAAGCTCTCTTATCCTTATCCAATCGCAAATCTAAAATCTCAAATCTAAAATCGGAAGGTTTCATACTTGATTATCGAATCATCAGCGCCGACGCGGGTTGATTTGGCCGGGGGCACGATTGACATCTGGCCTCTGTACCTTTTTCATCAGGGCGCGGCCACAGTCAATTTCGCCATCAACCTGCGCGCGTCCTGCCGGATTGAGACGCGCGACGACGGGCGCATCATTTTAGAATCGCGCGACCGCAAGGTAGCTTTTGAGACTGAGCTGGCGGCCATCGAAGACCTCGTGCGCGAGGAGCGGCTGGAACTTATCTCAAAGCTCGTACACTTTTTCAAACCGGCGACGGGCTTTCATCTGATTGCTAACAGCGAAGCTCCGGCGGGCGCGGGACTCGCGGGTTCGAGCGCGCTCAACATCGCCTGCATCGGCGCGCTCAATCATCTGGTCGGAGGTCGTTATCCCGAAAGCAAGTTCTTCACCATCGCCGCCAATGTCGAGACGACGGTGATTCGCGTGCCCGCAGGCTTTCAGGATTATTACTCCGCCTTTTACGGCGGCGCGTCATGCATACACTTTCGGATTGACGGGATCGAGCGCGAACGGCTCGACGTGGACGTGGCAACGCTTGAAAGGCGCATCGCCATCTGCTACACGGGCGAGCCGCGCCTGTCGGGGACGAACAACTGGGAGA
Organism: Pyrinomonadaceae bacterium; assembly: GCA_036403295.1. Taxonomy (GTDB): domain Bacteria; phylum Acidobacteriota; class Blastocatellia; order Pyrinomonadales; family Pyrinomonadaceae; genus JACMLC01. The sequence goes on from DASWRG010000095.1 coordinate 52,930, forward strand.
TCACGAAAAATCACATTGACGGTCAACCCGAATTGTTCGCGCTCTTTGACGACATCCGCGATTCGTCGCTCTCGATGCGCGAAGCCTTGCTCGCGCGCGACTGGCAGAGAGTGAGCCGCATCATGCGCGACGCGCATCCGAGGCGCAAGCAGCTCGCGCCGAACGTCACGACGCCGCAGATGGACATGCTGGTCGAGAAGGCCATGCGCAATGGCGCGGAGGCCGCGAAGGTTTGCGGCGCGGGCGGCGGCGGCTGCATCGCTTTCTTCTGCGAGGAAGGAAGGCGCGCGGAGGTCGAGCGTGCGCTCGAAGAAGAGGAGGGCGTCGAAGTCCTGTCATGGAAGATCGATGCGGAAGGCTTAATCGTGCGGCAGAGTTAGAACGACAAAAACTTTGGGAGGGGGAGAGATGAAATATTTTAGATTGCTAACAGTGTTGGGAGCGGTGCTGTTGTTCAGCGCGCCTCTGATGGCGCAGTCGGCGCGGCTGTCCGGTATGGCGGACAGGCTGGCCCAGCAGACTTCAGAGTTTGCCGATGCCAGCTACAGAAATTACACGAGCAGCTCGCGCAACAGCCGCGCGGACATCGAGGGACTGTTTCAGGATCAACAACTGAGTTCGAGCGCGGAGCTTTTCCGCCGCATGGCGCAAGACCGTCGCCCGCGCACAGAGTTGCAGGACGCGACCGTCACTCTCTCTGACATGGCTCGCCGCGTTGATCGCTACAATCGCCAGCGCAGCCTCGTCAGCGACATCCAACGCACCATCAGCGACATTCAGCGCGACCTGAATTTCGGCGGCGGCGGCATCGGCATCGGCAATGGCAATGGCGGCGGGCTTGGTCCCGGCAATGGCGGCGGGCAGGGCGGCTACACGAGCGGGAGCATGCACTGGCGCGGGACTGTGGACGACACGACGCAGGTCAAGGTGCAGGAATCGAACGTCGAAGTGAGCGCGATTTCGGGCAGCCCGTATTCCGACGCCTCATACAATTTCACTTCGCCACTGCCTTACAGGCGCGTCAACGTGCGCCTCAACAAGATCAGAGGACGCGGCGACGTGCGCATCGTTCAGCAACCGTCACGCGATAACGACTTCACGACGGTCATCGAGATACGCGACCCGAATCGCGGGCCGGACACTTACGAGTTTGAGCTTAGCTGGTAAGCTTTTCAAATTCACGCTCACCGCAGAGACGCAGAGAGAAGATAAAAGAAAGATAAGAGGCAAGCTCTTAACTGCTAACCGCACACTGCCTGCTGCTTTTCTCTCTGCGTCTCCGCGTCTCTGCGGTGAATCAGCTTTTATGACGAATCAGAAAGCAACGAAAGCGGATTACGGCATTGACGCCCCGAAGGTTTTATTGCGTTTCGTCATCATCGGCAGCCTCGGCCTCGTCGCCGCAGCCGTCCTCTCTTTCACCGGAATGACGCGGCGTTCCGCGCTCGCCATCAGGGAGATCGCGCGCGTCCTCAGGCCGGGCGGGCAAGTCAAGCTCGTTGACATCAGCCACACGGACGAGTACGCGGAGACGCTTCGCGCGAGCGGCATGCGCGAGGTCAAGCGTTCCAGCCCCAATTTATCTTCGTCATTCCGACGCGCACGCTGACCGCCAGCAAGCCGTAGCTCACCACATGCCGCGCCGCTTGAGCCACAGGAGCGCGAGACCGATGAGTCCCATCGTCACAGCGCACACGAGCCAGAATCCCATATCAACGCCGCCGATGTGAATGTGCGCGAACGGAAGCCCGGTGACGTTCATGCCCCACGCGCCAAAGACGGCGGCGGCGGCGGCCTCGCAGATGCCCACCACCGTCAGCGTCTTCATCGTCTCGTTAAGCTGGTTGGACATAAACGCCAGGTGAGCTTCGGTCGCGCTGGCGACCATGTCCTGTTGAATTTCAACGATGTCGAGCAAGCGCAGGACGTGGTCATACACGTCTTGAAAATAAGGATGCGTTTCAAGATCAAAGAGGGCGTGCCCGCGTTTCGGAAACTCGTTGAAGACTTCGCGCAAAGGATAGAGCGACGTTCGCAAGGCGAACACGCTCCGCTTCAAGATCAGCAGCTCTTCGGGATTAGCTCCGCGCTGGCTATGAAACATAATCTCATCGAGCCGGTGCAGCCGGTCGTCTATATCATCCACGATGGGAAAGCAGGCGTCTATGATCGCGTCCACGACGATATGCGCGAGGAAGCCTACGCGGTCGCGCAGGTCCGGCTGCGCCTGTGCCCAGCGTTGACGGGCTGAGTCAAGCGACGGGACGTGGCCGGGATGCAAAGAGACGATGTAATTCTCGCCGACAAACAGGTCAACTTCGGTCATCTGCAATTCGCTGCCCGCGTGCTCAAGCGGCGCGTACATGACGATGAAGTAGTAGCTCGGATACTCGTCCACCTTCGGGCGTTGTCGCTGCTTGAGTGCATCTTCCAGAGAGAGCGGGCTGAAATCGAACTCCTCATTGAGCATCGCCAATTCCGTCTGGCCGGGGTCGCGTATGTCCACCCAGAGGAGCACGCCCGCCTCGCCAAGCTCATCGCTGATGCGCTCCGGCAGGAGAGGCTCCGGGTGGTCTGCTCCGGGTCTGCGAATCAACGCGGTAATTTGCGGGCGGGCCGGCGGCGTTGGCGGCGTGGCAGAGGTCTGGCGTTTACGAAACTTAAATTTACTCGACGGCGCGTCGGGAGGCGATGCTTGATGAGCTTGAAGCTTTGATAGCACGGTTCTTCGACTATGTGCCACGACTCAAACCCTCCCCTTTGATGCGACCTTGTCAGGAAAGAGTCTCGCGCAAAGGCGCAAAGCAGGAACGCAAAGAGATTGAATGCCATTTAATCTTGGCGGCTCTGCTTTGCGCCTTTGCGCCTTTGCGCGAACATCTCTTATTCCGAGCGTCTGCCTTCACGAATCGCGCGCTCTCTGGCGGCGGCGGCGACGCCTTTGAGGCGTTCGATCTTTTGCTCGAAGGTCTCGCCGGGGACGGGGCCGTCCGCGCCGGGTATCGGGACCGGATTGACTGACGCGATGTTGGAAGTCGCGGCCACCGCATCGGGCGCGAGGTCTTCGGGCGTTTCGGCTCCGGCGGCTGGCGAAGCCGTCGCGGAGGCCGCGCTGAGCGGGACGGCTGAAGCCATGCCGGTCGCGGCCTGCGCCTCTGCCGCCGGACGATGACGGTCTGCTTCCGCTGATGAATCCGTGCCGGAGGTTGAGGCTGCGTCGGGCATGGTTTCGCCTGCGGCTTCCGCCGCTTCTCTGGCTTCCCTGCGCCGCTTGGCCTCAGCCGCGACGCCTTTGAGGCGCACGATCTTCTGTTCAAAAGTCTCGCCGGGCACGGGGCCGTTGGCTCCCGGTATCGCCCCGACTTTGATGCTGTGTCCGGCTTTGGCAGCTTTGGCGGGCGTCTCCGCTTTGCCAGCCGCAGGAGCTTGAGCAGCAGGCGCGGCCTTCGCCGTGGCAGGCTTGGCGGCGGCGGGAGCGTGCGGCGCGCTCTCTCCGGCAAGGACGTATGCGCCCTTCTCGTTTTTGATAATGGCGGGCAAAGTTCCGCCAGCCGCTTGCAAGAGCGCGGCCAATTCTCTTTCGACAAAGCGCGCCTGCTTGTCAGGGTCGCGCACGTGTCCGAGCGGCGGACCCATGTAGAGCGTGCCGCACGTCTGGCACTTGAAGAGCGCATCGTCGCCCTTCAAATGCTTCAAAGCATCCTCGCCGCCCGTGCGCAACTGCTTCAAGTGGCCGTTGCATAATTTCTTCTTCTCATTGCGCTCGTTGCAGACGGTCTGCGCGTTGACGATTTTTTTCGGCGCGGCGGTGGCGGCTGGAGGCGGCGCGGCGGTTTTGTCTGGTGTCGTCTCGGTTGACATGGCTCTCGTTTTAGAAACTTGCTGAACTTAAGGCTCAAAGATTGACTTCATCTTACAGAGAGCCTTAAAGATGCGTCAACGAAATTAACGAATGATGGCAGGATAAATTAGCAGCTCAGGCCGAAATCTCAAGCTTAACAAGCTTGAGATTTCGGCCTGAGCTTTTATAGAAGATGAAAGGCAAGCGTGCTTGCCCTTCACTTGTTTACGTTACTGCGGCAGGTAGGTGAACGGCACGGCTATGTCGCCGGGCTGTCCCCAGTTGTCGAACCTGAATGCGGCTGTGCCTGCGGGCGTGCCGCTGTTCAGGATAGACCAACCGCCGGTCGAAGGACGAAACACCGCAATATCTGCGCGCGAGTCGCCGTCATAGTCGCCCGGCGCAGGCGTGTCGCCCGACGTGCCCCAGTGCTGCCCGACGACCATGCTCGTCGAGCTTTGAGAGATATACCAATCGCCCGAAGAGCTACGAAAGACGGCGGCGTCGGTCTTGCCGTCAGCGTCATAGTCGGCTGGCACGAGCGTGTCGCCGCTTGCGCCCAGATTGATGAGGCGCGATGACGAGCCTGCGTTGTTGAGTATGTACCAGTTGTTCTCCGAAGGACGGAAGACCGTGAAGTCCGCGCCGTCCGTGCCCTCGAAATGGCCGCGCACGGGCTTGTCGCCCGCCGTGCCCCAACTGACCACGCGCGTTGCGCTGTTCGTGCTCTGCTGGACGTACCAGACGCCGCTACGCCACACGGCTACATCTACCAGTCCGTCGCCGTCGTAGTCAGCCGGGACTGGCGTGTCGCCGTTAGTGCCCCATGAGACTTGCCTGAGCGTGCTCGTCGTGCTCTGCACGATGTACCAGCGGCCCTGGCTCGGACGGAAGATTGCGAAGTCCATCTTGCGGTCGCCGTCGTAATCCGCCGGGACGAGGATGTCGCCCGAGCTGCCGAATGCCGGATAGACGCGATTGGCGTAAGATGGGCTTTCGCGGTAATACCAGTTGCTGTCGGAGGGACGGAAGACCGCCACGTCCGTCAGGCCGTCGCCGTCAATATCGCCGCTCGTGAAGCGTTTCGCTCCGCCCGTGCCGCCCGCCGTGATGTCTACGCTCCAGCCGCCCATGATGTTGCCAAGATCGACGGTCGTGTCATCCACCACATACAGGCTCCAGGTTCCGTTCGCCTGTGTGCCGTTGAAGACCGAGGCTAAGGTCGCCGTGCCGGCGGTCGTCGGATTCGGCTGCGGCAGCGGCAGATCAGGTATCGTGTCAAGCGAGCCGATGTTGGTCGGTTTGAACGTTCCGGTGACAAGCGGCCCCGCGTCAGGGATGGCGGCGGCAGCCGAGTCATCAAACGTGACGGTCACGTTGATCGCATCCGTCGTGCCTCCGACATCCGACATGAGAACGATGCGCTTTCCGCTCGGACCGATGAGCACGATGTCTATATCGTCCGGGTTGGTGTGATTGATGTTGGTCAGCGTGACGTTGACATCCGTGATCGTGCCCGTCAAGCCGCTCGAAACGATGGTCGAAGGATAGGGCGTCGCACGCCCGCGCCCGGCATCCCCGCTGAAGATCGGCGCGCCGTTCGTGAACGAGGTCGCGGAACTCATCGTCGTCGTGATGGTCAGGCTCCAACCGTTACCGATGGTTCCAACATCTGCGGCGGCATCGTCCACGACGTACAAGCTCCACGTTCCGTTCGGGTCTATGCCGTTGAAGGCGGCGGCCAGCGTCGTGTTGGCCGAAGGCGCGGGCGCGGGCGCGGGAAACGTGTCGCCCGCAGTGATGTTGGTCGGCTTGTACGTGCC
>DASWRG010000096.1:0-15144 GCA_036403295.1 Pyrinomonadaceae bacterium
GACAGTCGCCAATCTCTGTATCGCCAACGCGCGCTACTTCGGCGGCGGCATGAAGATCGCGCCCGAAGCGAAATTGAACGACGGCCTTTTCGACATCATCACCATCGGCGATCTCGGCGCGCTCAAGATTCTGACAAACGCCCACCAGCTTTACTTGGGCACGCATCTAGGCATGCAGCAAGTGCATCACGCACACGCAAGGCGCGTCGCACTTCGCCCCACACGGAAGGATGAAAGGATAGCTCTTGAGATTGACGGCGAGCTGCCGGGGCATCTGCCCGCGACGTTTGAAATTATTCCGGGAGCTTTAAAGATTCGTTGTCCTATATGAATGTAGGGGCGGGGCTTGTCCCTGCCCGCCGCGCGCAGGCGCGAACCTATTTGCATTTATCTTCAAGACTGAACGCTTGCGAATATCGTTGATCGTCCTGACGGACGATGCGGGCAGGGACAAGCCCCGCCCCTACAAATTTATCAGCGCCTCACGTCACGCATCGCCGCCGAGAAAATTTTCTCTGACATAAACGACGGTTTCCTGCAAAGTCTCGCCCGGATCGCGCGGCGCAAAGCCGAGTTCCTGTTCGGCTTTTGATGAATCCAAATACCAGAAATATTCAGCCATCTCGACGGCGGCGGGCTGGACGGGCGGCGCAAGCTTCCAGTGTTTATATAAAGCATGCACGACCTGCGCGCCCGTCACGGCGAGCTTTGAGGGAAAAGAGAAACGCGGCGCGGCAATCTTCGTCAGGCGTTCGAGGCGTCCGAAGAATTTTTCAAACGTCCAGTTGGCCGCGCCGAGCAGGTAACGCTCGCCATGCGCCCCGCTCCCCATGCCCGCGCGAAAAGCCGCCGCAGCATCACGCACATCCACGAAGCTCAAGCCGCCCGAAGGCGTCGCACTTATCTTGCGCGCCATGAAATCAAGTATCACTTTCGTGGAACTCAGACGCTCGTCGCCCGGCCCCAACAGCAGGCTCGGATTCATGATGACGAGGCGCGCATCCTCGCCCGAGAAATGTTCGAGGGCGACACGCTCCTGATAAAACTTGCTCGCGTAATAAGGCCAGCGCGCGATGATGTCGAGCGGCGGCGGCCAGTCTTCGTTCGGCAGTATGTCTTTGTCATCCGTGACCGCAATCGTCCCGCTCGTCGAAGCCATGACGATGGACTTGACTCCGGCCTCGCGCGCCGCGTCGCACAGGAGACGCGTCCCGTCAACATGCACTGCGTACATCTCGCGCGCGTCGTCGTCTTCACGCGAGACGCGCCCTGCCAGATGATAAATCTCCGCGACGCCTTCGACCGCGCGCTTCACATCCTCCGCATTCGTAATCGAGCCTTCAATGCTTTCGACGCCAAGCTCCGCGAGCCAGGCGGGAGCAGATGTAGACATCACGCGCAAGTTCTTCGCGCCGTCCGCGACCAGTTGCCGCACGAGATGCGCGCCGAGAAAGCCAGTCCCGCCCGTAATCAAAGTCTTCGGCTGCGGAAGCTTGGCGAGCGCAGAGCTTTTTTTAGCCGTGGATTTCGCAGGCGATTTGCGCGGCGCGCGTTTCTTAGTTTTCGTCGAAGTAGCCATCGAAAGGTTTAGCGATTTAATATCGTCAAGCCCCGTAGGAGCGACAGAAATTTCTTTCGCCCTTACAGGGCTTGCTTGGTTTATTCAACATCGAACCCACGGCTCACGCCGTGGCCTATTATCTATCGTCCTTGCGGGACTTTTAATTTCCGGCTGTCGTTATCTGTTCTCCCGCGCTTTGTTCTACACGCTCAGCCGAAGCCGCTCGCCGCTCGCTCTTCCAGCGTTTGCGCAGAGCTTTGGCGTCGAACGCGTGCCGCGTGCCGTCGCGCAGGTTTTCGACTTCGTGACGCGTGAGCGCGGCTATCAGGCGATATGCTTCGGCGCGGGACATGCCTTTCGTCATCTCTTCCAATTTCTCGAAAGAGAGATAGCGACCGATACGCGCGCCGATGTTGCGGCTCTTGATGAGATTCGACCCCTTCGGCATCGCCTCGTAAGTTCCGTAAACGTAGATGGGCAGAATGCCGACGCGGCAGGTCAAGGCCAGATAGCCTATGATCGGTTTGAACTCGGCCATCTCGCCCGTCAGCGAGCGCGTGCCTTCGGGAAAAATCAGAGCGTTGTAGCCGCGCTCCAAAAACGACCGCGCGTGTCTCAAAGATTGACGCAGAGAGCCGCTCCGCTCCATCGGCACGAGGTTCGTGAAATTGTCCATGTACGCGCGCTTGTACTTGTTGTCGAAGAAATAGTCTGCGGCGGCCAGCGCGACCATGTCACGGCCTGCTTCGCCGAGCGACATCTTGACCAAGCCCATATCAAGATGCGAGTTATGATTCGGCGCGACGATAAAATTCGTGTGAACCGGAATGTTCGCCTGCCCTTCGTATTTCGTGTGCAGAAATTTTTCATAAAAGACGCGCTGCAAAGCGTCCAGCCCTTTGTTGCCGACGGTTCGGACGAGCGAAGGAATGTAAATCTCTTCATCGCCGCCGCCGCGTTTTTCCGTCTGCGCACGCTCAGGCTCTTTCTGTGCTCGCTGGCGCGTGACCGCGTTCGACAACTCGCGCAAGTCCTGCACTTCATTCAAAGTGTCGGGCGAGATGAGCGAGCCGCCCGCGTTCTCAATCGCCGTCGCCAGCTCGACGTACATCAGACTGTCAAAGCCCAGGTCGCTAAAACGCGTCTCGAGCGTAATCTCCGCGCGCGGCCTGTTCGTGACGATTGCGACGACATCAATAAGCCAAGCCTGTTTGTCATCACGCGCGGCTTCGGCTTTGACGCGACCCGCCGCGCGCATGCTCTGTTCGAGTACCTGCATGGCTTCGATGACTTCGCGCCGCTTGACCTTGCGCGTCGCCGTGCGCGGCAATTCGCCGTCCCAAAAATGCAGCAGCTTGACGCGTTTATAAAAGGGAAGCGTCGAAGAGATGTCGCGGAAATGCTCTTCGACTTTTTTGTGCGTCTCGGCGCGCGAGAGCGAGATGTCGTGATCGAAATCGGGGACGACGAGGCACGCGATTTTTTCGCCGCCGTCCTCGTCTGGCAGGCCGACGATGCTCAGCTCTTTGATGAAAGGCGACGTGTTATAAACTTCTTCCAACTCGTCCGGATAAACATTCTTGCCATTTGAGTCAACGATGATGTCTTTCGAGCGACCGACGAGATAGAGATTCCCGTCCTCGTCAAAACGTCCGAGGTCGCCAGTGTGCAGCCACCGCTCAATCAAAGTCTCGCGCGTCGCGGCTTCGTTCTCGTAATAACCGACCATCACATTCGGCCCGCGCGCGATGACTTCGCCGACGCCGCTCGCGTCAGCTTCGGCGATTTTGATTTCGACGCCGGGCAAGGGCTTGCCGACGCTTCCCGAGAGCATACTGTTGCGCGGGCGCGTCACCGTGAGCACGGGCGACGCTTCCGTCAAACCGTAGCCTTCGAGAATCGTGAAGCCGAGTCCGTGAAAATCTTTCTGCACCTTCTCGCTCAAAGCAGAGCCGCCGCTAATCAGATAACGTATGCGCCCGCCCAAGCCTTTGTGAATCGGATAAAAGACAAAGTGTCCGAGGTTGAGCGGCGTGTTATCGCGCAGCCACGCGTTCGCGCGAATCAACAGGTCAGCCGCGCTCCCTATCCATTCACTGCGCTCGTTGAATTTGGTTTTGATGCGACGATGCAGGAGTTCCCACAGGGCAGGCACGCCGACCATCCCCGTCACGTGCCCGTTCTTAATCGCACGCGCTAAGGCTTCGCCCGAAAGCTCTTCGAGATAAGTAATCTGCGCGCCGCGCGAGAGGGGCGTGAGAAAGCCCGTCGAGAATTCAAACGTGTGATGAAGCGGCAAGACCGAAAGCACGCCGTCGTGCGTTGACATGTCGAAGACGGATGAGAGCATCGAAGTCATGCTCGTCAGATTTCTGTGAGAGAGCATGACGCCCTTCGGCCTGCCGGTCGTGCCCGAAGTGAAAATCAGAGAGGCGACCGATTGCGGATGCACGCGCGTTGGCAGTAAAGCCATCCTCTCATCTTCCGTCGGCTGGTCGGGCATCGCAAAGACTTCATCGAATCGCCAGATGCGCGTTTGCGTCTCGCCTTCCGCTAATTTTTCTGAGAGCTGCGGATGCTCTCTATCCATCTCTTCGCTGATGACTAGCCCCGCCGCGCCGCCCGCTCGCGCGAACGTGACGACTTCATCAGTCGAGCTGGTCGGGTCAACAGGAATGCAAGTCGCGCCCGCCTTCATCACGCCGAAATAGGTCATGCCCCATTCGGGCGCGTTGTGGCTCAAGAGCATCACGCGGTCGCCCGGCTTGATGCCTTCACTGGCGAGAAAAGCTCCCGCGCGCGTCGCCAACTCTCTGAGGTCTGCGTAGGTGTACTGCTCATTGCGCCCGTCGCGCTCGATACGCATCGCCACGCGCGTCGCGTGACGCTTGGTCGTCGTCTCGAAAAGCTCCAACAGGTCGCGGTAGGTGTAGACGCGCTTCGGCTGCTCGCGCATCTCGTCTTCCAAAGTCGGGAAGACCCATTTCCGCAAGCCCGGAAAATGCGTGTGCATCCAGTAGTCGTACCAATCAAGCTGTTCCGGATTCCAGGCGAGCAGAGCGCGCTCGTCCTTCGGTATCCGCGCGAAGAGCGAGCGCACGTTGTCGGCGCGAAAAGTGTAAGCGTTCTCGACCATGAACGGGCGAAACATCTCGAACGCTTGCTCTGTTTCATGCGTCAATTCTTCGAGACGATCAACGCGCTCTTTGACGCGATCAATCACGTCAGTCACGCGCCCGCCGCCCCAACGCGGCCTCACGCGGTCAAGCAAGGTCGAAACTTTTTTCGCCGCCGCGTTGACCATCGGCGTCGAGGTCTTATCAAAACGCGCGGGCGTGACGGGCTTCGTTTCCATCCGCCCGGCGATCTCGTTGATGAGCTTAAAACCCGTCTCCTTCTCCTGAAAATGCTTGCGCTTGTAAAGCCCCAACAGCCCGACGATGCGCCGCATGTCGTTCGGGTTTGAATCTCCCGTCGCGGCCTGATGGACAAGGCGCGGCTCTTCGACGCACGTCGCGGCGGCGACGGCGAGCATCACCGCCGCGACCTGATCTACGGGCGTGATGTCAAGAACAAGCTTTTCGTTAACTGGAATGAGCGTTTGACCTTTGAGGGCGATGAAGATGAGCGGCGCGGTCGTCGTAAAGCCTTCGTTCCAGCCGGGGAAAGGATAAGAGACTGCGGATTCGACAATGCTCGGACGCACGATGCTCCGCACGATGCCAGCTTCTGCGGCGACGAGCTGTTCGCCGAGGCTCTTCGTGTAAGTGTAAATGTTAGGCCAGCCCCAGTAAGCCGCGCGCTCGATTCCCAAATCAGTCAGGCGCGTGCGCGTCCAAACCTTTCGCTCGCGCGCCACCGCCAAACCCATCGCGTCCAAGTCATCAGGGTCGCGCCCCTCATCAATCAATCGTTGCCGCGCCAATTCCCTGAAGCGCGCGGCCATCATCGAATCTCTGGCTTCCTCTTTGACGCGCTCGGCCAGCTTCGCGCAATCGCGTATCTCCTGCTCAACCGAAAACTCAACGTCGGGCAATTCTTCACGACGCGGAAAATAACCGATGACGGGATCGCTCTCCCAGACCGCGCCCGAACGATTGCCCGCCACAAAGCAGGTCGAGACATGCACGAGCGCAGGCCGCTTCATGCGATTGGTAAAAGCGATGACGTTCTGTGTGCCGACGACGTTAGTCCGCAGCGCGCTCTCAAGCGTCGGGTTGAAAGTCACGTTACCCGCGCTATTAATCACCACGTCAATGTCATCAGCTATCCGTTGCGCTTCATCTTCCGTGTAGCCTAGATTCGTGTCGCCTATGTCGCCGCCGACCACCGCGACCTTGTCTTTGATAAACCCCTCAAACGCGCTCCCGTATCTCTCGCGCAATGGATCGAACGGCGGCGCGGTAATCACATTATTCCAGAAGCGCGTCTGCGATTCCTCATGCGAACGGGCACGCACAGTGACATACACCTTGCCGATATTCGGAAAGCGATGCAAGAGCATGCTCAGCGTCACCTTGCCGAGAAAGCCCGTCGAGCCGATCAAAAAAATATTCCGGCCTTGATAAATCTCTGTAGGTGATAATTTCATGGCTGCTTAAAACTCTTACTCCATATCCGCAATCCCGTTAATCCTTTAGTGGAAGGCAACACTTGCCCCCTATTTCTTATTGCTTCTAAAACTATTTGCCTTCGCGGTTCAGATGGCTGCTTTATTAGCTGACGAAGGGCGGCAAAGACAACCTTAAACTGTTCGTCGTGCTCTTCAAATTTTTGCTCAAGCTTTTCAAGCTGTCGAGCGAGTTCTTGATGATTGGCAAGAACAGTTCTCAGCCGCACAAAGGCTTTAACTACCTGAATGCTAGCCTCAATTGCAATCGGACTATTGAGAACACTTGCAAGCATGACCGCGCCATGCTCAGTAAAAACGAAGGGTCGAAAACGGGGATCACGATGCTTCTGGGAACCGGTCGCAATTTGCGACCGGTTCAATTCGTCTGATTCTTTCTTCGTCAGTTGAAACATAAAACTCTCAGGAAAGCGTTGGCGATTGCGTTTGACCTGTTCATTAAGTCTCTTGGTTGTCACGCCATACATTTGCGCAAGATCGGCATCAAGCATTACATTATGTCCACGAACGACGACGATTTTCTGTTCGACAAATTCGGTTACTGCTAAAGCAGTCCCTTCCTTCTTTTGTACTTTCCTCGTTGCCATTTTTCAGCGAATCTAAGTCAACTTGTCTGTTCGTTGCTCTAAAGATCATTCGAATTTTGCTTTACTCCATATCCGCGATTCCGATGATCGGTTGATGCAGCATCGTGATCTCTGCGGAGCGTCCCATGTAGCTGCGCGCCATGGCGATGGCTTCGGTCAGGTTGTCGGCTCTGTCCCAGCCGAGCATGGCGGGGACGTGCGCGTTCTCGGCTCCGGCGGCGATGACTTTGCCGATGTGCTGGCGTCCGTTCTCGCCCCAGTACCACATGAAGAAAGGGTGCGCGCCGTGATAAGCGTTGCCGCGACGGTACATCTCGACGTAAGAGGGATTGTTGGCGAACTCTCTCTCGTACTTGTCTCTGAGCACGTCGGCGTCGCGCGTCTCGGGCAGGAGGCGATTGAAAAACTCGATATAGCTCGGATGAAAGTTATGATCGAACTCGTCATAACACGGGTGATTGAGAATCATCACGCCGCCTTTCTTCAAGAGCGGACGCCCGCGATAGAAGTTGAAGTGATAGCCGAGAGCCATCACCTGCACGAGCAGAGGATTCAGAATCGAATACACATTGTACGGCGAGATGTCAGGGACGCCCGTGATTAAAATATCGCACTGGCCTTTGACCGGAATCGCGTACTGGTCAAAATTCTTCTCCAGAATCTTTTTGTGTGTCGGCTCTGTGCGTCCGGCGTGACAGGCGATCATCTCGTACTGCGAAGGGACGGAATGCAGAATCTTGCGGCGTGCGGCGCGCGGCAAGCGACCCATCGTGAGACGCATCGCTTCGTACTTCATCCGGTCGAAAGCCGAGAAATCGTCCTCGTTCTTTAAGAGGAAATCCATCTCGCCTTTGTACATGCGATTATTGAGAGCCGTCTCGATATGAAAGACGTTCAAATGTTCGTCCACCAGCTTGCCGAGTCGTTCGACCTTGTGATTGAGCGCGGAGCGCGCAGGGTCCATGTAGCTGTCGGAATCACGAATCGTCTGCGGCTCGTGATGCGCGCGCAGGGATTCGTAATCGCAGAGTCCGACGGCGACGCTCTTGTGCCCGCCGTCCATCGGGACGAGGTTGATGTTGACGTAGATGATGAGGTCGCTTTCGGCACAGCGACGATTGAGACGCAGAGGCTCTTTGTGCCGCGTCTCGCCGAGCACGACGAGGCCGTCTTCCCATTCGGCGTCGTGGTTGTAGTAGCGGTCAGGATAGAACTCGTCGAAAATCCGCGAGCCGACCATCCGTTTCATCTCCCACTCGGTCATCTTGCGGTGCAGGGAATTGGCGATGATGATCTGCACGTCGTCAACGCCGTGACCTGAGAGCATGTCGAGGACGATCTCCAAAACGCTCTGGCGAATATCGGGCGTCGCCATCGGCGGCAAGGGCAAGCTGATGTCATCAATCGCAATCGTGACGCGCATGCCCGGCTCAAGCTGCGCGAAGAGCGGGTCGCAATCGTGCGGGTGATTGAGCGCGTAACGAATCGCCGCCTCACGATTGGGCAAGCCCTTAATCGGCGGGTTCGGATAAATCACGCGCGTCCCGATTGGAAGGTCTTCGAGGATGAAATCCTCGCCCGACGGAATAATGCGCGGCGCGCTGTCGCGGTCAATGTAGATGACGGATTCGTGTGTTTTGCGTCGTAGCTGTAAACTCATAAAAGTTCAAGGTTCAAAGTTCATGGTTCAAAGCTCATAGTTCATGGTTAATTTTGAACCATGAACTTTGAACCTTGAACCTATTTCAAATTAAGTACCGGCCAATCATGATGCAAAGCCGTCTGCTTTAATCTCATGTCCGGATTGACGGCTGCCGGATGGCCGACGACCGAGAGCATGGGCAAGTCAGACATACTGTCCGTGTAAGCGTATGAATCTGAGAGGCTGATGCCTTCGCGTTCGGCGAATGTGCGAATCCAGGAGGCTTTGGTCGCGGCGGCGAGGACGGGCGGCAAGAGTCGCCCGGTCGCGATGCCGTTGACGAATTCCAGGTGGTTCGACGCGTAGTCTTTGATTCCCAGGTGTTGCATCAAAGGCTTGACCGAAAGATCGAGCGCGCCCGTGACGACGACTTGCCTGAGTCCGAGGCGGCGAGATTTTTCAATCAGCTCGAAAGCGCCGGGAAAGATCGCGGGCTTGAGGACTTCCTCAAAAAGCTGCTCCGAGAAAAAGCGCAGGCGGTCTTCCGATTCGCCCTTGTAACGTTTGAAAAAGAGATCGTTGAAAACCTTGCGACTGTAAGTGTCGGTCGCCGCAAAGAGAGGGATGCTCAAGAGCGTGGATGCGCTCTTGGTAACAGTGCGCAGCAAGCCCTGCTGGTTCTTGGAATAGAAGCCGAGGGTGTGTACAAGATTAGTGCTGACCAGAGTTCCCTCTAGGTCATAGAATGCAGCGGCTGCCACAATCATCCTCCAAATAACGTGCGCGCCAGATTTTTTCTCAGCTCGCGCACGTGACGTTTACGGACATGAAAGCAGTTCGGAAGACTATACATTATTCCGGCGATTTTGGGTAAGGAGTAGTGTAATATTATTGTCAGCCAGAAATCGAAGAGGACGCAAGCCACCAACAAACTATGCAAAATAACAACTTACCGGCAGCACGAGGGTTTCACTTGATGTTGCTTGCCATCCTTTTGATTTCAGTTTCATCATGCGGCACGCGCTCGCAAGACCCGCAGGCCGCGCCAGCCGAGACAGTTCCCGTCGCGGAGTTGGTCGCGAATGCGGATAAGCTTTATGAACAGCGCGAAGATTTGGCGCGCGTGCGCGAAGGCGTCGCTCTGTTGAGGCGTGCGCGGACTGCGTCGGCGCAGAACTACGAGGCGACGTGGCGGCTCGCGCGGCTCGATTACTATCTCGGCTCGCACACAGCGGATGAGAAGGAACGTGACGCGGCTTTTCGTGAAGGCGTCGAAGCGGGCGAGGACGCGGTTCGCTGGCAGAAAGGAAAAAGCGACGGCCATTTCTGGCTCGGCGCGAACATGGGCGGACGCGCGCAAAGCAGCTCGCTGAGCGGACTGGCGGACGCCGAAGACATACGGCGCGAGATGGAAGCGGTTATCAAATTGGATGAAGGCTATCAGTTCGGGAGCGCGTACATGGTGCTCGGACAGGTTGACCTTGAGTTGCCGCGCCTGATGGGCGGCGACCCCGAAGAGGCCGTCAAGAATCTCGAAAAGGGTTTGCGCTTTGGCGAAGACAACTCGCTGCTCAGGCTGCGGCTGGCCGAGGCTTATCTGGCGACGGGGCGCAAGGATGATGCGCGCAAACAGCTCGACACACTGTTGAAGATGAAGCCGAATCCGAATTACATTCCCGAACACAAAGAGGCGATAGAGGAAGCGCGCAAGCTGCTCGAAAGTAGATTCAAATAAAATTTCACCGCAGAGATGCGGAGACGCGGAGAAAGGAAAGAAACCAAAAGAGGCCACGGATTAATGCAGATAAGCACGGATAAAGAGATAAAATGTTTTATTAATTCGTGTTCATCCGCGTCAATCTGTGGCCGCTTTTCTTTCATCTTCTCAGCGTCTCTGCGGTTAATATTTAGTAATGACACAAGCGAAATGTTCGTGCGCGAAGTTTGAACGATTGGAAGGCGCAAGCGTCAACGCTTACATCAGTGCGTTTTTAGAGCAGGCGGAGTCGAATCTGTATCGCTGTCGCGTCTGCGGAAGCCTGTGGGAGCGGCGCGCGCCGGAAGTGAAGCGCGAAGGCGGCAGGCCGTCGCTGGCGCGTGTGCGGCATTCGACCGACGGCTGAGCGACGCCGCGAAACTTTTAAAGTCGCCAATCCATCAAAATGGATTTTTCTCATTGCCTTATTTTCAATTATTCATTAGAATCCGTTCCATCTCGATGAGATGTCCTGACAGCACATAACCCACCCGGGTTTGTGCTACATGCTGGCGTCAAAATTGTCTATCAAAGACATTTTGAAGCCAACCAATTCAGCTTTATTCCCACGTCTCGTAAGCCTGCGCTGCTGCTTTTATCTCAAGCAGAATAAAAGCACTGTTCTTTACATCTTTTTAAGGAGACCCCAATGCGACAAAGTAAAAACCCTGCGACTTACTCCTCGGCGAATTGGCGTTCGTCACATCAGATTCTCAAACGCCAGCTTTCCAAGTTAACAGTTTTTAGGGCGGCACTAATGTTCAGTCTTGTGGCTGGTTTGGCGCTGTCTTTTACATTTCGTCCGTGGTCAAGGACGACGGCTCAGGAGCAAAAAGTTCCGCTCACTGAAGCTTCCAGTTTGGTGGACGCACAGAAGGCCGGGATGGTCGAACCCCCGGTTTCGCTCCCGCAAACTGATATTCAGGCAGACGCCTCCCCGGATGGAGGCTCTTGCACATGGACACAGAGTACGGTAGTTCCAATCGCGATTCTCGATCAGGCGACGGCCTCTGTGGGAGGCAATCTCTACATCTTCGGCGGCGTGAGCACGGCCATCATCGCTAACGCCTACAAATTTGACGGCACGACCTGGACTCCGATTGCGAACTTGCCGGCGGCTGTAGAATTCCCGACGGCTGTTTCGGACGGGACAAACATCTATATCGCGGGCGGCGCACTGACCGGCACGGGCGCGCCGCAAACGACCCTCTATAGATATAACGTCGCCACCAATGACTACACGACGCTGGCTCCGTTTACCACGCCGACGTGGAATCAGGCGTTGGCAATTTCGGGCGGCAAAATCTATAAATTCGCGGGCACGTCAACCGCCGCTTCGACTAACGTGCTTGAGATTTATGACATCGCCGGTAACAGTTGGACGCAGGGCGCGGTGTACCCGGAGTCCGACAGCTTTGTCAGCGCATTTGTGCGAGGCGGCTTTATTTATGGGGCTGGTGGAATTGCTAGCGTCGGTTCGGTGGCTTCACTGAAAACCTACCGCTATGACCCGGTGGGAAACACCTGGGATGATGCGGCTATCGCCGACTTGCCTCAGACTCGTTGGGGCGCGGCCTCTTCCGGCGTCGGTTACGGCGCGAACGGCGGCTGGGTGCTGGCTGGCGGATATGTCAACGGTATTGTCACCGCCAACATCTCGGACACTGTCATCAGATGGGACCCGGTCGGCAACTCCTGGGTCAGCTTGCCGAGCATGGGCACGGGCAACGACAGGTCGAGAACGGGCGGCGCGATTTTGAACAGCAGTTTTTATGTCGTCGGCGGACGTTCCCAAGCCTCGTCAGGCTTTGTCGGCACGAACTCGAATCAAAAACTGCTTTGTGTGAGCGGCGTCGCGGTGATTAACGCGGGCACGATTAATATCACTGCGGAAAGCTGCGGAACTCCGAACGGCGCGCCCGACCCGGGCGAGACGCTCACCGTGAGCTTGCCGATTACAAACAGCGGCGACACGGCCACCACGAATTTGACGGTGACCTTGCAGGCGACTGGCGGCGTGACGAATCCGAGCGCGCCACAGAATTACGGCGCAGTGCTTCCCGCCGGGCCTGCCGTCACGAAGAACTTTACCTTTACCGTCAGTCCGTCCGTGGCCTGCGGCGGCACGGTCACGCTGACTTTCACAGTCGCCGACGGCGCGACCACGTACCCGAACATCACCAAGACTTACACGACGGGTACGCTCTCCAACCTGTTAACTCAGAACTTCGACGGCGTGACGCCGCCCGCTCTGCCTGCGGGTTGGACGAACGTGCAGACTTCCGGCACGGGCATCAACTGGACGACGACGACCACCACGCCGAACTCGGCTCCGAACGCGGCGTTTGCTAATGACCCGGCGACGGTCAACGCGGCGGCTCTCGTTTCCCCGCCGGTGGTGATTAACACGACGACTGCGCAGGTCTCGTTCAAGAACAAGTACATCACGGAATCTACGTTTGACGGAGTGGTCTTGGAGTTTACGACCAACGGCGGCACGACGTGGACTGACGTGATTACGGGCGGCGGCGCGTTCGTCTCGGGCGGCTACAACGCCACGATCAGTTCGGGCTTTATGAGTCCGATTGCCGGGCGCATGGCCTGGTCTGGCACTTCGGCAGGCGGATACATTGACAGTGTAATCACTCTGCCCGCGTCACTGAACGGACAGACGGTTCAGTTCCGTTGGATAATGGCCTCGGACAGCTCTGTGGCCTCGACCGGCGCGTGGGTTGACGATGTTCAGATCACCGGCCCGCGCGTGTGCTCGGTTTGCGGCCCGACTTGTCTGATTCAACGACGCGACGATTTCAACGGCGATGGCAAGACGGACTACGCGGTCTTTAGACCTTCGTCGGGCGTCTGGTACATCATGCCGAACGGCGGCGGAGCCTCTACGGGCACTACCTTCGGCGCGAGCGGCGACAAGCTGCAACCGGTTGATTTCGACGGCGACGGCAAGACAGACCTCGGCGTCTTCCGAAGCGGCGTCTGGTACTGGCTGACAAGCACAGGCAATACCGTGCAGAGCGCCACGTTTGGAGCGTCAACCGATATTCCGGTGGCCGGTGATTACACGGGCGACGGAAAAGCGGACGTGGCGGTCTATCGTCCTTCGACGGGCGTGTGGTATATCCGCGATAGCACGACGCTCGCGGTGACGGCGCAGATGTGGGGCGGCAACGCGACCGATGTTCCGGCGGTCGGCGACTTCGACGGCGATTGCAAGATGGACTTGGCCGTGCGTCGCACGACGAACTTGCCGGATGTGGGTGACACGCAGTTCTACGTCTTGCAGTCAACAGCAGGCGCGGCCAACGTCAACTGGGGAAGTTCCAGCTATGCGATGGCTATCGGCGATTACAACGGCGACGGTAAATCCGATGTCGGAGTCGTGCAAGACACTGGCGGAAATCTTTACTGGTGGGTTGCCAAGCTCGACGGCACAGTCCTTGTCAACGCCACGCGGTTTGGCGTGAGCAACGACTTGGTGACGGCGGGCGATTACGACGGGGACGGCAAGACTGACTTAGGAGTCTACCGGCCATCCACCAACTTCTTCCACTATGCCACTTTGGCGAACCCGGGCACCCAATTCTACATCGGGCCGTTCGGAGTTTCCGGTGACATACCGACGGCGCGTGCGGCTCAATACCCGCTGCCGTAACAACCTTTAACCCTTTAACCCACGGACGAGGCCGGGAGTCGAAATTTGGCTCCCGGCCTTTCCGCTTTTAAATCTCTCTTTGAGTGCAGTTGACAGATACCGCCTCGCTCTACTATAAAGTTCACTGGTCACTGTCAAAACAAATATACAGTAGCCGCTTGCTCTGAACGGCCTCTAGTGGTGGGAGTCACGAGGCTCGTTCTTTCCTCCGATAAAATTTTATAACTGAGAACTTCGAGCGTTGCCATTTATCTGTCCGGCATCATTTTCGTTGATGTGCTCATACGGGAAAGGGAAAGATTGCCCTCTCTCCGTGGATAAGTTTACCCACCATCCCTGAGATACAGGTACTTTCGAGGAGGACGAATGAAACATAAGCTTATGGTCATGCTGGCGCTCGTGGCGCTGGCCCTCACTTTGGTCTTAACCCGCTCAACTCATAACGCCAGCGCACAGGAAGGCGGCATCATGGGCACCGGCGGACGCTCGATTAACAATGTGCAGGATGAAGATTCCGCCCCATTCGAATTGAATGGCCGCGAGTGGCGCAACAAGAAGGCTTTCATTGATAGCGGCGCGCGTTGCGCGACCCTGCCCGTGGACGCCATCGAAGCCGCACAGATTGACGCGGCCAACTCTCGTTTTCTGGAAACCCGTCGCGGCAAAGGCGAAGAGGCCGATAGAGCAGGCGGCTCTGTCACTGTGAACGTGTACTGGCACGTCATCAACAAAGGCTCGGGCATCGCCAACGGCGACATTCCGCAATCGCAGATTACGAGCCAGATCAACGTCTTGAATAATGCTTACAGCGGCGTGACGGGCGGCTTCAACACGCCTTACAGGTTCGTCCTGTCGAGCGTCACGCGCACGACCAATTCAACCTGGTACAATCTAGCGCAAGGGTCGAGCGCCGAAGCTCAAATGAAATCCGCCTTGCGCGTCGGCGGCGCAAACGCGCTCAATATCTACTCGGCGAATTTGAGCGGCGGTCTGCTCGGCTGGGCGACCTTCCCGTGGTGGTATGCGGGCAATCCGTCTGATGACGGCGTGGTGATTCTCTACTCGTCGGTTCCGGGCGGCACGGCCTCGCCGTACAATCTGGGCGACACGGCGACGCACGAGATCGGCCACTGGCTCGGTCTCTATCACACATTTCAGGGCGGCTGCTCCGGCTCCGGCGATTCGGTGAGCGATACTCCGGCGGAGCGTTCGGCTGCGTTCGGCTGTCCGTCGGGACGCAACACCTGCACCAGCGCAGGCAACGATCCGATTGAGAACTTCATGGACTACACGGACGATTC
>DASWRG010000097.1:0-25171 GCA_036403295.1 Pyrinomonadaceae bacterium
AAATGTGTCCATCAAAGTGTCCAAAAGGCTTACAGCCATTCTCAAAACGACTGTAAGCCTTTGATAATATTGGTGCGCCTGGCAGGAATTGAACCTGCGGCCCCTTGCTCCGGAGGCAAGTGCTCTATCCGCTGAGCTACAGGCGCGCGTGCGGATTGTCGCACAGGTGCGACTCGCTCGCAAAATCTGATGAGATATTGTTTCAACCCTTTGCGCCTTTCGTTTTATCTTTGCGCCACCAGCGTGAAACGTTGATGGTTCTCGCAAAGGCGCAAAGGAAGACCACAGCACGCCAAGAGTTGTTTCGTGTTTTAGAAAGATGCTTTCAGTTTGAAAACTCTTAAGCCTCTCCGATTTTCTTCGCTTCAAGGTAAAGCATCGGCACGGTCATTCGCAGTTCGCCTTGTTGATGAGCGATGGCGTTGAGCTTGCTCTCAATCCGCCGGAACGCTTCCCTTTCATCCATGCCTGCGACGACGCCGCGCCAGCCGCCCAGGAATCCGAAGCGTATCAAAGAGTGATGAAGTAACGCCGCGCCGTCAGCAAAACGCATCTCGAAACTGTTTTCGACGACGCGCGTGAGCTTCCATCCGGCCTCAGCGAGCAGGCTCGAAAGCGTGGCTCTCGTCCCGCGATGTGCGGCCTGCGCGTCGAGCTTTTCGATCAACTCCGCTTTGTCCATCTCGCGCAAAGTCTCCGCGAACGCTTCGTAAAATTCTTGATAATGGCCGACCACATTGGTGGTCAGGATAATCTGCGCGTCCGGCCTGGCGACGCGAAAGCATTCCGCGAGGACGGCCTGCGGATTTTCCCAGTTGTTGATTCCGAGATTCGAGACGATCAAATCAAACTCCGCGTCGCCGAACGGCTGCTGCGCGGCGTCCGCTTCGAGGATTCGCACATTTGCGAGGCCGTGAATTTGAAGCTTGAAGCGTGCGCGCTCCAAAGCTTCGCGCCAGATGTCTATGCCTGTTAATTGGCATGAGCTGCCGAAGACGTGCGCCAGCTCGAACAGAGGGAAGCCGTTGGCGCAGCCGACATCCAGGATGTTGAGGTCGCGGCGTATCTCAAGCAGGTCGAAAAGCATGTGGCCGAATCTGGACGACCAGAAAGACAGCTCGTCAACCACCGAGGCGATGTCCGGATGATTGAAATCAATTGTGCGTTCAAGATAATCGGTCATCTTAAAAGTTAAGCAAACTGTCCTTCCATCAAGTGTGAAGCAGCTCTTTCATAAAAATAGCATAGCCACAGAGGACACAGAGAACACAGAGGAAGGTAAAAGTAAAAAGGCAAAAGGCAAAAGTGAGGACAAAAAGGATTTAAGAGAGGCTGGTTTCCGCCTGCCTTTTACCTTTTTACTTTTACTCTTTGCCTTCTTCTTCATCTCTGTGCGCTCTGTGTCCTCTGTGGCTTTCTCAGCTTGCTTGAACTTCATCTTGTATGAGAAATTCATGCTCGCAAGTTCTCATCAAAATCTTTTCTGCAAGGGAGTATCAATCTTGCCTCAAAGTCGTAAGAGACGCACGGGAAAAAGCAAAAGGACTTACAGGGGCGCGCCCGCGTTCAGGTCTGCCGCCCACAGCAAAGGGGCTAAGTCACAGACCGCGCTGATTATTTATATCATTATCGCCGCGCTGCTCCTCGGCGGCATCATCTATTTCGTGGCGTTCAGAAAAGGCGGCACAGAGGTGACGACGGCTTCGGGGCTGAAATACACTGAGCTGGTCGAAGGCGCGGGGGCGAGCGCGCAGGTGGGCAAAACCCTCTCGGTGCGTTACACCGGGACGCTTGAGAACGGGACGAAGTTCGACAGCTCGGAGGGCAAGCCGCCGCTCAATTTCGTTCTAGGGAGTAATGGGATTATCAAGGGATGGAACGAAGGCTTGGCGACGATGAAGGTGGGCGGCAAGCGCAAGCTCATCATTCCGCCGAATCTCGGTTATGGAGCGACAGGAAAGCCGCCGCTGATTCCGCCCAACTCGACTCTCATCTTTGAAGTTGAGCTGGTTGAGGTGAAGTGAGCAGGTCAAAGCAATCTCACGCAAAGGCGCAAAGGCGCAAAGAAGAGCTTGAAACTTTTCTTTGCGCCTTCGCGCGAAACGTTTTCTTCGCCCGAAATAAAATTTCTTGTCATGCGCGCGGGCTTATAGTAATGTGCGCCCGACTCTTTCTGTACAAGGGGTGTCCGACTCCGTTCTTCAAAACTTCAAGGCATTCAAAAGGCTGGATCATCCGTCGCCGGAACCGATGATGTTCAGACATCAACTGTTCGCTCCGATTATGGCGTCCGTCATGCGGAAGCGGACGGAGGCGTTCGTCATCACGGGCGTGGCGGCGGCGCAAGGGCTGCTGGTCGCGTCGGGGCTTCCCGGCTGGCCTTGTCCGGTCAGACACTTGCTCGGCATTCCGTGTCCCGGCTGCGGGTTGACGCGCGCGGTGGCCGCGCTCTTGCACGGAGAGTGGCACACGTCGCTTGCTCTGCATGCGTTCGCGCCGCTTTTTCTGATTGCGCTTGCGCTCATCGCACTGGCGGCGATGTTGCCTGAAAGGCCGAGACGCTCTCTGGTCTACACGATTGAAACCATCGAGCATCGCACGGGAATCACTATGCTGCTGCTCGTCTGCTTGATGCTCTACTGGTTAATCAGGCTCTTGTTTTTTCCCGAAACGGCGGCGCGATTAATCGGCAGATAAAACCAAAGCTCTTCTTATCAACCGCAACTCGAATTGGAGGCTTAAAAAATGGGATATGCGTTAATCGGTCTGGGCTGTTTGTTACTTCTGATCGGCATTATCTGCCAACTGATGGTGCTCGTGAAGCTGTTTCAGACCGAAGGAGCGGGCAAAGGAATTCTCGGACTCATCTGTGCCCTCTACCTTCTGATCTGGGGCTTTATGAACGCCTCGCGGCTTAACATTATGAAGCTACTCATCGGGTGGATTGTGTTCGTGATTCTGGGTGCTGGCTTGCTCGGCGCGGGCGCGGCCATGACCGGCATGAGTATGCAACAGATGAATATGAATTCCAACACCTCTTCGCTGACGAGACAGATTAATCATCACCTCGCGTGAGGTGTGGCTGAGGCGCGACCCGCTCAGTTTCAAAAGCATTTCAACATCCGGCTGGCGGCGCGTGCGAATTTGTGCGCGCCGCTCGCTTTTTAAGTTGAAGGAGAGAAAAAGATGCTCAAAGAGTTCAGAGAATTTATCGCGCGCGGTAATGTGATTGATTTGGCGGTCGCGGTGATTATCGGCGCGGCGTTCGGCAAGATCGTGACCTCGCTGGTTGACGGCATCATCATGCCTCCCATCGGCCTCCTGCTCGGCAAGGTTGATTTTGCGAGCCTCTTCTACGACCTCTCAGGCCAGCATCCGCTCTCGCTCGCCGACGCCAAAGCCAAAGGGCTGCCCGTCATCGCCTATGGCGCATTCATCAACGATGTGATTACCTTTCTCATCATTGCCTTCGTCGTCTTCCTCATCGTCAAACAGGTCAACCGGCTCAAAAGCAAACAGGCCACGGACGCAGGCCCGACGACCAAAGACTGCCCGCACTGCCTCTCTTCCATTCCCCTCAAAGCCACGCGCTGCTCGCAGTGCTGCGTGGAATTGCAAGGATGAAGGATGAAAGTGTGGCTCTTAAAATTGAAAGGCTCATGCTTGAAGAGCATGCCTTTCATCCTTCCGCCCTCATCCTTACTTTTTGCGGCATTCCGTTTGCTCTTATCACTGAAGCCGCCATTTGCGCGTATGAATAGCGTGCAATACTGCAACTTTACGAACCAGTGGAGGAGAGGGTTATGAATGCTTTTGAATTATTGAAACAGGATCACAAGAAGGTTTCCGGTATCTTTGAAAAGCTTGAGCCGACCACCGAGCGCGCAGAGAAGACGCGCGAGGAGCTTTTCACACAGCTCAAACAGGAACTCGATGTGCATGCCGCCATCGAAGAGCAAATCTTTTATCCGTCCATCAAGGAAGCCGACGAGACGCACGAAATCACGCTCGAAGCTTACGAAGAGCATGCTGTCATCAAACAGCTTCTCTCGGAACTCGAAGCCGACCCGAAGGACACGGAGGAGTGGAAGGCCAAGCTGACCGTCCTCAAAGAGAACGTCGAGCATCACGTCGAAGAGGAAGAGGGCGAGATGTTTCCGAAAGCCAAGAAGGTTTTGAGCGAGGAACAGGTCGAACAACTCGGCGCGCGCATGGAGGCCGCCAAGCAGCAGCAGACGCGCACCGCCGCAGGCTAGAAGCAAGCATTACTTTCATCCATTCAGCAGGCGTCAGCCGGAGGGGACGCGCGCCATGTTTGACGCGCCCCTCTGTGACGCCTTATTCTTTTCCAGAGCCTTTTCTTTGCGCTTCTTTGCGTCTCCCCTCTTTTGCGCTCTTTGCGGTTAAGTGATTTTTTAACGCAAAGCACGCAAAGTTTTTTCGCAAAGAGAGGCAAAGAGTTGTTCGCTGAAATACTTCCTGGAAAGCTCTGAAGAGACTTATGCGCGAATGCCCCCGTTGCGAACGCTGCTTTGCTGACGAGGTGCTCGTCTGTCCCGAAGACAACAAAGAGACGCGGCGTTCTCTGCCCGGCGGGACGATGCTCGCCGGACGTTATCTCCTTGAAAAGCGTCTGGGTCGCGGCGCGATGGGACAAGTCTATCTGGCGCGCGACGAAAATCTGGTCACGCGCCGCGTCGCCGTCAAGACCGTCCGCCCCGACATTCTCAATGATGAAGAGATGCAGGAGGGCGAAGCCATCGCGCGTTTCGAGCGTGAGGCGCGCACGGCTGCTTCGATTCAACATCCGAACGTCGTTGACGTGACGGACTTCGGCAAGACTCCCGAAGGCGTCTTCTTTCTCGTGATGGAATACGTCGAAGGCGAGACTCTGCATCATCTCCTCAGACGCGAAGGAACTCTGAGCGCAAAGCGCGCGCTCGTCCTGCTCAGACAAGTGGCCGAAGGCGTCGAAGCCGCGCACGACGCGGGCATTCTGCACAGAGACTTAAAGCCCGCCAATATCTTTATCATGCAGAAAAAGAGGAAGAGCGGAGCGGCTGGAAACGGCGGCGGCTTTGTCAAGGTCGGTGACTTCGGCTTGGCGAAGATAGTCAGCGACGCCGCCGCCGAAGCCATCTCTGCGAGCGGCCCGGCCTCGCGCGGCATCATCGGCACGCCCGAATACATGGCCCCCGAACAGATGCAGCCGGGCGCGGCTCTCGACGCGCGGGCTGACGTTTACGCCATCGGTACTATCGCTTATCACATGCTCGGCGGGCGGCCTCCGTTCACGGGCGATCTGCCGCAGCTCATCATGCAGAAGATGATGAACGCGCCTCCGCCTTTGAGCGGCCTGCGCTCGGACATCTCGCCCGAAGTCGAGCATGCCGTGATGCATGCGCTTGAGAGAGATGTCGAGAAACGCTCGCCGAACGTCGCCGAATGGCTCGAAGAGTTTGAGACAGCCGTCGGCGACGAATCGGAGGACGAGCAGGGCGACTCGCGCGTCGTGATACTCGCGCCATCGGGCGCGGAAGTTTATGTCGATGATGAAAGACAGGGGAGCATCGGTCGTTCAGGCCGCGTCATCCTGAACTCGATTCCGCCGGGTCGTCATGTTCTGCGCGTCGCGCGTTCGGGCGAGATGGACGACGAGCGCGTGATTGAGATTCGTCCCGGCTCAGGCGAGCAGGTGATACAGGCGCAGCTTCGTCAAGCTCCGACGCCGAGCCAGTTCACGCCCTCGCGCGGCGGCCCCGCGAGCGGCATCGGCAGTGGCCCGCACAGCAGCATTCCCGGCGTCGTCGTCTGCGGACAATGCAGCGCGCGCTTTGCCGCCGGAGCAAGATTCTGCGGACGCTGCGGCAGCACTGTGCTCTACCCTGTGACGGACGGACACGGCGGGCCAAGCGCAAGCCAAACTCCTGTGAGCAGACCGGGCGGCGCAGGCCAAAGCAGTGGCGGAAGTCAAGGCGGCGGCGCAGGTCGAAGCATCGGCGGGCAGCCCGGCTACGCATCCGGCGTGAGCGGTCACAATGTCTCGCCGCCGCCCGGGGTTCTCTGTTCAAGCTGCGGCGCGACGCTGCCAGCCGGAACAAAATTCTGCGGGCGTTGCGGCACGACCGTCCCAAGCGGCGGCGGCAGCGCGTCACAATTCAACGCGCCACGCCCCGTGCAGATAATCTGTCGCCAGTGCAGCACCAGCTATCCGCCCGGCACGAAATTCTGCGGACGCTGCGGCACGGTCATCTGAGAAAGATTCAAAGTTCAAAGTTTAAGGTTCAAGGTTCAGACAAAATCTCCGCCTCTTAACCTTGAACTTTGAACCTTGAACCTTGAACCTTCCTTCGCTTCCCGTATAATGGATTTCACAATGTTCGAGTCGGCGGTCAAGAGCAAAGCCTGCTTGACTCTCGACTCCAGACTTCTGACTCTAGATTGTTTTAGAGGATTCCCTGAATATGAAAAAATGTCCCTCTTGTAATCGCACCTACACGGACGACGCGCTCAGCTTTTGTCTCGAAGACGGCTCGCCGCTTTTGAGCATTGGCGGCAGCAGTAGCGATCAGTCTCCATCTTTCGACCCGAACGCGACGCTGCAATATAATCCTGCGCGCGACACCAGCCCGCCGCCGACGCAGATTTATAATCCGTCACAGTCGCCGAGCCAGCCGTACACGCCGATGCCGACGCCCTCCTGGTCGCCCACGCCGGGAGCCTTGCCGCCGCAGAAAAAGTCCAAAGCGATATACTGGATTCTGGGCGGCGTGGGCGCGCTCGTCATCGTCGGCATCATCGGCGTCGTCGCGCTCGTCGTGATTGTTGGAATGAACTCGAACGCTAATAACTCGAACGCCAAAAACAGCAATCGCAATTCCAACGTGAGCAACTCGAACAACTCGAATGCGAACACGACGGCGAGCAACAAGAATTCGGGCACGTCCTCGGATAAGTCTTATCAGCTACAGGACGACTTCTCGAACGCCAACTGGTGGTCAGGCACGAACAGCTTCGGCTCTGCCGAATACGTCAACGGCGAATACCAGCTTTCGGCTGGATCATATCAGGGCTACGTCGTCGTCTACGGGCCGAAGAAAGACGAGTACTACACGCAGAACGCGACCTCGCGCGTCACCGTTCACAGCGTGACCGGCACCTCGCCCTCGCTCGGCTACGGCCTGACCGTTTACGGCGAGTTGAAGAACGACGTGCTGGAGGACTACGGTTTTCTCATCCGCACGGATGAGAGTCCGGCTTTTCGCGTCGTGCTGCATCAGGGCGGTAAAGAGAGCGTGCTCGTCAACTGGACTCGCTCCTCTCTGATTCGCACAGGCTCCAGCCCCAATCAACTCGAAGTGCGCGCCAGCGACGAGCAGTTGAGCTTCTACATCAACGGGCAGTTCGCCACGAGCGTCACGGATAAAGCCAATTACAAGCGCGGCCTCGTCGGCTTCTATTCGAGCGACACGGAGGCCGTCGCCTTCGACGATTTGGAGATTGTTAAGCAGTGATGAGTAATGAGTGATAAGTGATGAGTAAAAAGCAGAAAAGCTTTTCTCTCATCACTCATCACTCGTCACTCGTCACTTGAATTAAAGATGAGAGTAACTTTAAGAGTGCTGTCCGGCCCGCATGTCGGGCGCACGTTCACTTTCGAGCAGCACGATACTTTTCTCATCGGGCGCAGCGACACGGCGCACCTCTACTTGCCTGACGACCGCTTCTTCTCGCGTCACCATTGCCTGCTGGAAATCTCGCCGCCGCGCTGCTTCCTGCGCGACCTCGGCTCGACCAACGGCACGTATGTCAACGGCGTCAAAGTGCAGGAGACTTACCTGCGTAACGGCGACCAGATACAGGGCGGGCAGACCGTCCTCGCGGTCGAAGTCACGACCGACACCGCCGTGCCGACCGCCCTCTACAACCAGCAAGGAATCGCGCGCTCTGAGATACCTGCGACGCAGCCTTCGATTATCATCGTCGAATGTCTCAACTGCGGAAGGCGCGATCAGGCCGAAGCCTCTTCGCCCGACGAGCAGATGACCTATCTCTGCGAAGACTGCCGCGCGGAGCTCAGAAAAAATCCGCAGCCGATTCCCGGCTACGACATGGTCAAAGTTTTAGGACGCGGCGGGATGGGCTGCGTCATGCTCGCGCGCGATCAAGCGACGGGACGCGCCGTCGCCATCAAAACTTTATTGCCCGAAGTCGCCGTCAGCGATCAAGCCTTGCGCCGCTTCATGCGCGAGATGGATGTCGCCGCCGCCTTGCAGCATCCGCACATCGTCAGCTTCATAAATAAAGGCACGCATAACGGCGTCGTCTATCTGATTACGGAGTTCGTCGAAGGCACGGATGCCGCACGCCTCGCAGACGCGCGCGGCGGACGCCTGCCCTATCAAGAGGCCGTGCAAATTCTGATTCAGTCGCTCGACGCGCTCTCGTTCGCGCACAATCAGGGCTACATTCACCGCGATATTAAAGATCAAAACATTTTGGTGAGCGGCGCGTGGCCGAGCTACAACGCGAAGCTCACGGACTTCGGACTCGCCAAAAGTTTTACGCAGACAGGGATGAGCGGCGTCACGATGGCCGGAGATGTCGCGGGCACTTTCGCATACATGCCGCCCGAACAGATCAGAGATTTCAAGAACGTGCGACCGGCTTCGGACATCTACGCGATGGGGATGACCGCTTACAGCCTTTTGACCGGAGCCATCGCGCTCGACCTCTCGCCCAAAGCCAACGTCGCCGAAACCGTCAAAGCCATCTTCGACAAACCCGTCATTCCCATCCATCAACGCGTGCCGGACGTGCCGCCAACAGTCGCCAACGCGGTCGAACGCGCGCTCGCCAAAGACCCCGCGCACCGTTGGCCGACCGCCGCCGCCATGCGCGACGCGCTCCTGCAAGCCCTGTAAATTTTCAAGCGACGAAAAAATACTTTGCTCGCTTTTTATGTTTGAGAGCCAAGCGAGCGATATACGCTTGACACGCGCATTGCCGCACGTATAATTTCTTTCTGCATGTGGGCCGATAGCTCAGTTGGTAGAGCAGCAGACTCTTAATTATGGGAGCCTCGTTCGGAAACGGGCGAGTGAGAAAGGCGTCAAAGTCGGGGAACCCTTCAGCCATAAATGGCAATCCCGAGCCAAGCCCTGATCATTCAGGGAAGGTGTAGAGACTAGACGGCGCCCATCTAAATCTCGCAAGAGACATGATGAAGGGATAGTCCAGACCACGAACCCTTTGTGGGGCGACGAAAGTCGAAGTGGTAAGTAATCTGCGGGTCGTTGGTTCGATCCCAACTCGGCTCACCATATTCAAGCAAAAGGGCGTCAACCGTGACGCCCTTTTGCGTTTTACAGAGAGGTATGCCGGCCATGTCGCAAATCAAATTTTGCCCGACTTGCTCGACCGAAAAAAGCCTCACCGAGTTTGGCAACGATAAGGCGCGACGCGACGGATTGCAATCACAGTGTCGTACATGCAAGAGCGTGACGCAAAATAATTGGTATCAAAAAAACAAGTCACGTCATGTAGCAAATGTGATGAAACGCCGCAGGAAAGCCGAGGCTGAAATTATCAGCTCGATTTTGGATTACTTGCACCGGCATCCCTGCGTTGATTGTGGAGAAAACAATCCAGTAGTTTTAGAATTCGATCATGTTAGAGGGAATAAACAAAATTCGATTTGTAATCTAATCCGGCTCGGTTACGCATGGCCGACAGTCTATGCGGAGATACAGAAATGCGAAGTGCGTTGCTGTAACTGTCATCGCATTAAGACAGCCAAGCAGTTCGGCTATCGTAAGCTGCTCCTCTCATCTGTTGTCCAAGCTCACTAAAATTAAATTTGAGATGGAGGCGCGAGGACGAGGATGGAAGGGACGCGCGCGGGCTCGGCCAGACGCAGCAGCCCGTAGCAGATTCCGGCCAGCCCGTTCATCAAGGCCGGAGACTCGACGCCGAGAGGCACGCCGCACAGCCAACCGTGGCGGCGCATGCTTTCGAGAATGATATTGGTCAGAAGATTAATTCGCGCGGGCAGCTCCGGCTGCTTGAACGTCTCGCTCGCTTGCAGCAGAAAATCCATGTTCCCCAGATCGCCGTGACACAGCGAGTGATTCGTCCCGAAGCCGCGCGCCAGCGTCGTCTTGAGCGCGGTCAACGCCTCCTCACGAATCAACGGATCATCCGAATGGCGCAGCATGCCCAGACGCGCCAGCCCGATGCCCGGCGCGCCGTAACACCAGGCCATCGAGAGCGCGAACTGCCCGTCCTGTCCTGGCTGTCCCTTGCTCTGCGGGTCGCTCATGTCGAGCCAGTTTCCTTCCCCCTCTGAAAACTGCGTGTGCTCATAGCGCACGGCGTCGAGCGCAGCCGCGCTGAAACGCTCATCTCCAATCCATGCGCCGAGCCTCATCAAAGCCCAGGCGATGCCCGACGTGCCATGCGAAAACCCTGTGATCGGCTTTGACGTTTCAATCCGCGAAAACCAGCCGATGCCCTCTTCCATCGCCGTCGAGCGCGCGATGAGACGTTCACCACAAAGCAGAGCAAGTGAGCGCAGCCGCTCCGATGGCGCAGAGGCATGCAAGCTCATCAGGCTGCCGATGCATCCGGCTGAACCGCCGACAACATCAAGGTCTTCATCACGTTCAATCAACTCCGGCAGGCGTTCGATAATCTCTTCGAGTTCGATCAACAGAGACGCGTCACGCCACAGCGCGCTCAAGTGCGAGAGCGCGTAAATCAATCCGCCCAGACCATTAAAAGCTCCGATGCTGTTAAAAGTATTCTTCGTGTAAACCAACCGCCGCCGCATCGTCTTGAGAGCAGTCTGAGCAAGCATCGTGTAGCGTTCTTCGCGCGTGACCTCGCCGAGATAAGCCAGCGATAGAATCAGGCCGCACGCGCCGCCGTAAAGGTCTTCGAGCAGTGGCACGAGTCCCCACTGTTGATTGTTGTAGGCGAGGCCAATCCACGCCACGTCGTCCTCGCCGCGCAAGGCCAAAGCTTCCAGCCTGTCGCCCACCTTGCGCGCTTCTGTCAAAAGTCGCTCACGCAATTCTTCGCCTTCAAGCTCTCTTTCCGGCGCGACGGGGCGATAACTCGGCCACTTCATCAAATCATCGCGGCTCAGGGTGAGCGTCGCCAGCGAAGCGCGTATGAACCAGAGTTGCTGCCCCAAATCTTCCTCACCGAATCGGCGCAAGCGTTGCTCGACGAGCGAGAGGCCGGTGTCATTCAGAAAATTCGGGATGCGTTCTCCCGTGCTGCTCCAGACATCGCGCGAGCCGGGCTGCGTGGTGAACATGGGAATGTCGCCGCCGAGCAGGTCTGCGCGCTCGTGCGGAATCACATGCGGCAGAAACTTGTTCTCGTCTCTGCCGAGCCAGAGGCGGTCGTAAAAACGCTCTAACTCAAGCGCGTCGCGCAGCATGTCCGGGTGCGAGCTTTCCTGTAACAACATGCCGTAGACGCGCGTGGCGCGCACGATGGCGCGCACTTCATCACTCGCAAAGCGCGTCAACAACCCGTCACTTGCGAGCAGTTCGTCTCGATGCTCAAGCAGCAGTTTGTAAATAATGCTAAAGCCGCCCGCGATGGCTTCCGCGTAATCCAGAATGTTTACGTCGGCGTCGTTGAGGCGTGGCCGGTTATGAGAACCCGGCATCTCCATCTGCTTGCGCAAGGCGCGCATCTCGTCCGTCCCTGCGCGTTCCCATTGCAGCACGCGATCCGGCGTCAACTGTCCGGCCTCGCCGCCCAGCCCGCTCAAGTCAACTCCGTCAGACTCTTTGTCCGCCCACGTGCGATACGGAAGCAGGCCGATACGCAAGACCGAATAGGTCGTCGCGTTGCTGACCAGACGCACGTCCGGCTGCTCTATGTCTATGGTTCGGATGCGCGGGTGAAAGAGCGATTCCAGATCAATGATGACCGGATGCTCGCCCGCCGCGATCAAGTTTTCGTAATGCAAGTCGGTCGCTTCGAGCGCGTACAAGAGAGCCAGATAGCCGCCCTGTCGTTCGTAAAAACGCTGCACCTCTGCGGGCGAGTCGCACGGATGCGCCCGGACGAATTCGACCCAGCCGTGCGCCCCGCGATTCAAAATCTTCAAAGTCCGAAACGGAGGGTGACTGCCTCGCTGGTTGAGCCACAGCAGAAGCTCTTGAAAGTGTTCGTCGACCGCGAGCGAGCGGGGCTTGTACACGATCTGCCAGCCGCCGTCAAAGCGCACGAGCATCACGGAGCGTCCGCCGCGATGTGAATCGCCCGCGCCGCCTCCGATGCTGACCACCAGTCCCGGCTCTTGCTCAGGGCTGAACGTGTTTTTGATCTCGTCCCAATCGGCGCAGAGGTGTTCGAGAAATTCGAGACTGAAAGCGACCCACTTCTCAAGCCGCGTGACGATCTGGCGAGCCAGCACAGGGTATTCCCGCAAGATGCCGAGCGCGACCAACGGGTCTTTGAGGCGTTCCATAAAATGCTCGAATCTGGCTTCCGGCGTTTCGCCTTCGAGCAAGCCTTCGAGCCGCGCGACGTTGAGCTCCAAAACCATCGTCCGGCTCACCATCATGTACAGATGCCACGGCAGGTTGGCGACGAGCAAGCCTTCAATCGTCTCCGCATCGAAAGGCGGCGACGGGTATTTTTCCAAAAGCGCTTGTATCCCTTCGCGCAAGTGCGCGCGACCGCGATTGAACAAAGGCTCGATGAGGTTGATAAACCCGACCGTCTGTTTACCACGCATCTCATGCGGCAAAGGGACTGCCGCTTCTTTCGCCTCCGACGCCTCTGTCTGCGTGTAAGCCTGCGCGATCTCATGCAGCCATTCCGGCGTCTCGGCAAAGCGCGCATGAACGGCTTCCGGCGGCTCGCCCAGCAGCTCGAACAACTCTTCTTCGCTAACCTCATCGAGCGCGAGCCGCTCTGCGAAATAAGCCTCGTTGTCAAACGGCTCTTGCGACTTCCAGTGTTCCAATTCGCGCGCCGCCAGCCCGGCATCGAATTCCGCCAGAGATTTCACTGCGGGGCGCGTCCGCCGCGCGGCGATGCGCTCAAGCAACGTCGTCGCGTTGTACCAGTTGGCAGATTCGATTCCGCTTCCATCCATCGCCCTTACTCCCTCGCAACGCTTCATCAAGCAGCAACGACGGGCGACTTGTCAGTCACCCGTCGTTGTCTTGAGACCGGCCTTAATCACCCGGCAAGTCTTCCTGCTTCACCATTAACACGCTTACGGACAGCAGCCGTCCCAGCCCTTCTTAGACCATTCGGTACAAGTGATTGCAGTAGTCTCGTGCGGGCGGCAGCCGCATGCCTGCCAGTTGTTCCAGGTGTATTGAGTACAGGTGATGGCAGTAGTTTGTATATCGCCACCGCCTCCAAGACCGGACGCGCTCTTAAGCTCGTCATCCGTGAGTTCAATCAGGCCGGAGGGGTGTTCGGGCAAGGCTGCTCGCTCGGCATCGCTCAGACCGCGCCGGTATTTCGCATCTTTCCATGCGCGGATAACATCTATCTTCGACATGTCGGTTTCCTTTCTCAAAAGGGTTAATGAGGTGTTCGGGAGCAAAGAGAAATCGCTGACTCCTGCTGGATATTCGCGGTTATATAGACAGTCGCTTTGAAAGTCAATGGCCGGAAACGCCGGATAGCATGTTAGTTAAGGAAAGCTGCAAAAATATTTGCAAGGGGTGAAACTGGCCGCTCATCAAACAGTGATTTTATCCGTCTCGCGCCCGAGCTGGCTCTGGACGAGGCGCGCGTAGTGGCCTCCTTGCGCGAACAGCTCCGCGTGCGCGCCTCTTTCGACGATGCGGCCTTGATCGAGGACTAGAATCAAGTCTGCGTTGCGAATCGTGCTCAGCCGATGAGCCATCACGATACGCGTGCATGGCAGGCCGCTCAAGTTTTGATCCACCAGGTTCTCAGTCATCACGTCGAGATGACTGGTGGCTTCATCGAGCAGAAGAATGACGGGCGCGTGTGCCAACGCGCGTGCGATGGAGACGCGCTGCCTCTGTCCGCCGGAGAGCGCCGCGCCGCCTTCCGCAATCAGCGTCTCGTAGCCCAAAGGCATACGCATAATCTCTTCGTGAATCGCAGCCATTCGCGCGGCCTCTTGCACCTGTTCGAGCGTGAGCGCGGGATCGTTGAAAGCTATGTTCGAGCGAACCGAGCCGCTGAAGAGAAAAGATTCCTGCAAGACGACGCCGAAGCGTTGCCGCAGCATGCGGTAATTCAGAGTTTCGAGCGGCACGCCGTCGTACAAAATCTCTCCGGCCAAAGGCTTGTACAGTCCGAGCAGCAACATGGCGAGCGTGCTCTTGCCTGAGCCTGTGCGACCGACGAGCGCGACCTTCTGTCCCGGCTCAATCGTCAAAGTGATGTCGTCGAGCACGAGCGGCGCGGCGGAGTCGTATCTGAAACTGACTCCCTTGAGCTCAATCCTTCCCTTCATCTCGTGCGCGTCCCGAACTTCGCGCGCATCCTGTTCCGGCTCTGCTTCCAAAACATCCCTGATGCGATCAAGGTGCGCGCCGATGAGTTGCAAACGCTGTCCGTTCGAGACGAGCGTTGCAAGCGGAATCAAAAACGCCGCCGCCAGCGCGTTCACCGCCAGCATCGTGCCCAAGCTCATCGTGCCGTCGAGCACGCGCCACGCGCCGAACCACAACAGCATGAGCGGGGAAAAGATGCGCAAGGTCATCATCACTGTCTCGATGAGAATCGAGAGGTGGCTGCGCGCGAGCGAGATGTTGAGCTGGTTGAAGAAAAGATTTGACCAGTAATCCAGCACGCGCTCTTCGCCGCCTGCGGCCTTGAGCGTGGCGATGCCCGTCAGCGATTCGATCAGATAGCTCTGCGATTCCACCTGTGCGCGAAGCTCCGTCTCCATCAGCCTGTGCATGCGCCGCCCCGTCATCAAGAGCACACAGACCTGTAGCGCGCCGATGCCGAGCACGAGCAGGCCGAACGCGGGCGTCCACGCCATCAGCACGACGAGATACAACACGACGAGCGAGCCGTCGAGAATGCCCGACGCGGTTTGCGTCGCCAGAGCTTCGCGCAAGACCATGTTGCTGCCGAGACGCATCAACAAGTCGCCGCCTGTGCGCTGTTGAAAAAAGCTGAACGGCAACGTGAGCAAGTGCTCGAAGAAATCGAGCATCAACTTTGAATCGAGCCGCGCCTGCATGTAAATGAGCATGGTCGAGCGCAGGTAACCGGCCACCGTCTGCGTCAAGACCCACATCAACATTCCCAGTCCGAGAATCGTCATCACGCTGCTCATCCGAAACGGCAGCACTTCGTCCACCAGCACTTTCGTAAAGACCGGCAGCGCGAGACCGAGAAGCTGTATGAGCAGCGACATCAAAAGTATCTGCGCCAGCAGGCCGGACGTGCCGCGCGTCCGCAGCATGTAGCGCAGAAATCCGAGTTTGGTAATGCGCTTGGCGACGCGCCGCCGCGCGAATTGCGCGCCCGGCTCAAACGTCAGGACGACGCCCGTAAAGCCCGCGCCGAATTCTTCAGCCGTCAGCCTGCGCCGTCCGCCAGCCGGATCAACTATCTCCACGCGTTTCGGCGTCCAGCGTTCGACGACGACGAAGTGATTGAATTCCCAGTGAGCCACGGCAGGCAGCGGAATGAACTTGAAATCCGCAGGCTCTATCGAATAGCCTTTAGCGCGCAGGCCGCACTCGCGCGCGACTTTCGCCATCGCCTGCGCCGTCACCCCGTCGCGCCCGACCGCGCACCCCTCGCGCAATTCCGAGATGCCCGTCTGTCGTCCGTGATAACTGAGAATCATGGCGAGACAGGCCGCGCCGCATTCGACCTCGCTCATTTGCAACACGACGGGCACGCGCCGCCGCCGCACGAGTTTTTCTACCAGAGATTTGATGTGACGCGATGCTGGCACGGCTTAATCTTATACGACTCTCGCAGGTGAAGCAGCAGGTATTTTCGATAGAGGGTTAAACGGAAGAGATAAGCAGGCTTTTCCTTTGCGTGCTTTGCGTCTTCAATCTTTGCGCCACCAGCGTGAAACGTTGGTCTTTCATGCAAAGTCGCAAAGTCAAAACTTAAAGCGCGCAAAGGGTTGATGCCCTTCCTGCTTTACTCTCTAATCGCCAAAAAATCTGCCGACGAGGGGCAAGAGCGAGATGACGCGGCGTGTTCCCGTTTCAACTTCGGCGCGCCCGACGCTGCCAGCGTAAGCGTCCGGCGAGAGCGCGTTTTGAGGCGTCTCCAATTTCGCCAACACGACGGCTGACGGCTGTGAGGCGACCATGGCGGCGACTTCTTCGCCGATGGCGAAACGCTGCCGGACTTCAGCCGGGCTGTTGACTTGCGGTTCGACGTAGAAGACTTGTGAATGTAACCGTTCGCCGCTCTTGAGTTGGAGCAGCAAAGGCTGACCGGCTCGCAGGCGCGAAAGAGTCTCCGGCGGAAAAAACGCGGCGACAATCGTGCCATCGCGCGCGAAACGCGATGCAGCTTGCCTGTCAAACACG
Source organism: Pyrinomonadaceae bacterium (assembly GCA_036403295.1). GTDB lineage: Bacteria > Acidobacteriota > Blastocatellia > Pyrinomonadales > Pyrinomonadaceae > JACMLC01. The sequence goes on from DASWRG010000097.1 coordinate 16,536, forward strand.
ACGGCTGAACCGGAAGCATAAACCGGAATGCGTGCGAGCCACGCCAGCATCCCGCCAGCCGGAAAGAGCGCGATTAAAAGCCACAGCCCCGCGACGACACGCGGCGAAGCAAAACGCGGCAAGACTGTTCGATCTCTGGCCTCGCCGAACCGCCGCATCGCGTCTGCACGAAAAATAGCGCGCCTCTTATCTTCCATGAATTGTGGATGAGCGCTCAACCTCTTTGCGCTCTTTGCGCGATTTCACTTTGCGCTCTTTGCGTTTAAAATCACTTAACCGCAAAGGACGCAAAGATTGAAGACGCGAAGAAACGCAAAGAGAGTTAAAGCTCTGCCTGCTTACTTTGGGCGACGAACCGGAATGGTGGTTGTGCCGGGGCCGATGGTGATTTTTTTGACATCGCCTTCGTCCTTCAAACGCTGGTCGGCGAGTCTCTGCGCTTCCGTGTCGTTGATGGTAAAGCTGGGCGAGACGCCGTAGGAATAGGCCATGGCGACGGCAAAGCCTTTGCACTCGAACCTGTATTTCTCATTCCCTTTGTTCTCGCTCGATCCGTTGCCGGTCGTCGCCGTCGGCTTGGGCAGTCCGAGCGAGGCCGACGTTTTGTTGATAAAATCCTGCCCGTTATCCCACGTCTCCGCTCCGCTGTAGGTGACTTTAATCGCGGCCAGCTTGCCGTCCACGAAAGCCAGGTTGAGCTCGTCAATCCCTTCGGCCAAATCCTCTTTGAGTTCGGCGGCTGAGATGCGGACGGCCTGCGAGCCGGTCGCGCTCTTCGGCGCGTTGAGATCGAAGAGCGTCGTATCCTCAAGCTTGCTGCGAACTTCGAGCGTCGTCATCCCTAAGTGAAAGCCGCGAAATTCGGGAGCTTGACTGACGGCGCACGGTGCGGCTTGCGACTTTTGAGCAAAGCCGAGAGCAGCCGAAGCCGCGATGATGGTTAAGAGCAAAGCAAGGCGAAAGAGTTTCATAAAAATTTTCCTTTCCGGCGATTATAGCAGAGAGCAAGTTTTCAAACTCCCACCATCTCCCACACGAGCACGCTCTTCTTATCCTTCCCGGCTGTGACCAGCAGATGCCCGCCCGGACTTATCGCGGCGGGGTCGCGGCCTTCCATCGTTTCAGTGACGAGGTGTCCCGTCTCTGCGTCCCAGAACCTGACTGAATTGTGATTGCTGCCCATGAGCCAACGGCTGTTCGGATGAAAGGCAAGCAGGTCAACGTCCTTCTGATAGTCAGGGCTGACGATGTCGTTCCCGAACTTTGAAATGAGCGGAATCGTTGCTTTGATGTCCCCGCCCGAAACATCAATTAGCTTCGCTTGATATTTTTTATACCCGCTGGCGAAGACGAGCGTTTGACTGTCAGGGCTGAAAGCCAACTGGTTGAGGAAGACAGTATCTACTCCGAGCTCAGCCCGCACGCTCAGGCTCTTCATACTCAGGATACCTGTCCGGCTTTTATATTTAATCAACCCCAGAAAGCGTCCATCGGGACTGAAGCTGATGCCCCCGCCAAGATTCTCAAGCGTGGCTTTCAAGCCTCCCGACCGCGCGTCCCACAACTTCGCCTCGTCCGAGCCGAGCGTCAAGATAAAATTTCCGTCGGGACTGAACATCGCCTGATCTACCGCCGCCGATTCTGTCATCGTGCCGACCTGACGCGTGTGTCCGCCGAGCGAGGCCAGCAATTTTCCCGTCTCCGCGTCCCAGAGTTTGGCGGGCGAATCTGTCGCGCCGGTGTTGGCCGTGGTCAAGACTTGATGTCCATCAGGACTAAACGAGAGATTGATGATGACAGGCCAGCTTAAAGCTCTGGAGATGATTCTGTATTTCGGAAGGTTTTTGACGCGCCAGACCGTCAAGCTCTTGATGAACTGGCCGGTCGTGACATTCCATAATCTGATTGTCCCGTCACTGCTGCCCGTCGCCAGCCGCTCACCGCCCGGACTGAAAGAGGCCGCAGTGATGTTATCCTCGTGTCCGGTCAGAGTGAATTTGAGCTGCCCCGTCGTCGCATCCCACAGGCTGACATCTTTGCCGCGTGTGGTTAACAAGAGCTGGCTGTCAGGGCTAAAGACAGTCCGGCTTTGCTCGTAGCCGATATGTCTCGGATTAATCGAGCCGTCAAGCTCGGCAATCAACCGCCCGCTCGCAATATTCCACAGCTTCGTCTTATCTTGCTCGCTGCCCGTCACGAGGAATTGGCCGTCGGGACTGAAATCTATAGTCTCAAGCTGATGCCTGTGAATGCCAAGGGTCGCCTTCAATCTGAGCGTGACGGGATTTGCAGAGGCCGCGTTCGGTTGAGCGACAACGACGCGCGCTCTTTCATTCTGCGCCCACACGGAGAGAGACAGGGCGAGACAGATGAGCAAGACCAGACTGCCGACTGTTTTTTTTGAGCGCATGAGATTATTGATAAAATAGGAAGCGGGGAGCGGGTGGAATCATCTCACAACTCTCCTCCCTTCTCAAATCCTGTTGTGTTAGACAGATAAAAGAAGTTTCACGCAAAGGCGCGAAGAGGAAACGGAAGCACGCCAAGAGCCAGTGGCATTCAATCCTTTGCGTGCTTATGCTTTTCCTTTGCGCCTTTGCGTGAAACTGTTTTTCTCTTCCCCATAATTTAATTTGGCGAAACCTTCGGCATACGAATTTTCGTAATAGAGCTTTGCTCTCAGCAGTTCCTCTTTATCATTTTCATTTGGCAATGGAGAATTCATACATGTCGCTGACACGCAGAGCCTTTTTCGCTCCCCTCCTCGTCTTCGCCATCATCATCAGCAGTTACGCCGAACTCGCTCTCTCGAAATCTCATCCCTCTTTTCAAACGCAGGAGGCCGCGACGATTGAAGGCGATTGGCACGGCGTGCTTGAGGCGAGCGGCCAGCGGGTGCGGCTGGTTTTGAAATTAAGGAAGAGCGCGGGCGGCCTGACGGGGACGGTTGACAGCCCCGACCAGCCGGACTCGAACGATCTCAAGATTGACACGATTGTTTACAAAAATTCCACGCTGAATTTTGAGATGGCAGACATCGGAGGCTCTTACGAAGGGACTGTGAGCGGCGACGGCGCGGAGATCGTCGGACGCTGGAAACAGGGCGCTATCAATGCCCCGCTCGTTTTCCGGCGCGAGGATAAGTCAGACAAAGCGGCTCAGTCCATCACGCGCGGGCGCGTCAAGCTTGAGCCGTGCAAGCTGCCGAAGCTGATCGAGGACGCGCGTTGTGCCAGGTATGAAGTTTACGAAGACCGCGCGGCGGGACGCGGTCGCAAAATCTCGCTCAATATTCTGATACTGCCAGCGACGGGCGCGAAGCCAGCCGCCGATCCGGTCTTCTTTCTGGCGGGCGGGCCGGGACAGGGCGCGGTCAGCGTCGTCAATAGCGCCGGAGATTTTTTGCCCGAAATTCGCCGCGAGCGCGAGATAATTTTCATAGACCAGCGCGGCACAGGGGCGTCGAATCTCCTGGACTGCAAACTGCGCGACAAGAACGACATGCGCAGCTATTTCGGCAACCCGTACAACCCCGAAGCCGTGCGCGCCTGCCGCGCTGAGCTTGAGAAGAATGCTAATCTCACTCTCTACACAACGCCGATTGCGATGGACGATCTCGATGAAGTGCGCGACGCGATGGGCTACGAACGCATCAACCTGTACGGCGGCTCGTATGGCACGAACGCCGCGCTCGTCTACTTGCGCCAGCATGGCGAACGGGTGCGCTCCGTCGTGTTGAAGGGCGTCGCGCCGACCGATTACAAGCTGCCGCTCTATTTCGCCAAAGGCACGCAGCACGCGCTTGATCGCCTGATGGACGATTGCGCGGCTGACGCCGTGTGCTACAAAACTTTTCCGAAGCTCAAGGAAGAGTTCGTCGCGGTCTTGAGTCGTCTTGATAAAACTCCGGCGAGCTTTGAGGCCGTAAATCCGTTGACGGGACAAACGCAGCAGCTCACGATGTCGCGCGCCAGCTTTGCGGACAACCTGCGCGTCATGCTCTACGTGCCGGATTTGACAAGCTTGCTGCCGCTCATCATTCACAGCGCATACGAGAACGACTACACTCCGTTTGCGACTTACGCCTTCCTCGTCGTGCGCCAGATTGACATGCAGATTGCCAGAGGCATGCAGCTTTCCGTGCTCTGCTCGGAACACATCCCGTTCATCACGGACGCGGACATCTCGCGCGAGACCAAAGGGACTTATTACGGCGAGGCGCACATCCAGGATTATCGCAATGCCTGCGCATTGTGGCCGAGCGTTAAAGCTCCAGACAGTTTCCGTGAGCCGGTGAAATCGAATGTGCCCGTGTTGATGGTGAGCGGCGACGTTGACCCCGTGACGCCGCCCGCTTATGGAGCAGCAGCCGCGCGCACGCTCCCCAATAGCCGCCAGATCATCATCCGCAACGGCACGCACCTGACCGCTTCCGATTGCATCGACAATCTCGTCGCGGAGTTTATCTCCAAAGGCACAGCCGCCGGGCTTGACCCCTCATGCGCAGATGCGATCAAGCGTCCGCCCTTTAACTTTCAATATCCGGTCGAGCTCAAGCGGCCTGCGGGCAAATAAGTCCCGCGCAAAGGCGCTGGTGGCGCAAAGAAGAAACACGCCAAGAGCAAGCGGCATTCAACAGCTTGGCGTTCTTCCTTTGCGCCACCAGCGCCTTTGCGCGAGATAACTGCTGTGATTTGGCTTTCTTAAAATCCATTCCTGGCTCATTAACCGTACAATCACAGCAGGAGTGTATTGTATGGCTGGAAAACGAATCTTCATCACGGGCGGGACGGGTTATCTCGGACAGAGGTTGATTCCCGAACTCTTGAAGCGCGGGCACGAGGTGCGCGCGCTGGTGCGTGAGGGGTCGCAAACAAAACTGCCGCGCGGGTGCGAAGCCGTCATCGGCAATGCGCTCGATAAGGCATCCTTCGCCTCGAACATTCAACCGTCGGAGATTTTCGTCCAACTGGTCGGCGTGCCGCGCCCGTCTCCAGCCAAAGCCAGACAGTTTCGTGAGATTGATCTGGTCTCGGTTCGAGCCTCAGTCGCGGCGGCGGTCGAAGCGGGCGTCAAGCATTTCGTCTATCTCAGCGTGGCGCAGCCCGCCCCCATCATGAAAGCCTATCAAGAGGTCAGAGCCGAAGGCGAACGCCTGATTCGTGAAAACGGTTTGAAAGCCACGATTCTGCGCCCGTGGTACGTGCTCGGCCCCGGCCATCGCTGGCCTTACCTTTTGCTGCCCGTCTACAAAATCATGGAAGCCATCCCCTCAACCCGTGAGAGCGCGCAGCGTCTCGGCCTCGTTACTATCCGGCAGATGACGGATGCGCTCGTCAACGCCGTCACAACCGAGAGCGACGCGACGCGCATCTTCGACGTTCCGCAGATTCGACAGGCCATTTAAGGTTCGAGGTTCGAGGTTCAAAGTTCAAGGTTTTAGACTTTGAACCTTGAACCTTGAACCTTGAACCCGCTTTACTTTTACCTTTGATGCTTAAACGAAGGGAGCTACAATGTTTGATAAGCATAGTTCGTGAGGATTCGCCGTTCGCAGTCGCCAGGCTGCCTCTTGTCGCCGCCGCCGCTATGGCAATCGAAACCGGGACTCGTCTTGGTCGTTATGAGATTCGCTCTCCTCTCGCCGTTGGCGGAATGGGCGAAGTTTACCTCGCGCGCGACATCGAGTTGGAACGCACCGTCGCACTGAAAATTCTCAAAGAGGACGCGGCCTCGAACCGGCAACGCATGCGCCGCTTCATGCAGGAAGCCAGGGCCGTCTCCGCGCTCAATCATCCGTACATCGTCACCATCTACGAGATCGGCGAAGCCGTGGGCGCGCACTTCATCGCCACAGAATTTATAGACGGCGAGACTTTGCGCCAACGCATTAAGCGTGGCCGCCTCAAGCTCGACGAAGCGATTGAGGTCGGGATTCAAACTGCGAGCGCGCTCGCCGCCGCCCACGCCGCCGGAATCATTCACCGCGACATCAAGCCGGAAAACATCATGCTGCGTCACGACGGCTATGTGAAGGTCCTGGATTTCGGCATCGCAAAATTGGAAGAACAGACGACGGGTCATCATCCGGCTGAGCCGGAAGCTCCGACGCGCCCGCTCTTCCCGACTGACGAAGGGATGGTGATGGGGACTCTGCGTTACATGTCGCCGGAGCAAACGCGCGGTCTTGAGGTGGACGCGCGGACGGACATCTGGAGTTTGGGAGTTGTGCTGTATGAGATGATTACGGGGCGCGCTCCCTTCGATGCTCCGACCAGAAGCGACATCATCGTCTCGATTCTCGAAAGACCGGCCGCGCCGCTCGCAACGCTTTCCGATGTGCCGACCGAGCTTGAGCGAATCGTCTCCAAAACTCTCGCCAAGAATAAGGAGCAGCGTTATCAAACCATCAAAGATTTAGCGATTGACCTGCGCCAGCTCAAGCAGCGACTCGATGTCATCACGGAGATGGAGCGCGCACGCGCCGTCGAGACTTCCGTCGAGATGGCGAGGGCGACCGGCAACACTTCTTCTTCAACTTCTGGTGCGAATCCCGCTCCGGCGCGTCGTTCAACGCGGCGCAAGGCGATAGACTCTCTGGCGGTGTTGCCGCTCGTCAACGCTTCACGCGACGCGAACACGGAATATCTCTCGGACGGCGTCACGGAGAGCATCATCAACAGTCTCTCGCGGCTGCCGAAGCTGCGCGTGATGGCGCGCTCGACCGTCTTTCGTTACAAGGGACGCGAAGTGGACGCGCTCGAAGCGGGGCGCGAGCTTGGCGTGCGCGCGGTGCTTTTGGGGCGCGTCGTGATGGAGAGCGCAGACCGCCTCGTCATCAAGACCGAACTCGTGGACGCGAGCGACGGAGCTTTGCTGTGGGGCGGGCAGTACGACCGCAAGCTGACAGACCTCTTCGCGGTTCAAGAGGACATCTCGCGCGAGATCGTCGGACACCTCAGTCTTCACTTGACGGGCGCGGAGAAAAAGCGGCTCGCCAAACGCTCGACGGAAAACGCGGAAGCCTATCAAGCTTATTTGAAGGGGCGTTATCACTTAAACAAATTCACGGATGAAGGCTTGAAGAAGAGCATCGAGTTTTTCCGCGAGGCGAGCGACATTGACCCGAATTACGCTCTGGCTTACGCGGGCCTGGCGGATTGTTATTATCGCCTGTCGAACATGTCGCTCGCGCCGCGCGAGGCGATGCCGAAGGTCAAAGCGGCTGCGATGAAGGCTCTCGAATTGGATGAGACGGTCGCAGAGGCGCACGTCTCGCTCGCGCTGGTCGCCTGCTGGTACGAGTGGGACTGGAAGCGCGCCGAGCAAGCTTACCGGCGCGCGATAAAGTTCAAGCCCAACTCTGCGACGGCGCATCAACGCTTCGGAGTTTATCTGTCGATGATGGGCAGGCTCGACGAGTCAATCGAAAAGCTCACTCGCGCGCAGGAGCTAGACCATTTGACGCTCAAGATCAACGTCAATCTCGGCGCGACCTATTTCTACGCGCGGCAGTATGACAGAGCCATTGAGCAGTGCCGGAAAACTCTCTTGATTGATCCGAGCTTCGTCGGCGCGCTGTGCCTGCTCGGCTGGTGTTATGAACAGCTTGGCCGTCATGACGAAGCCGTCGGGCAGTTGCGAAAGGCTGCGGAGATAAGCGATTTGCCGGAAGTGACGGCGATGCTCGGCCACGCCTACGCGGTCGCAGATAGGAGAGACGAAGCGCGCGGCGTATTAGATAAATTGCAGGAGTTGTCGGAGGAACGCTACGTTACGCCTTACTATCGCGGCGCAGTCTGCGCTGGACTCGGAGAGCTGGAAGAAGCCCTCGCGTGGCTGGAAAAAGCTTATCAAGAGCGCGACGAATGGCTGCTCCATCTCAAAGTTGACCCGAAGTTCGACCCCTTGCGCGACGACCCGCGCTTCGCAGAGATGCTCAAACGCATCAACCTCTAGGCTTTCGGCACGCCTGCTTAGCTTCTAGGAGGCGGCGTCGAGCTTCTCGGACATATCATCGAGCCTCTAGGCGCGCGCGCCTAAAGGCTCGACAGTCACGCCGAGAGACTCGGAGGCCATGCCTATAATCTAGGTGGATGCGCCTAAAGCCTCGGAAGGTGCGCCTGGCTTCTCGGAGGTCGTGCGTAAGCTCTAGGTACGACCTCCGAGAAGCTAGGTGAGCGCGCCTATAAGCTCATACCAGGTTGGAATCAAAAGAGAGGAAGTAGACTGTCCATGAAATCACACGAAACAATGCGAAAGGTCGAGTTGTTCGTCTCGTTTCGTGTGAATTCGTGGACAGTCTCACCTCTTTGTTAACTGCAACTCGGTATTACATCTTGCCCGCCTTCATATCCGCGAGCCGTTTTTCAAAGCGCGTGGTGTCCACCTTGTCCGCTTTGCCGCGCTGTATGGCTTGGTCTGCAATGGCGAAGGCATCGTCCTTGCGGCCTGCGTTATAAAGAATCTGCGCTTTGAGCGAGAGATTCTGAAAAGTCTCTTTGACCTTGATGGATTGGTCAACCCACTTCAGAGCCTCGTCCCACTCGTCGTTGTTGGCGTATGCCCTGCCGACGACGAACAGGGTGTTCCAGTCGTTCGGATTGGCCGCGACGAGCGTGTCAATCCTGGCGCGC